>JBMZDR010000019.1:0-39076 GCA_049614485.1 Flavobacteriaceae bacterium
CTATATCTAACGATATGGAGGTTTTTTTTTACAAGAAACTTAAAGTTATGGGGTTGTTTAGGGCTATAACAAAAAAACAGCTCATAAATGAACTGTTTTTTTGTTTTTGTTTAGTGAATCTTCTATTTTATTAAGTCTGCTAAAGTATTATTTTCTAAAACCTTTAAGGTATTGTCTCTAACTTTTATCATTAAGCGATGAACACCACAAGTGTTTTCATCCGGACAATCGTCACATTTTTCATAGTAATTTAAGCTTACACATGGTAACATGGCAATAGGGCCTTCTAATACTCTAATAACATCTGTCATTAATACTTGTGACGGGTCATTAATTAAATAATAACCACCACCTTTACCTTTTTTAGAGCCTAAAAAGCCTGTTTTTTTTAAGCTTAGTAATATACCTTCTAAAAATTTATGTGAAATGTTTTCATTTTTAGATATAACAGCTATTTGAACAGGAATTTTTTCTTCTTGTTTAGCAATGTAGGTTAGAGCTTTAATACCGTATTTTGTCTTTTTTGAAAGCATGTGCTAATATATAAAATCTTCATGAAATTGTGTAATTATAAAATTTATAACGTACGTTTTTTACTCAATATTTAATACCTTTACATGCTTAACAGCAACAACACAATTTATTATGAAACAAATTCAAAAAACATATGTTTTTGATTTTGACAGTACTCTAACTAGAGTAGAGGCATTAGATGTATTAGCAGAAATCACCTTGGCTAATAATCCTCAAAAAGATACAATTATTAAAGAAATTATTGACATCACTAATAAAGGTATTGATGGTGATATTTCATTTACTGAATCTTTAGAACAACGTATTAACTTATTAAAAGCTTCTAAAGGTGATTTAATAGAGTTAACCAATCGTTTAAAAACTAAAGTATCTAAATCTATTGTAGAAAATAAAGAGTTTTTTGAAAACTATTCGGATGATATATATGTGATTTCTTGTGGGTTTAAAGAGTTTATAGATCCAATAGTGGCAGCTTATAATATTCCGTCTGATCGTGTTTTTGCAAATACATTTGAATATGATAAGGCTAATAGAATTGTTGGGTTTGATACGGAAAATCCTTTAGCAAAGCACAATGGTAAAATTGAATGCTTGAAAAGTTTAAATTTACCAGGTGAAGTTCAAGTTATCGGTGATGGTTATAGTGATTACGTAATGCGTGAAGCCGGTATTGCTGATAAGTTTTTTGCATATACAGAAAATGTTTCTCGTGATAAAGCAATTACAAATGCCGACCATGTGACTCCAAATCTTGATGAATTTTTATATGTCAATAAATTACCAAGAAATATATCATTTCCAAAACATCGCATAAAAATATTATTATTAGAAAATGTACATCCAGATGCTTTTGAGCGCTTATCTGATGATGGGTTTTCTGTTGAAACAATAGCGCATAGTTTAAGTGAATCTGATTTAATTGAAAAAATTAAAGATGTTCATGTATTAGGAATTCGTTCAAAAACTCAAGTTACAGAAAAGGTCATTGCAGCTGCGGAGAAGTTAATGGTAGTTGGAGCTTTTTGTATAGGTACTAAGCAAATTAATCTTGATGCTTGTAAAAATAATGGTGTAGTCGTGTTTAATGCTCCTTATAGTAATACACGATCTGTTGTTGAATTGGCTCTTGGACAAATTATTATGTTAATGCGTAGTGTGTTTGCTAGAAGTACTGAATTACATCAAGGGCAGTGGAATAAAACTGCAAAAGGATCAAGAGAAGTTAGAGGTAAAAAACTTGGAATAGTAGGTTATGGTAACATAGGTAAGCAATTATCAATACTAGCAGAATCATTAGGGATGCAAGTGTATTATTATGATATTGAAGACCGATTAGCACTTGGTAATACAAAAAAATGTCATAGTTTAAAAGAATTGCTGCAAACTGTAGATGTTGTGTCACTACATATTGATGATAATGCAAATAACAAAAATTATATTTCAACTGAAGAGTTAAGTTGGATGAAAGATGGTGCTGTATTTGTAAACTTATCAAGAGGATTTGTAGTAGATATTGTCGCTTTAAAAAACGCTTTGTTATCAGGTAAAATTTCTGGAGCAGCAGTTGATGTTTTTCCAGTTGAACCAAGAGCTAATGGTGATTTTGAAACAGAATTAAGAGGGATACCAAATGTCATTTTAACGCCACATGTTGGAGGAAGTACAGAAGAAGCACAACGTGATATTGCTGATTTTGTGCCAAGCAAAATTATGGGTTATATGAATTCTGGTAATACAGTAGATGCTGTTAATTTTCCAAACATTCGTTTGCCACGCCAAGAAAAGAGCCATCGTTTTTTACATATTCATAAAAACGTTCCAGGAATTATGGCAAGTATAAATAAGGTATTAGCAACATTTGATTTGAACATAACTGGTCAGTATTTGGCAACTGATTCTAGTGTTGGTTATGTTATAGTAGAAGTAGATAAAGAATACAATGAAGATGTGTTACAAGCTTTAAAAGACATTGAGCACACTATCAAATTTAGAGTGTTGTATTAATAGAAATTACAACCACATAAAAAAAAGCCACGATTATAATAATCGTGGCTTTTTTTATATTCTTTACTATGAGTTTATAACTCTTCTGGCGCTAAGGTGACTTCTAGTCCGTCTAACTCAGGGGTGATGTTTAATTGGCACCCTAAACGAGAATTATCCTCTACATGAAAGGCTTCGGAAAGCATTGCTTCTTCATCGTACTCCATCTCCGGTAAGTCATGTTCAGAAGTTACATAACATTGGCATGAGGCACACATAGCCATGCCACCACAAGTTCCGATTGTGCCTTCCGGTACAAGCTCAAATCCTTTAATGACTTCCATTAAATTCATAGCCATATCTGTGGGTGCATCTACTTCATGTAAATTCCCTTCGCGATCAGTGATTTTTAATTTGATGTCCGACATCTTATAAATCTTTAATATTTAACACTTGCTCTTTTTTAGCAACCTTCATTGAACCATCAAATCCAGCAACACCACCAACAGTTGTATATTTCATAACGTATTTTTTACCTGGATTGATACGTTTGTAGGCGCTTTGACACATTAATGTTGCTTCGTGAAAACCGCATAAAATTAATTTTAATTTTCCAGGGTAGGTATTTACATCACCAATAGCATAAATACCTTCAATGTTTGTTTGGTAATCTAAGGCGTTATTAACTTTAATGGCATTCTTTTCTATTTCTAATCCCCAGTTAGCAATTGGTCCTAGTTTAGGCAATAATCCAAATAAAGGGATAAAACAATCCGTTTCTTTAGTGAATTCTCCTTCAGTTTTGTGTTTTATGGTGACACTTTTTAAAGCATCATCACCATCGATGCCTTTTACTTCTGCTTCGGTAACGAGGTTTATTTTTCCAATTTTAGCCAATTCTGCAACTTTTTCTACAGAATCTAAAGCACCTCTAAAATCATTTCGCCTGTGTACTAAAGTGACTTCTGATGCTACATCTGCTAAGAATATAGACCAATCTAAGGCAGAATCACCACCACCAGCAATAACTACTTTTTTATTCCGATAGATTTCTGGATCTCTAATAATATAAGCCACACCTTTATCTTCAAAGTCAGTGATGTTAGGAATAGGAGGTTTACGTGGTTCAAAAGATCCCAAACCACCAGCTATAGCAACTACTGGCGCTTTATGTTGTGTGCCTTTATTAGTTGTAACAATAAATGTTCCATCATCAAGTTTATCAATGGTGTCAGCCCTTTCTCCAAGTGTAAACCCTGGTTCAAAGGCTTTAATTTGCTCCATTAAATTATCTACTAAATCACCTGCTAATACTTCAGGAAACGCAGGGATATCATAAATTGGTTTTTTTGGATATATTTCTGCACATTGTCCACCAGCTTGTGGTAAGGCATCAATTAAATGGCATTTTAATTTTAATAACCCTGCTTCAAAAACTGTAAATAATCCAGTTGGGCCAGCTCCAATTATGATAATATCTGTAGTAATCATGTAACTCTATTTTTATCTACTGCAAAAATCTTAAATTTTATAATACTTTTAGTTGATTTTTATCATAAATGTCTAAAGTTGCTTGTTGAGTGATGATGTATTTGTTATTTATTAGTTAAATAGTTGTTTCTGTCTACTAATTATGTAATTTTGCAGTCAATAATTTATTCTGAGGAAAGATTTGACTGATTGCTACCTCATTAAAAAAATGCTAAAGCAGTGTAAACTTCTTTAGGCGAACACGTCAAATTTAACCAGAATATTTAATTGCCTCATGAAATAGTTATGAGGATATAGTATAACTAAGCTTCAATTGCATTGAGGTTTATCTCCTAAAGGAGAGCGATAAATTTTATATATGGCATATTTATTTACATCTGAATCAGTTTCAGAAGGACACCCAGACAAAGTAGCAGATCAAATTTCTGATGCATTAATTGATAACTTTTTAGCATTTGACAAAGAGTCTAAAGTTGCTTGCGAAACATTAGTAACAACAGGGCAAGTGGTTTTAGCTGGAGAAGTTAAATCAACAACTTATTTAGATGTTCAGAAAATTGCAAGAGAAACCATTAATAAAATTGGATATACTAAAAGTGAGTATATGTTTGATGGTAATTCTTGTGGTGTATTCTCTGCAATACATGAGCAATCAGACGATATCAGTAGAGGTGTAGATCGTGCTACAAAAGAAGAACAAGGAGCAGGAGATCAAGGAATGATGTTTGGTTATGCCACGCGTGAAACTGAAAACTATATGCCATTGGCATTAGACTTATCACACAGAATATTAAAAGAATTAGCAGAAATTAGAAGAGAAAATTCTGCAATCACATACTTACGTCCTGATTCTAAAAGTCAGGTGACTATTGAATATGCTGATGATAATACGCCGCAACGTATAGATGCTATAGTTGTATCTACACAACATGATGACTTTGGCGAGGATGATGTTATGCTAGCGAAAATCAGAAAAGACATTATTGAAATTGTAATCCCTAGAGTTATAGCAACCTTACCTGAGCACATTCAGGTGTTGTTTACAGATGATATTACATACCATATTAATCCAACAGGGAAATTTGTAATTGGAGGACCTCATGGCGATACTGGATTAACTGGGCGTAAAATTATTGTTGATACCTACGGAGGAAAAGGAGCTCACGGTGGTGGAGCTTTTTCGGGTAAAGATCCAAGTAAAGTTGATAGAAGTGCTGCGTATGCAACACGTCATATTGCTAAAAATTTAGTTGCCGCTGGAGTTTGTGATGAAATTTTAGTGCAAGTGTCATATGCTATTGGAGTTGTTGAACCTATGGGGATTTTTGTAGATACTTACGGAACTTGTCCATTTAACATGACCGATGGAGAAATTGCTGAAAAGATTTCGGAAGTGTTTGATATGCGTCCATCTGCTATTGAAGAGCGTTTAAAATTACGTAATCCAATGTATAGTGAAACAGCAGCCTACGGGCACATGGGACGCCAAAACGAAACGGTAACTAAAACGTTTTCTCAACCAAATGGTGCGTCAATAGAAGTTGATGTTGAATTATTCACTTGGGAAAAATTAGACTATGTTGAAAAAGTAAAGACTGCTTTCGGGTTATAGAATGCCGTTTTTATAAATAATAAAGCCTCACAGATTTTTAAAAGTCAGTGAGGCTTCTTTTTTTTAATGTGGTATATTTGCCAACTTAATCCCCAACGGGTTAGATTTTTAAAGATATGGAGCATTTTAACGACGCGGCAACTACCGAAGTGAGTAATGAAGATATTGAAAAATGTATTTCAATTTTAGAAAAACTATCTGAAAATACAACTCAAGTATTTGAACTTCCTGAAGAAAAAAGAATTGCTTTAATGAAAGCCGCAGGAATGTTATCTAGGCCAAATAGAGATAAGTTTCAACAACGACGAAAAGACGCTAAAAAAGCAGCGAAGCGAAAAATGATTGAGCGTGACAAACATGCACGTAAAACAACTGGGATTCGTAGTGCTCGTGAAGCAACGGTATTTATTGCGCCATCCATGTTGGAGATTCCTGAAAATAAAGAGCCAGAAGAATTAGAATCGCCAAGAAACTGTTATGTCTGTAAAACAGTGTACACTAAACTGCATCATTTTTATGATACCATGTGTACAGAATGTGGTGACTTTAATTATGCCAAACGCTTTCAAACTGCAGACCTTACAGGGCAAGTAGCTGTAGTTACGGGGTCACGATTAAAAATAGGATATCATATTACACTTATATTATTACGTTCTGGAGCAACTGTTGTTGCAACAACACGCTTTCCTGTAGATTCCGCATTACGTTTTTCTAAAGAACCTGATTTTAAAGATTGGGGAGATCGTTTAAAAATACATGGGTTAGATTTAAGACATATTCCGAGTGTTGAGATTTTCTGTAACTTTATTGAACAACAATATGACCGATTAGATATTTTAATTAATAATGCTGCACAAACGGTAAGACGCCCGGCTGGATTCTATCAACACTTAATGACTTTAGAGGAAAAACCACTTGATAAATTACCACAATTTGCTCAAGAGTTATTGAATGATCATAAATTTTGTTTGCAAGAATTAGATGAGTTAACCACGAGTGTTGCTGATCAAAAAAATAATACCTTACCTGTATCTTGGCATGGCCCTGAACCAGGAATAGGAATTCGTTCATCTGCAAAATTATCTCAAATACCGTATAGTTTTGACAATTCATTACAAGCAAGTGAAGTGTTTCCTGAAGGCGAGTTAGATGCCGATTTACAACAAGTTGATTTGCGTAAAACCAATAGCTGGCGTTTAAAATTAGGAGAAATAGAAACGACTGAAATGATTGAAGTACAACTGGTAAATGCTGTAGCGCCATTTGTATTGTGTAATCGTTTGTCAAAATTGATGCGTAGTGATAATACAGGAAAAAAACATATTATAAACGTCTCTGCAATGGAAGGTAAATTCCATAGATTTTTTAAAGAGGATCGCCACCCGCATACCAATATGGCAAAAGCGGCCTTGAATATGATGACACATACATCTGCCTTAGATTTTGCAAAGGATGGTGTTTTTATGAACGCTGTAGATACGGGATGGGTAACCGATGAAGACCCAGCAGAACTGTCTAAAAAGAAAGTTGAAGTGCATGATTTTCAACCACCATTAGATATTGTTGATGGTGCAGCACGAGTTTTAGATCCGCTAATAGACGGTATAAATACAGGAAAACATTGGTGCGGGAAATTCTTAAAAGATTATAAACCGATTGATTGGTAATAGTTGTTGAATACTAAAAAAAAAGCCTCTTTGATGTAATTCAAAGAGGCTTTTTTTATGGCTAATTTAAATCTTATAAATTGTAAATAACTCTAAATGTTAGAAAACGTGGTTGAATATAATATTCTGAGGTATTTAAAGAGTAGTCACTTTGATTGGTGTTGATTTGTGACTTAGTACCAAGTAAATTACTTGCTTTTAATTCCAACTCCCATTGGCTGTCCTTGTCTTTTCTATATGCTAAAGAAGCGTTTAAGAAGTCGTAAGTGTTTTTAGCTCCTAAATCATTACTGAAATTAGTGTAGGTGTAATCTGTTCTAAAAGTCAATACTTTCCAAATAAGTGCATCAAAATCTATTGAGGGTGCTTTTGTGTATGATTTAGAACGTGAGTTTCCTAAGTCGGTATCTTGTATGGTGTGTCTGTAACTTAACTCTACATTTGGTGCTTTTCTAAAGTTGGTTCTAAATTGCGCTCTGTATGATTGCGTATAGTTTTCATTTACAGATTGTCTTATTCCAATAAAGTTATTGAATTTTGAATAACTAAAGTTTCCACTAGCTGTTGCTCTTAATTTTCCAAATGTTCTTTGAAAACGTCCACTTGCATTAACACTTTCATCAGCCAAATTTGAGTTTAAAGGTGTATTGATTCTTATAATACCTGGTTCAGAAAAGTTACGGATGCCATCAATATTTTTATTATAACTCACATTTGCAAATACGTTTGTGTAATTAAACATGTTAAAACTAAAATAGGTCAAATTTAAATTATGAGATAAGGCACTTTCTAGCTCCGGGTTACCAGAAAAAAACGAATTGTAATTATTCATCACAATACCTCTAGCTAATTTAGTGACGTCAGTAAACGCCGTACTCATACGATAATTAAAGTTGATGTTTTCAGATTTTTTAAGTTGAATACGGGTGTTAAAATCGGGTAAAACTCTAAAGAAATTGTCTTTATAAGTTGTGCCAAATTGTTTATTTCTGGCGCTATAAGCATGTCCTGAAAGTCCAGGTGTAATTGTGAATTTCCCTAATTTTAAACGGTAATGCAATCCTACATATATATCATTAAAGGTATAGTTTATAGCATTTGTATCCAAACCACTATTGATTGTTGGTGTTGGATTAAATTGCTCACCATTGTCTAAAAACTGAAACAAATTGCTGCTAAATTTCTGGTTGCTGTATAAGTTTCCTAAAGTCACATTAATATTACTTTTATCATTTAGAATATTCCAGTAGTCAACTTTAGTGTCAATCTGATTTGACTTCACACGTTTATCTTGTGCAATATCATAATTAACTTGTGCATTGTCTAAGCCAAGTTCTGAGGCTGTAGTGCTATAGCTTGCTTTTTCTTCTAGTATAGCATTATAAAATGGATCTTCATCTTCAATTAAATATTGAGTTTCTAATGAAAAAATATTAGTGTCATTTAAAGTATAGTAATAGTTTAAGCTTTGGTTAATGCTGTATGGGTTTGATGTTTCTTCTTGATCAATAGCTCCCAAAAGTGAAGATGAATAGTTTTGAAACTGTACTTCTTTAGAGGTGCGTCCTAAAATTTCATAATCTAATTGATTATTGGTATTAGGTTTGTACTTTGCACTTAACTTTAACATAGCCAAGTCACTTTTTTGACGTGTATTGTTTTCCGTAAATTCATCGGCATTAGGTAAGTTTAAGTCACTGTTATAGGTAATAGCATTGTTTTCTTGCATATCAATCCTACTGCTTGAAAAAATTCCAAACCCACTAATGTCTAAAGATTTACTTGGAGAAAAACTAAAGTTTGCAGCACCAAACTTGGTGTTAATATCCTTTGCTTGATTGTTTTGAAGTGTTAAAAATCCTAAGTCATTATTTCCTAAACTAATATTAGTACCGCTTTGTCTACTTGGGTTTTTAAAACCACCAGTGAAGTTAAAATAATCACGACGTGTAAAGGCTACTTCACCAATATTGTTTATATCACCTATAATATTGACACTGTATTCTGGGCTGTAATAAAATAATTTTGGTTGAATAATGTATAAACCGTCGTTTTCTGTAAATCCACCACCAGCAGTTACTGTACCGAACCAAAAACTCTTTTTACCATCTTTTAATTTGATGTTTAAAGCGATGTTATCTTGATTGTTCTGAACACCACTTAATTGACCAACATCTGCATGGTTTTTTAAAACTTCAATTTTATCAACAGCATTTGCTGGAATGTTTTTTGTTGCCAGTTTTGAGTCGCCATCAAAGAATTCTTTACCTTCAACCATAACTTTACCAACAACCTTACCTTCAACTTCAACTTGGCCATCATCATTTATTTCTACGCCAGGTAGTTTTTTTAGCACATCTTCTAATTTACGTTCAGTACCATTTTTAAAAGAATCAGCGTTATACACTATAGTATCGCCTTTAATGGTCACGGGCATATCATAAGTTAGTTCTACTGCGTCTAAAGCATTATCTTCAACTAAATTGAAATCTTTTGTTATGGAAATTTCTTTAGTGGTTAAAATTTCTTCATGATTTTTCATACCTATATAACTTACTTGAAGTTTATAAGTTGCATTTTTATTCAAGGTTAGTTTATAACGACCTTGATCATTTGTAATCCCGTAAGAATCTAAGTTTTTAGTGTCTTGGTTTATGGCAATAACATTGGCTAAATCTAATGGGTTTCCAATACTATCTTTTACGACTCCTTCTACTTTAATTTGAGCAAAGGAATAACTAGTTACTACTAAAAGTAACGCTGTTAATAGGTGTTTCATTGTTGTTTTGTGAGTTTGTGTAACTACTTGAATATTTATGAAAGATGATTAATATCCATGAGTTTTTTTGCCACGTCGTCCTCCGTACATTTCTCTCATTTCTTCCATTTTCTTTTTAACAATGTCATTGTATTCTTTTTTAGTCACTTCTTTTCCTTTTGAAGGTGCTTTTATAGTTGCTTTTTCACTAGGGTTTAAGACTATTTTAGAACACAAAATAGTTGTTTTGTCTGCATTGATTTCTAAAATTAAGCCAGGTAAGCCATTGTATTCTGCTGGGCCTTGACTTACGGGTATTTGCATGGTGTACCACGCAGTAATTTCTATTTCTTTAGGCGTTTCAATTTCTGTCATTGGATCTTTTGCCGCAGTTGAATCTTTAATCTTTTCATCATTTTTAGGCTTTTTTCTACGCATACTCTTCCAATCCATTTCGTCAACTTTTTTTATAGCTGTAGCTTTAAAACACATGTATTGACCTATTTGTTTGGTTTCGCTTTCCATTTTCCAAGTTAATTTTGGTAACGAATCTTTAATTAAAAATTGTTTTCCAAAAAACTCTTGGTCTTGTAATAATTCTTGAGTTTTAATATTTTTATATTGAGGTCCTGCAGTAAAACTACTCATCATACCGCCCCACCTGTTAGCACCTTGTCCGGGAGCAGCAAGTTTTTCTTCCTCTTTATAAGTAGATTCTGTTTTATTGAACGATAGCACATATGTTTTTTCAAGCATACTTTTCATACGCTCCTGCATCATTTTTTTACGTTCAGGTGATAGGTTTCCACCTCCCCATTTGTCTAAATCAACAGTTGTTTTAGATTGGTAAATGGCTTTCCCTTGAAAGTCTTGAGCAAAAAGTGTTGCGCTAAAAAGAGCTAAAAATGTGGTTGCAATAAATTTCATTTTGACTAGTTTAAAATATGATTCTTAAATAAGACGACTTAGCGTTCTTATTGTTACATGATTAGACTCTCTTTTTATTCAAAGGTTTAATTTTATGTGTTTCTAATTCAGTTTTAAATAGGATATCGAAAAATAATAAGATAAAATATCCATGTAGGGGAGAAGGTAATAGGTTGTTTTGTGATTAAATTAGAGTATCTTGGCTATTATTCAATAAAATCATGACACAGAAACTTCAACCGAAAATTAAAATTAGTTCAGATAAGCAACTCATAGGTATGTCAAAAAGAATGTCATTAGTTAATGATTTAACTGGAGAGTTATTCAAGACCTTCATGCCTCGAAAAAAGGAAATTCAAGATTTGAAGAACTCTAATGTTTTTGATTTACGTGTGTATCATGACAACTACTTTTTAAAATTTAATCCTTCTGCTGAATTTATTAAGTATGCTTTGGTAGAATGTGCAAAAATTACCGAGCTACCAAAGGGGATGGAAGTGTATAATTTTGTTGGTGGTCAGTATGCAGTTTTTGAGCATAAAGGTCTGATGTCTGACAAGGGTATTTATGATTATATTTTTAGAGATTGGCTGCCCAACTCTCAATACTCACTTGATAATAGACCTCATTTTGAGATTTTAGGGGCTAATTCAAAATTAAACGACCCTGAATCTGAAGAAGAAATATGGGTGCCAATAACTTTAAAGTAATAGATGTGAAATGATGAAGTCATTAAGAGGAAAAAGTGTTTTATTATGGTTTCTAATCATAGGATGGAGTGTGTTTTCTCAAGAAAGTAAAACGCTTGAATTAAAGAAGGTGGTTGCATTGAAAGTTGATGAGTTTATTGGAGTGAATATGTTTGATGATCTGTTTTTTATTAAAGACAACACGCTTTTTAAAGACACTTCTAAAGGGGCTTATTCGTATAAAAATGTTCAATTAGGGCGCATAAATAATGTTGGTATTGTAAACGCTTTGCAATCGTCTGTTTTCTATAAAGATTTTAATGCGTTTGTACAACTAGACAAAAAGTTAGGCGAATTAAATACAATTGATTTTAATGCATTGATTAGCTTTAACTCAGTTGCTTACGTAGCAATAACAAGTAACAAACGCTTATGGGTTTTTAATTCAGACACACAACAACTACAGGTGTATAACCCTCAACATGATATTATAGAAGTTTCTACGACACCACTTCAAGACCCCATATTAAAATTTCATAGTAATTATAACTTTTGTTGGGCCCTCAGTACAACTAAACTGTTGCAATTTAATGTGTATGGTACTTTGTTAAACACATACATTTTAGAAGACTATGAAGATTTTGTGTATTATAAAGGATTCTTTGTATTGAAAAAGGCAAATGAATTATTTTTATTATCTGCTGAAGAAACAAGCCCCAAAAAAATAATCTTACCAGAAATACCCATTAAAGATTTTTCTGTAACAAATGAAACCTTGTATATTTACACTGGAAAAGAACTACATTCTTTTGCAATTAACTTGAAACAAACAGATTAGATATGCACGTAGCAATTGCAGGAAATATTGGCGCTGGTAAAACAACACTTACACGGTTATTAGCAAAACATTTTAATTGGGAGCCTCAATTTGAAGATGTAGTTGATAATCCGTATTTGGATGACTTTTACACCAAAATGGAACGTTGGTCATTCAATCTGCAAGTCTATTTTTTAAATTCAAGATTCCGACAAGTTTTAGAAATTAGAGAAAGCGGTCAAGACACAATTCAAGACAGAACCATTTATGAAGATGCGCATATTTTTGCGCCTAACTTACATTCAATGGGATTGATGACTAACAGAGATTTTGAAAACTACAAATCCTTATTTGAGTTGATGGAATCTCTAGTAAAAGGACCAGATTTGTTAATTTACTTACGAAGTTCAATTCCTAATTTAGTAGGCCAGATTCATAAACGTGGTAGAGATTATGAAAACTCAATTAGTATAGAGTATTTGAGCAGATTAAATGAGCGCTATGAAGCGTGGATACACGATTATAAAGGCAAGTTACTCATCATTGATGTTGATGATTTAAACTTTGTTGACAACCCTGAAGATTTAGGGGCTATTATCAATAAAATAGACGCTGAATTAAATGGACTGTTTTAGGAACAAAAATTCACATACAAAAATGCCCTTTAGTACATCTAAAGGGCATTTTTGTATGCAGTATGTTTTTTTAGCCTTACTCTTCTTTTTTCGGGTTCAACTCCATAGAGAACTCAACTTTAACATCATCACCTAATAAACCACCAGGGTCACCTACATGAAATTCAGCTCTGTTAATGGTGATTTCACCTTCAAATGCTGCAGTTGGAAACCCCCAAGGCGTTGCTTGTTGTCCTAGATATTTTATAGGTAATAAAACATCTTTTGTAACATCCTTTACCGTCAACTGTCCGTGTAATAAAACATCATGAGGTGTTTTAGTTATCTTGTTAGCTATAAAAGTGATTGTTGGAAATTTCTCTGCGCCAAAGTATTCATCTTCTTTTAAATGTGCATCTCTTTTGTCATTTGAGGTGTTGATAGAATTCACATCAATTGTTACACTCGCTTTAAAGTTGTTTTCAGAAAAATCAAATTCACCAGAAACTGTTTTAAAACTTCCTTTTGATGTTGCTAAAATATGCCTGATAGAAAAATCAACATACGTATGTGATCCATCCAAAGTCCAAACACCTTCTAACTCCGAAATATCTGGAGATGATTTTTTAGTTGACTCTTCTTGTAATGCGTTAATTTTTGCGTTAACCTCATCTTCAGATCCTTTAAAAATTTGCTCTGTTACAATAGCTTTCCCGTTTTCGGTAATTGTACTGCTAACGGTAGCTTCAACAGTACCGTCTTTATTTTTCTTCATTTTTACTTCTACTTGTTTATCAAGTGTATGGTCATCTTCAGAAAATTGCAATTCTGTATCAGAATCAAGAACATGTTTTTTACCATTTTCATCAATCCAAATTTTAACTTCTTTGTTCACTTCATGCGTCTCTGAATGTCCACCCAAAATTGGCGCAATAACCAATCCTATTAAACAGGTTAGTTTAATTAAAATATTCATTGATGGTCCTGAAGTATCTTTAAACGGATCACCAACAGTATCTCCGGTAACAGCTGCTTTATGAGCGTCAGATCCTTTATATGTCATCACACCGTTGATTTCTACCCCAGCTTCAAAAGATTTTTTGGCATTGTCCCAGGCACCACCAGCATTGTTTTGGAAGATAGCCCATAGCACACCAGAAACAGTAACACCAGCCATGTAACCACCTAACATTTCTGCTATGGCTAATTTCTCCATGCCAAATAGTAACGGCATAAAGGCAATTAGTAACGGTAAACCTATAGTAAGTAAACCTGGTAATATCATTTCTTTTAATGATGCTTTTGTAGAAATTGCAACACACTTATCGTATTCAGGTTTTCCGGTACCTTCCATAATTCCTGGAATCTCTTTAAACTGACGTCTTACTTCATATACCATTTCCATAGCTGCTTTACCTACAGCATTCATTGCTAAGGCAGAAAATACTACTGGTACCATACCACCTACAAATAACATGGCTAAAACGGGTGCTTTAAAAATATTGATACCATCAATTCCTGTAAATGTAACGTAAGCAGCAAACAAAGCTAAAGAGGTTAATGCTGCAGAAGCAATGGCGAATCCTTTTCCAGTTGCAGCAGTTGTGTTTCCTACGGCATCAAGAATGTCTGTGCGTTCTCTAACAATAGGCTCTTGTTCACTCATTTCAGCAATACCACCAGCATTATCGGCAATAGGCCCGAAAGCATCAATAGCCAATTGCATAGCCGTTGTTGCCATCATTGCTGAGGCTGCTAAAGCTACGCCGTAAAACCCAGCTAATTCATAAGAAGTCCATATAGCTCCTGCGAATAATAACACTGAAGGAAAAGTTGATACCATACCAGTAGCAAGTCCAGCGATAATATTTGTTCCTGCTCCTGTGCTTGATTTTTCTACAATTTGTAGAATGGGTTTCTTTCCTAAACCTGTGTAGTATTCTGTAATTGATGAAATTACCCCACCAACAACCAATCCGACTAAGGTTGCATAAAACACACGCATTGAAGAAATGTCTTGTACGCCCTCGCCAAAGAAATTCATTTGCATTGTTTCTGGAAGCATCCATTTGCATAAGCCAAAACAAGATATTGCCACTAAAATTATTGATGTGATATTTCCTTTGTTTAAAGCTCCCATAACTTGAGCTTCTTTCGCGTCATTTGATGTGATGTTCACTAACATTGTTCCTATCATTGAAATGATAATACCAACCCCAGCAATTGCCATAGGTAATAAAATTGGGCCGATACCTCCAAAGACATCATCAATAGCGCCTCCCATATCTTTTATAACATAATTTCCTAGAACCATGGCAGCTAAAACTGTTGCTACATATGAACCAAATAAATCGGCCCCCATACCAGCTACGTCACCTACATTATCACCTACATTATCTGCAATTGTGGCGGGATTTCTAGGATCATCTTCAGGAATGCCTGCTTCTACTTTTCCTACTAAGTCGGCACCAACATCAGCAGCTTTAGTATAAATTCCACCACCAACACGCGCAAATAGAGCTATTGATTCAGCTCCAAGTGAGAAGCCTGCTAGAGTTTCTAATACAATGGTCATATCATCAATAGAGGTCCATTCACCACCCATATAGAGTTGATAGAAGATGATAAAGAAGGTTGTTAAGCCAAGAACAGCTAAACCAGCAACGCCTAGCCCCATTACAGTTCCACCTCCAAAAGACACTTTTAGCGCATTAGGCAAACTCGTTTTTGCGGCTTGCGTAGTTCTTACATTAGTCTTAGTGGCTATTTTCATTCCCATATTTCCTGCTAATGCAGAGAAAAAAGCACCACAAATAAAGGCAATTACAATGAGCCAATCTGTAGTTGGTACGCTATACGATACAACTGCAAGTAATACACTTACAATAAGTACAAAAACAGCTAATAATCGGTATTCAGCATTTAGAAAAGCAAGTGCGCCTTCATAGATGTGATCAGAAATTTCTTTCATTTTTCCATCGCCAGCATCCTGTTTCATTACCCATGCTTTTTTAATAAGCATATAAAGAAGCCCAATTACAGCAGCTGCAATTGGCATATAAATCATCATTGATTTCATAAGTTAGTTTAAGTTTAAAAGATTAGTATTTCTAAAAGTACTAAAAATCAATGAGATATAAAAAAGGCGGTACTCTAATTGAATACCGCCTTTTTAGTATAGTGTAAGAAAATTACTAGATTGTAAAGTTTCCTGTAGTTTTGTGTTCACTAGATTCGTAGCGCTCAATACATTTGTCTAAAATGTCATATGCTTCTTGAGCATCTCCCCATCCGCCAACATCTACTTTTTTCTTTTCAAGATCCTTGTATACTTGAAAAAAGTGTGTGATTTCTTTTACTTGGTGTGGGTTCATATCAGACAAGTCACTTAAGTTATTCCAGATTGGATCAGAAACTGGTACACAGATAATTTTTTCATCTGGTCCTTTTTCATCTGCCATATGGAATACACCAATTGGCTTCACTTCCATAACACACATAGGGAAAGTAGGCTCAGTTCCTAAAACTAATACGTCTAATGGATCACCATCTAAAGCTAAAGTTTCTGGAATAAACCCGTAATCTGCAGGGTACATCATTGAAGAAAATAACATTCTGTCAAATCTGATTTTCCCTAATTCGAAATCGTATTCGTATTTATTCCTGCTTCCTTTTGGAATTTCTATTAAAACATCAAATGTTCTTTTTATTGCTGCGCTCATAGCTTTTGTTTTGTTTTTTTAATCAGTGCGCGAAAATACATAAAAATATAGGCAAAACCACGAATAACTATTATTTTTAAGTTAAGTCTTTTATTTTAGTAAGGTCATCATGAGTGCTTTAAGTTTTAGGGGTGGCGTAGTTGCTACACATAATTGCTTATATTTGCGGCCTTATGATAAAAAAAATAACTCTTTTTTTATTCTTGTGTATTGGGTTAGTTGGATTTTCTCAAAAGGAACTCTCCTCTCAATCTTCTACGATAGATGTTAATTATATGTATGGTGTTATTGCCAATCACAACTCTGATATTTTACATTTAATAACAGGGCATCCTGAAGGTGTGCTGTTAAGTTGGAATAAAAAAACATTTGGGAGTCAGGCTTGGCATGAGCGTTTCAATTACCCTGACATTGGAGTGTCGTTTTTATATCAAGATTTTAAGAATGAGTATTTAGGAGAAAATTATTCTCTATATGGGCATTACAGTTTTTACTTTTTGAAGCGTCATTTGATGTTTCGCATAGGGCAAGGAGTTGCTTACGCCTCTAACCCTTATGATAGCGATACAAACCATAGAAATGTAGCGTTTGGCTCCCGTTTGTTGAGCAGTACATATATGATGCTAAACTTTAAAAAAGAGCGCTTGTTTAAATCGCCTATTGGTGTGCAAACAGGGTTGACTTTAACACATTATTCAAATGCGAATATAAAAGCGCCAAATACAAGTATCAATACGTTTTCTGTCAATTTAGGATTGACGTATAATTTAGATAACAATGATGAAGTTACTTATACTCATAGAGAAAAAGATTCTACTGTAATTGATAAAAAAATTAAATACAACCTCGCTTTCAGAGGTGGTATTAATCAAGGAGATGTAATTGGTACAAAGCAATATCCATTTTATGTGGCGTCTTTTTATGCTGATAAACGTTTAGGGCAAGTTAGTGCTGTTCAAGTTGGTGTTGATGCTTTTTTCTCTATGTTTTTAAAAGAAGAAATAAAGTTTAATTCTATAGCATATCCAGAAAACAATATTGATCCGGATACCGATTACAAACGTGTAGGGTTGTTTGTTGGTCATGAATTGTTTATCAATAAGATGTCATTAATCACACAGTTGGGGTATTATGTGTACTATCCGTATGAATTTGAAATTCGAGTTTATGAACGCATCGGATTAAAACGTTATTTTGGAGATAAAGTATTTGGATCAATGACTTTAAAAGCACATGGTGCAGCTGCAGAAGCTTTAGAATTTGGAATAGGTGTAAGATTATAATTTGAGTAAAATGAAGAAAATTATATATATATGTTTTTGTGTGTTGCTATTTGCTTGCGACAGTGAAAATGCAAATGACTGTTTTCAAGAAGCCGGAAGTAGTATAAGTGTTGAGGTAGAATTACCAACTTTTACTAAAATCAAGGTGAACAGAGATGTTGAACTGATTTTAAAAGAAGGGCTTGAGCAAAAAGTGATTTTAGAAACCGGAGAAAATTTGTTAAATGATGTTGAACTTTCTGTTGTAAATGAACGCTTGATTATAACTGAACACAACACCTGTAATTTTGTGAGAGATTATAACATTACAAAAGTATATGTAACATCGCCTAATATTACCGAAATTATTAGCTCTACACAATTTAAAATTAGTTCTGATGGTGTTTTGAATTATCCAGATTTAGATGTGCTTTCTGAAGATTATAACGACACATCAATTATAGCAGTTGGAGATATTAATCTGAATTTGAATGCGCAAAACCTTAAAGTTGTAGGTAATAACTTAACCACATTTAAATTTTCAGGAACAACAGAAAATCTAAATATCACATTTGCAGCTGGTGATGGTAAATTAAAAGCCGCAAATTTAATCGCTAATAATGTCACAATTTATCATCGTGGAACTAATAAAGTTATTGTGAACCCGCAATTAGAATTAAAAGGGACTCTACTCAGTACGGGGGATGTAATTGCTAAAAATCAGCCGCCAATTGTTGATGTGGACGAGCTATACACAGGTCGATTAATTTTTGAATAAGTAAAAACAAAAGCGTCTATCATTCAAGAGTTTGTTAATTCTTATTACTTTTGCATCAGATATGGAAGTTACAAAAAGAGATATTAGAAAATTAACCAAAGAAGAGCTAAGAACATTTTTTACAGAAAATGGGGATAAAGCTTTTCGAGGAAATCAAGTGTACGAATGGTTATGGGGAAAAGGCGCACATGTTTTTGATGACATGACAAACCTTTCTAAAACCACCAGAGAAATGCTTGAAGCTAATTTTGTAATCAATCATATTTCTGTAGACCAAATGCAGCGTAGTTCTGATGGAACCATAAAAAATGCCGTAAAACTACATGACGGTTTAATCGTTGAATCTGTATTAATCCCTACAGCCACCAGAACAACGGCTTGTGTGTCAAGCCAGGTAGGATGTAGTTTAGATTGCCAGTTTTGTGCCACAGCACGTTTAAAACGCATGCGTAATTTGAATCCGGATGAAATTTATGATCAGGTAGTTGCAATAGATAAAGAAAGTAGGCAGTACTATGACAGACCGCTTTCAAATATTGTATTTATGGGTATGGGAGAACCCTTAATGAACTATAACAATGTCATCAAAGCTATTGATAAAATCACATCTCCAGAAGGATTAGGAATGTCGCCAAAACGTATTATCGTATCAACGTCTGGTATTCCGAAGATGATTAAAAAAATGGCAGATGATGAGGTAAAGTTCAAATTAGCAGTGTCTTTACACTCAGCAATTGATGAGGTGAGAACTAAGATTATGCCGTTTAACGAAACATTCCCTTTAACTGATTTAAGAGAAGCTCTAGCATATTGGTATTCAAAAACCAAAAGTAGAATTTCTTACGAATATATTGTTTGGAAAGGAATTAATGACAATCAAGAAGCCATAGATGCTTTGTTGAAGTTTTGTAGTTACGTGCCCTGTAAAGTGAATATTATTGAATACAACCCTATAGATGACGGAATGTTTCAGCAAGCCGATAGAAGTTTAGTAGATGAGTATTTGCGTCAGCTAGAAAAACATCATATTCCTGCAACTGTGCGTCGATCAAGAGGAAAAGATATTGATGCTGCTTGTGGTCAATTGGCTAATAAGGGCTAGATTTTCTTAATCAAATTTTAAAGTGAACTCACATTATATTTTTTATTAAGTTTGTATTGCAATTTTAACCTATAGCTAACTTGAAGATTGTTGAGCACATAAAACAACCTATTCGTGAAGAAATGGAACTTTTTGAACAAAAGTTTTCCAACTCAATGACGTCAAGAGTAGCGCTTCTTAATAAAATTACCCATTATATAGTTAACCGAAAAGGAAAACAAATGCGTCCGATGTTTGTGTTTTTGGTGGCTAAAATGGTATCTGGTGAATCTGTAAATGAACGTACCTATCGTGGAGCTTCAGTTATAGAATTAATTCATACGGCTACTTTAGTACATGATGATGTCGTAGATGATTCTGATAGACGTCGTGGTTTCTTTTCAATAAATGCACTTTGGAAAAATAAAATTGCTGTTTTAGTTGGTGATTATTTACTGTCAAAAGGGTTGTTATTATCAATAGATAATGGTGATTTCGATTTGTTAAAGATTATATCTGTTGCTGTTAGAGAAATGAGCGAAGGGGAACTCTTACAGATAGAAAAAGCAAGAAAACTTGATATTACCGAAGCTGTATATTACGAAATTATCCGCCAGAAAACTGCTACACTAATAGCTGCTTGTTGCAGTTTGGGTGCTTGTGCTGTGAATGGTACGGATGAAGAAGTAGAAAATATGCGTAAGTTCGGGGAGTTGATAGGAATGGCGTTTCAAATAAAAGATGATTTGTTTGATTACGGTTCTGCTAAAATTGGTAAACCAACGGGTATAGATATCAAAGAACAAAAAATGACTTTGCCGTTAATTTATGCATTGAATACCTCTGACGCTAAAGAAAAAGCATGGGTAATTAATTCTATAAAAAAGCATAATAAAAACTCTAAGCGCGTTAAGGAAGTTATTGCTTTTGTAAAAGAAAAAGGCGGATTAGAATATGCTGTGTCTAAAATGATTGCCTACCAAAAAGAAGCTTTACAGCTTTTAGAAAACTACCCAGAATCTCCTTATAAAACATCACTTACCGCAATGGTAAATTACGTGATTGAACGTAAAAAATAATATTTTTCAACCTTCAGGCAACCTTTTGTATCATTTTTGCGTCTTTATAAATAGAACGGAAAACTAACACTGTTGAAAATAGTATCATTACATAAATCTGAACAGCAATGCATAGCAAAAGCTATAGCAAAATCACGTACAGCACAAAAAGAATTGTACGAACAACATGCACCAAAAATGCTAAGTGTTTGCAGGTATTATGTAAAGGATGTTCAAGAAGCAGAAGACGTCATGCTAACCGCTTTTTTTAAAGCGTTTCAGAATTTAAAATCGTTTACTAATGAAGGAAATTTTGAAGGTTGGTTAAGACGAATTATGGTAAATGAATGCATATCGTATTATCGTAAAAAGAAAGAGTTGTTATTAACAGATAGTATAGAAACAATTTCGGAACATGCAGAAAATACAATTATATCAACTTATGATGTTGCTGAAATTCAAACTTTAATAGATGAATTGCCAAAGGGGTATAAAATGGTTTTTATACTATTTGCCGTTGAAGGTTATAAACATCAGGAGATTGCAAAAATGTTAGATGTATCAGAGAATACCTCAAAATCACAATTGTTCAAAGCGCGAAAAATGCTTCAGCAAAAATTAGAACATCTAAAAAACATCGAGAATGGTACACGATAAAGACATAAAAAAGACACTTGAAAAAAGATCTATTCAGCCTAGTTCAACATCATGGGGTAGGTTAGAAACTATGCTAGATGCAAAGGAAGAAGCCGTCCCTGCTAAAAGCTATTTTAGATATACTATTGCAGCTAGTGTATTGGTGTTATTAGGGAGTTTAGCTTTTTTCATGAATTCTGGTTCGTCAATAAATCAAGTTCAGCCTGTTGTTGTAGAGACTGATAACAATAGGACTATAGAACCATCTGAAACTATAAAAAATACTCCAGACGAACCCCTAAAAGTAGCGGACGGAGAACATGAAGTAGTAGAAAACACAATGTTAGATATTGATAAAATGGATAATAAAGATGCTGTTAACCCTTTGAAAAACATACCTCAAAGACATACAGAACTTGCTTCAGTAGTTGGTGAAAAGCGAATGTTTAAAGCGGAAAAAATATCATCTAATTCTGAAGAGAATACTGTTGGTGTTGATAGTTTTATGATAGCGACATCAACTAATGATGATGACAATAATCTTGATTCAGAAGTGGATATGCTATTAGCGTTAGCAACTCAAGAAATAAGTAAGTTACCACAGAAAAAATCTACGAATAAATCAACCATTACAGTAGATGCAGATGCGTTATTGGCAGATGTAGAGCAAGAACTCGATTTGTCTTTTAAAGCTAATGTTTTCAATAAACTGAAATCTGGATTTCAGAAAACGAAAACTGCTGTGATAAAACGAAACGATAATTAATTACCAAGAATCATCATCAGTCAATTTTAATTTAAAAAACGAACAGTTATGTTAAATCGTACAAGAAAGCTCATTTTAATAATGATGCTATGTTTTGCAGCACAATCAATTGCGCAAGAAGAAGTAAAAAAAGATTCAGTAACTACTGAAATGCAGGAACGAATAGATAAAGTTGTTTCAAAGCAAAAAGAGTTAATGAAAAAGGAAGTAGAAGAAATAAACGTGAAATTGGATAATGGAGCGTTATCTCTTGAAGAAGCGAGTGACTTAAAAAAAGAAATCGCAACTAAATACGCCTACGAAATTCAAAGAAAAGTTACTGATATTAAAAATGGTACAGAAGGTATAGATGGTAGTTTTTCTATTTCAATAGGAGGAAGAGGCGTGATTAATATCAATTCGGACAAACTTATAAAATACGATAGGCGAACTTATTCTGATATTGTTGTAGCTGTAGGTTTTAATAATGCTATTCAAGAGGGCAAGTCCTTAAATGACTCTGATTATAAAGCAGCTGGATCTCGTTTTTTTGAGCTTGGTTTTGCGTGGCGTACACGTGTGTTTAAAGAGTCAAACTGGTTGCGTTTTAAATATGGGCTGTCGTTGCAATACAATAGTTTGAAGCCAAAAGACAATCAGTATTTTGTTAAAAATGGTGATGTTACAACATTAGAAACATTTCCTCATGAATTAAGAAAGTCTAAAATTCGTTTCACCAACTTGGTGCTACCTATTCATTTTGAATTCGGCCCATCTAAGAAGATAGAAAGGGAACATTATTTCCGTTATTCTACACGAAAGAAATTTAAAGTAGGATTAGGTGGATACGCTGGTTTGCGTATCGGAACGCGTCAGAAATTAAAATACAGTGTTGATGGCGATAGAGAACGCGATAAGCAAAAAAACGATTTCAATATGAACGATTTTGTGTATGGTGTAAGTGGTTATGTGTCATGGGGGGCAGTTGGGCTGTATACAAAGTATGATTTGAACCCGTTATTTTCAAACCCTAACGCTAAACAAAATAACATATCATTAGGGATTAGGTTTGACATGGATTAACTTTTTTGATTAGCCAGAAATTTTAATTTAAGAGAAAAAGAAAGACCGCCAATTGGCGGTCTTTTTTATTTAAATAGATGTTTAAAAGCTTATCCTTTTATCACACCTCTTGAAATTACAATTTTCTGAATTTCAGAAGTTCCTTCATAAATTTGAGTAATTTTTGCATCACGCATTAAACGCTCAACGTGGTATTCTTTTACAAATCCGTTTCCACCGTGTATTTGTACAGCTTCAACAGTTTGTTCCATAGCTACTTTAGAAGCATATAACTTCGCCATAGCACTACTCATATCGTAGTTGTTGCCTTGGTCTTTGTCCCAAGCAGCCTTCATAACTAATAAACGTGCCGCTTCAATTTCAGTAGCCATATCTGCTAGTTTAAAAGCAATAGCTTGATGGTTGCAAATTTCAGTTCCAAAAGCCTTACGCTCTTTAGAATATTTCAAGGCTAACTCATAAGCTCCAGAAGCAATACCTAAAGCTTGAGAAGCAATACCAATACGTCCACCAGACAACGTTTTCATCGCGAATTTGAATCCAAAACCATCTTCACCAATTCTATTTTCTTTAGGTACTTTTACGTCGTTAAATTGCAGCGTATGTGTGTCAGAACCTCTAATTCCTAGCTTATCTTCTTTTGGCCCAATATCAAAACCTTCCATGCCTTTTTCAACAATAAAAGCGTTGATTCCTCTGTGTCCTTTTTCTCTGTCTGTTTGTGCAATTACCAAGTATACTCCAGCGCGTCCACCATTTGTAATCCAGTTTTTTGTACCGTTAATTACATAATGATCACCTTTGTCAATGGCAGTGGTGCTTTGTGACGTGGCATCTGAACCAGCTTCAGGTTCACTTAAACAAAACGCTCCGATTTCTTCACCAGTAGCTAATTTAGTTAAGTATTTCTCTTTTTGTGCTTCAGAACCGTAAGCTTCTAAACCGTAACATACTAATGAGTTGTTTACAGAAACCATTACTGAGGCAGACGCATCAATTTTAGAAAGCTCCTCCATAATTAAAACGTAAGAAGTAGCATCCATTCCGCTTCCTCCATACTTAGGGTCAACCATGATTCCCATGAATCCTAAGTCTCCCATTTTTCGCACTAATTCTTGTGGGAATTCTTGCTTGTTATCTCTTTCAATTACTCCTGGTAATAATTCAGTCTGTGCAAAATCTCTTGCAGCATCACGAATCATAATATGCTCTTCTGTAAGGTTAAAGTCCATTATATGTATTTTTGTATGTGATTTTTATAAGAAAGTCACAAATATAAGAGATTCTCTCGAATTATTTTAGGTTTCTAGCAATATACTCACTACGAGTTTGTTTGCTGAAAATTGCGTGTTATTTTGCTTTTAAAATCAAGACGTCTGTAGGATGTATTCTCTATATTTGTTAACAGTTAACTGAAAAATTTATGAATGTGTCAGAATATTATGTGGTTGGAGTGATGTCCGGAACCTCATTAGACGGTATTGATGTGGCCTATCTTCATTTTAAAAAAGAAGAGAAATGGACTTATGATATTATACATGGAGAAACCATTGCATACACATCAAGTTGGGAAACTAAATTACGTGAGGCTATTAATTGTTCTGAATCGGATTTAGAAAGCTTAAATGTTAATTACACCAAGTTATTAGCTGAGGTAATCAATGGTTTTATTGAGAAACACCAATTGAAAAACATTGATGCTGTGTGTTCTCACGGGCATACTATTTTGCATCAACCCAAAAATGGACTTACACTACAAATTGGGAATTTAGAACAATTGTCAGACTTATTGCAACAAAAAGTAGTGTGTGACTTTAGAGTACAAGATGTTCGTTTAGGCGGACAAGGCGCGCCGTTAGTGCCAATTGGTGATGAGCTCTTGTTTTCGGAATTTGACTACTGCTTAAACCTGGGTGGGTTTTCGAATATATCCACTCAAAAAAATAATCAACGAATTGCGTATGATATTTGCCCGGTAAATATTGTTTTAAATCATTATGTGCAGCAACTAGGACTGTCTTATGATGATGGAGGACGAATTGCGGCTTCAGGAAAAATAAATATTGAACTCTTAGATAAATTGAATTCTTTAGAGTTTTATCAATTAGATTTTCCAAAATCATTGGGTTTAGAATGGGTTCAAGAAACTATTTTTCCTTTAATAGACCGTTTTGAATTAACTGTTTCAGATGTTTTAAGAACGTTTGTAGAGCACTGTGCGCTTCAGATTACTAAGCAGTTTTGTAATAAAGGCAGGGTATTAATTACTGGAGGAGGAGCATATAATTTATTGCTGATTAATCAAATCAAGTCAATGTCAGAAAATGAAATTTATTTATCAGAATCAAACCTAATTGAATATAAAGAAGCTTTAATTTTTGGGTTTCTAGGTGTGTTAAAATTAAGAGATGAGGTTAATGTTTTAGCTTCTGTAACTGGGGCTAAAAAAAATCATTCATCAGGAGTGGTCTTTAATTGTAAATAATAAGAATTAGTTTATTATATTTACACGCTTTTATTTAAAAACCTATATAAATGGAACAGCTTTAACCCCCCTTGGGGATATTAAATTTAAACATACTTCAGTAAAATCGATATCAATAATCGAAAGTTCAATTTATTAAAAAGTTAAAGCAACAAAACATGAAAGATTTATTAAAAAAATATGAAGAAAAGCAACCAGAAATTGTTTTTCACTGGAAAGATCAAGAAACTGATGCCGAAGGATGGACTGTAATTAACTCATTGCGAGGAGGTGCTGCTGGTGGTGGTACACGTATGCGTAAAGGGTTAAATAAAAACGAAGTATTGTCTCTGGCAAAAACAATGGAGGTAAAGTTTACGGTATCAGGGCCAGCAATTGGAGGAGCGAAATCAGGTATTAATTTTGATCCGAATGACCCAAGAAAGCGTGGCGTTTTAGAGCGTTGGTATAAAGCTGTAACACCATTGTTAAAGCATTATTACGGTACTGGAGGCGATTTAAATGTAGATGCTGATAAAGATGTTATTCCAATTACTGAAAGCTGTGGTGTATGGCACCCGCAAGAAGGAATTTTTAACGGTCATTTTAAACCAACCGAGGCTGATAAAATCAATAGAATAGGTCAATTGAGGCAAGGTGTAATTAAAGTTATTGAAGATGATACTTATTCACCAGATTTATCTAAAAAATACACAGTAGCAGACATGCTAACTGGGTATGGTGTAGCCGAAGCTGTTAAACATTATTATAATATTTATGGAGGTAATATTTCTGGAAAACGTGCTATTGTGCAAGGTTTTGGAAATGTTGGTTCTGCTGCGGCATATTACTTAACTCAATTAGGTGCTAAAGTTGTAGGTATTATTGATAGAGATGGTGGGGTGATTAATGAAGGAGGATTTTCTATGGAAGAAATGAGAGCCTTGTTTTTAAACAAAGATGGAAATAAATTAATGTCAGATCAAATGATATCATTTGCTGAAATTAATGAAAAAATATGGCAATTACCTGCAGAAATATTTGTTCCAGCTGCAGCATCACGATTAGTATCTCAAGATCAGGTGCAGCAAATGATTGATTCTGGTTTAGAAGTGATTTCTCCTGGTGCAAATGTGCCATTTGCCGATAAAGAAATTTTCTTTGGTCCAATTATGGAGTATGCTGACAGTCATTTAAGTTTGTTGCCAGATTTTATTTCTAATTGTGGTATTGCACGTGTATTCGCATATTTAATGGAGGCTAGAGTAGAACAGCCAATGCAAGATAAATCAATATTTGACGATACTTCAAATATCATTAAAAATGCGTTAACTAAAACGCATGATAAAAATAGTAATAAAACTGAAATCTGTAAAACTGCATTTGAAATTGCGTTGAAACAATTGTTATAATCATAGAGTAAAAATAGTAAATTAAGTAAGATGGAAATATTTATAGTAATAGTATTCGTATTAGGGTACTTGGCAATTACACTTGAGCACAATTTAAAAATTGATAAGCTTATACCGGCTTTAATAATGATGGCCATATGCTGGGCTGCAATTGCCTTTGGAATTGACGACTTTCAAAATTGGTTTGATTCAGGACAACATAAACTCCTAGACGCATTTGGAGCTTTGGATCACGAAGCTAAATTACATTTGATGCAGGAAACCTTATTACATCATTTAGGTAAAACTGCAGAGATTTTATTCTTCTTATTAGGGGCAATGACTATTGTAGAAATCATTGATCATTTTGATGGGTTTTCGACATTTAAAAGTTACATTAAAACAAAAAATAAGAAAAAATTATTGTGGATATTTGCGTTTTTAGCATTTATTCTTTCTGCAATTATTGACAACTTAACCGCAACAATTGTGTTGTTAACCATATTACAAAAAATAGTTAACAAGAAAGAAACGCGTATTTGGTTTGCTGGTATGATTATTATTGCAGCTAATGCCGGTGGAGCTTGGTCTCCGATTGGTGATGTTACAACAACTATGTTATGGATTGGTAATAAAGTATCTACTGATATGTTAATTACGTATCTAGTTGTTCCATCATTACTTTGCATGGTGGTACCTGTGTTTATAGCATCGTTAACGAAACCTTTTAAAGGTGATTTAGAGGGTGAAATAGAAGTAGATGCAGCAGAAATTCACGAAACAAAATACAGCCCTGTTATGTTGTATTTAGGTTTAGGAATGATTCTTTTTGTGCCGTTATTTAAAACGGTTACGCATTTGCCTCCGTATGTAGGTATGATGTTGTCATTAGGAGTTGTTTGTGCTTTTGCTGAAGTATTTAGTACAAGACATTTTAGCATTTCTTCTTTAGGAGATCACGTGGGTGATAGTGGGCATCATAGCCCTGTGCACAAATCGTTGTCTAAAATCGAAATGCCTAGTGTGTTGTTTTTCTTTGGTATTTTAATGGCTGTAGCTGCCCTAGAAAGCTTAGGAATGTTATTTCACTTCGCTGAGAGTTTAAATACAACAATACCAAATTCTGATGTTGTAGTAATGTTACTTGGTATTGGATCTGCAGTAATTGATAATGTGCCATTAGTAGCTGCCAGTTTAGGAATGTTTTCAAACGAATTAAATGATCCGTTATGGCATTTTATTGCGTTTTCAGCTGGTACTGGTGGAAGTATGTTAATTATCGGTTCTGCTGCAGGAGTAGTAGCAATGGGTATGGAGAAAATTTCTTTCTTCTGGTATTTTAAAAATATAACATGGTTAGCATTTATAGGGTTTGTTGTAGGGTCTGTGTCTTTTATAATTATTAGAGGTCTATTGGGAGCCTAATTACTATGTCAAAATAAAATTAAAAAGAGCTATTCATTATGAATGGCTCTTTTTTTTTTAATACAGTTTTAAGAAATATGAATGTAATTTGTCATACATTTAAAATCAATATTTTTAATAAAAAACACAAGGAAACAATTTAGGAGTTGTATTTTCGTTTCTATAATAATAATCACATAAAATAGAAGTATATGTCGCTAACTATTCAAGAAGTAGCTCAAGAAGCAGTAACAAATTTAGAAGGAGAAGTAATTTCTAAAAAAGAATTTTCTGTCATCAATTTAATAATGGAAGGCGGAATTGGAGGTCAAATAATTATTGGCTTGTTATTCGTGTTATTGGCAGTAGCCTTATATATCTATTTTGAGCGTCTGTTAGCTATTAAGTCTGGAGCAAAAGTAGACGTAAATTTCATGAATCAGATTAAAGATCATATTACAAGCGGAAATATTGAAGGTGCAAATTTATTATGTGCACAAGATAAATCGCCTGTATCTGCATTAATTGCTAAAGGGATTTCTCGTATAGGGAAGCCTTTAGAAGATATTCATACGGCTATAGAAAATGCTGGTAGATTAGAAATTTATAAGTTAGAGAAAAATGTAAGTGTCTTAGCAACAATATCTGGTGTTGCGCCAATGATTGGATTTCTTGGTACAGTTGTTGGAATGATTATTTCTATATTTGAAATTGCTAACTCTGGTGGTAATATTGATATAAAAACATTAGCTGATGGGTTGTATACAGCAATGACCACTACTGTGGCAGGGCTAGTTGTTGGTATTGTGGCTTATATGGCATACAATCATTTGGTAGTAAAAACAGATAAGATTATCTATACTATGGAGGCGAATTCTTTAGAGTTTTTCGATTTATTAAACGAACCTGCTTAAACTTATCTTATGAATATTAGAGGAAGAAATAAAGTAACACCAGAATTCAATATGTCATCTATGACGGATATTGTATTCCTGTTGTTGATATTTTTTATGATTGCATCAACATTGGTGTCTACAAACGCGATTGATTTATTGTTGCCAAAATCTGGAGGGAAAACTGCTCAATCTAAAAGTTTGTCTGTTAATATCACAAAAGATTTAGAGTATTATGTAGATACTGAGCGCGTACCCAAAGATAAATTAGAGGATTATATTTTAAGCAAGATTGGTGATTTAGAAAAACCAAGTATTGTGTTGCGTTCTGATGAAACGGTTGAATTAAAAGACTTCGTTTTTGTAATGGATATAGCAAATAGAAACAAGATTAAGTCTACTCTAGCAGTACGTTCAAAATAAAATTTAGAGCTATGAAAAAAATAATTAAAAATGAAAATGAACGACGTGCGGCAATGCTTACGCTATTGTCGTTATTCATTATATTTTTATGGATGTTTTTTCACGTCATTTTATCTGCACCAGATCCGCCTGAAGAATATGGTATGGAGGTTAATTTTGGAACTACGGACATGGGATCAGGTGATGATCAGCCTTTAGAAGAGTTAAAAACGCAACCCGTTGAGGAAATTACTTCTGAAGAACCCGTTGAAGAAGTTGTAGAGCCTGTAGAAGAGCCAGTAGAAGAAGTTGTAGAGGAGGTGGTTGAAGATGTGATTACAGAAGAAACTGTTGAAGATGTTCCTGTTGTGACACCAGTAAAAGAAATCCCAAAAGAACAGCCTAAAGAAGTTACGCCTGTTGAAGAGCCTAAAGAAACACCTAAGGAGGAACCTGTTAAAGAACCTGCTCCACCAAAACCAGATAAATCCACTGAGGATGCTTTGTCTAGTGTTTTAAATGGCCCTCCTGCAGAAGGAACGTCTTCTGGAAGTGAAGGGGATGACAATGAAGCTGGAGATAAAGGACATGAAAATGGAGATCCTAATGCGCCAGATTATTACACCAACCCTGGTAATGGTTCTGGGGGAAATTATGATTTAATTGGAAGGTTGCCATTACGTAGGCCTATTCCAGATTATCCGTGTAAGAAAGAAGGTAGGGTTGTTGTGTCAATCAAAGTTGATAGAGCTGGTAAGGTTATTCAGGCTACGCCAGGAGCAAAAGGAAGTACAACAACTGAAAGTTGTTTGTTGGCTGAAGCTAAAAAAGCAGCGCTCAAAACAAAATGGCAAGCAGCAGAAAATGCTCCAGAGAAGCAAATAGGTAAGATTATATATAATTTTAGTTTGCACTAAATGACGTATACAGAAACATTAGACTGGTTATTCAGTCAATTTCCTGCATATCAAAAAGTTGGAAAAACAGCTTATAAAGCTAATCTTAATAATATTGTTAAACTTGTTAATCGTCTTGATAATCCTCATTTAAAATTCAAAAGCATTCATGTAGGAGGAACTAATGGTAAAGGGTCTTCAAGCCATATGTTGTCTTCTGTATTGCAAGAGGCTGGTTATAAAGTCGGTTTATATACGTCACCGCATTTAAAAGATTTTAGAGAGCGAATTAAAATTAACGGGACAGATATTTCTGAAGATAAGGTTGTAGAATTTGTTTCTCAAAATAAATCTTTCTTTGAGGCTGAAGCGTTATCTTTTTTTGAAATGACAGTTGGTTTGGCTTTTAAGACATTTGCTGATGAACAAGTTGATATAGCTATTATAGAAGTTGGCCTTGGAGGACGGCTAGATGCTACAAACATTATTAAACCAGAAGTGTCGTTAATTACAAACATTGGTATTGATCACACAGCTTTTTTAGGTAATGATATGCTGAGTATAGCTAAAGAAAAAGCGGGGATAATAAAACCAAAGACATCAATTGTTGTTAGTGAGTTTCAAACTGAGGTAGCACCTGTATTTATCAATAAAGCTAAAAAGGAAGAATCAGAGCTTATTTTTGCTGATAAATCTATAAATACACAGTATAAAACTGATTTGTTAGGTAGCTATCAGGCTAAGAATTGTAAAGGTGTACTTGCAACACTACGTCAACTTAAAGACTTTAAGCTGTCAGAGCAAGCCATTAGTAATGGTTTGAAAAATGTTGTTAAAAACACAGGTTTGCAAGGACGTTGGCAAATTTTACAAGAAGCTCCAAAAGTTATTTGTGATACAGCCCATAATAAAGAAGGTTTGTCTGTAACTATAGCGCAGGTATTATCTGAGTCGTTTAATAGATTGCATATAGTGTTCGGGATGGTTTCTGACAAAGATTTAGATTCTATACTTAAGCTTTTGCCAAAAAACGCAACCTATTATTTTTGTGCCCCAAACAATTTACGTGCACTATCAGCCTTTGATTTATATACGAATGCTCAAAAACAGAATCTTACAGGTTGTTGTTACAGTTCTGTAAATGAGGCGTTTGTTGCGGCAAAAGAATCAGCTGTTGATAATGATGTTATTTATGTTGGCGGAAGCACTTTTGTGGTTGCGGAAATTCTTTAAAAATTCATATAAAAAATGTTTGCAGACTTAAAAATAGGTGTTATATTTGCACCCGCAATCAGTTATTAGGGCAATTAGCTCAGTTGGTTCAGAGCACCTCGTTTACACCGAGGGGGTCGGGGGTTCGAATCCCTCATCACCCACCATAAAAAAAGCGTTACATAATTGTAACGCTTTTTTTGTGTTTAATTATAGCAGGTCTATAATACGCTCCAGAGCCATTCCTCTTGATCCTTTTATTAAAATAGTACAATTGTCTATTTTATCTAAAAAGTCATCTTTAAGGGTGTTGAAATTTAAGTATGGATGTATTTTTTTTGAATGTTTTGTTTTATAGAAATGTTCGCCTAGTATATAGCATTTTTTTAGTGACATGTTTTCTATATAGTCTACGATAAGCTGGTGTTCTTTCTCGCTTGTTTTGCCTAGTTCAAACATATCTCCGATAAACAATACTTTATTGTCAGCGCTTAATTGATTAAAGTTTTCTAGCGCAGCTTTCATGCTTGTTGGGTTGGCATTATAGGCGTCTAAAATTATTTCATTAGAGTTTTTTTGTATGATCTGTGATCTGTTGTTAGTGGGGTGGTAGCTTTCTATTGCGCTAATAATAGCTTTTGTTTCAACCTTAAAGTGCTCTCCAATGGTTATAGCTGCTGCAATGTTAGTGAAGTTGTATTGGCCAATCAAATTGCTTTTTATTGTCTGTTTTTTGTAGTTGGTTGTTACAAATGGGTTTGCTTCTAAAAACACTACTTCTGTGTTGCTTTTTTTACTTTGTGAAAAAGTGTACTTCTTTATGTGTTCTGATTGGTTAACTTGTTTGTCGTTGTCGCTGTTTACAAAAGCTAGTTTGTTATTTTGTCTTAAGTAATCATATAGTTCGCTTTTGGCTTTTACTACGCCTTCTAAACTTCCAAAACCCTCAAGGTGTGCTTTACCAAAGTTAGTGATGTAGCCATAATCTGGCTGTGTTATGTTTGCTAGTAGTTCGATTTCGTGAAAGTGATTAGCGCCCATTTCAATGATGCCAATTTGTGTATCTGTGTTCATTGATAATAATGTCAAGGGAACACCAATATGGTTGTTTAGGTTTCCTAGTGTTGCTGTGGTTTTGTATTTTTTTGATAATACGGCATTGATCAGCTCTTTGGTTGTGGTTTTTCCATTGCTTCCTGTTAAAGCGATAATAGGTATGTTTAATTTTTTTCTGTGGTGGTTGGCAAGGTTTTGTAGTGTTTTTAAGGTGTTTTCTACAAGTATGGTGTTTTTGGTTTGGTAGTTTTCGTCATCTATAATGGCGTAAGTCGCGCCTTTACTTAGTGCTTGTTCTGCAAATTTATTTCCGTTAAAATTGTCGCCGCTTAAGGCGATAAATAAATTGTTTGGCAATAGAGTTCTAGTGTCAGTACTCACTCCTGTACATTTTTGGAATATTTCGTATAGTTCAGAGATGCTCATGTGTTATAAATTTTCATAAAAAAAGCTCTAATAAAATTAGAGCTTTTTTTGTAGTTATTGTGAGAAAATCTAGATATTATCTTGGTGATTTTCTGTTTCCTTTTCCTTTTGATTTTGCTCCTACTCTTGACATTGCACATCTGAATCCGATATAATCTGTAGCCATAGCCTCAGGGTAGAATCTTCTTTGTGCTGGGTCTAACCAGTATTCTCTATCTTTCCATGATCCTCCTTTGTACACGCGAACTTCGTCGTTTACTAAAGATGTTCTTTTTGAAGAGTTGTCATATACTTTGTTCATTACTCCGGTAGAATCTGCAGTAACAGAGTGCTTTGGAGAGTTGTACATCTTTCTTGATTCATCTCCTTTATTAGCTTCTTCTGAATCGCCTTCATCATTTCCGCCGGCAGAGAAGTATCTGCTTGATGCTTTATCTCCATCTCTATAGTTGATGTTGTCGGCCTTATTGAAGTTTGTTCTTAAGTATGTTTCGTTGTCGTCAACTGGTACTTGAGCAATTTGTCCAGGCAGTGTTGTAGCGATAACTTTACCGTTTGCAAGAGTGTCATATCCTATAGAGTCAGTAGTTACAATAGCAACTTTTCCGTCATCTCCTATTTTGTTTTTCGTGTATACGTTTCCTCTATAGTAATTAAAATCACTTACTTCGTCATCAACAATAGGTCTGTAAACATCAGCAACCCATTCGGCAACGTTACCTGCCATGTCGTATAATCCAAAATCATTAGGGTCATATGACATTACTTCTGCAGTAATATCTGCGCCATCGTCAGACCAACCAGCAATACCACCATAATCTCCATCTCCTTGTTTAAAGTTGGCGTTATGATCACCTCTAGTTACTCTTTTTCCTGATCTTGTATATTGTCCACTCCATGGGTATTTTTTTCTACCTCTATGTACGTTGTAGCTTCTGATTTCAGACATTCCTAATGCAGCAAATTCCCATTCCGCTTCAGTTGGTAGTCTGTATCCAGGTTGTAATATCCCTGTTGATCTTGTTGCGTAGATGTTAATTTCTTCACCGTCTGCATTAGTCTGAGGGTTTTTACTTTTCTTTTTTCCGCCATTTAAAATGTCTTCATTTCCTCCGTAGGTAGAGGTTGGGGAAATAATGTATGTGTTAGTGCTAAAGTTGCTATCTGCAGTTACATCAGTTATTTTAGCATCCTCTTTTAAGTAGCCATTTTTCTCAAGAGCATCTTCGTTTACACGGTCAGTTCTCCATACGCAAAATTGGTTTGCTTGAATCCAGCTAACTCCTACTACTGGGTAGTTTTGGTATGCTGGGTGACGTAAGTAATTGTTCGTCATTACTTCGTTGTACCCTAATCTGTTTCTCCAAACTAAAGTATCTGGTACAACACCATCATATATTTTTGTGAAGTTTTCATTTTCTGGCGGATATACTTTCTTAGTCCAGTCTAAGTATTCCATATACATGATGTTTGTAACCTCAGTTTCATCCATGTAAAAAGATTGAACGTGTTGCTGATTTGGAGCGTTGTTCCAATCGTGCATTGGGTCATCATTTACTTGTCCTTTTGTAAATGTACCACCTTCAATAAAGACAACTCCTGGTGCAGTTTCCTGTTCCTGATATTTTGTGTTGTACTGAAAACCACCTTCTTTGGAGTTTATTTTCCAACCAGTAGCTCTTGATCCTCCTTTGTTTCCTTTCTTACAACTAGTTGTAGCAAAAACAGTTAGGATAACTAAAATTTTTAGGGCAAAATGTTTTCTCATGTTCATAACTTATATTCACAGATGATTCTAGTCCGCAATATAATAAATATACATTATAATGCAATACTTTGTAAAAAAAAAGCTTTTTTTTGATAAAAGCTCTGTTGTCTTAATAACGACAGATAAGACAAATATATTGTTTACTTTTGAAAAAAAAAGAAAAACACACTAAAAGTGGTTTACATACGTTTTAGCATTATGAATTTAAAATTTAATCTGACAATTTTTATAGTAAGTTTAGTTTCTGTTTTAACTTTTGCACAACAAAAGGATTTTGTTGTTAATTGGCAAGATAGTATAGAATTACGTGTCTCAGATGAGCAATCTATTTCTGTTCATGGTTTTCAACTTGAAAACTTTGAATATGATATTGATCAGAAATCTGCAGTGTATGCTAAAAATATAAAGCTTCAATTGAATAACCCAGGTTTTGAAATTCTTGATACCCAATATGCTGATGTTAATGTGTCACAGTTGTCAGGGTATGATCTTAATGCTATTTCTGAAGATTTAAATTTTAAAGTTGTTTCAACAAACGCTAGAGGGGTTTTAGGAGCTTATGTTGAGTTTAACCCAATTGTTAAAGTCAATGGCCGCTATAAAAAAATAACAATGTTGCGTGTTAATTTTACACAAAACAACCAACGTATAGGTGGTTTTTTATCTTCCATGGCGGTGTCAAATTCAGAAATGGCTAATGGCGAATGGTATAAGTTTTATATTGAAAAAGATGGTGTGTATAAAATGAATCGTTCGTTTTTTTCTAGTTTAGGTATTAATGTTAATACTGTAAACCCTCAGAATATTCGTTTGTTTGGAAATGGAGGTAGATCAATTCCGTTAATTAATTCTGCAGCTAATGAAATTGATGTTACAGAAAACGCTGTGAAATTTGTTGGTGAAACAGATGGCGTTTTTGATAGTGGCGATTACATGTTATTTTATGGGCTAAGTGCTAAAGGGTGGAGTGAAGATAACAAATCACATATAAACCCTTATGCAGATAAAACCTATTACTATATTAATGTAAGCAGTCAAAACGGTAAACGAATTCAATCAATGGTTGAGCCTACGGCAGCTGCCACAAATGTGATTACTGATTTTGATGAATACCAATTCCATGAAGTTGATGAAGAAAATCTTGTTCGTTTAGGAAGACGTTGGTTTGGAGACAGGTTTGATTTTAATCCCAGTCAGGTATTTGATTTCGACTTTCCAAAATTGGATGTTACTCAGCCGGTTAGGTTAAAAGTGTATGCGGCTGCTACATCAGCAAATGTCACGTACATGAATGTTACTCTAAACGGAGCAACTGTTGATAATTTTACGTTTCCAGTAATTACCTTTGCTAATTTGGCAACGGAGGATTTTTATCAAGGTAATACGACTGTGGCTGATACTAACTTAAGAGTTGGTTTGAATTATAATAATTCTGGAAACCCATCTGCAAACGCTTTTTTAGATTATATTTCAATAGAAGGTACATCGTTTTTAAAATCATTAGGAAAGCAATTTTCGTTTAAGAAAAATGAAGTCGCGTTCATTACGGGTGTAGGTGAATACCAAATTAGTGATGCTGAAACAATATCAGAAGTTTGGGATGTAACGGATATGTTTAATGTCACATCTAAAACAAACACTAACGCTAGCTTATTTTCGTTTAAAGCAGATTTAGGAGAAGCCCGTAATTATGTAGCGTTAGTGGAAACAGATTTTTATACACCGTCAAAAGAAAGCTCTACCGCTGTTGCTAATTCAAATTTAAAAGGAACTATTTTTTTAAACGCGTCCGGTGTGCAAGAAGATATTGATTACTTAGTTGTTACACCAACAAAATTTAAGAGTCAAGCTGAACGACTTGCCCAAATCAATGCTCAAGCTCAAGGGCTAAGGACACGAGTAGTGACTTTAGATGAAATATATGCCGAGTTTAATACAGGTAATCAGGATATAGGTGCTATCAGGAATTTTGTGCGCTATATTTATCAAAACGGAACAACAGATAAACTTAAGTATTTGTGTTTATTTGGTGATGCTTCGTTTGATATGAAAAACAGAATTCCAAACAATGCTAATCATGTACCTACATTTCACACAGTGCCAAGTTTTAGTCTGATTTCTTCATTTATGTCTGATGATTATTTTGGAATGATGGATGCTAGTGAAGGACAAATGGGCTTTGGTGATAGGTTAGACATAGCGGTTGGAAGAATATTAGCAAACAATAATAAGCAAGCTAATGAGATGGTTACTAAGGTTGAACAATATTATCAGCAAGGATCCTATGGGGCGTGGAGAAACAGAATGACAATACTTTCCGATGATGTTGATGAAGATTGGGAATTTGAGCTGCAAAATGATTTAAACGATTTAGCAGATGACATTGTAACTGAGAGACCCTTTATTAATATGGTTAAGTTGCACTCTGATGCCTTTACACAAGAAACATCTGCGGGAGGGGAGTTGTACCCGAAAGTAACAGAAGCTTTGCTAAATAATATACAGCTTGGAAGTTTGGTTGTTAATTATTTTGGACATGGTGGTGAAGACGGTTTGGCTCATGAGCGTTTGTTTCAAAAAAATGATGCAGAAGATTTAAAAAACATCTGTAGGTATAACTTGTTTGTAACGATAACGTGTGAGTTTACACGTTTTGATAACCCGTTCAGAACAACAGCTGGAGAAATAACATATTGGAATCCGCAAGGAGGCGCAATTTCCTTAGTAACCACAACTAGAGAAATATTTGCAAGCACAGGAGAGTTTATAAATAAAGAATTTGCAAAATACTTATTTGACTTTAATGATACAGGTTACGTGTCTATAGCTGAGGCGTTGCGTTTAACGAAAAACGATGTTAGTAGTACATTGAAGAGGGTTGTGTTTTATGTTGGTGATCCGGCATTAAAATTAGCTATTCCAAAACCTGATATTAAACTGACAAAAATAAACGGAGTGCCTGTTTCGGATCCTTCAGTACCAGCACTAGAGGCATTGGGGAGAGTAACTTTAACTGGAGAAGTGGTTGATGCAGCTGGGCAAGTTTTAACAACTTACAATGGTAAGCTGTCAACAGTAATTTATGATAAAAAACAAAATAGAACAACTCTGGGTAATGATGGAACGTCAAATAGTTCAGGGTTACTACTGTTAGATTATGAAACCTTAGGAGAGATAATCTTTAGAGGTCAGGCTACAGTGCAAAACGGTGAGTTTGAATTCAATTTTGTAGTGCCAAGAGATATCTTAATTCCATTAGGGGAGGGTCGTGTAAGTTTTTACGCTAAAAAAGATAATGCCCTAGAAGATCAAAATGGGTTTAATGCAGCTATTAAGGTAGGGGGTATTAATTCTGCAGCCCCTGCTGACGATTTACCACCTATGATAGAGGCTTTTATGAATGATGAAAGTTTTGTGTCTGGGGGTACAACCAATGAATCTCCTTTTTTATTATTGAAACTGTCAGATGATAATGGTATAAACACGGCAAGTGGAATTGGCCATGATATCACAGCTATATTAGATGGCGATGAATCCAACCCGCAAGTATTAAATGATTATTATGAAACCGAGCCAGATGACTTCACAAAGGGAAAAGTAAAGTACCAGTATAAAGACTTGGAGTCAGGTTTACATACATTAACAGTTAAGGCTTGGGATGTGTATAACAATTCAATATCAACCGAAATTCAATTTATTGTAGTCAA
>JBMZDR010000020.1:0-37319 GCA_049614485.1 Flavobacteriaceae bacterium
TTTTCCTAAAGAACCTGTACCACCAGTTATTAAAATTGATTTTCCTTTTAAATTTAGCATGAATTATATTTTTGATTTAGGGCAGATACAAATTTACATTTTTTTTAAAACCTTACCTACAATTATGATTTTAAAGCTATAACTTACTACAATCCAAGTAGATTTCCAATAGCTCAAATTCTTCTCCTTTTAACATTAGTTCTTTACACTTCGCAGGAATTAAAACCGTTTCACCACATGATATTGAAGCAATAAAATCATCAATTATTACGACTCCACTACCTTGAACACACATATAAATTTTGAATGAATCTTGATTAATTACTCTAGTTAAATTCGTTTTTATAGAAATGTAATTTGTTGTAAAAAATTTATTAGTTATAATATTACTTGGCGTATTTAAATTATCATATGATAACTTTTGATGATCTTTAGAGTTATAATTTATTGCCTTATACGCTAAACCTGTATGGAGCTCTCTTTCCTTTCCATTAAACCCTTTTCTTTTCCAATCAAACACCCTATAAGTTATATCTGATGTTTGCTGTATTTCGGCTAAAAGAATACCAGCTCCAATTGCATGAACTGTTCCTGAATTTATAAAAAAACTATCCCGTTTATCTACTTTAACAAAATTAAGCAGACTTACAATATCCCCTTTTTCTATTGCTTCACTATAAATTCTCTTATCTACTACTGTATTAAATCCAACAATTAATTTTGAATTTTTGTCGGCTTGAACAATATGCCACATTTCAGATTTACCAAAAGAGTTATGTCTCTCTTTTGCTAATTCATCATTTGGATGCAACTGAACTGACAAATCATCCTTCGCATCAATAAACTTAATTAATAAAGGAAACCTTTCTCCGAATTTATCATATATCTTTTGACCTAAAAAAGACCCTTTATAATTTTTTATTAGATCAATTAAGGATTGATTTATATAAACCCCGTTACTTACAATTGATATATTATCTTCTACACCAGAAATCTCCCAACTTTCTCCTAGGGATGTAGCATCTGATTTTTTATTTAATAATGACTTTAATTTATCCCCTCCCCAGATTTTCTCCTTTAAGATAGGATGGAATTTTATTGGGTAATTTATCATTTTTTCAACTTCTCTTTATACCAAACTACAGTTTGTTTAATCCCTTCAGCAAATGAATATAATGGTTTATAGCCAATTTGTTTATTCGCTTTAGAAATATCTGCTAAAGAATGTTTTACATCCCCTGCTCTATCTGGCCCATATGTCATTTTTGATACAATTGGATCACTGTTTAAGTCCTTTAAGCTATTCGTTATAGCTTCTACTAATTGATTTAAACTTGTGTTTTCTCCGAATGCTACATTGTACACTTGATTAACAGATTCTTTATTTTCTGACAATGCTGCTTTGATATTGGCTTGTACTACATTTTCAATAAATGTAAAATCTCTTGAATGTTCTCCATCACCATTGATTATAAGATCTTCATTGTTTAAGAACTGCCCAATAAATTTAGGTATTACCGCGGCATAAGCGCCATCTGGATCTTGTTTTGGTCCAAATACATTAAAATAACGCAAACCTATAGTTTCTAATCCGTATGTTTTATAAAACACATCAGCATACAATTCGTTCACATATTTTGTAACGGCATAAGGCGACAATGGTTTCCCGATTGTATCTTCTACTTTTGGTAACCCTGGATGATCACCATAAGTTGATGAACTTGCTGCATAAACTACTCTTTTTACAGAGCTAGACTCTTTAGCGGCTACTAACATATTTAAAAACCCTGAAACATTCACCTCATTAGAAGTTATTGGATTGTTTATAGAACGTGGTACCGACCCTAACGCTGCTTGATGCAACACATAATCCACACCAATCATTGCGTTTTGGCAGACCTCTAAATCACGTATATCTCCTTCTATCAACTCACAACGTTCATCTAGAAGTAAATTTTCAATATTCTTCATATGACCAGTTGCAAAATTGTCTAGTATTACTACTTTTTTTACTTGGTATTGTAATAGGTATTCAACTAAATTAGACCCTATAAACCCTGCTCCTCCAGTAACTAAAAAGGTGTATTGAGATAACTCTTTATGATGGTATTGTTGTTCAAACATAATTACAAACGTTTATCAGATACTGTACTTGTTAAATTTCCCTTAACGTCATAAACTACTGATTTTTCTTTTCTGATTCTTTCAAAGTCTAAACTTTTAAATTCATCATGAGCAACAGTATGCACAATGGCATCATATGTATCCGCAAGTTCCGTAATTGTCGAAATACCATATTCATGCATCACTTCATCTGAAGATGCCCAAGGATCATACACATCAACATCCATATGAAATGATGTTAAATTACGATACACATCTATGGCTTTAGTGTTTCTTATGTCAGGACAATTTTCTTTAAAGGTAATTCCTAACATCAATACTTTGGCATTCTTTACTGGTAATTCATTTTGCACCATTAATTTAAGTACTTCAGTAGCCACATATTCTCCCATGCTGTCATTCAAACGTCTACCTGCTAAAATGATTTCTGGATGATAACCTGCCTCCTGTGCTTTTTGTGCTAAATAATACGGGTCAACACCTATACAGTGTCCGCCTACTAAACCTGGCTTAAACGGTAAGAAATTCCATTTTGTAGATGCTGCTTCTAAAACCGCATGTGTATCTATATCAAGCTTATTAAATATTTTTGCCAGTTCATTTACAAAAGCGATGTTAATATCGCGTTGTGCATTTTCAATTACTTTTGCCGCTTCTGCTACTTTAATAGTAGGTGCCAAATGTGTTCCTGCTGTAATAATTGAATTATAGAGCTTGTCTACTTTCCTCCCTATTTCTGGAGTGGAACCTGAAGTTACTTTTTTAATTTTAGTAACTGTATGTTTTTTATCTCCTGGATTTATACGTTCTGGCGAATAGCCTGCATAAAAATCTTTATTAAATTGCAAACCACTAATACGTTCCAAAACGGGCACACACTCATCTTCTGTAACTCCTGGATATACTGTAGACTCATAAATTACAACATCATCTTTCTTTAACACCTGTCCTATCATTTCTGATGCTTTAACCAATGGTGTTAACACTGGTCTGTTGTTTTTATCAACTGGCGTAGGGACCGTTACAATAAATACAGTGCAAGATTTTAAGTCGTTTACATTACAACTTAGTTTTAATCCGTTGCTTTTATCTAGATGTAATGCTGCTTTTAGATTGTCATCTGCAACCTCCAAAGTACTATCATGACCAGAGTTTAATTCATCAATTCTATTGTTATTGATGTCAAACCCTAAAGTATCATATTTTTTTGCGAATTCTACGGCTAATGGCAACCCCACATAACCCAGACCTATTATTGCGATCTTCATCTTCTTAATCTTTTAAATTACCTAATGCTTTTTTAAGGCTTTGTTCCCAATTAGGAATCGTTATAGTCAAGTTCTTAACCACCTTATCTTTATTTAAAACACTGTACTGTGGTCTCACAGCAGGTGTAGGGTATTCCGAAGTTGTGATTTTATTTAATTTTATAGCACAATTTGAAATAGTAAATATTTCTTTAGCAAAGTCATACCAACTTGCTATCCCTTTATTTGAATAATGGTATAGACCATAATTATTTTGATTGGCAACAATTATTTTAAGCAACACTTCTGCCAAATCTTTTGCATAGGTTGGTGTTCCAATCTGATCACCAACAACACTCAATTCTGTTCGCTCTTTACCCAACTTAAGCATGGTTTTCATAAAATTTGCACCATACTCTGAGTATAACCACGACGTTCGGATTATAAAGTATTTATTTAAAATACTTTGTATTTTTAGTTCGCCTTCAAGTTTAGTTCTCCCATATACTGATAAAGGATTTGTTTTATCAGTCTCATTATATGGTTTTTCAGCTTTACCATCAAACACAAAATCTGTTGAGATATGGATTAAAGTGGTGTCATTTTTACTACATGCCTCTGCTAAATTAATAACGCCGTTCACATTAACATCTCTCGCTTTATCTTTATCTTCTTCAGCTTTATCAACTGCAGTATAAGCAGCACAATTTATACAGTAATCAAAACCCTTACGCTCAAACAACAACCTAACGTCATCTTTATTAGTGATATCAAGTTCTTCTGAATTAGTGAATGTAAAATTTATTGAAGGGTAACTGTCTGAAAGTTCTTTCAAACATTGCCCTAACTGTCCGTTTGCTCCTGCTACTAATACCTTTTTCACTTAAAAAGGTGTTTTACAGTTGGTAATACCTCATCTTTTTCTGACACAATAAACTCGCTTGCGTCTAAAATCCAATCTATATTTAAGGTTGGGTCATTATAAATAATTCCACCTTCTGATGCTTTATTATAAGAATTATCACATTTGTAATTAAACACAACAGTATCACTTAGCACAATAAATCCGTGTGCAAACCCTCTTGGCACAAATAATTGCTTTTTATTTTCTGATGAGAGCACCACTGTTTCTACTTGCAAAAATGTATCTGAATCTGGTCGTAAATCTACAGCGACATCCAATACTTTACCTTGAGTCACTCTCACTAACTTAGCTTGGGCAAACTCTCCTTTTTGAAAATGTAAACCACGTAACACTCCTTTTGTTGAATACGACTCATTATCTTGAACAAAATTTACTTCACTACCCACTACCTCATCAAAAGTTGCTTTATTATAACTTTCAAAAAAATAACCTCTTTCATCATTAAACACCCGTGGTTCTATAACGAAACATCCTTTTAATTTTGTTTCTACTATATTCATTAGTTGTCAATAATGCTTATTAAATGTTTACCATAGCCACTTTTCAATAGTGGCGTAGCTAAAGCCCTTAATTCTTCTTTTGATATAAATCCTTGTCTATACGCAGATTCTTCAATTGCACCTATTTTCAACCCTTGGCGTTCTTCAATTACTTGCACAAATTGTGATGCTTGCATTAATGACGTAAACGTTCCTGTATCCAACCACGCAGTACCTTTGTCTAAAATACTGACTTGCAATTTTCCTCTTTTTAAATACTCCTTGTTTACATCAGTTATTTCTAGCTCACCTCTATGACTTGGCTTGATATTTTTTGCTATTTCTACAACGTCATTATCATAAAAATAAATACCAGGCACAGCGAAATTCGATTTTGGTTTTTCAGGCTTTTCTTCAATTGACTTTACAGTCCCATCGTCGTCAAAATCAACAACACCATAACGTTCAGGGTCATGTACATGATACGCATATACAATACCTCCATTTGGGTTGTTATTAGCCTCTAACAAATCTCCTAAACCTGTTCCGTAAAATATATTATCCCCTAAAACTAAAGCTACTTTATCATCACCTATAAAGTCTGCTCCAATAATAAATGCTTCTGCAAGACCATTTGGTTCTTCTTGTACGGCATACTCGAACTGACACCCTAGCTTTGAACCATCACCTAATAATTTTTCAAACAATGGTAAATCTTGGGGGGTAGAAATGATTAATATTTCTCGAATACCAGAATCTATCAATGTTGATAATGGATAATATATCATCGGCTTATCAAAAATAGGCATCAACTGTTTGCTTACTGAAAGCGTCAATGGATGTAAACGAGTACCAGATCCTCCTGCTAAAATTATCCCTTTCATTACTTATTGTATTTATTGATATACCAAGTTATTGTTTTCAGAATACCAGTTTCAAAATTTTCATCAGCTTTCCAACCTAATTCATCTTCTATTTTAGACGCATCAATAGCATATCTGAAATCATGACCAGCTCTGTCTTCAACAAAACTTTTCAATTCTTTATAAGACGCTCCATTTTTCCTAGGAGACTGTTCATCTAGAATCGCGCAAATTGTATCTACAATATACATATTAGTGCGTTCATTTCTTCCTCCAATATTATATGTTTCACCAGAAACTCCAGTATTAAATGCTAATTCAATTCCTTTACAATGGTCCAGGACATACAACCAATCACGAATGTTTAAACCATCACCATAAATTGGTATATTCTCTTCAGATAAACATTTTCTAATAATTGTAGGAATCAATTTTTCATCATGTTGATTTGGCCCATAGTTATTAGAACAATTCGTAGTGACCACATTCATTCCATAGGTGTGAAAATAACTTCTCACTATAAAATCAGAGGATGCCTTTGAAGCACTATATGGACTATTAGGCGCATATGGTGTAGTTTCTGAGAATAAACCTTCTTCCCCTAATGTTCCATACACCTCATCAGTAGACACGTGTAGAAACCTTGAGTTCCCGTAAGCGGATTTCACTTTGTTTGGCGCATCCATCCATGTTTTATAGGCTACATCTAACAAGTTAAAACTTCCTACAATATTTGTTTCAATAAATGCTCCGGGGTTCTTAATAGAGTTGTCAACATGAGATTCTGCTGCAAAATGAATTACATCTGTAATCTTGTGTTTAACAAACAATGATTCAACTAAAGTCCTATCACAAATATCCCCTTGAATAAAATGATAACGTTCATGATTTTCTATTGATTTTAAATTATCTAAATTACCTGCATAAGTTAACTTATCTAAATTATAGATGTGTACCGTATCATCCTTCAGTAAATGTTCTATAAAATTAGAACCAATAAACCCCGCTCCCCCTGTAACTAAAATCCTTTTCATTAATCAATATTACTTGTTATAGTTTGCAATATAATTATTTAACTTAATTCCAAGAATTAACATCATCATTAACAGAAAAGCTAACACAGGAAACAGAAGCTTCATTTTGCTAAAAAGACCTCCGTTTACTGAACCTATTAACTGAAAGTCCGACACTACTTCAAACAATTGATTTTCTTTAATGGCTTCTTTTTGCAATGTTGTTAGCTTTTTTTGTTCAGCAATTTGCAGCTGTAACATTTCAAGCTCTTTTGTAGCTTGTTGCTCATCACTCAATTTTAACGCAGCTGACCCAAAAAGCTCAACTTTTTGAGTTTTATCTTTCGATAATTCTTTAATATACACTTCTTTTAAAGCGTCAATGTCATGTAAAGATTTTTCAATAGACTCCTTTTGCAACTTAAACAACGTATCTTTTTTACGTTTGTTTTCTTCTGAATAGTTATTAGATTTAAATGTATTTTTAAATCCTTTGGACAACTTTCCAAACACATCATTTATAGAAGATTTCACTTCTATTTCATATAATGACGCATCATATATCGTGATATTTTCAACAAATCTGTCATAGTTAACCGTTGCAGCAGCTGCAGAATCAAGAGATTTCATAAATTGGTTATACAATCTTGTTTTCTCTTTTTCACTTTCAGGCCCGTCTTTAATTTCAAAACCACGCAAACTTTCTGCTTCTACCTGATTTAAATTAAATATACCTGACAACTTATCATACTTCTTGTTCTTAACCAATTCATTGTAATATTTAATATTTGTAACCAACTGATATTTACTATCAAATAATGGTTTTACAATCATTTTAGAGGTAAAGACTTTTGGCTTATACATATCAGACACATAACCAACCCCAAAAGCTATAATCATCACTATTCCCATTTTTATAAAATGCTGTTGCAATAGTTGCAAGAAAGCAATCAGTATATCAAAAACCATTCTAAAGCCTTTAAAAATTAACCTAAAAAAGCTCTTAAGTTTACTTTCAAAAAAACCAAACAACTGCAATAAATCTATTTCTTCTGAATTTTTATCTAAGTTCTTGTCACTCATGTATTAGTTATTTTAATATTTGTTTTAAAATGTTTTGTGTAATAATATAGGTTGGCTTAACACCTGTAGTTCCAAGCCCACCAGAAGCTAATGTACTCCCTGTTTCTAAAGGGTTATCCGACGCATAATAAGCATACCTTACTTTTACATCTTTTGAAATACTCCCTCTCACTTTTGAAGCCGATTGAATTGCTTTTTGATAATGAGCACCTTCCATTTCTAAACCAATTACATTCCAAGTTGATTCGTAAAAGAATTTTAAAATATCTTTGTTTTGTAATGATGTTCCTAAAACTGTTATCATTGTACCTTCTACAACATTGATATCATCATCTTGGAAATCTTGTAGTGTTAACTCATTTTCAAACGGATAATTATCTGCTGTACCCTCAAAAATATGAGCAGAAGGAATCATCACATCACCTTTTCCTCCTTCTAAAATCCCAGCCTTACCCATTATCGATAAGGATTGTACATCTAACCGAATTAACTCATTGTTTTGTTTGTAGGGCCTTAATAACTCATCTATGGTTTCATACGCTTGTTCACCAAATGCATAATCCATTACAACAATTACCTCATTTTTAGACGCGTCAATTTTTGAGACATCAAAAATTTGTACATTGATATTTGTACCAGACTCATCTTTTAAATACTGCATTCCGTTATTCAACGCTACTTTAGATACCTTATTGCGTAGAGCACTGTTTTTATCCTCACTTAGCGCCTCATAAACCTCAAAACTTGATAATTTTTTCAACTCTGTTTTTAAAGCAATTGGCACAAATAATGTGTTCATGACACTGTGCATATTTGCGCTTATAATATGAATTGGCCTATTCAACAAATCATTTTCTAATAATGCCTTCTTTATATTATTTGCCCAAACTTCACCATGAATATGATGCCCAATTCGCTCTCTTAATACAGGTGTAAATGTAACTACTCGTTTCTTCCCTCCTGTTTCCTCTTCTATTGCTAGCTTTCCTAACCAATAAATAAGGCTTAAAAAACGGTCAGGATTTTTGACCGTTGCATAATCTTCATAAATATTTGAAACCTCTGCAAACGTTCTTCCTAAAATATTTGCTGTATGTGTAAGTGCTATTTCTTTTTCTTTTATAGTCAGTTTTTTGGAACTATTTACAGCTTTTTCTAGCTTTAACCAATCGCGCTTAAGCTCCCCATTATCACCTATAACAACTCTCTTCATTATTTTTTGTGACTCTAAAAACAGAAATGTCAAATGGGTAAGAATATCGTATATTTCTGAGCGACCTCTAGTAATTTCAATATTCATTTGCTCAGCATCAATTCTGTAGCAATTTCTTCTTCTCTTAGACGGTATGATAACCTCAAAATGTGATTTAGAATATCCTTCGTCTGAGGTTAAATTTATGTATTTACATTCCTCAATTCCTATTGGCAGTCTATCAATAACATATTTTAGACCGTTTAGCTCAACTTTCTCTTCTGCTATAGATCCATAAATCTCAGGTCTTAGCTGCAATAACGCTTCACGTAAGGTTTCCCCTGAAACTCCCATTGGCTTATAAAACCCTCTATTAAATAAGTGACGCATTGTAACATACAAACGCTCTATTGCATTTGAACTCTCTTGCGCTCTAGTTCTTATTATTTCTTGTTTTGTGGTACTCATATTTGATAATTGTAAACAAATATAAGCTTTCCATTGTTAAATGCAGAATTTAGACAATTTATCTGCAATGCCCCTATTGTCAGACAGCCTTGGCAACTTATTTTGCCCACCTAATTTACCAATAGACTTCATGTAGTTTTGAAAACCGTTAGTTGTTATTTTAGTTATCACCAGAGGGCGTAAAACTTTCCCATCAATTAAATCAAAGTAATAGGCGTTTTGCTGTTGCAATGCCATGTCGATTTTATTAGAAAATACTGACATATCATTTGGCTCATTTTCAAACTCTATAAACCATTCATGGTATGGTAGTCCATCCTTTGGCGTTATTTGTGGCGCTACAGTAAATTCGTTAATTCTTACGTCTGTACCTTCAACCGCATCTTGTAAAGCTTGTTCAACTTCTTTCCCTATAACATGCTCTCCAAAAGCAGAAATAAAGTGTTTTATACGCCCTGACACAATAATTCTATACGGACTTGTTGATGTGAACTGAACGGTATCACCTATATTATACCCCCACAATCCTGCAGAAGTAGAAATAACCATTACATAATTGACCCCAACCTCAACATCTTTTAAGGGTATTCTTTCAGGTGTATCATCAGAAAAATCTACAACTTTTATGAACTCGTAAAAAATTCCAGAATTTAACTGTAACAACATCCCTTTTTCATTCTGAGAATCTTGGAATGCAAAAAACCCCTCAGAAGCTGGATACAACTCTATACTATCTACTTTTCTCCCAATCAGGTTTTCAAATTTATTCCTATACGGCTCATAGTTTACACCTCCGTATATAAACAAATTAAAGTTTTTAAAAAGATCTCCTACTGGCTTTTGAGTTTTCTCTACTAATTTTTCAAAATACATTTGCACCCATGATGGAATTCCAGAAATGACAGACATGTTTTCAGAAACAGTTTCTTCTACAATAGCATTTACCTTAGTTTCCCAATCTTCAATACAATTTGTCTCCCAGCTCGGTAAGCGGTTTTTTAATAAATATTTAGGAACATAGTGCGCTACAATCCCTGATAAACGTCCCAAGTTAACCCCATTTTGTTCTGAAAGAATTGGGCTGCCTTGTAAGAAAATCATTTTACCATCTACAAATTTTGTGTTTTTAGTTTCTGCTATATAACACATAATTGCATTTCTTGCATTTGTAATATGCGTTGGCATAGATTCTTTGGTAATCGGAATATATTTTGCTCCAGAGGTAGTCCCGGATGTTTTAGCAAAATACAATGGTTTATTTGGCCAAAGAATGTTTTCTTTTCCTGCAACTACTTTATCAATATATGACCTTAATTGCTCATAATCTCTAACTGGAACTTGTTTAACAAAATCATCATGATTATTAATACTTTCAAAATTATGGTCTTTCCCAAATTCAGTAGAAACAGCTGTATTTATCAGCTCTTGAAATACACGTTCTTGAGTTGTAATTGGGTTTGCTGCCCATTTATCTATTCCTTTTTTTATTTTTAGCGCAAAAGGTAATGCTAATAAGGATTTTAATGACATGTTAAAAAGCAATAAAGTTAGTAGGATCAAGAGGATACCCCTTACTCCATAATTCAAAATGTAAATGCGGTCCTGTACTCAACTCGCCATCTGATCCAGAAAAAGAAATGACTTCTCCTGTTTTTACGAAATCACCTTGTGATTTATTTATAGCCGAGTTGTGCTTATAAACTGATAAAAGTTGATTTCCATGATCAATAATCAACACATAACCTGTTTCAATTGTCCACTCAGCAAAAATAACACGCCCATCTGCAACTGATTTTACAGGAGTACCAGAAGCCACAACAACATCTACAGCAAAATGCTTCGTATCCTGATGAAACCCTTCAGAAATACTTCCTTTTACAGGCGGAAACAAAACAAAATTTTCCCGTATATCATCTTCTTCTAATAAATTATACTTGTCTTCACGTTCAACATCACTTCGCAATAAAGAATCCTGAGTACTTGTAGGAACTGCTTCAAATTTTACCGCCGCTGTACCAGTACTTATTGCTAGAGTGTCTGACGGAAAAACATCTCCTACCAACACCTTTCTAATACTATTTAATTGCTTTTTATTTACCTCTAAAGCAAGTGTTAATGAGTCTGCTTTATGAGTTAACAAAAAAGCTTTTTTCTTCAATGCAGTTGATGAATAACCAGGTATATATTCACGTAAGGGGGTAAAGGCAATTAACATTGTAGTCAACGCAATAAGTGCTATTATAGAAAATCCTGTGAACACAAACACATTTAACCGTGACAAATTAAACGATATTTTTTCCTCAAAAGTATTGTCGTTCAAAATAACTAAACGGTATCTGCTCAGTAGTTTTTGTTTGATTTTTTTCTTTTTACTTGTCATAATTGTACAAATATACTTCTTGCAACACTAAATTTAAGTTTTAAACGCTTGTTTTCAACTTTTCTTATTAAATTTGTTGTACAAAATTTATTATAATTATGATTTCATTAAATGTATTTCTAGGATTTGTAGGCCCATGGCAATGGATTGTTATTGGTGTAGTAATATTACTACTTTTTGGCGGTAAAAAAATACCAGAATTAATGAAAGGGCTTGGTGGCGGAATTAAGGAGTTTAAAAAAGCAACAAAAGAAGAAGAGGAAGCATCTAAAAAAGTTGAGGATTCTAAAAAGTAATCATTTTTTTAATTCAGATATCAAAAACCCTTCATAATATTCATGGAGGGTTTTTTTAATCTTATAAAACAAACTACACCTTGTTTAAAAAAGAACTCCGAACATATTATAAAGCAAAACGTGCTGCACTTACAACTACTCAAATTGATGATTGGAGTATGAAAATTGCTAACCAATTACTTCACCTGCCAATTTGGGAACATCTTTATTATCATTTGTTTTTAACTATTGAAGAGCAAAAAGAAATACAAACTGAGTACATTTTACACATTTTACACGCTAAAGATAAAGAAGTAGTTATTTCAAAAAGTGATTTTAACACTTATGAAATGACACATTTTTTACTTACTGATAACACAAAAATTAAAAAAAACAACTACAATATACCTGAACCTATTGATGGCATTGAAGTTCCAAACACCAAGCTAAACATTGTGTTTATACCATTGTTAGCGTTTGACGAAAAAGGCAATAGGGTAGGTTACGGAAAAGGGTTTTACGATAGAATGTTAAAGAAGTGTAGTTCTGACACTATTAAAATTGGCTTATCATTTTTTAAAGCCTCAGCACCTATAAATGATGTGGGCGCAGATGATATAAAACTCAATTACTGCATAACCCCTGACAAAGTCTATACATTTTAAGCCTGATTTGGCTGTGGGAAAACTTTTTTATTAAACACCAACAAAATCCCAACACCTGTACTAATAGCCATATCTGCTATATTAAATACTGGGTCAAAAAAAGTAATATGGTTTCCTCCAACAACTGGCAACCATTCTGGCCATGTCCATGACGTGAATGGAAAACGTAACATATCTACCACACAACCTTGCATCATGCCACTATACCCTTCGCCATTCAATTGTGATACACCAGCATAACCAATCCAATCATTATATTGAGGATTAAACACAGTCCCTGAATCAAACATAAGCCCATAAAACAATGAATCTATATTATTCCCAAAGGCTCCAGCAAAAATCAATGCTATTGATACTATTAATAAGTTAGGTGCCTCTTTTTTTATTGAGCTAACTAGCCAATACCCAATAAAACCAATAGCAACTAACCTAAAAGATGTTAAAAAAACTTTAGCAAATGGCTCACTAATAGGCAAGAAGTCACTTAACTTACTTCCCCATGCCATACCTGGGTTTTCAACAAATCGGATTTCAAACCAACGTAAACCGAACACATTGATATACTCTCCTAAACTAAAATTTGACTTTATATATAATTTTACTAATTGATCTATAACCAAAATTAGAGCAATAAACGCAATTGATTTTTTTAAATTCATTTGTTGATTATGGGTATATGTTTTTTAACGAGCGCTAAAGTAATAAAATATTAATTTGATTGCTCTATGTTTATATTTCCTTTAATAGTTTTTAATTTAAACACAGAGGGACCATTAACCAATTGCTCCTTAGCAACTACACCTGTTTTTGTTTCAAAAATAACACGCCCTTCTTTTGCTACTAAATTAATATTTCCGCTCACTGTTTGTATTTGTAAACTCCCTGACACGTTATGCAACCAACTGTTTCCTGACAAGAAATTGGTAGTTAACTGCTTGTAATACCCTTTAGCATCAAGATTACCTATACCACTATTCACAGTTATTTTTAAACTTTCTGGAACCGTTATTTCAATTGTTATTGCGTGTACTTTATGTGCACTGAGTTTATCTTGATTGTTAGGAAATGTAAAAGCTATGCTACCAGAAATAGTCATAATACCATCAGTGACATCTTCAGTAATGACGAAATGATTTGCATACTCACCTTCACTAATAGCTTTAAGTGTGATACCTGGTTTTTTTGAGCTTTTCAACTTTATTGAAAACACATGCTCTAAATCAAACACAACTGCTGAAACACCCTTATTTAACACAAAGGTTTTCTCAATATTTTTTTGTGCGCTTGACAATAAGACACACAACAAAAAAAGTGGTGTTATATATTTCATAACGACCTTTATTGGTAAAAAAAACGCCCCTTACAAGGAGCGTTTCTATATTTATTTTTGTAAGTTTTTAGCCTCTATACTTAACGTAGCATGAGGTACAAGTTTTAAACGTTCTTTTGAAATTAATTTCCCTAATACTCTACACACTCCGTAAGTTTTATTTTCTATACGTGCTAAAGCATTTTTTAAATCACGTATAAACTTCTCTTGGCGTTGTGCCAGCTGCATGTTACGTTCTTTACTCATTGTTTGAGACCCTTCATCGAACGCTTTAAACGTTGGAGACGTATCTTCAGTACCATTATCATGGTCATTCATATAAGCACTTTTTAAAAGCTCTGCATCTGCTTTTGCTTTTTCAATTTTAGCAAGAATAATTGTTTTAAATTCTGCTAAGTCTGCATCGGAGTATCTTACTTTTACATCGTTACTCATTTTTTTATATTTTTTCAATAAATAATTTAGTTTCTATATTATCAAAAGCAATATCTATACCATTATTTACTGTGGTTAGTAAATCTATTTTTTCGGTTAAGGTTTCAATTTTAATATAATCCTCAAGAACATCGTTTAAAGCGTTTTCTAAAATCCCATCTTTTTGAATCGCTACTGTAATTTTATCTGTGACTTCAAATCCTGAGTCTTTACGTAAATTTTGAATTCTATTAACCAATTCTCTAGCAATTCCTTCATTACGTAATTCTTCAGAGATAGTAACATCTAAAGCTACGGTTAATCCGTTGGCATTTGCCACTGACCAACCTTCAATATCTTGAGAAGATATCTCAACATCTTCTAAGTTCAAGTTAATATTTTTTCCATTAATACCAAGTGAAATTCCACCATTTTGTTCAATTTCTAAAATATTTTCTTGGTCAAATTTCATAATTGCCCCCGCAACCGCTTTCATATCCTTTCCAAAACGTGGTCCTAACGCTTTAAAATTAGGCTTTATTTGTTTTACTAAAATACCTGAAGCATCGTCTAACAATTCAATTTCCTTAACATTTACTTCTGATTTAATAAGACTTGCAACTGCTAATATTTCTTCCTTTTCATGAACATTCATCACAGGAATCATTACACGTTGCAATGGTTTACGCACATTAATTTTCTCTTTAGCTCTTAACGACAATACTAAAGAAGATATTGTTTGCGCCTTCTCCATTTTACTTTCCAATGATTTATCAATAATTGTTAAATCAGCTACAGGAAAGTTTGCTAAATGCACACTTTCATTTGCATTTCTATTTGTTGTTTTAGTCAAATCTTTGTACAACCTATCCATAAAGAAAGGTGCAACTGGTGCCGCCAACTTAGAAATAGTCTCTAAACAAGTGTATAAGGTTTGATATGCCGAAATTTTATCATGAGCATATTCCCCTTTCCAGAAGCGTCTTCTACTCAAACGCACAAACCAGTTGCTTAAATGCTCTTGCACAAAGTCTGAAATGGCACGTGTGGCTTTTGTTGGTTCATAACCACCGTAGTACTCATCTACCTTTTGCACTAAACTGTGTAACTCCGATAATACCCAACGGTCAATTTCTGGTCTGTCTGCAATTGCGATATCTTCTTCTGAATAGCTGAAGTTATCTAAATTCGCATATAAACTAAAGAATGAATAGGTGTTGTATAATGTTCCGAAAAACTTTCTACTTACTTCAGTAATTCCATCTAAATCGAATTTTAAATTATCCCACGGATTTGCATTTGAAATCATGTACCAACGCGTGGCATCAGGACCGTATTTTTCTAAAGTAGAAAATGGATCGATTCCATTTCCTAAACGTTTCGACATTTTTTGTCCGTTTTTATCTAACACCAAACCGTTAGATACGACGTTTTTATACGCTTTATCATCAAACACTAAAGTTGCAATAGCGTGTAACGTGTAAAACCATCCACGAGTTTGATCAACTCCTTCTGCAATAAAATCGGCCGTTTTCCAAGTGCTATCTACTAAGTCTTTATTTTCAAACGGGTAGTGCCATTGTGCATATGGCATTGATCCAGAATCAAACCACACATCAATCAAATCGGCTTCACGCGTCATCGGTTGACCAGAATCTGATACTAATGTAATTTTATCTACAACGTTTTTATGCAGATCAATAGTGTCATAATTTTCATCAGACATGTCTCCAACAACAAACTCAGCAAAAATATCTTCTGACATGACACCAGCAGAAACTGCACGTTGCATTTCTTCTTTTAATTCAGCAACAGAACCCATTATTTTAACTTCCGTACCATCTTCAGACCTCCAAATTGGTAATGGAATTCCCCAAAAACGAGAACGTGATAAATTCCAGTCGTTGGCATTTTTCAACCAATTTCCAAAACGCCCTGTTCCGGTTGCTTCTGGTTTCCAGTTTATCTCTTCGTTTAGAGAATGCATTTTATCTTTTACATCCGTAACTTTTATAAACCAAGAATCTAATGGATAATATAAAATAGGCTTATCCGTACGCCAACAGTGTGGGTAACTGTGGACATATTTTTCAACCTTAAAGGCTTTATTTTCTTCTTTTAATTTAATTGCAATTTGAACATCTACAGATTTTTCTGGCGCTTCACCATCTGCGTAATATTCATTTTTCACATACATACCAGCAAACTCACCCATATCTTTCGTGAATCTCCCTTGTAAATCTACCAATGGTACTAAATTATCATTAGCATCTTTTACCAACAACGGTGGTACGCCTGCATCTTTTGCAACTAAAGCATCATCAGCTCCAAAAGTTGGTGCTGTATGTACGATTCCTGTTCCGTCTTCAGTGGTTACAAAATCGCCAGGAATAACTCTAAATGCTTCCTCAGGCGTTTCATATGGTAAGGCGTATGGTAATAATTGTTCGTATTTTATACCTACTAAATCTGCACCTTTATGTTCTGAAGCTATGAAATATGGTATTTGTTTTGCCCCAGATTCGTACCCGACTAAATCGGCTTCATTTTCTACTTGATTGAACTTCTTACCAGCAAATTGTTTCCCAACTAAATTTTTAGCTAAAATAACATTAGTTGCTTCAAAAGTGTACTGGTTAAATGTCTTCACTAATACATAGTCAATTTTAGCACCAACTGTTAATGCGGTATTACTTGGTAGGGTCCAAGGCGTTGTTGTCCATGCCATCAAATGCACATCACCATCAATCTGTAATGAACTTGGCAACGTCTCATTTACCGCTTTAAATTGTGCAACAATAGTCGTATCCGTTACATCTTGATATGCGCCTGGCTGGTTAATTTCATGTGAACTTAATCCAGTTCCTGCTTTAGGTGAATAGGGCTGAATTGTATAGCCTTTGTAAATTAAATCTTTCTCATAGATTTGCTTTAACAACCACCACACACTCTCCATGTATTTTGGCTTGTACGTTACATACGGATCTTCCATATCTACCCAATACCCCATCTTTTCAGTTAGGCTATTCCAGATATCAGTATATTTCATGACTGCTTTTTTACACGCAGCATTGTATTCTTCAACAGTAATTTTTGTACCGATATCCTCTTTGGTAATTCCTAGTTCTTTTTCAACACCAAGCTCAACTGGAAGCCCGTGCGTATCCCACCCTGCTTTACGTTTTACTTGAAATCCTTTTTGAGTTTTATAACGGCAAAAAATATCTTTAATGGTACGCCCCATTACGTGATGAATACCTGGCATTCCATTTGCTGAAGGTGGCCCTTCAAAAAACACGAATGGTTTGTTGTCATCACGAGTCGTTATACTTTTATCAAAAATATTATTTTCCTCCCAGAATTTTAATATTTCATCAGCAACATTTGGCAAGTTAAGCCCCTTGTATTCCGTAAACTTCGTACTCATTTTCTTCTTAATTTTATAAGTATGCGAAAATAAGCAATTTATAGGAAAAACGGTACTATTTAGCTTTTGAAATAACGGATAGCTATAGCTATTGTAGCTTCTACGGTAGATTGCTCTGCAACAACAGCGTTTAAAGTGTGTTTTTTTGCCTCATTAGCAGTAGTATGACCTATGCAAAAAGCGACTTGATTTTGTAACGAATTTTCTTGAGTATAACTCTGAACACCACTTGGACTAAAAAACATAACACCATCAAAATTACCACTAAAACATTGAGAATTAAGTGTTGTTTTATACACTATTTTCTCACTAAAATCAATAGCGTTTTCAGTTAATAAATTCGGTAAGTCATCTCGTCTTATATTTGAGCAAAAAAACGTAAACGAGTCGTTTTTACAGTTTTTAACAATAAAATCAGCTAAATCAGATGCGTTTTTTGCTGTTTTTACAATATTGTAATTATTCTTTTGTAACAAAACTGAAGTCTTTTCACCTACACAAAATACGTTTTTAATTTGCGTATTTGCGTCTATAAGAATTTGTGCTGCATTTTGACTTGTAACAATGGCATTTTCAATTTGTTCAGCATGTTTAAATGCTAATTTCTTAATAGAGATAGCATCATATGTTTCAATATTTATTTGGTTATTCTTGAATGACTCTAAGTGTTCAGGGGATAGTTTTTTGGTAGACAACACTTTACAACTCCCTCTCCTTTGGGAGAGGGCTGGGGTGAGGGATTTTTTAATTTCTTTCAAAAGTAATTCTGGATCTTCAAAAACAATTTTATTTTCAAAACGTAATATTGTATATCCTAATTTTTCTAACACTCGAGTTCTTTTGTCATCATAGTTTTGCTGAAAAGCATTATTATGAGATTCACCATCAAGTTCAATAATTAGTTGTTCTTTTATACAACAAAAATCTACTATAAAATTTTTAATAGGATGTTGGCGGCGAAATTTTAAATCTAAAAAATTACGGTTACGAAGTATTTGCCAAAGTTTATTTTCTGCTTTGGTTTGACTTTGACGTAATGCTCGTGCTTTTTTTGTTAGAAAGTTCATTATAGATTCACCTAGCATTCAATAGCGTGAAGTTACAAAAAAACTATTTCCCCTCACCTTAATCCTCTCCCTTTGGAGAGGAAACTGTTATGCTGATTATTATTGTCTTAGCCTTCTCTCAAAGGAGAGGGAACCTAATCTTTATTTCAATTCAGCTTTTATTTGTTGCATTAATTCTTTTCCGCCATTAGACAAAATTTCTTGTGCGCATTGCTTTCCTAAATTTGCAACTTCAGAAACAGCAATATCTTTAAGAGTAACTTCTATTTTTTGTTCACCGTCTAATGAAAACAGCACACCGTCAAAAGACATCAAGTCATTTTCAACAGTTGCTAACGCTCCTATTGGCGCTGTACACCCTCCTTCTAATTCTCTTAAAAACTCTCGCTCAACAGCAGTACAAACCTCGGTGCTTTTGTGGTTTAATTTTGCAACTGCTTCGGTTGTAAATTCATCATTTATCATTGTATGCACAACGACAGCCCCTTGAGCTGGTGCGGGAACCATCCAATTTAAATTGATGAAATTTTCTGGTAAAACCTCTATACGCTCTAGACCGGCTTTTGCAAAAATTGCACCACCCCATTTACTATTTTCTAATTTTTGCAAGCGTAAGTTCACATTTCCACGTAAATCAACCACATTATGATTTGGATACTTATGCAGCCATTGTGCTTTACGCCGTAAGCTTCCTGTAGCAATTGTGCCTTCAGACTCTAAAAAATCTAAGCCTTTATGAACCAATATATCAATCGAATTGGCACGTTCTAAAACTGCAGTTTGACGAATACCAATTGGCAATGCTGTTGGCACATCTTTCATAGAGTGCACTGCTATATCAACTGTGCCATTTAACATGGCAACATCTAAAGTTTTAGTAAATATTCCTGTTATTCCTAATTCGTATAAAGGTTTATCTAACACAACATCGCCGGTAGATTTTACTGGAACAAGTTCTGTTTTATAACCTAAATCTGTTAGTTGTTGTTGTACGGTTTTTGCTTGCCATAATGCTAATTGACTATCGCGTGTACCTATTCTTATTATTTTTTCCATGAAATTAGAGTTGGAATACTTTCTGAATCATTTCAATACTATCACCTGTTGCCGTATCATCAGCTTTTAAATGATTTGCAAAATGTTTCGTTATTTTTTGGATGATCCTATCAGATAAAACCTCTGCTTGACCTTCATCAAACTGGTTATTTTTTCTTCTTTGGTAATCTATTTCTTCTAATTTAATTTGCTGTAACTTAGACTTTAAAGCCTTAATAGTTGGCGCAAATTTTCGTGTTTCTAACCAAGCTAAAAAGTCCGCTTTTACTTCGTTAATAATCAATTCTGCTTGTGGTAAATGTTCCTTCCTTCTTTCTAGAGTATCATCTGTAACCTTTGACAAATCATCCAAATGCACTAAAGTGACATTTGGCAATTCTAAAACATCGTCAGACACATTTTTAGGAATTGATAAGTCTAATATCAATAATTCTTTATTTGTAGATGACAGAACCTCTTTATCAACCGTTGGCTGACGTGCACCAGTAGCTACAATTACGATGTCTGATTGCTGAATTTCTGTTTGTAAATTAGAATAGTCTTTAACCGTTAAATCAAATTTTCCAGCTATTTTTTCAGCCTTATCCTTTGTTCTGTTTATTAACGAAATATGTTTATTATCAATATGTTTTACTAAATTATCACAGGTATTTCTACCTATTTTTCCTGTTCCAAATAATAAAATATTTTTATCAGAAACATTAGACACATTGTTTAATATATATTGTACTGAAGCAAATGATACTGATGTTGCACCAGAACTTATTTCAGTTTCATTCTTGATTTTTTTACTTGCGCGAATTACTTCATTAATTAAACGCTCCATGTATGCATCAACTAAATCGTATTTTTTAGATAAGATAAAGCTTGTTTTTAGTTGGCTGATAATTTCAAAATCTCCAAGAATTTGGCTATCTAAACCAGTTCCAACTTTAAACATGTGTCTTATAGCGTCATTACTTTTATACACATAAGCCACTTCTTGAAACTCTTCAACACTTCCATTGGTATTTTCGCACAAATGCTTAATTAATTGAAAAGGATGCTGAGCAAAACCATACAGCTCTGTTCGATTACATGTAGATGTTACAATCAAATTTGAAATACCTTCTGCTTTGGCGTGTTGTAATAACGTCTCTTTTTTCTGAGTATCTAAACTAAACTTCCCTCTTATTTTCGCATCGGCTTTTTTATAACTCAAGCCTATTGCATAAAATGTAGTTCCTTTTGACTCTGGTCTTTGCTGCATAGTATTCATAATCATTGACCACAAAAGTATTATTATGATTTAAATAAAAGTATCGCTAAAAGTTCTTTTTATGTCGATTTTTAATTTTTATAGTCATTCTAAGTAAAAAAATAGCTTAAAAGTTTAGTTTTGTAGTACTGTAAAGCACTTATAATGAATTTGTTTAGACTTGTTCTAAATAAAGGGTTGTAATTTGAAATCTAAATCCGGATAAAAAACAACGATAAAAGTACCATGACGGAAATAATATTAGAAAAAGGTTTTTTTGTGTTGTTGTCTAAAAATGAGACAGATGACATTCAATACTTTGAAAAGGATATTGACAGCAAATTTATTCAGTTTCATTTCTGTATTAAAGGAAGCTCGCGTTTCATTTTTAACGATAGCTCATATGCCTTTGATGTGCTAGACTCAAGGCACATGCTACTTTACAACACTTTAAAAAAACTCCCAGTTAATTTAGAGTTGCGTTCAAAATCATGGGTGATTTCTGTAATAATATCAATTGATAAGTTTCATTCTTTATTTTCACAAGAAGCAGCATACATCCCGTTTTTAAGTGATGAAAATAAAACTAAAAAATACTATGACGACGGACAAACGACACCTCAAATGGCTATCGTTTTAAATCAGATTTTAAATTTTAATGTAAATAGCTCCATAAAAAACCTTTATGTAAAAGGAAAAGTATACGAACTCTTGAGCCTATTCTTCAATACTAATGAGGGTATTAACAATGAAAAATGCCCCTTTTTAATTGACGAAGATTATGTGAAAAAAATAAAAAAAGCAAAAGACTTTGTCATAACAAGAATGTCTGAACCACCTAGTTTACAAGAATTGGCAGATGAGGTTGGCTTAAGTTTAAAAAAATTAAAAGAAGGCTTTAAACAAATTTATGGCGACTCAGTATTTAGTTTTTTATTTAATTATAAAATGGAGTTTGCAAGAAAGTTATTAGAAACAAATACAGTTAATGTTAATGAAGTAGGCTTAAAAGTTGGTTACAGCACCTCAAGCCATTTTATTGCCGCATTTAAAAAGAAATTCGGAATCACTCCAAAAAAATACGTTCAATCATTAAATCAAGAACAATAGCATGAAAGGTGTTTTACTTGTCAATTTAGGATCCCCAGATAGTACAGATCCTAAAGATGTTAAAAAATATTTAGACGAGTTTCTTATGGATCCTCGTGTCATTGATGTCAATTATTTGTTAAGAGCATTTATAGTTAAAGGAATCGTCTTAAAAACGAGGCCAAAAAAATCTGCCGCTGCCTATCAAAAAATATGGTGGAAAGAAGGCTCACCATTAATTGTAATTTCTGAGCGTTTAAAAGAAAAAATTCAATCACATACTAACACACCCATTGCCTTAGCAATGCGATACGGAGCAATGACTATAAAGAAAGGGCTACAAGAATTGGTTGATAAAGGCGTAGATGATGTGTATATCATTCCGCTTTATCCGCAATTTGCAATGGCCACAACAGAAACAATAACCGTGTTAGCGGACAAGTTGCAAAAAGAATTTTTTCCTAACATAAAAATTGATTCTCTTCCTGCGTTTTATAACAAACAAGATTATATTAATGTATTATCAAACTCTATAAAGAAAGGGTTAGAAAACATTGAATACGATCAATTATTATTTTCTTACCACGGTGTACCTGAAAGACATATTAGAAAGCAGGACATTACTAAATCTCACTGTAAAATAGATGGTAGTTGTTGTGATACGCCATCAAAAGCACATCAATTTTGTTACCGCCATCAATGTTTAGAAACCACAAAAATGGTCGCAAAAAACTTAAATTTAAAAGAAGGGACTTACAGCACATCTTTTCAATCACGTTTAGGCTTTGACCAATGGCTATTACCTTATACTGATAGAACCATTGAACGCTTTGGGTTAAATGGCACTAAAAAAATGGTGGTTGTTACACCTGCATTTGTTTCAGATTGTCTAGAAACATTGGAGGAAATAGCAATGGAAGGAAAAGAATTATTTAAAGAAGTTGGCGGAGAAGAATTTTACACTATACCGTGTTTAAATGACAATGATGATTGGGCAAAACTTTTAGCAAATTGGATTAAAAACTGGGAAACAAAAACGCACATTTCTTAAACAGATGATTGAATATTACAACTACATAAAAGCACTACATCTTATTTTTGTAATTACTTGGTTTGCTGGATTGTTCTATATTGTTAGATTATTTATTTATCAAATTGAAGCATCGCATAAGCCCTCACCTGATAAAGAAATTTTAGGCAATCAATTAAAAATAATGGCAAACAGGCTGTGGTACATCATCACATGGCCATCTGCAATTTTAACCTTAATTTTTGCCGGAACACTTTTGTACTTAAATTCAGGTTTAATACACCTTCCTTGGATGCAAGTAAAGTTAGGCTTTGTTGCTCTATTGTATTTATACCATTTTAAATGCCATCAAATTTACAAGCAACTTCAAAATGACACTGTAAAACACTCTTCTAACTACATGAGATTATTTAATGAAGGTGCCACGATCATATTATTTTCCGTTGTCTTTTTAGTTATTGTAAGACACGAAGTTAATTGGATTTTTGGTGTAATTGGCATCATTTCATTATCTGTTATTTTAATGCTGCTCGTTAAAATTTACAAACGTTTCAGAGAGAAAAACTAATTGGTGTGATAATTGCTATATTTACGTGATGAATATTAAAAAGCTCTCGTTACGACTTCGTATTTTTATTTCCATGATTTTTGTGGTGGTGTTAGCCTCTGTTTTAATGGCTATTACTGCAATATATCAATACAATGAAGAAGCCGTAGATTATCATGAAGACAGACTTCTTAGAAAAGAGAGTAACGTTAAAGATCAAATAGAGTATGAATTAAAAAACAGAACTAACTACCCTATTACAACAGAAAACATACCACTAATATTTAAGTGGCATAATTTTATTTATGAACTTGCTGATGTTCATAATTTAGAAATTAAACTCTATGATTTTGATGGTAATTTCCTAATTGCTTCAAGCTCCTCTTCAATAGGTGAACAGACCAATATTACTCCAGAGCAATTGCCAAAAGACATTTTAATTGCACTCAACAATTCTATTGATAAAAGATTTGTAAAAACAACTACTGAAGATGGTAAAATCATACAATCTTCATACACATTTATTACAGACAATCAGTTTAAACCACTAGCAATACTGGGTTTACCATACATACAAGACAATCAGTTTATCTCTAAAGAACTAGATGAATTTCTAGAGCGTTTAGCCCTTGTATACTCCATAGTACTATTTATTGCAGTTGTACTAGCTTATTTCCTGTCAAAATACATTACAAAATCATTACTTATCGTTAGCGACAAGATCAACCAAACACGATTAGACAAACGCAACACAAAAATTGAAACTAAGGATGTGAGTCATGAAATAAAAACCTTAGTTACTGCATACAATAGTATGATTGACGAATTACAAGAAAGCGCCGTGAAACTTGCCACAAGTGAACGTGAACAAGCATGGCGTGAAATGGCAAAACAAGTGGCACATGAAATAAAGAATCCGCTAACACCCATGCGCTTAACAATTCAGAGTTTTCAACGTAAATTCAACCCTGAAGATGACGATATCCATTTTAAAGTAGATGAGTATTCTAAAACATTAATTCAGCAAATTGACACCATGAGCACCATTGCCGAAGCTTTTTCTAATTTTGCAAAAATGCCCGCTCAGAAAAACGAAACCTTAAACGTTGTTGAAGTTATCCGTTTAGCCTTAGATATTTTTAACGAAGAATACATCTTTTTTAAACCTTCAGAAGAGCGTATAATTGGAACTTTTGACAGAACACAGTTGATAAGAGTCATTACCAATCTTGTAAAAAATGGCATTCAAGCAACAACCGAAAACAAACCTCCAAAAATAACTGTTGGGGTTACCCACCACAATAACATAATTCAAATAACTGTTTCCGATAACGGCAATGGAATTAGTAAAGAAAACACCGAACGAATCTTTGAACCTAAATTTACTACCAAATCTAGCGGAATGGGCTTAGGCTTGGCTATGGTTAAAAACATTGTGGAAACTTATAACGGAAGTATTACATTTACATCTGAAGAACATCACGGAACAACTTTTACGGTAACACTACCAAAAACATAATTCAACATTAAGAAAACATTACAACTATGAATTACGACAATATTTTAGTACAACAAGACAGCGGCATTGCAACAATTACAATTAACCGTCCTAAAAAATTAAACGCTTTAAATAAAGCTACTATTCAAGAGTTACATAACGCATTTAAAACCCTAAATGATGACGCAAATACAAAAGTCATTATTATTACCGGAAGTGGTGAAAAAGCGTTTGTTGCTGGTGCAGACATTTCTGAATTTGCAGATTTTTCAGTTGAACAAGGCGCTGAATTAGCCAGAAACGGACAACATATTTTATTCGATTTTGTAGCTAATTTATCAACACCAGTAATCGCAGCAGTAAATGGTTTTGCTCTTGGAGGTGGATTAGAATTAGCTATGGCAGCACATTTTAGACTTGCAAGTGATAACGCCAAAATGGGCTTACCAGAAGTGTCATTAGGTGTTATTCCTGGTTATGGAGGAACACAACGTTTACCACAATTAGTTGGTAAAGGAAAAGCCATGGAATTAGTAATGACAGCTGGAATGGTTGGTGCAGAAGAAGCTAAAGACTGTGGTTTAGTGAATCATGTTACAACTCAAGAAGAATTATTGCCATTGGCTCAAAAAATAGCTGGTAAAATCATGCGTAACTCATCTGTGGCCATTGCACACGCTATAAAAGCCGTAAACGATAATTATACCGATGGTGTAAATGGTTTTGAAACTGAAATTACACAATTCGGAATTTGTTTTGGAACTGAAGATTTTAAAGAAGGAACCACTGCGTTTTTAGAAAAAAGAAAAGCGGCATTTCCAGGGAAATAAACCATCATATAGCTTAAACAGTAGACCTCCTAGTTTTTTGAAACTTAAAAAAACTAGGAGGTCTTTTTTTATCTAACACCCCTTTACAAATTCTTGTAAAGCAACTATAACTTCCTGCTGGTTTTCTATATGACTCATATGACCATCAGGAAGTTCTAGTTTTTCAACCTCAGTGTCTTTAATTTGATCTACTAGGTCTTCATAATTTAAAACGGGGTCTTTCTTTCCTATAATCATGAGTTTCGGATACGGTGAAAAATGCAATAAGGCTTCTCTATCAAAACGAGTTTTCATGCCTTCTTGTGCTGCAATATAGCCTTGTAAAGGTGTTTTTAAGGCTTCTTTTTTTACCGCTTTAATTTCATTTTGAAATAGGGCTCTATTCTTTGGCCTGAATAAATTACTGATAGACATCCGTACTAAATTACTGTAATTCGTTTTTACAGCTTCAATCGCTCTATTTCGCAGTTGGATTCGTTCCGAACTGTCTGCTCTAGAGGTTGAATTTAGCAAACACAAGCCTTTAACGTTATCAGGAAATTGTTCTGCAAAGGCTAATGCCACATAGCCTCCCATAGAATGGCCAACAAAAATAGAACGTCTTATTTTTAAATGTTGCAATACTTCAGAAACCACTTCAGCCATCAAATCCATCGAATGTACATAGCCAAAACACTCCGTTTCTCCATGTCCTAATAAATCAATGCAAACTACCCTATTCCTCTTTAAGAGCTCTGGTTTTATAGCGTTCCACATGGTAGAATTTTCTAGAAACCCATGTAACAAAACTAGTGTAGTTCCTTTTCCTTCGTCAGTGTAATATACTGATGTGCCTTTATAATTTAATGTCATTTCAACTACATTTATTCCTACTGCTGCAAAAATACTTTCTTATATCAAAAATCAAAAAAGAATCATTAAGAATCATATCTGTTGCTCCTGAATTAAAAAAAGACAAAAACAGGCGTTACCAGTTTTTGTCTTTTTAAAGATACTTTTAAAAATAATATGGTTCTTAATTACTTTTTATAAATTTTATTGTTTTAGAAGAGCTATGAGATTTTATTTTCACAAAATAAAGCCCGTTAGACAAGTTTTCAGTTGAGACAGATTCACTCGCATTAAACTTATTTTCCGTCATCACTAATCGTCCTTGCGCTGTAAATATTTCTAATTGATACGTTGTATTTTCTAGACCTTTAATATTAAAATTATTCTTCACTGGATTAGGGTACAACGCAATATTACTCATATCAAATTCATCAACACTTAATGGTTGGGTATAATGAACATCAATAAATGGTTTCGCGCTATTCATATACTCTGCCAATCCAACAGTTGCAAAATCAGAATCTACAACGGCATCTCCGGTATTAAAATCTACATAATCTGCGTTAGCATCTGTGTTAGGAAATGAAATTCTAAACTGGGTGTTACCTGTTGTGTTAATTGCAGCTAACCCAGCTGCATCTAAATCGATTCTTAAGGCGTAATCATTAGCAGAAACAGTTCCTTGAAAACATCCTGCATCTGTTGCATCTGCAGCTTCAGAATAGTCAGAGTTTTCAATTGCAATAGTTCCAAAACTCCCACTTTTCACATCTATTTGAGCAGCTCCTAAAGCTCCAGAAGTAAACGGATTATTTGAATTAGCATTGTTTCTTAAAACATATAAGCTGACTTTATCTACGGTTGCATCGTCAGGGATTGCGCTTGTATCAAAGTTTAGGATTCCTTTGTAACTATCTGTACCATCATCTCCAACTCTAACTTCAGTTGTGCCAACTGTAGAACCATTTGTCCAACCATCTTGAGTTCCTCCAGAAGAAAATAATGTTGTACTCACATCATTTCTAATTTTTGGCATGAAATAGTTTAATGTTTGGTGGATGATTTTATATCTGTAAGCATCTACACTTAAATGTATAGGATCAGGTGCACTTCTAAAATTAGAACGTAAACTTGGTAAATTAATATTCCCTCCGTTAAAATTTGCAGAAAAAGGAGGTGTCTGTTCCGGTAATGGCAATGTTCCCGGTGCACTTACACCATCTCCATAATAGTAATGTGATAAACCAATAGCATTATCAAAACGTAAATTAGGTTCTAAACCCAACCAAGTAATACGTTCCTCTTCAACGGTAACCATCATTTGGTTTAATTCAGGATCCGTAATTTCATCATTAGTTGCATCTCTACTTAAATCGTCACGTTTGCCACATGCATAAAGAAAGCACCAGCCACCAGTATTAAAATTAGGGTAGTCATAACTTGACAATAAAATTTCTACATCTGGATGTACAGCTAAAATTTCATTAATAATTACAAAGGTATTATCACGTATCGTCGCAAATAAAGCTGCTTCTGAACCTGCAACATCTAAATCCATATCCTTATACCAACCACCACCAGATTTGGCAGCTAAAATATCATTACCACCAATACTTAAAATAACGGTTTCAATAGTTGGATTGTTGGTTATTTCAGTAATCACATTATCTACCCAAGGGTAATTTACCATATCTGCCCATTCTCTAGCTTCAGAACCACTAATAGCGTATTCAGTTCCTGTATAACCAGGGCCTGGGTTAGAACCTAAAGATGGCCCTAATAAATCAAAATCAGCATGGCCAAATTTATCGAATATTGCATTGTGAGTCCCGTCATCAGACATGTACTGTGCCCATGAATCTCCGGCTATTAATACTTTTGGCTCTGGCGTACAAGTTTGCGCATAAAGAAATGAGCAACTTACACTCAGAATTAGTGTGTAGATGTGTTTCAAGTTAGTTAGTTTTTAATGAATAAAATGTCTCTCTCAAATATAGAGAAATATTTTTAATTCATTAAATCTTCAATTTCGTCTGCTTCAATAGGAATATTACGCATTAAATTAAACGGAGCGCCGTTTTCTTGAATCACCACATCATCTTCTAAACGAATACCAAATCCTTCATCCGGAATATATATTCCTGGCTCCACGGTAAATACCATATTGGCCTGCATTGGCTCTGTTAAAATACCATAATCGTGTGTGTCAAGTCCCATATGATGTGATGTTCCGTGCATAAAATATTTTTTATACGCTGGCCATTTCGGATCTTCATTTTGCACATCTGCTTTATCTAACAAACCTAACCCTAATAATTCAGAGGTCATCAACTTACCAACCTCAACGTGATAATCGGCCCAAATGGTTCCTGGAACCAACATTTTAGTGGCATCATTTTTAACACGATTCACGGCATTATACACTGCCTTTTGACGGTCAGTAAAACGTCCTGAAACAGGAATTGTTCTACTCATATCCGATGAGAAATTAGCGTATTCTGCACCAACATCTAATAAAATTAAATCGCCAGCTTTACACTCTTGGTTATTTTCTATATAATGCAATACATTGGCATTATTACCAGAGGCAACAATTGGGGTATAAGCGAATCCTTTTGAACGGTTATTCAAAAATTCGTGCATAAATTCTGCCTCAATATTATATTCAAATACGCCTGGTTTTACAAAGTTTAAAATACGGCGAAATCCTTTTTCTGTAATATCACAAGCTTGTTGTAATAAATCCAATTCTATAGGGTTTTTAACCGAACGTAACCGTTGTAAAATAGGATTTGACTTCGCAACTGAATGTGCTGGGTATTTTTGCAACAACCATTTTGTAAAACGTGCTTCACGCGTTTCGGTTTCTACATTAGCGCGGTAATGCTCATTGGTATTGATATATACCGTATCACACTGTGTCATGATTTCAAACAACACTTTTTCCAGATCCTGTAACCAATACACTGTTTTAACTCCGCTAGTAGTAAACGCTGTTTCTTTAGTTAGTTTTTCACCTTCCCAAACTGCAATATGCTCGTTAGTTTCTTTTAAAAACAATATTTCACGATGTTCTGGTTTTGGGCAATCAGGGAACATTACTAAAACACTTTCTTCTTGATCAACACCACTCAAATAAAAAATATCTCTATGCTGTGCGAAAGGCAAAGTACTGTCAGCACTTACTGGATAAATATCATTCGAATTAAAAACAGCCAAACTGCTTGGTTTCATTTGTGCTGCAAAATTCTTTCTGTTAGTAACAAACAACTCTCTGTTAATTGGTGCGTATTTCATGTGTTTTTTTATTTTTAATAATTTCAAATTTAAGCATTCTCAATGAGAATTAAATTGATTACTTGAGGCATTAATTTTTATTTAACAGATACTATTTTTGGATAATAAAACGTTTATAGTTAATATTAGGCTGATTTACACACCAATACACTCTAAAAAACCATGAGATTAACTTCTTTATTTATCGTATTTCTAAGCGTATTTATGCTTTCTTGTTCTGATGAGAGTAACGATCAAACCCCAGCACCTCAAGACCCTCAATTAATTATAAAATTTAAATTTGACCCAACACAAACCAGGTTAAACAACTTAGGGCAACCAGCTACTATACCAACTGGTAATGCAGCACAATCACCCGACTTCAATATGATGAGTGCTCACTATATAGAACTTGCTCCAACAGCACTTACAGCCTTAGGAGACGGTGAAATTATTTATAAAGGTGATGAAACAACTGCTGGAGGTGCTAATGCGGTAGATTTTCAAGCAGCAAAAATTGTTACTGAAAACGACGTGTTTTTAAGTATTCCGATAAGCAGTGTTCAAGCAGGAACATATGAGTGGACAAGAATATCGTTAACCTATCAAAATTACAATATTGATTTTTTACATAACGGGATAGACTACACGGGGACATTAGCTAGTTTTGTAGGCTTTAACAACTACATTACAGCATACCAAGTAGACAGCCAAACCGTTGCAGTAAACGGTAACAAACTGCAAGGGTACTGGGCATTTGAAACCTTAGGAACCATTTCCGAAGGACAATCTGCTGGAACAACAGTGCCTAATCCTATAGCCGCAACCTCACCTGTACCCGCTGGTTCATGTGTGGTAACCGGAGAGTTTTCAGGCGGATTAACCATAACAGGTAACGAAACAGAAAATATTGTGGTTACCATGTCCTTAACCACCAATAATAGTTTTGAATGGTCCGAAGTTAACGCCGATGGTAAATTTGAACCAAACGCTGGAGAGCAAGTAGTTGATATGGGCTTTAGAGGGTTGAAACCTATTGTTGAATAATTTAAAAAGCCATTACTAGCACTACATCAACACCTACCCATACAACATATAAGCCCATTTAACACACGTTTAGGCTTACGAGTAGGATAATGATGCGGCAACACAAAAAAGATGTACTGTAGTAGCACACCTCTTTTGAATTCTGTAGTTATTTTTTAGTTGTTGACTAATAAATATTACTCATAATTTTCCATCCATCTAAAGTTTTAATTGACTCTACATAAATTTTTCGTTCTTCTGAATTTCCATTACACGTATAAATAATTTCAACTTCAGAGACATTTAACCTGAGTGGATTTATATTTTTATTATTTTCTACTCTTAGTAGTGTAACATCTTGTGAATCACAAATAACATTAAAGAAATGCGACCTCTCCTTTATGAAATTAAACCCCTCAATTTTTAGCAAACCCGGTAACAGATGACTACGGAAACGATTAATTATTGAGTTATCCAAAATCACTCTGATTTAACAATAAATCATAATCATTTTTATTAATTATAAGCTCTTTAAGCTGTGAATGTCTTTTTTCCTTTAATAAGTTAAACACATGTATTCCATATTCATTAACATCATCAAATTGAAGATTAACTTCTTTTTTACATGAAGGAAACAAAATCATACTAACTAGTATTAACACTATTATAATATTCTTGACACTCATAATAAATATTTCATTATTGATATTAATTATTTTCACAACATAAATTAACAAAAAAACCCTTTCAATTACGAAAGGGTTTTTTATCTATTTTGAATAAAGTCTAGTGATGTAGTTCTACTTCACCGTCTTTCATTGGTACGTTTTGCGGTACGAAATCTTCGTCGTGACCTGGCTTACTGTAGTCATAAGACCATCTGTGTACTTCAGGAATCTCTCCTGGCCAGTTACCGTGAATATGCTCAACAGGCGTCGTCCATTCTAATGTATTAGATCTCCAAGGATTTTGAGGTGCTTTCTCACCGTTAAAAATACTGTTGAAGAAGTTATACAAGAAGATGAATTGTCCTAATCCTGTTATCAATGCAAATATTGTAATGATCACGTTAATATCTGTTAAGTCATCAAAAATCGGGAAACTTGTGTTGTTATAGTAACGACGTGGTAAACCTGCTAAACCTGTAAAGTGCATTGGGTAAAATACTCCGTATGCTCCAACTGCAGTAATCCAGAAGTGTAAGTATCCTAATTTCTTACTCATCATTCTACCAAACATTTTAGGGAACCAGTGGTACACACCAGCTAAGAAACCGTAAACTGCTGTTACACCCATTACCAAGTGGAAATGCGCTACAACAAACATGGTATCATGTACGTTAATATCTAAAGTACTATCTCCTAAAATAATTCCTGTTAAACCTCCTGAAACGAATGTAGAAACTAATCCGATTGAGAATAACATGGCAGGGTTAAACTGCAAGTTACCTTTCCATAAGGTTGTAATATAGTTAAATGCTTTTACCGCTGAAGGTATTGCAATTAATAATGTTGTAAATGTAAATACAGATCCTAAGAATGGATTCATACCAGAGATAAACATATGGTGACCCCATACGATACAAGATAAGAATGCAATTGCTAAGATAGATGCAATCATGGCACGGTAACCGAAAATTGGTTTACGTGAGTTAGTTGCAATAACTTCAGATGTGATACCTAAAGCTGGTAATAATACGATGTATACCTCAGGATGCCCTAAGAACCAGAATAAGTGTTCAAACAATACTGGTGATCCTCCTTGGTAATGTAATACTTCACCATTGATAAAGATATCAGACAAGTAGAATGATGTTCCGAAACTTCTATCCATAATTAACAACAATGCTGCTGATAATAAAACTGGGAAAGAAACCACACCAATTATAGCTGTTACAAAGAACGTCCAAATTGTTAATGGCAAACGTGTCATTGACATTCCTTTAGTACGTAAGTTGATTACAGTAACAATGTAGTTTAATGATCCTAATAATGACGATGCAATAAAGATAGCCATAGACACTAACCATAAAGTCATACCCATTCCTGAACCAGGAATAGCTTGAGGCAATACAGATAATGGCGGGTAGATAGTCCAACCTGCAGAAGCTGGTCCAGCTTCAACAAATAAAGAGATTACCATGATGATACTAGATACGAAAAACAACCAGTAAGATACCATGTTTAAGAACCCTGATGCCATATCTCTAGCACCAATTTGCAATGGAATTAATAAGTTAGAGAATGTTCCACTCAATCCTGCAGTTAGTACAAAGAATACCATGATGGTACCATGAATTGTAACTAATGCCAAATAAGAATCCGCATCTAAAACCCCACCTGGAGCCATACGATCTCCTAAAAGGATTTCCATTATTTTAAATGGCTCTTCTGGCCATGCTAATTGTAATCTGAATAACATTGACATTACAATACCAATGATACCCATAATGATACCAGTAATCAAGTATTGCTTAGAGATCATTTTATGATCTATACTAAAGATGTATTTAGTAATGAATGTCTCTTTGTGGTGTCCGTGATCGTCTTGTGACATAACTTTATAAAGGTTATATAGTTTTTTACTCTAGTTAATTAGTTTCCAGCTACAGTGATAATATCCTTAGCTTTTTGTTGTGTTTTCATCCAAGCAGCATAGTCCTCAGGTGTATCAACAACAATTTTCATTTGCATGTTGTAATGTGATTTTCCACAAATCTTATTACATAATAATAAGTAGTCAAACTCATATGGTTCTAAAGCTTCTTCACCTTTAGCAATAAGTTTTTTACTATTTTCTACTCTAATTTCATTGATACGCTTTACTTTGGCAACAATCTTTTCATCTTTACGCATCTCAGCTGTTGTCATAGTTGGTATGAATGAAAATTCAGTTACCATACCAGGTACACAGTTCATTTGCGCTCTAAAGTGAGGCATATAAGCAGAGTGCAACACATCTTGAGAACGTATTTTGAAATGCACTCGTTTACCTACTGGTAAATGTAATTCTTTTGTAATAACGTCATCAGCGTAATTTTTATCAGACGTATCTAGCCCTAATGTGTTTACTGCATCATAATCAATCAAACGTACGTTTGCATCACCTAAAGTGTTGTCATGACCAGCATAACGAGCAGTCCAGTTAAATTGTTGTGCATACAACTCAACAACCATTGGCTCTTCTTCACCTTCAAAGTCATAAGACATGATGTCATTCCAACTAAATAAACCGAATAAGATTAATCCTGTTAAGGTAATTACTGGAATGATAGTCCATACCATTTCCAACTTCATGTTATCAGAATAATACAATGCTTTATTACCTGCTTTACCTTGATATTTGTAAGCAAAGAAGTGTAATAAAAACTGTACTAAGAAAAATACTGGGAAAATGATTGCCCAAGATACGTTCATCAATAAGTCATAGTTAGGACCATGTGCCGAAGCTGGCGTTCCTAACAGTACTTCACTCCATTCGTAAAACCCGTAAAAGGTAAATACAAAAAGAAAGATTAAGTATACTAACATTAAGCCCCCTTGTTGCTTATTGTCTTGATCATTTGCGACATCGGTATCAGCCTTTGAAGCTTTGTATATTTTTACAACTTTTGATAATTGCCATAATGATATTGCAATTAAAAGCGCGACTACTATGTATAAAAAAACTGTCATTACTTTAAATCTCTAGTTTTAATTAATTTTAATAATGAAATTGTTCACTCTCGTGAATAAACGGGTTACGTTTAGGCTCTAAAGGTGCTTTTGTTAATGCTGTAAATACAACATAGATAAACAACCCTAAGAAGAACAATATTGATGAAATTTCTGGTAAGCCAATAAACCATTGTGTTCCTACAGTTGCTGGCATAACCATGTTATAAATGTCAATGTAATGTCCAAATAAAATAGCAATACCTGCAATGACAACAAACCAGTTCACACGTTTAAAATCACTATTCATTAATACCAATATTGGAAATAGGAAGTTTAATACTAACATTCCGAAAAATGGCAAGTTATAATCTTGAATACGCGTTACAAAATAAGTAACTTCTTCAGGTATATCTGCATACCAAATTAACATGAATTGTGAAAACCATAAGTACGTCCAGAATATACTAATACCAAACATAAACTTAGCTAAATCATGAATATGACTGTTATTTACTTTTGGTAAATAATCTGTTTTACCAGCTTTTAAGTAAATTGTAACTAAAGCGATAACTGTAATACCACTTACAAACATACTTGCAAACACATACCATCCGAATAATGTAGAGAACCAGTGTGGGTCAAGAGACATAATCCAATCCCAAGACATCATAGACTCTGTGTATAAAAACACTACTAAGAATGCGGCTGACAACTTAAAGTTCTTTTTGAAGTTTGAATCATCTGAAGCGGTATCTTGAGCTCTAGATAGTTTTTTAGATATAATTTGGTAAGCAATCCATAAACCTGCATAGATTACGGCTCTAACCATGAACCATCCACCATTTAACCAACCTTTTTTATTGTTGATTAATTTATCAAACTTATCACTTGAAGGGTCAATTAAATCGGCATCCATCCATGCGAATAAATGGTTACCATGCCCTACAGTTGAAATTCCTAAGATTACTAATAAGATAATTAATCCTATTGGTAAGTAAGAGGTAATCCCTTCCATAACTCTAAACAATAAAGGAGACCATCCCGCTTGAGCCGCTCTGTTTACTGCGTAAAAAGCTAACGTACCTAAGGCAATCATCATAAAGAAGAAACACGCTACATATAATGCAGACCAAGGTTTGTTTTGTAATTGATGTAATACATGCTCAGCATGTGCATCATCTGAATGCGCATCAGAGTGACCAGCTGTGTCAGCGTGGGTTACTTCTCCGTGTCCTTCAGTAGTTACATGAGCAGTTGTTTCAGCATGAGAATCATGACCACCACCGTGAGCAGTATCATGTGCTAAAATTTCTTTTACCTCTTCCACCGTTGAAGGTGCAGACATAAAACCTGCTATAATACCAACAGCTCCAACTACCATAAATCCGATAGCCCACAGCTTTAATTTTTTAGAAAAATCGTACATATCTATATCTTAATCTAATTTCTTATTTGGTTAAATCTGCCTTTAATTTACTTACGTACATTGACACTTGCCAACGTTCGTTTTCATTTAATTGCCCTGCGTGAGATCCCATAGAGTTTAACCCGTAGTATACTGTGTGATATATACTACCTGTAGTAATATCTCTATCAGCATAACTAGGAACTCCTAAGAATTTTTCACGTTTTACTAAGTTCCCATCACCTTTTCCTTTTGCACCGTGGCATACTGCACAATACACACCAAATAGTTCTTTACCATTGGCAAGGTTAGCTTCGGTTGGTTGTAAAGGACTTACTAAACTCTCCTTTGCGAATAAACGTCCTGCTTCAGTATTTTCAACTTCAAAAGGCATCCATCCTCTTTTAATTGTACCATCAACTGGCAACTGTGCTTCAATACCGTTATTAAACGCGTCAGACTCACTATATGTTTCATACCCAACAGATTCGTACATGTTTGGGAAGAATTGGTAGTTAGGTGCTGTATCTGTTTTACAAGATGCGGCAACCATGATACCTGCTACTGCTATTATTTTAACTAAACTCTTCATCATAATTAGTGCTTTTCAGTTAAGTTAATTTCTACTGCTCCAGTTTCTTTTAATAAAGCCTGTAAAGCTTCAACATCATCTCCAGCAGGAATTTCCATTAAGAAATGATCATCTGTTGTTCTTACATCTGGGTTTTCTGCTTTCTTAAATGGCCATAACCTACTTCTCATATAAAAAGTAAGAACCATTAAGTGGGCTGCAAAGAATACCGTTAACTCAAACATAATTGGTACAAATGATGGCATGTTTTCAATAAAACTGAAACTTGGCTTACCTCCAATATCTTGAGGCCAG
>JBMZDR010000021.1:0-32160 GCA_049614485.1 Flavobacteriaceae bacterium
CATGGAAAATTATAGGGCAAGAAGGAATTCCTATCTCAACAATTTACATCTTTGACAGATACGGAAAGTTACTTTCACAACTAGACCCTGACGGTGCTGGTTGGGACGGTACTTACAACGGTCATGCAATGCCTGCTGGAGATTACTGGTTTACAATTCAATATCTAGAAGGTGAAATCACACCAACTGAAAAAGAATTTAAAGCACACTTCTCTATTAAAAGATAATAACTAATACCTTAAACTAAAAAAAGCCACTCAATTTGAGTGGCTTTTTTTATGATACTATATATACAATACTAAGCATACATGCTTTCACGCAACTCCTTTATTTTAGGATCATTCATATATTCATCAAAAGTTGTGTGTTTATCAATCACGCCTTTTGGTGTCACCTCAATAATTCTGTTAGCTACTGTCTGACTAAACTCATGATCATGCGTACTAAACAATATTGTTCCTTTAAAATTCTTTAACGAATTGTTTAATGCCGTGATACTTTCCAAGTCTAAGTGATTTGTAGGCTCATCAAGTAAAAGAACATTAGCTCTAGTCATCATCATTCTACTTAACATACATCTTACTTTTTCTCCTCCAGATAACACGCGACTTGTTTTTAAGGCTTCATCACCACTAAAGATCATTTTACCAAGAAACCCACGAATATTAACTTCTTCACGCTCTTCTTCTGTAGTAGCCCATTGACGCAACCAATCTACCAATGACAAATCATTTTCGAAAAATGATGAATTATCAGATGGTAAATATGATTGTGATGTTGTCACACCCCATTTATAGTCTCCAGAATCTGCTTTTAGTTTATCGTTTAAAATTTGATATAACGCAGTAGTTGCTTTAGAATTTCGAGAAATAATAGCAACTTTATCGCCTCTATTAAGGTTTATATCAACATTAGTAAATAGTACACCCTCATCATTAGAAGCTGATAAGTTTTCTACATTAAGTATTTGATCTCCTGCTTCTCTATCTCTATCAAAAATAATAGCCGGATAACGTCTGCTAGAAGGTTTAATATCTTCAACTTTTAATTTTTCTAACATCTTCTTTCTAGATGTTGTTTGTTTTGCTTTTGAAGCATTTGCACTAAATCGAGCAATAAAGTCTTGTAATTCTTTTGCTTTCTCTTCAGATTTTTTGTTCTGTTGTGAACGCTGTCTTGCTGCTAGTTGACTTGACTCGTACCAGAACGTGTAATTTCCTGAAAAATGTGTAATTTTATTAAAATCAATATCTGATATGTGCGTACAAACTGCATCTAAAAAGTGACGGTCATGCGAAACAACGATAACTGTATTTTCAAAGTTTGCCAAGAAATTTTCCAACCAATTGATTGTTTCATAATCCAAATCATTGGTTGGCTCATCCATTACCAATACATCTGGATTACCAAATAAGGCTTTAGACAATAACACTCTTACCTTTTGTTTCCCATCAAGATCAGACATTAAGGTGTAATGTAAATCTTCAGTTATTCCTAAATTAGAAAGCATTGATGCGGCATCAGAATCAGCATTCCACCCATTCATTTCTTCAAATTGTACTTGTAGCTCCCCTATTCTATCTGCATTTTCATCTGAATAATCCTCATACAACTTATCCAACTCTTTTTTAATGGTATATAACTCAGAATTCCCCATTAAAACAGTTTCCAACACTGTAAATTCATCAAAAGCGTAATGATCTTGAGATAAAACTGACATTCGTTTACCTGAATCTAAACTAACATGACCAGATGTTGGTTCTTGATCTCCAGCTATAATTTTTAAAAATGTAGATTTTCCTGCACCATTCGCGCCGATAATTCCGTAGCAATTACCCTGTGTAAACGCTGTATTAACTTCGTCAAATAAGACTCTTTTACCAAATTGAACTGATAAGTTTGAAACTGATAACATGTATTTTGATTTGTTTTTTGCAAAAGTAGGAAATTCAATGGTAATTCCTAATCCTTTGTTATCATAAAAAAAGTGTTATTTAACAAGCAATTAACAGCCTTTTATCAATGTAAAAATTACATTTGTTAATATATATTAGATGAAATTGATTTTATGCGTAAACTTTTACCTTTATCTTATTTACTTATTTTAATTACACTGTTTAGTTGTAACAATAAAAATACTGTAGAAGATGCTACTTATTTTGGAGGGGAAATTATTAACCCTAAAAATGACTTTGTGCTTATATATAAGGATGAAATACTTATAGACTCTGTTACTTTAGATCAAAATAATAGGTTTTTATATAAATTTAAAAATTTCACTCCGGGGTTATACCACTTTAATCATGAAGAGTATCAATATGTTTTTATTGAACCAAAAGACAGTATTTTATTCCGATTAAACACTATTGATTTTGATGAATCATTAACCTTTTCTGGCAAGGGTGCAGATAAAAATAATTTTATTATTAATACTTTTTTAGCCAATGAAAACCACGAGCATAAAAAGCGAAAATTATACCAACTACCCGCTAAAAAGTTTTCCGAAAGAATTTCAAAAGAGTTAGAACAACGTTTAAACATGTTACGCATGTATGAAGAACGTTATGAGTTTTCGGAAGAATTTAAGGAAGTGGCTAATGCTCACATCAAATACCATTATTATAAAATTAAAGAATTATATCCGCTATATAATAAACAACAAGCAGACTCCATCATTCCGAGTGAATTTTATGCCTACAGAAAAGATATTAATTACAATACTGGTAACCTAGGTGTGTTTTACCCTTTTTATGAATACATGTATGCTTTAATTGATAATTTAAGCAGTCAAAAACTTCAAAAGACAACTGATAATCATAATCTATTTAACAATTACAACGCTAAAGTAGATATTATTGACTCCTTAGTTCAAAACAAAACTTCAAAAAACCAACTATTAAAAAACACAGCACTCAATTATTTATCAAAAACTGAATGCAAACATAATGCTCAAAAAATACTTGATAAATATAAATTATACAATACCAGTGCTAAAAACGACAAACAGATTACCAAACTTGTCAATAATATTAACCGATTAACAAAAGGAAACAATCTACCTGATTTTAATGTGGTTACTTTAGAAAATGAAACTAAAAACATTAAACAGCTGATTAACAAACCTACGGTTATTTATTTTTGGACTTCAAAAAACCCAAGACACCTTAGAGTCTCACACTTAAAAGCCAAACAATTTGAACAGGAAAGTCGTTATCAGTTTGTTAGTATTTCTTTAGACAATAACAAAGATTTGTGGATGAAATACTCCAACAAACTAAACCTAACAAACGAGTATATCTTTGAAAAGCCATATCATACTAAAGAAGACTTACTAATTCAAAATATTAGTAAGATATATGTGCTAGATGAAAATTCAACTATTTTAAGTTCAGACTTAAACATGTTTGACACTAAATTTCTTCAAAAACTTAACGCCTTAAAGTAATTCTATCTTCGAATTTAACTGTATTTTTTCAAAAAATTAAAGATATTTGCACTCTTAAACATATATCATTCCTGCTATTATGAGCTACAAAGCATTTATAAACATCAAACAATTATTACAAGTTGAAACCACTATTTTAAAAGATAAAGTATCTGGTAAAGACATGAAAGTATTACCAAGTATTGAAAATGCTTACTTATGTATAAAGAATGATACCATTGTAGATTTCGGAGAAATGTCAGAGTTCAAACCAAACACTGATTATGACTGTATTGATTGTACAGGTCAAATTATTCTTCCAACTTGGTATGATAGTCACACACATATTGTTTATGCTGGTAATCGTGAACAAGAATTTGTAGATCGTATAAACGGTTTAAGTTATGAGGAAATAGCTAACAATGGTGGCGGAATTCTAAATTCTGCTAAAAAACTACAAGAAATTTCTGAGGAAGAATTATACCAACAATCTGCTGAACGATTAAACGAAGTTATTGCACTAGGTACTGGTGGTATTGAAATTAAATCTGGATACGGATTAACAGTTGAAGCGGAGTTAAAAATGCTTCGTGTCATTAAAAAATTAAAAGAAAATTATTCGCTTCCTATCAAAGCTACATTCTTAGGAGCACATGCAATACCAAAAGAGTTCAAAGATAATAAACAAGGGTATTTAGACCTCATTATTACTGAAATGCTACCTTTAATTTCCAAAGAGCAACTTGCAGAATATATAGATATTTTCTGTGAAACTGGGTATTTTAGCGTTGATGATACAGAACAAATATTAGCTGCAGGAAAAAAATATGGACTAACACCAAAAATACATGTTAATCAATTTACTTCAATTGGTGGTATACAAAAAGGAATTGCTCATAACGCACTAACAGTTGACCATTTAGAAATAGTTACATCTGATGATTTAGATGCCTTGAAAGCATCTGAAACAATGGCAGTAGCATTGCCTTCATGCTCTTATTTTTTATCAATCCCGTACACCCCTGCACGTGACATTATTGATAATGGATTGGCTTTGGCTTTAGCCACTGATTACAACCCAGGCTCTACACCTTCTGGAAATATGAATTTTGTAATCAGTACTGCTTGTATCAAAATGAAAATGACACCAGAAGAAGCTATTAATGCCGCAACATTAAATGGCGCATACGCTATGGGAGTTTCTAAAACCCACGGAAGCATTGCTAAAGGAAAAATTGCCAACCTAATACTTACTAAACCTATTAATTCTTATAATATATTGCCGTATTCATTTGGGACAAATAATATTGACAGCGTTTATATTAACGGACAATTAACTGCATAAGTTTTGCATCCGAAAAATCTCCATAACAACACATATCAATTCAATGACCTTATAAAAAGTCATAATGAACTTTCTAAACATGTGTTTGTTAACAGTTATAATACCCAAACCATTGATTTTTCAGATCAAAAGGCTGTTTTAGAACTCAATAAGGCCTTATTAAAACACCATTATAATTTAACCAATTGGTCAATTCCAAATGGTTATTTATGCCCGCCAATTCCCGGAAGAGCAGATTATATACATTACATTGCTGATTTATTGACTGAAAATAATATTTCAACACAAATTAAAGGTTTGGATATTGGCGTTGGTGCAAATTGTATTTACCCAATACTTGCTAATAGAATTTATAATTGGTCTATGGTTGGCGCAGACATTGATGAAGCCGCAGTTGCCTCTGCCCATCAAAACATCAAGGGAACCCCCGATTTGGAAAATTACATTAAAATCAGACATCAAAAAGATAATGCAAATATATTTAAAGGCATTATTAACAAAGGTGAGTACTATCATTTTACAATGTGTAACCCTCCTTTTCACAGCTCCGAAAAAGACGCTAAAAAAGGCACCCTTAAAAAATTAAAAAACCTAGGGCAAGACACAACGTTTTCTTTAAATTTTGGAGGACAATCAAATGAATTGTGGTGTAATGGTGGTGAAGCCTTGTTTATTAAACGAATGATAAAACAAAGTGTGGACTTTAAAAATCAAGTAACCTGGTTTACATGTTTAGTCTCCAAAAAAGATAACCTACCTAAACTATATAAGCAGTTAAATAAATTGAAAGCGAGTTATAAAACTATTGATATGACTCAAGGACAAAAACACAGTAGGTTTATTGCTTGGACATTTTAATTCTAAAACCATAATTGTATTCCATTAATGAGCACAGCAACAATTAATATTGGTATTTTAGCCCATGTTGACGCAGGAAAAACGACATTAACAGAGCATTTTTTATACAATTCTGGAGCAATAAGATCACCTGGTAGTGTTGACAAAGGTTCTGCTATCACTGACAATTTATCAATTGAAAAAGAAAGAGGCATCTCCGTCAAAGCGGCAACTACTTCTTTTGAATGGAAAAACACAACAGTAAATCTGATAGACACCCCTGGTCACGTTGATTTCTCTAGTGAAACAGAACGTGCACTGTGTGTTTTAGATGCTGCTGTATTAGTTATATCTGCTGTTGAAGGTGTGCAATCGCATACTATTACAATTTGGGAATCCTTAAAGGAACTACAAATACCAACGCTTATTTTTATAAATAAAATTGATCGTCTTGGCGCCAATTACCAAGCAGTATTATTACAACTAAAAACAGATTTAAAACTGACCGCTGCACCACTAAACACATCAGTAAATGAAGGTTTAGAAAATACCGCAATTCAACCCGTTTTTAACACTACAACAAATTCACTCCTTAAAGAACGTACTATTGAACAATTATTAGTTTGTGATGATGAATTATTGGAACGCTATCTGAATTCAGAAAATATTAAGGAAGATGATTATATTGAATGTATTAAAAAACACACAACAACTAACAGTATTGTTCCTGTGTTTTGCGGCATAGCAAAAAACAACCTTGGTGTAGTAGAACTTTTAGATGGTATTGTTGATTATTTGCCTATCTCTGAAATAAATCCTTCTAAAAACCTATCAGCTTATGTGTTTAAGTTAGAACATCATAAAACATATGGTGTTATGGCCTATGTTAAGGTATTTTCTGGTTGCTTAACGTCCAAGTCTGTAGTGCACAATTACACTCAAAAGCTGGATACTAAAATTAATCAAACTAAAGTACTTTGCAATACAAAATTTATTGACAACAGTATTATACAACCTGGCAATATTGGTGTTATTACTGGAGTTCAAGGTACAAAAGCAGGCGATGTTTTAGGAACCCCAGATTGCATTCCTAAATTACCTCAACTTCACATTCCGGTTTTAACAGTTAAAGTGACGCCAATAAAAAACAGTGATTACAATAGATTAACTGAAGCCTTACAGCAAATTGACAGAGAAGATCCTACATTAAATTTCAAATGGCATAAAGCTGAAAAAGAACTGCAATTGCTATTAATGGGGCAAATGCAAATTGAAGTGTTATCACACATACTAAGCACCCGTTTTAAAATTGAAACAGATTTTACTTCTCCTGAAGTTGTTTATAAAGAAACAATAAGCGCTCCTTCTGAAGGTTATGTAAGATATTGGATGCCTAAACCATGCTGGGCCATAATGACATTTTTAATTGAACCTGCACTTTTAAATTCTGGTGTTACTTATACGTCAATTGTACCACAAAATGATGTTCATATAAAATATCAGAATGAAATTGAACGTACAATACCAAAGGCATTAGCACAGGGATTATTAGGTTGGGAAGTGACGGATGTTAACATTACCCTAATTAAAGGAGAAGATCATAACATACACTCAAGACCTGGCGATTTCAACTTAGCAACCCCCATGGGAATTATGAAGGGATTAAAATCTGGTGGTACACATTTACTTGAACCTATTTTAAGGTTTGACATAAAAGCAGATGAGAACTTATTAGGAAAAATAACGTCTGAGCTAAACTCAAGGCGTGCTACATTTGAAACGCCATTATTCGTTGATGAGCAAATGCAATTAAAAGGACTTATTCCGGTAGCTACCTCATTAGATTTAGGTATAAAATTAAATTCTATTACCAGTGGTAAAAACCGTTTATTACTTCAATTTCATGGCTATAACAAGTGTCCTGAAAACGAAGGTGAAATTCGTGATTTTAAAGGTGTAAACCCTTTAGATGAAGCGCAATGGATATTACACAGACGTGGCGCATACAAAGCCGACGAGCGCATTATTTAAACAAAAAAAAGCACCAACTATTAGTTGATGCGTTTTTTGTTTGTTCTAAAAAAATTACTCCGGTAACCTTCCGTGAATTTCTTCAAACATAGTGTCGAAATTATCACGCAAGTATGCACGTAATTTTTTTCTATAATCGTCTTTTAACCAGTCTACAAAATTATAAGTACTTCTACTAATACATTTAGTATAACGTTGTATTCTGTAATCTATATCTTCACCTAATAGTTTCATTAAAGCTAATGCATCATATACATCTTCACTATTTTCAACACAAATTTTTGCATGCTGTGCAATTGAACGCTCTAGAACAACTTTTGAAGATTCTCCTTTCTTAACAGAAATGGTATATGTCTTTTTTATATCAAAAGCTACTTTTTCAGAATTTGCAAATTCTTTACGAATATCATCTGGCATTTCATATTTAAAGTTGCTTTCTAACTCTTCGTCACCTAATAAACTATCTAAGAAATAGTTAGGAGATTTAAATATCTTTTGCCAATCTAAATCAGCCCCCCAAGGACCAAAGCGGTGTAAATTATTCCCTAAATCAATAATTGAAAACTTTGATTTCCCTTTAATGATACGTGACCCTCTACCTATCATTTGATAGTATAACGTTAAGGACTTTGTGGCTCTGTTTAATATAATTGTGTCTACAGTAGGTTCATCAAACCCTGTGGTTAAAATACTAACTGATGTTAATATTGCATTAGGAGTTGTTTTAAACCACTTTAATATTTGCGCTCGTTCTTTTTTAGAATTGGTATTATCCAAATGCATTACTGGATAACCAGCAGCTCTGAATGTATCATATACATGCAATGAGGTGTTAATTCCGTTATTAAATATTAGTGTTTTTTTGCCTTTAGAGTGTGTTTCATAAGCATACAACAACTTACTTAACATGTCTTGATTTGTATATAAATCTTCTGATGACTTTACGGTATAATCACCGTTTGCACCAACTACTAATGAAGTTAATCCTACATTATAACTAAAGGTTTCTGCACGAGATAAAAACTCATTTTCAATTAAGGACTCTATTGTTTCACCTACAATTAACTCTTGGTAATTGTCCGTCATTGGCAACTTTATATTAGAACTTAACGGTGTTGCCGTAACTCCTAATACAAATGACTTATCAAAAAACTTAAATAATTTTGTAAATGAGTTGTAATGTGCCTCATCAATAATAACCAAACCTATATCAGAAATATCTAATTTATCATCATTTAATCTGTTATTTAAGGTTTCAACCATGGCAACAAAACATGAGTATTTTTGTTGGTCTTCAAGGTTCGCTTTACTATCTACAACTTTATTTTCAACACCAAATTCAGTAAGCATTTTTGATGTTTGTTTACACAACTCAATTCGATGAGTCATGACTAAAACTTTCTTCTGATGATGCGCTAGATACTGTCTTACAATTTCAGAAAAAATTACGGTTTTACCCCCACCAGTAGGTAGTTGGTACAGCAGATGATAATCTTCAGGAGATTCTTCAAAACTTTTAAAAATTTTGTTGATCGCTCCTTGTTGATAACTATACAGCTCCTTACCCGCTTTTCTTTCTTCTTTCTCTGAAGTTGTTCCTGACATATTTACTAAAAATTTGTAGGCTGCAAAAGTACGGCGAATTTAGAGTGAATTACAAATATTTCTAAGAAATAATAAGCTTTTTCATGGTTTTAGTTTTATTACACGTTTCTACAAACTCTTTTTCCGGATCTGAGCTAGCAGTAATACCACCACCTACAAAAATATTTACACCATCTTTTTTAAACTCCATACAACGCAGATTAACGTATAAGTTAGATGACGTTGTTGATTGCCTATAAGCATTGTTTTCTGTATTTCGCCTGTTATTTTTGCGTTTGTAAACTTTATTTAACTCCCCTAAAAATCCTGAATAAAATTTTCTTTTATATAATTCGTTTTTTAAAATAAACGTTTTAGCTTCTTCCTTTGGTAAGCCACAAACTGCTGGAGTTGGATGTAATACAGAAAGTAATCTTTTTAAATTGTTAGTCCCTTGTTCAGAATTAATACGGCCTTCTATATCTGTTCTAATATGTGCCAAGTGCCCTGCTTTTACGGTATATGGCGCTCCTATATTGAATTGAATGTTCTCAGAACCTAAGCTATCAGTAATATAATCGGTAACTATTTGTTGTTCTTCTTGCTCTTTACGCTCCCAGGTTACAGCATCATTAAACACTTGTGTTCCTGCTAGTGACATTGTTTTGAACTTATTATTTCTTGTTTTTAATAACACTTCTGGAGTTGCCCCCAACCAACATCCTACTTTTGGATGGTACCACAAATACACAAATGCGTTTTTATATTCAGCTAACGCACGTTTAAAAAATGTTATTGGGCAGTTATTATTGGTAGCAACCTCCTCTACTCTTGACAGCACTACTTTTCTTAAATGCGTTTGTGTAATAGCAGATATTCCTTTTTTGATTAATGCGACATGCTGTTTCTTTGCTGATAAATCATACTGTACATCAGTATGATGTGTTGTGATTTCTTTTTGATTATAAATTGTAGTTACCATAGCATCAAACGGAATCACTATTGTTTTTTCTGCAGAATCAAAAGGTGCAAAAACAAATCCGCTTTCAGAATAATCTTTTACATAATTAATAGTCGTATCAGACTGAAAAATTGCATCTACAGTTTCCTCATTTGGTTTTTTATAAACTACAAATGGCAATTCATTTACATATTGGTTAGTGATTTTTCCAAAAAACTCTTTCATAAACTACTTTTCTAGTACAATATTCATGAGTTTACACAACGATATTAACACACCATTTTCATCAACAATTTTAATTTCCCATAAATGAGTTGTGCGGCCTTTATGTACAATACGGGCTGTAGCAAAAACCTCCCCTTCGGTTTTACTTTTTAAATGATTGGCCGAAATTTCCAAGCCTTTAACAACAAACTTTTCTCTATCAATAAACAATTGAGAGGCTGCACTTCCAACACTTTCAGCAAGCGCAACAGTTGCTCCTCCGTGCAATATTCCCATTGGTTGATGCACCTTTGGTGTTACCGGCATTTTTGCAGTTAGAAAATCTTCTCCAGCATCTATATATTCAATCTCTAGGGTTTCCATTAATGTGTCTTTAGAATATTTATTACAATAGTCTAAAATAGCTGCTCTATTAAATTTCATTGTTCTATTTTTATTGTGCTAAAATACAAATTCAAATCCACTAAAAATGACCTCAACTGAAAAAGTAGTTTCCTACAGTATAAACAACTCATACTCTACCTTAAACATATTATCTGAAAAAACAAAAAACGTATGGATTGTTTGTCATGGCCTAGGCTTTTTAAGCAGATATTTTATTACTTATTTTGATGAATTAGATGCTGAAGAAAATTATATTATAGCACCTCAAGCACAAAGTAAGCACTATTTAAAAAATCAATTTAAACATGTTGGCGCATCTTGGTTAACAAAAGAAAATACTCAAGGTGAGGTCAAAAATGTTTTGAACTATTTAGACAGTGTTTATGAGCAAGAACGGATTAATATGATAAACACTAATGTGATTGTTTTAGGGTTTTCTCAAGGGGTATCTGTAGTGACACGTTGGATTGCTCAACGCGGTATAAAATGTAATAGCCTATTATTGTATGCAGGAAAGTTACCACGAGAGTTTTCAAAAACTGATTTTACGGCTATAAAAAACATCAAGCTAATAGTTGGTGATACTGATGCGTATGTTACCCCTAAAGTTTTAGAAGATGAAAAAACATATGCTCAACAAATTTTTGGAGATAACTTGTCTTACATCACATTTAACGGAGGCCATGAAATGAGAAAAGACATTATTAACAAGTTGGCTTAATTTAGGTAACATCTATTTTATCAAACGTTAGTTTAAAAACAGCTCCCGGAACGTCTAATTGCTCTAATGTGCCGTTTAATTGTTTCGTGAATATTTTAATTAAATTAACACCAATACCTGTTGATTTGTGTTCTTTGGCAACACCATCACCATTATCACCTATAATCATTTCAAAACGTTTTTCTTTTATATGCCTAATACTTACTGATATTTCTCCTTCACTTTTATTTTTAAATCCGTGTTTCAAAGAGTTGGTAATCATCTCATTAATAATTAAGCCTAATGGCACTAATGTTCTCATCATTAAATTGACAGGTTCAATTTGTATGTTTAAATGTATGTTTTTATCCACCGCATAACTTTTCACCAAGTCCTTCACTAATAGAGATATGTAATCTTGTACATTAATTTGGTGAATATCATCAGACCGGTACATTTTTTCATGTAACAAAGCCATAGATACCACTCTATTTTGCGTTTCTTTAAACATGGTTACAGCTTCTTCACTTTTTAATTTTCTTGATTGAAGCTTTAACAAACTGTTTACAACTTGTAGGTTATTTTTTACACGATGGTGAATTTCTTTAAGCATTGCACGCTTTTCATCATTTTTCTTTTCCAGTTCTAAAAGAGAACTTTCTAGTTTTTCTTCTATAATATTTCTTTTTACTATTTCTCTTTGAAGGCTTCTATTCCATAGTAAAATGGTTGTAATTATTAACAACACAACTAATAACAAAATTCCTGCTACATAAACTATTTTTCTAATGTTTACACCATACTCATACCTTACTTGTATCCATTTGGTTCTTATAGCATTATGTTGTTCTGGCGGAATTGCGTCAATAACTTTATCAATAATACTAACCAATTCTGGCCAGTCTTTTCTAACGCCAAAAGATAAATCAGAATTCTTATATCGGGTTGGCGCTGCTATTTTTATATTTGTAAACCCTTCTTTATTAATGTAATAACTTACTACGGCAAGGTTACCCACAAAAGCATCTGTTTCACCAAAACTGACGCTTTCTAGCGCTTCTTTAACATCTTTTTTATGATTTATTTTTATTTTCGGAAAATCTCTAGATATCATTTCAGAGGTATAAAACCCTACGGGAAGTGCAATTTCTTTACCTATTAAATCATTTAACCCCCCAATGAACTGATAATCCTTTCTAGTAACTATAACTAACGGAAAAGACATGTAAGGCTTTGTAAAATTTAAAAATTGTTTTCTGCGTTCATTAGCTGTTATCCCAGTAGCCAAATCTATTTCTCCAGTTTCTAATGTTTTTATAGTTTCCTCCCAAGTGATATTCGGTATGGGTCTAAAATCAACCCCAGTTTTATTTTCTACAATTTTTATATACTCTGAAATGATACCTGAATAGATCGTATCTTTTTCATTATAGAACTCAAAAGGATGCCACGTAGCATCATATCCATGGTAAATTATGGGATGTTCTTTTATCCACTTATTTTCAGCATCAGTAAACTTTATTTCCTGAGCGTTTACTATGCTCGTTAAAGTGAATAAACAGAGAACTACTATTAGAGTGTTTTTAATCATTTAAATAATGTATAACAACCAATAATGACACTATGTTGAAAAAATAATCTTCAAACAGATTAGAGGAAAATCGGTTGTTGAATATCCATTAAAGTTAATGAAATATATTCACACCTAAATATATTATAGCAATTAAAGCCCAATAATTTAATGGCAATCAAAAGAGTGTACAACTCAATTAAAAAAATGCACGTTAATTTTTATCTTCTAGCATAGGTACAAAGCGAAATTCTCCAAAGGTTTCTTTTTTAAATTCAGTTGCTGATGTACGTACGTATAAATGCATCGTTTGCGGATCACTACCTATTGGGATCACTAGCCGTCCGCCTATTTTTAGTTGAGACAGTAACGGATTGGGCACATAAGGCGCACCCGCAGTTACAATAATACTATCAAATGGAGCATACTCTGGCAAGCCTTTATAGCCATCACCAAAAATTAATTGTTTTGCTCTGTAGCCTAATTTAGGTAAAAATAGTTTTGTTTTTTTAAACAATTCTTGTTGCCGTTCAATAGAAAACACCTTAGCCCCCATTTCTAATAATACCGCCGTTTGATAACCACACCCTGTACCTATTTCTAATACAGTGTGATTGTCTTTTAATTGTAATAATTCTGACTGAAAAGCCACCGTAAACGGATGAGATATGGTTTGGTCAGCACCAATAGGAAATGCTTTATTCTGGTATGCGTGTGCTTCAAAACTGGAATCTAAAAACAAGTGTCTTGGCACTTTATTCATTGCTTTTAATACGTTTAAATCAATAATCCCTTTTTCTTTTAATAACGAAATCAGCTGTTTTCTTAAGCCTTGATGTTTAAATGTATCTTTCAAAGTATTGGTGTAATTTATAGTGCTTGTTTTTATATACTTGTGTTGAGCAAAAATGATCACTCATTTTAAAACATGACAGTTTCCTAGGTATCAAATTTGGTTGTACGCCGTAAAAATATTTAATTTCAAGCATATTTAAACAAATAATCTTATTTTTGTTTGCATTACAAAAAAACAAGAACACTATGTTAAAAGCTGGAGTATTAGGTGCAGGTCATTTAGGAAAAATCCATTTGCGTTTATTAAATCAATCTGATAAATATGATTTGGTAGGATTTTATGACCCAATCAAAGAAAATGCTGCAAAAATAGCTGCCGAATTTGGATACAAAGCTTTTGATACAATTCAAGAATTAATTGACGCTGTTGACGTTGTTGATATTGTAACCCCTACTCTTTCACACCATGATTGTGCCATACAGGTTATCACCTCTAAAAAACATGTGTTTATTGAAAAGCCTATTTCAAATACTGTAGCAGAAGCAGAAGAAATTGTTGCTCTAGCAAATGAGTACAATGTAAAAGGTCAGGTAGGCCATGTTGAACGTTTTAACCCTGCTTTTATAGCTGTAAAAAACAAAATAAACAGCCCTATGTTTATTGAAACACATCGTTTGGCAGAATTTAATCCTCGTGGAACTGACGTTCCTGTGGTATTAGATTTAATGATTCATGATATTGATGCCATTTTAAGTGTTGTACAGTCTAAAGTTACTAACGTGTCTGCAAGTGGCGTGTCAGTAATTAGTGAAACACCAGATATTGCCAATGCTCGATTAGAATTTGAAAATGGTTGTGTTGCCAATTTAACCTCAAGTAGAATATCCTTAAAAAACATGCGTAAATCACGTTTCTTTCAAAAAGACGCTTACATTTCTGTTGATTTCTTAGAAAAAAAATGTGAAGTGGTTAAAATGAAAGATGCGCCAGAATCCCCTGGTGACTTTGATATGATTTTACAAAATGCTGAAGGGATCAAAAAACAAATTTATTTTGACAACCCTACAATAGATACCAATAATGCAATTCTTGATGAATTAGAAACTTTTGCTGATGCTATAAATAATAACACCACGCCTATTGTTACGTTAGAAGACGGAACAGAGGCCTTACGCATTGCACATAAAATCATCAACTGCTTTAAAAAATAACACCACTAATAACACTTCTTAAAAAAGAAGATAATAATTTAAAATATGAAAAACGTAGCTGTAATTGGAGCTGGAACAATGGGAAACGGTATTGCACATACATTTGCGCAATGCGGGTATAATGTACAATTAATTGATATTTCACAAGAATCTTTAGATAAAGGAGTGGCAACTATTGCTAAGAATTTAGACCGTATGGTTGCTAAAGAAAAAATTACCGAAGCAGATAAAACAAAAACTTTAGGAAATATTACTACGTATACCTCTATTAAGGATGGTGTTGTAAACACCGATTTAGTTGTTGAGGCTGCTACAGAAAACCTGAACTTAAAATTAAAAATATTTAAAGATTTAGATGAGCTATGTTCTAAAAAAACCATTTTAGCAACTAACACGTCTTCAATTTCAATTACTCAAATTGCTGCGGTAACATCACGACCTGAATTGGTTATTGGTATGCATTTTATGAACCCAGTCCCTATTATGAAATTGGTTGAAATCATACGTGGTTATAATACGTCTGATGAGGTAACTAACACCATCATGGACTTGTCTAAAAAATTAAACAAAGTACCTACTGAAGTTAATGACTATCCTGGCTTTGTTGCCAATAGAATTTTAATGCCAATGATTAACGAAGCTATTGAAACATTATACAACGGTGTTGCTGGTGTTGAAGAAATAGATACCGTTATGAAATTAGGTATGGCACATCCTATGGGACCATTACAATTAGCCGATTTTATTGGTTTAGATGTGTGTTTATCTATCCTTAACGTAATGCATGACGGGTTTAAAAACCCTAAATATGCACCATGCCCATTATTGGTAAATATGGTTATGGCTGGTAAATTAGGAATCAAATCTAAAGAAGGGTTCTATGATTATTCTGAAAGTAGAAAAGCAGAAAAAGTAGCAAAGATGTTTGCTTAATAAACTTATAATTGCATGTAAAACCTCATAAATTTTCGTATTTATGAGGTTTTACTATAATTAAGAGCTACTAGTTAATTAAAAAAGTATACTTTTAAGTAGACTAAAATGTCACATACTATTTCATGGCCATATTAAAACCTTTTAAAGCAGTCAGACCAACGCGTGATAAAGCCAATTTAGTGGTGTCACGTTCATATCATATCTATGACAAAGAAGGACTAGAATTTCGCTTAAAAAATAACCCCTACTCATTTTTACAAATTTTGAATCCTGGGTATAAATTCGCACAAGAAATTTCTACAAAAAAAGAATTCAATTTGGTGCGTAACCGTTACCATGAATTTAAAGATGAACAATTTTTTATTCAAGATGAAATTCCTAAATACTACTTGTATAAAAAAGTAACAAGAACACACACATTTGTAGGTATTATTGGGGCAACTTCTGTTGAAGATTATACTAATAATGTTATAAAAATTCATGAAAAAACTATTGAAAAACGTGAATTGTTGTTTAAAGAGTATATTGATACCGTTGGTTTTAATGCAGAACCTGTGTTACTAACTTACCCCAAAAGTGATGTTTTAGAAAACTTGTTTAGCAGTATTATGAACGAGCGCTCAGAATATGAATTTTCTACAACAGATAGAATCTCTCATTTTTTATGGCTTATTGATGACGCACAACACATTAACACTATTGAACAAGAGTTTTTAAAAATTGATAGCTTATATATTGCTGATGGGCACCACAGAAGCTCATCCTCAGCATTATTAGCAAAAGATTACCCAAACCCAAACGCATCTCAAAAACACTTTATGAGTTGTTTGATACCTGAAACTGATTTAAAAATTTATGAATTTTATAGGTTGGTAAAAGATTTAAACGGCTTATCTAAAAAAGAGTTTTTAATTCAGTTAGATGAATGTTTTACAATTGAAAACTGTGGCACACATCCTACTAAACTAGCCAACCAACATCATTTTAGCATGTATTTAGACGGAGAGTTTTACACCCTTCATCTACGTTCAAAATTTTCTGTTTTTGAAAATGCTCTGGAGGCTTTAGACGCTCAAATTCTCTATAAATTAATCTTAAATCCTATTCTTGGAATTAAGGACTTAAGAAATGAAAAACGTTTAGACTACCTGCCCGGAACTAAAAAAACAGTAGAACTTAAACAAGAGGTTGATACTGGAGGATTCCAAGTTGCATTTGGAATGCTGCCAATTAGCATTGAACAAATGAAAAAAATTGCAGATGAAGGCTTATCAATGCCGCCTAAAAGCACTTATATAGAACCAAAATTAAGAAGCGGATTAACTATTTACGAGTTTTAAAAACACGTCACTTTTTTAATTTTAACTGTAAAACTCAACATGAGCATACAAACTAATTTAGAGCATATTCAAAATACAATACCAAGTAACGTTACCTTAGTTGCTGTATCAAAAACAAAGCCCATTAAATTATTACAAGAGGTTTATGATACTGGGCAACGTATTTTTGGTGAAAACAAAATCCAGGAAATGGCGGAAAAACATGACGCTATGCCAAAAGATATTGAATGGCATATGATTGGGCATGTACAACGCAATAAAGTAAAGTATATGGCGTCTTTTGTTAGTTTAATACACGCCGTAGACAACTTAAAATTATTAATAGAAATAAACAAACAAGCTAAAAAAAACTCAAGAGTAATTAAATGCCTTTTGCAGTTAAAAATTGCTTCTGAAGACAGTAAGTTTGGCATGGGAGAATCTGAATTAAAAACACTAATACAATCAGAAGAATTAAAACAACTTGAGCATATTCAAATAGTTGGTCTGATGGGAATGGCTACATTTACAGAAAATCAAAATCAAATTAAAAAAGAGTTTCAGTATCTAAAAACAATTTACGATACAGTAAAGAACTACAGGTCAGAAAACTGTAATTTAAACACCCTATCCATGGGCATGAGTGGCGACTATCAAATAGCAATTAACTGCGGGAGTACAATGGTTAGAATAGGAAGTAGTATATTTGGAGCTCGAACATATAATAAATAAGGTATTTACGCAATAGTTGACATAGAAACCACAGGAGGGAAATTTAATGAAGAAGGCATTACTGAAATAGCCATATACAAATATGATGGTCATGAAATTATTGATCAATTTATTTCTTTAGTAAATCCGGAAAAACCAATTCAACCCTTTGTTGTTAACCTTACAGGTATTAACAATAAAATGCTGCGCAACGCACCAAAATTTCACGAAGTAGCTAAAAGAATCGTTGAAATTACTCAAGACTGTATATTGGTTGCTCATAACACCTCTTTTGATTATCGTATTTTAAGAACTGAATTTAAACGTTTGGGTTATGATTTTATCAGGCAAACCTTATGTACGGTTGAGTTAAGTAAAAAATTAATCCCAGGTCAAGAAAAATACAAACTAGGTACTTTAGTAAAAGCTCTTGGTATTCCTATGTCCGACAGGCACCGCGCTTCTGGAGATGCTTTAGCTACCGTAAAACTTTTTAAGTTATTATTGGATAAAGACTCTGGTAAAGAAATTGTAAACGCTGCTATTAAATCTGGCATAGATGTCAGTAAAAAAATAGCGCCAAAATTCTCTACAATCATAGATGAATTGCCTTCAAAAACAGGGGTATATTATATGCATAATGATCAAGGCGATGTTATATATATTGGAAAAAGCAAAAACATAAAAAAAAGAGTTAACCAGCATTTTTTAGGTACAAATAGAAAAGCAAAAAATCTTCAGAAATTAGTTGCTGCAGTTACATATGAAGAAACAGGAAACGAGTTAATTGCCTTATTAAAAGAAAGTCATGAAATAAAAAAAAATCAACCACTTTTTAACCGCTCTAAACGTAAAACAAGTTTCCAGTTTGGCTTGTATCAAAAGAAAAATTCTGATGGGTACATTAGTTTAACTTATGATAAAATAGACCACAGAAAAAAAGCAATCACGTCATTTTCTACCATAAACGAAGCTAAAAAATTCCTGTTTAAAATTACTGAGGCATACCAATTGTGTCAAACAGTTAATAAATTATCCGCAACAAATGGCACCTGTTTTCCTTACAAAACTAAAGAGTGTAAAGGCGCTTGCTGTAATGACGAAAAGCATACTATTTACAACCAACGCGTTAATTCATTTATAACAGATTATTCTTATAAAAACACTAATAAATTAATTATTGATAATGGGAGAACGCTAGAAGAACGCAGTATCATTTTAATTGAAGATGGCGTCTATAAAGGGTACGGGTTTTATCAATTAAACCACCAAATTACAAATTTAGCTATTCTGAGAGATATTATTACTCCTATGGAGGATAATAGAGACACACAACACCTGATACAGAGTTTTTTAAGGCGAAAACGAGTCAAGAAAATACTACCTTTACCGGCTAAATAGTCATTCATTAAACTTTATACTTTGACAAAACAACAATTAAAAAAGAATTGGAAAAACAAACTTCATGAAGTTATTTATGAAGCAGATACTCCTGCAGGAAAATGGTTTGATATTGTTTTATTAATTCTAATTCTTACTAGTATAGTTGTCGTAATGCTTGAAAGCATTTCCTCTATAGAAGCTTTATATGCGCATGAGTTAAACATTGCAGAATGGATTTTTACAATATTGTTTTCTTTTGAATATTTAGCACGAATAGTGTCTATAAAAAAACCCAAAGAATATATTTTTAGTTTTTATGGCATCATTGATTTCCTATCAACAATTCCAAAATACTTATCTTTATTTTTTATCGGTTCACACGCATTAATTGCATTACGAGCATTACGTTTATTACGTGTATTTAGAATATTAAAATTAGCTCGGTTTATAGGTGAAGGAAATGAAATGTCAAAAGCATTAAAAGCTAGTAGGGCCCGAATTTCTGTTTTTTTACTAGCTGTTTTTATGTTATGTATCATTCTAGGCACAGTTATGTATATGATTGAAGGCGGAACGGATAGTGGTTTTACTAGTATTCCTAGAAGTGTCTATTGGGCTATTGTTACATTGACTACTGTTGGTTATGGTGACATTGCTCCGGTAACAGGTTTTGGACAATTTATAGCGTCTATCATTATGATTTTAGGATACGCAATAATTGCTGTACCTACTGGAATAGTGACATCAGAAATGTCTAAAAAAACCTACAAACCACATCTAAACACTCAAAACTGCCCTAGTTGCAGCGCAAGCAATCATAGAGATGATGCTGATTTTTGTTATGAATGTGGCCATAAACTTCATTAAAACCTCATAATTTGTCTACTAAAAAAAAGTATTTAATTAGTATTGTTGGAGCTACTGCCATAGGTAAAACGGCATTAAGCATAAAATTAGCACACCATTTTAACACGGAAATTATTTCCTGTGACTCGAGGCAATTTTTTAAAGAAATGGCTATTGGTACAGCAGTACCTGACCTAGATGAACTAGCTGCTGCACCACATCATTTTATTCAAAACAAATCAATATTTGAAACTTATAATGTAGGTAATTTTGAACGTGAAGCACTTCAGAAATTAGACACATTATTTCAAAAACATAAAATAGTAATCATGGTTGGTGGTTCTGGAATGTATGTAAACGCCGTAATTAATGGTTTAGACAACTTTCCTAGCGTTGACAAATCTATTAGATTAGAACTTACAGAACGTTTAAATACGGAAGGCTTGGTAAGTTTACAAAATCAATTAAAAGAATTAGACCCAATTACCTATCATAAAATTGCTTTGGATAATCCGCAACGTGTATCAAGAGCTTTAGAAATTTGTATTGGCTCAGGTCAACCGTATTCTTCCTTCTTAAATAAAGAAAAAGATAAAAGAAATTTTACACCTATTTCTATTGGGCTAACTGCAGAGAGAGCACTAATGTATGAACGTATTAACACACGTGTTGATACTATGATTGACAATGGCTTACTAGACGAGGTAAAAGCTTTACATGCTCACAAAAATCTAAACGCTTTGAATACTGTTGGCTACAAAGAACTCATAAAATATTTAGATGGAGAATGGGACCTGTCTTTTGCCATTTCAGAAATTAAAAAAAACACACGTCGCTTTGCTAAACGACAAGTGACCTGGTTTAAACGCAACGAAGACACCAAATGGTTTGATTATAATTATAACTTAGATGCCGTAACAGATTTTATCAGTAGTCATATTAAAGAATAAATACCTTACTTTACCCCATATAAACTCAATAATGTTTATTTACTTGTTGTAGGGCATTAAAAAAAAACGGAATGACAGAAGTATCAGAACACGAAGCAAAAGATGAGATTTTAAAATATCTCATTGAAAATAAATCTGACAGACCGATACACTCACAAACCATTTGGAAGGAAGTATATCCAGACCAAGACGAAGAAGTGGTGTATTTCTTACTTCGTAAAATAATGTATACCGCTGACGACATTGTTATTACACACATACGAAGTGAAGAAGCCCATAATTTTGAAGTATTCTTTGAAGCTAACGCCATAACAATGCGGTTTTTAGAACAGCAAGGCGGATTCACCCAACAATTTGAGAACGAACAAAAAGAGATAGCTGAACACAAAAGACTTGAACAGTTACAGAATGAAAAATTAGAATCGGAAGTTGACATAATTCGATTTCAAAAAGGGTTAGGTAGGAAATTGACTATTTGGGCAGTTGTTTTGACTGCTGTATCGATTTTAGCGTCTTTCTTGACGACTTTAGTTCAGAACCAACCGTATCAAGACGTTTATTCAAAAATTGAATCTCTGACTCAAGAAGTAAAAGCGACTTCTCTAAAGATTGACGTTTTGACTGATAGTTTGAATATACTAAAAACAGATTTGAACTTATTAAAAGAACAATACAAAACAGACACAGTATCAACTGAATGATTGACCGATTAAAGAAAAAAAACGCTCTACAACAACGGGTATAGCAAATGCGGGTTTATGTTTAAAAATCATAGTTTTTCGTGTTTAATTAAATTTATTACGGGTGGACGGTTGCGAGTTTCAAACCCCGCACTTGCCATACCCAAACCGTTGTATGTAATGCCTGAAATGCAACAGAGTGAATTGAAAAACCGAATGAAATTGAGCAAATGGACAAAAATCTAAACCAAATAAAAACGAACATTTATAACAAGTGCTCACTTGAAATTTCGGACTTTAAAACAGAAACTGAAAGTAAAGAATATAATGCTTGTCGATTTCAACTCAACGGACTGAATATTTTGAGCAGGAACGCCAAAATAACGCCAAAAAAAGTCGGACAATTTGTTACCTTTTGGAAACGGAATGGAAATGGACCGATTGAACCTTTTGACGAAAATGACCAAATTGACTTTTATACTGTAAACGTGCGAACTGAAAACGAATTTGGGCAGTTCGTATTCCCGAAATCTGTACTGATTAAAAAAGGAATTATATCAACAGAAAAAAAAGAAGGAAAACGAGCTTTTAGAGTTTATCCAAATTGGGATACTGTGAAAAGCAAACAAGCTGAACGGACTCAAAAATGGCAACTGAATTATTTTTATCAAATAAACAGTTCGACAGATTTACAAAAAGTGACCGAATTGTATAATGGAAAATCATTAACTTTAAAACCGTAACTGACCGCTATACGAGACCGTTGTGTGTCATTAAAAATGAAAAAAAGAAAATTAAAATATCTTATTATCACTTTAATTACAATATTGATTTTAACTATTCCTTTCTTCAATTTCACTGCTTTCAGAATTGAAAATTATACTGATGATTTTGAAAAAATAAACGACTTTATTTTGCAAAACAATTTAAACGAAAAATCCATAAACGAGGTACACTACAGGTACACATTTACCCCAAAAAGGCATATTATCACAAAACGTGAAAACTAAAAAACCCTCTAAAATAGAGGGTTTACATTGTTTTAGTTTGTGTTGTTTTGTGTAATCATTTCCCAATACAGAAATTAGCGAAAATATTTCCTAACAAATCATCTGTAGTCACTTCTCCTGATATCAATCCTAAATGATGTAAGGCCTCTCTAATATCTATGGCAAACAAATCTGAAGATATTTGGTTATCAATTCCTTTTTGAACTTCTTTAATTGCGGATAAGGCATTTGTTAAAGCTTCAAAATGACGCGAATTACTCACTATAGTTTGATTATTACTTATAGCACCAATATTGGCTAATTGTGTTAATTCTTCTTTCAATTCAATAATTCCTAATTTATTTTTTGCAGAAATCAGTATCACGTTTTCAAGCTTGAGTTTTAATTTCTGAATAGTATTATCAGAAAGTAAATCTGTTTTATTAATAATCACTTGAATTTTCTTTGATGGGTATTTTTCTTGTAAGCGCGTAATTTCTTTTAGCAATCCATCCAATTCTTTAGGAGCATCTTGAATAGCGACACCATTAACCAAATACAGCACCAACTGTGCCTTGTCTATGTTTTCATAGGTTTTTTGAATTCCTATGTTTTCAACAACATCTTTAGTGTCTCTAATTCCGGCTGTATCAATAAAACGAAACATGATACCGTTGATATTTAACTGGTCTTCTATAGCATCACGTGTTGTACCAGCTATATCACTTACTATGGCGCGCTCTTCATTTAACAACGCGTTTAACAAAGTGGACTTCCCTACGTTTGGTTCGCCAACAATTGCAATAGGAATACCGTTTTTCAAAACATTTCCAACTGAAAAACTATCAATTAAACGTTTAAGAACCTGTGCTATTTTTGAAACCAATTCTGTAAATTGTGTTCTATCTGCAAACTCCACGTCCTCTTCAGCAAAATCTAATTCTAACTCAATTAAAGATGCAAAATTCAACAATTCTTGCCTTAAGTCTTGCAACTCATTAGAAAAACCACCTCTCATTTGTTGCATTGCAATTTGATGCGATGCTTCAGAATCACTCGCTATTAAATCTGCTACTGCTTCTGCCTGAGCTAAATCTAACTTTCCGTTTAAAAATGCACGCAAAGTAAACTCGCCGGCATCTGCCATTCTACAGCCATGCTTTAAAAACAATTGAATAATTTCTTGTTGAATATATACCGAACCATGACACGAAATTTCTGTTGTTGGCTCGCCTGTATAAGATGTTGTTCCTTTAAATAATGAAACCAATACTTCATCAACATACTTTTCATCATCTACAATATGTCCTAAGTGAAGCGTGTGTGTCTTCTGGTTGGAAAGCGATTTTTGTGCTGTTACAGACTTAAAACATGCATCTGTAATTGCAATAGCATCTTTACCTGAAACGCGAATCACGGCAATTGCTCCTGCTCCTGAAGGTGTTGCTAAGGCAACTATTGTATCATTAGTGATCATCTGTTAAATTTTTATACAAAAATAGACTTTTTGATTACAGATACACTACATAGAATTCAAGATTTTACTATTCTAAAACCCAATTGATATATTAAATGAAAATCGCATCCCTTCATTTCCTTTAAATGCTTGAGCTTCGGCTTTTAATAAATCTGCTGTTTGCAACCAAAACCCTCCTCCAAAATCTGTGTGAATACGTGTTGAGTTTTCCTTTTTAAGCCATACTCTTCCTGCATCAAAACCTCCTAATACACCAAACTGCAATGGCAAAATATCAGATTCTAAGTCTTTAATAAACCATCTGATGTTTGTGTTTGCTAATACTGAAGATTGCCCCGTAAACCGTTGATTTCTATACCCTCGTAAACCTGAAGCTCCACCTATGGTTGCCGCTTGATAAAAGGGCACATCTTCACCAAAAACATACTGATAGGTAATTTTAGCATCTAAACTAATTTTATCATTATAAAAAGGGTGTGCTATATGTATACTTGGCTGAATTAAACTGTTCGTTTCACTAAATTCATTAAGATTGGCAGTAACTTTAAAATCAATTTTTGGTGTAATGATTAAATCTTCAACCAAATCAAGAGACATATTTTTATAGCTATACGCTACAGAAAAACCGATGTAATTTTTCCTGTCAAAAAAATCATTTTCAGGAAAAAACAATGTTTCTGAAGAAACAAACCTGTCTGGAGTTTCATCAATTTTTCTGCTTTCAAAAAAAAGACTCGCAGATGCATTATAACTGCTGTGTCGCTTTAAAAGCCCTAAAGCCACATCCATATTCTCCATACGAACTCTGTTGTAATCAAGTTTTAAATTATCATCATAGTTTGGAGTTTCATTTCCGTATCCGAAAAAATTTGTACTGTAATTAGGACTCTGATACCCCAAGCTCACAAAAGCATTAAACCCCTTATAAACATTAGCTTTCTCACCGTAATACTTTAGGTTAAAACCTTGTGTGCTTAAATAAAAATTTGCTGATATTTGATGTAACTGAGAAAATGGGTTTTGATCAAAATTTAATACCCTATAGTCATTTACTGCCCCTATAAATAAACCATCATCTGGGTTTGCTCCAAATTTTGGTTTTATATTGTTGGCTGTGTGCCTATATTTATCAACAGTATATTTTGTAACATATTCGTCTTCACTAAGTTTAAATTTTGCATTATCTTTATGAATGATAAAACTCTGCCTTTCATTATCATACACAACAACTTTCTTACCGTTGTTAATTTCATATTTATCTGAGTTTACACCACCAATAAGCCGTATTGGTATATCTTTTTTTGACTGCCCTGAAACTTCAAAATAATCATTACCTTTTAACCCATACACCCAAATGCTTTTAGTCTCTTCAGATAAAAAGTTGTAGCTTTTAATAGGGTTGTTCTTTCCATCTATTTCATTATATAGTTGAATAGAAACCCCCGTATTGTTTTTTTTAATATCAATTAAATTATTCACATTGGTAGCAACAACAACTTTGTTTGGCGAAATTAAATTATAATAAGCAGTTCCTATTTCTTTTATATTAGCAATACGTTGTTTCAATACAGATGTTAATTGCTCTGTTTTAGATGTCATAGCTCCTTTTGGCAATTGCGCAATGATAGCATCTACAACTTGATTACTTAAGGTGTTTTTAATAAAATCCATTTCTACTTCCCAAAATTCAAAAGAAAGATTGCTTAGCATATTGACATCAAACCCAATGTGCTTTTGACTTGTGTTTTTTAAATTTTTTATTCTCGAGTCATAGGGTTCAAAATGTTTATACGATTGCACTAATTTTGTAATTAATTTGTAGGTCCCATCAAAACTCATGTATTGATTTTGATAGAAATCTATATACGGCACAATTGCTTTATATGTTGAAGTTTCTACTTTTTTCCAATGGTAATTTTCAAAAGGTTCATTTGTATTCCCTACAATAAAATGTAATAGCAACCGTCTTAAGTATAATGATTGATCAAACCTTAATGAAGCGTCATTGTGCAATTCATCTAAAGCTTGATGTGTAAATAACACGTCTTTATCATTAATTGATAACTGTAACAAACTATCATTTCGAGCAACAAGTATGGGTTTATTCGTTTTTAATTCTAATTTCTCTGCCAATTTAGATGTAATACTACTTGCAAACGGGAAAGACATCTTCTCAAAAGTTCGCAACGATTTTTCTAATTCAGTTCCCCTAACTTCTGACGTTGAATATGATTTATCCAACTCTGTTTGCACCAATAACTCTGATATGTTTTGAGCTAAAGGCTTTAAAAGATAATCTTTTGAATTGCCGTGATATTCGGGAACATAAACACTTTTATAAAATAAAGTGCTGTAATTTACATCAGATGTCTGATAGGATACACTAACCGTATCCTTAACATAAATAGGCAACCATGTAGAATCTTTCAATTGCAACTGACCATAGCCAAAAACTGAGCAAAAAAACAAGATATATGCAATGACAGCTGTGCCATTTTGGTCAGGTTTTATCATCAAAGTAAATTCTTTTAAAAACTTTTTATATGGTAATCTTTTTCTTTTCAACGAGTTATAAATTCTTTTAAATTTTAGCTTCAAAATTGTTTGTACATTCTAAAAACAGTTTTATATTTGCAACCGCATTAGTAATGCTACGGGGAGATTCCAGAGCGGCCAAACGGGGCGGACTGTAACTCCGCTGTCTTTCGACTTCGCAGGTTCGAATCCTGCTCTCCCCACAAAGCTTCAAGTTTACTTGAAGCTTTTTTTATTGTTATACTTTTTTTAATTTCATTAATACAAACAATACAATAATAGGCACTCCTATTAAAGCTGTCATAACTGGCGTAGCAAACACATAGTCTGCTCCTAATAAAAGAGTTAATAAATACCCCCCTATTGCGCCTCCAAAATGTGCTGTATGCCCAATATTGCCAACTCTATTTTTCATACCATAAATTGAGTAAAACAAATATCCAATACCAAAAATCCAACCTGGTATAAAAAAATTAATCGTCATCATTGGTTGTAAAAGTATTGCCGAAAAAAGCACTCCCGTTACAGCACCACTAGCGCCAATTGCACTGTAGTGGGGTTCATTTTTATGAAAATAAAGAGATAGTAAGCTCCCAAACAACAAACTTGTTATATATATTAATATAAAATGATACGCTCCTAAATACGCAATAACTATTGGTGCAAAAAAGAATAATGTTACCATATTAAATAACAAGTGCTGCATGTCTGCATGTAAAAAACCAGAGGATATGTTTCTGTAATGTTCCCCTGATTTAACAGCACCAACATTAAACTTAAATTTCTCAAAAAATGAATAATCGTTAAAGCCTTTATAAGATATTATTCCGTTTAAAGCTATTATAATAAGTAAGTAAATATTTAATGAATACATCTGTTAAGTTTAATTTCAAAACTACATAATTTTATTTTAGTTCTTACATACAGAAATACATTATATTTGTTAAAAATTTATATTAATGCATCTCATTATATACATATTAGTTTTTCCTATTTTATGGGTAATTTCAATATTACCTTTTAAGATTTTTTATTTTTTTTCTGATTTAATTTACATCTTAGTCTATTACATTATTGGCTATAGAAAACAAGTAGTTACCGATAATTTGACCCTTGTTTTTCCTGAGAAATCTGAAAAAGAAATTGCTACAATTAGAAAGAAATTCTATAAACATATGTGTGACATGTTTTTAGAAATGATAAAAACCATGTCCATGTCTGAAGCAGAAATGCGTAAACGGTTCCAGATTACCAACATTCCGTATATACAAGAATTGGAAAAAAAGAAGAACATCATGATCATGGCTTCTCACTATGCGAGTTGGGAATGGGGAATAATATTACAAAAGGATATTAATGCTACTGCATTTGGAGTTTATAAAAAAATAAGAAACCCATATTTCGATAAACTAGTTCGAGATATTAGAGCAAAATACAATTCTGTTTTAATAAGCACTAAAGAAACTATACCAACAGTCATGAACAACCACAGAAATAATGTTAAAGCATTATATGGTTTTGTGAGTGATCAATCACCTAAAATGAACAAATCTACCCATTGGAAAGATTTTATGAACCATAACGTGCCTGTTTTTACTGGAGCAGAAATGTTATCTAAAAAATGCGACTTGGCAGTTTGCTATTTTAAAGTTGAAAAAATTAAAAGAGGGTATTACAAAGCAACTTATATTCCACTAGCTGAAACCCCTAAAAACTTTAAAAATTATGAAATTACAGATATGTTCATTGAGGAGGTTGAAAAACAATTATATGAAGCTCCTGAATATTATTTGTGGACCCATAAACGCTGGAAACACCGAGGTAAAAACCCAAATAAAATAACTTCATGAAAAACTATATTGCAGAACTAATAGGCACATTTACCCTAGTGTTTTGTGGTTGTGGTGCTATTGTAACTAATGAATTTTCTAACGGCACAGTAACTCATTCCGGTATTGCACTTACATTTGGCTTGGTAGTAATGTCATTAATTTATGCCTTTGGCGAAATATCTGGCGCTCATTTTAACCCTGCAGTTACCATTGGCTTCACCTATGCTAAAAAATTCCCTCTAAAAGAAGTCCCTAAATACATAGCTGCCCAATGTTTAGGCGCTATCTTAGCAGCTGTAGTATTAATCATATTATTCCCTGATAACGAATTCCTTGGTACAACACTCCCTAAAATTGATGTATGGAGAGTTTTTGTCTTTGAAACAATTTTAACCTTCTTTTTAATGTTGGTGATTATAAATGTTTCAACCGGCTCAAAAGAAACAGGAATTATGGCAGGGATTGCTATAGGAGGTATCGTGTGGCTTGAAGCCCAATTTGCCGGACCAATTACTGGAGCTTCAATGAACCCAGCAAGATCTATTGGGCCAGCATTAATTTCTGGACATACAGAACACTTATGGCTCTATATTGTAGCCCCAATTGTTGGGGCTATCCTAGCAGTTATGTGTTGTGCATTAGTGAAAGATGACCAGTGTTGTAACAACAAGTGCTAAACAAAATTTATAGTAGAAATAATTCTATCTAATTTATCGAATAAACTCCTTTTATCCTTTAGCATAAGCAGAGGTTGTTTATATTTGCATTCAGAAAATTGCAATTATAATGAAGATATCATATAACTGGCTGAAACAGTTTATAAAAACTGATTGGGAGGCCGAAAAAACTGGTGACTTATTAACTGACTTAGGACTTGAAGTAGAAGGAATATCTACTTATCAATCTATTAAAGGCGGATTAGAAGGAATTGTTGTTGGTGAGGTTATTTCATGTGAACAACACTCTAACGCAGATAAGTTACGTATTACAAAAGTTGATATTGGAACAGGTGAACTTCTACAAATAGTTTGCGGAGCACCAAATGTTGCCCAAGGACAAAAAGTACCAGTAGCTACAATTGGAACAACACTATATGATGCAGATGGCGGTGATTTTAAAATAAAAAAAGGGAAAATTCGTGGTGAAGAATCCTATGGAATGATTTGTGCCGAAGATGAACTAGGCCTAGGCAAAGGTCATGATGGTATTATGGTTCTTGATGAAGAATTGAAACCCGGAACCCCATGCTCTGAAGTCTTTAATATTGAAAATGACCAGGTATTTGAAATTGGGTTAACACCAAACCGTTCAGATGCAATGAGCCATTTTGGTACTGCTCGTGACTTAAAAGCAGGATTATTACAACAAGGTCATAACTTAGAATTGATATCACCTTCTGTAAGTGACTTTCATATCGACAACAGAACATTAAAAATCGACTCTGAAGTTGAAGATCATAAATTAGCGCCTCGCTATTGCGGTGTGTCTATTTCAGGAATTACAGTTTCAGACTCACCATCATGGTTACAAAACAGATTAAAAGCAATAGGATTAACACCTAAAAACAATATTGTAGACATTACAAATTATGTGTTACACGAATTAGGACAACCACTACATGCCTTTGATGCAATAAAAATAAAAGGTCATAAAATTCACGTAAAAACATTACCATCAGGAACCAAGTTTACAACTCTAGATGGTATAGAACGTGAATTACACCAAGATGATTTAATGATTTGTAATGCCGAAGAACCTATGTGTATTGCTGGGGTTTTGGGCGGTTTAAATTCTGGAGTCACAGAACAAACCACATCTATCTTTTTAGAAAGTGCTTATTTTAACCCTGTATCAATTAGGAAAACAGCAAAAAGACATGCACTTAATACTGACGCTTCTTTTAGGTTTGAACGAGGTATTGATCCCAATACAACCGAATACGCATTAAAACGTGCAGCTTTATTGATTCAAGAAATTGCCGGAGGAGAAATTACTTCAGGAATTGAAGACCTATATCCAAACAAAATTGAAGACTTTCAAGTGTTTTTATCCTTTGAAAACACTACTAAATTAATTGGCCAAGAAATCCCTAAAGAAACCATAAAAAGTATTTTATCATCTTTAGACATCAAAGTTAATAGCGTTACTGAAGGAGGTTTAGGTTTAACAATCCCTGCATACAGAACGGATGTGCAACGTGAAGCTGATATAATAGAAGAAATATTAAGAGTATATGGCTACAATAATATTGAGTTTTCAAATAAACTGAATGCAACCATGTCTCATGCATCAAAATTTGATGATCATAAGCTTCAAAATGTAATTGCAAATCAATTAATAGCACAAGGCTTTAATGAAATGATGGCCAATTCATTAACTACGGCTAATTATACTGAATTATCAGAACAGTTAAATAACGAACATAATGTAGAAATGCTAAACCCATTAAGTAATGACTTGGCAGTAATGCGACAATCATTATTATTTTCAGGTCTAGAAGCTGTTTCGTATAATATCAATAGAAAACAACAGAATTTAAAGTTTTTTGAATTTGGAAAAACCTATCATAAATATGATTCTGGATTTACAGAAAACAAACACCTTTCTGTTTTAGTTACCGGAAATAGAAATTCAGAAAGTTGGGCTACCCCAAACAAACTAAGTGACTTCTTTTACTTAAAAGGAATTATAGAACAATTATTTTCAAGATTAGGAATTACAAAACTAAAAACATCTCCTATTAAAACAGATGTACTATCTGAAGGAATAGCATTAAGCTTAGGGAAAACTAAATTGGTTGAGTTTGGTGTCGTTAAACGCTCTATATTAAAGGCATTTGGAATATCACAAGAAGTACTTTTTGCAGATATTAATTGGAATAACATTATTGAAGTTGCTAAGTTTAATAAAATTAAATTCACATCAATTACCAAATACCCTGAAGTAAAACGTGATTTTGCCTTATTACTAGATGATAAAGTAACTTTTGAAGAAATACACACCATTGCCAAACAAAGCGAAAGAAAACTATTAAAAGACGTTAGTTTATTTGATGTCTATCAAGGTGAAAAATTACCGAAAGGAAAGAAAAGTTACGCCGTAAGTTTTTCATTACAAGACAATGAAAAAACACTTACTGACAAACAAATAGACAAAATCATGTCAAAACTACAAAGCTCTTTTGAAAAACAACTCGGAGCTGAATTAAGATAACAAAAAAAGCCTTTCGAAATCGAAAGGCTTTTTTTATTACCACTAATGTATAGTTAAATTGAAGCTAAAACATTTCTATCAAAACAGTATAACCCTTTATTAGCACAAACTTAAAACAGCAGTATAATTGGTTACCATATTACCATAACTCATCAGGAAACCAATTACATAGGAATATTAGAACTTCGATAATATTTCAACAACCAAAGAAGATAAGGATG
>JBMZDR010000022.1:0-32018 GCA_049614485.1 Flavobacteriaceae bacterium
GGCTTTAGTGAAGAATCTATTCTTGTAATTAAGAGACCACCTGCAAACTCACCAACCATTGTTCCTGAAGCAACGTCAAGCCAAGATAACTTCTTAGAAGATAGGTTTATATGTTTTGCATACAGGTATAGATACGAAGACGGTGAGTATTCTGCTACGTCTCAGTTTTCTGAGCCAAGCTTTTTACCCGGACCATTTAGATATAGTTCTGCAACTGCATTGAATGAAGGTATGTTAAATATTACAAATCAATGTAAGATAACATACAACACAGGAGGGCCTCTTGTAAAGTCTGTGGATTTATTATTTAAGGATATGAACAACTCTACTATCAAGATTATTGAAAAACTTGACAAAGAGGAGTTGGGTCTTGCTGATAATACAGACTATACATACACGTTTAACAATAGTAAGATATTTACTATCGCTCCATCAGGAGAGATTCTTAGGTTGTTTGATAACGTACCAAGACTTGCTCAAGCACAAACCCTAATGGGTAACAGGCTTGTATATGGTAACTATGTTGAGGGGTATGATTTAGAAGATGCGGATGGAAACCCTACAAAGTTTGAGTACATTACCACATTAGCATCCGAGAGCATTGGTTTAAGTGAAATAGAAGACGAAACCTCATCAGGAAACTACTCTTGGGATGGCGCTCAAACAATACCACAATCTGTATTAGAAATTGACCTTACAGATTTGAACTTGGTGGCAGGTGCAGTAATAAATATTTTGTTTAGGTTCTCACATAATCAATGGTCGGGAACTCCACCATTCCCTACCGAAACAACAGAAGAACAAACTGTTGATTTCACATACATACTACCACAAGACTTTAATAGCGTGTATGACCTTGCTACGTCAACTGATTTTCAGGAAAAGATAGGTACTGTAACAAACATACAGATAATCGCAGATGCTTGTAATGGTCAGACGTTTACAGACTTATTCAATTGTATTATCCCTAACGAGTTAAACGGACTATTCAAATATAGAAGTGGTATATCAGGTCCTAACCAACCTATAGCTATAACCACAAGCCCCGGCTCAAATGTTATTGGTTTTCAAATGCCATCAATGGAGTTTGTAGATGACCCTACGGGCGGTAACATTACACAAGAAGTTTACGAATACTACTCTATCACAACTGCTTCCGTAGAGTTTGCAGAGATTGGAGACCCTTCAAGTTTACATAGTAATAGAGGTTATGAGGTTGGTATTATTTATATGGATGATTACAACCGTATGACGACTGCATTAGTTAGTCCAAACAACACAGTTCACATACCTTGTAGTAATTCAGAATTAAAAAATACCATAGATGTAAATATTCCTGTTGCTCAGGTAGCGCCAAGTTGGGCTAAGAGATACAAGTTCTGTATCAAACCTGACAAGAAGGATTACGATATTATATATTCAAACCTATTTTTTAGAGACCCTGCATCAGGTGCTGACTACTTCTTACTTGAAGGTCAGAACTCTCAAAAGGTTGAGGTTGGTGATGAGTTGATTGTAAAGACAGATACCCAAGGTCCGAGAAACAATTGTACTTGGACAACGGTATTGGAGAAGGATGCTCAGATGGCTGACTTTATAGAACCCGTTGATGCAAACGGAACTATCATACCTGTGCCTGCCGGTACTTATATGAAGCTTCGTGCTAACAATTTTAGCACAGAGGTTGGCGAACTTCCTGTGGTTGCTTATGGAGAAAAGTCTTCAAGCGGGAGCGGGTGTAGAACGGTAAACTATCCTGTTGACACAGAAGACCCAAACACACCGGGTAGCTTTATTGATTATACAATTCCTGCAGGGAGTAGAATAAGAATAAGAATTGAAAACAACAGAAGAGGAAATTTAGATTCATTATGGGGGAATGTACCACCAAAGCATTGGTCTGTTGAAACAAAGTTTACTGCATCACAAGAGTATCCAAGCTTCAAGGATTGGTTTGTTGGAGATAATGTTGCATCTTCATTAGAGGCGCAAGCTACTGATAGTGGAACAGGTGTGACAGGTCCGGGATTTAATTCAATTGATGGCACGTTTCAAAACTGTGGCACAGGAAACGTATCTTCTACGTTTAGACAGATAGGAAATAGATACTACTTTAGTGTAAAGAGTAGTGAGGGTTATAGTGGAAGTAAGAAAAAGACTACATTAAAAGTAGAGATTGAGGTTATTAGAACGGCAGATACGGTTGTGTTTGAGTCAGACCCTCAAGATGCTGAACCGGATTTATGGTACGAAAGTTCTGTATCATTTGGTATAGGACCAAACGGTGAACACCTTGGTAACATTCAAAACCAAAACTTTGGTACAGGAGCACCGGGATTAGTTAAAACTGCATTCTTTAATTGTTATGCGTTTGGTAATGGTGTTGAGAGTTATAAGATTAATGACTCTCTTGTAGGCAAGGAACTTGTATTAGGTAACCGTGCCACAACAACTGATTCAAAACTATATGGTGAAGAGTTGCGATTTGCCGACCTTACTTATAGTGGTGTATACAATGCCGAGACCAATATAAATAGACTGAATGAATTTAACTTAGGGTTATCAAACTTTAAACCTTTAGAATTTTCATTTGGTCCTGTTATGAAACTCTTTGCAAGAGAGACGGATATATTAGTTCTACAAGAGGATAAGATATCTTATGTGTTAGCGGGTAAAAACTTATTGTCAGATGCAGGAGCAGGTAATGCTATTGTGTCAACACCTGAGGTTTTAGGAACTCAGATTGCAAGAATAGAGGAGTATGGCATCTCACACAACCCTGAAAGTTTTGCTCAATGGGGTGCAGATAAATACTTTACTGATGCCAAGAGAGGCGTGGTTATACAGTTGACAGGCTCAGGGCCAAACAATGATTCGCTACAGGTAGTATCAACGTTGGGGATGAGAACTTGGTTTAGGGATTTATTTAATACATCTTTTGAAACTCAGAAGTTGGGAGGGTTTGACCCATATATGAACGAGTTTGTTTTATCATCAAACAACCAACAACTCCCTCAAGATGTTGAGTGTGCTGACTGTGGTATCACCACTACGATTAACATAACCAATACAGAACCATACGAGTTGTGTTACAACTTAGGTAACTTAGTTGGGGATGTTGAGATAGTATACGAGGTTGTGTCTGTATCAGGTACATTTAATGTATCAGCAGAATATGATGGCTCTACATACACATCAGGCGATGTAAGTACAGGTGGTAAACTAACCTTTGATAAATCTAAGATATTAGAAGAAGAGGCAAGCATTAACATAACATCTACAGGTAGTTGTGTGTTAACACTAACTGTTAATTGTCCATTAGCACAAGAGATTGATATTATATTGGTTTGTTTAACAAGTGACAATGAAGCAGGTTTGTTTATACATAATGATTATAGATGGACTGATAACGGTTTTGTTTCTCCACTACATAGCGAGCAGGTTGAGTTTGGTTCAGGTGCAAGTCCTATAGTTTCTCAATACAATACTATTTCAGGACCACAAGGTGGTGGTACAATACCTGCTAATCAGGCGGTTATTTCTATTAGAAGTAATAAGATAGGTACGGATGACTTTAATTTTGATATAAATGCAGATAAGTTTAGATACTTAAGAACAAACACATTGTATCAAAACACACCATCCGACATCATTGACTTAATTAACGCAAGTAATACTGCTAACCCGATACAAGGGCCAACGCAGGGTAATACGTTCTACCAAGCGCAGTTCAATATGCCAAGTGTAACAGGTGACAAGTTGTATATGATTTGGGATTACAGAAACAGTACACCTATTCAACTATGTCAAGGAGCGGGAATTGTTGAAGCTTGTTGCGGATGTGAAGAAGGCGGAGGCGGAGGCGGAGGCGTAGACCCCGACCCAACCCCTGATTGTACAGAATACACAGTAAGTACAACGTCAGGCTCAGGCATAGGATTTACATTTGAAGATTGTGACACAGGCGAGGTTATTGAGTTGGCAGTTGGTGGAGCAAGCGGATATGATGCAGAGACATTCTGTGCACGCACAGGTAGTGTAAACGCAAGCGGACTAACAGTAACTGAAAACGGACCTTGTCAATAAATAAAATAAAATTATGGCAACATACTATATAGACGGAACAACATTATCAAACTCAACTGCGGTGTATGACAACGCAGCAATGACGGTGTGTGCCGTAGACGGATTTTACTCAGACGGTGTGATAGTAAGGGAGCAGGTTAATTGTAGCCTTCTTCCCGCTCAGACGTGTTCCACGTGTGCAGAGCCTTGTGGTGGAACTATTGCAGGGTCAGGTGCACAAGGTATATATTTGCTTGACTTAGATGTAGGAGGAACTGCCACAGATATAGGGGCTATTATAGTAATGTTTGACCCACGCTCAGTACCTGATGGTGTTAGAGCAACTTTTGATAGTACAGTATACAACAAGGTAAGTTCTCCTGTTGATGGATATCACGGCTCAACAAATCCAAATAACTTTACATACATTGGAGCGCAAGGTAGCGACTGTGGTATATCAGGTTCAACATACAACCTTAACGAGTTCAATTATGTAGCAGGCTCTTTTCAGCCAACGGGGAATACTCAGTCAGTTACTGTGAATGCGGGTGATGTTTCTCTTGGCTCAAGCGCACCGGGCGATTGTATTATGGTTATACCTAAACCAAACCCCACACCAAGTGTAGTAAACTTTGAGTTTGTTGGTCCTTGTACAGGAACTGTTTTTGATATTAGCGTTTCGTGTCCTGCGGCACTACCAAGCTATAGCAGTACAACTGTTGCGAGACCGGGTTTCTTAGCAGCTTGTGAAGACACTATCAATCAGACGTTCTATCACGCACCTGTAAATGGAACTGCAGGAGTACCCGCTCTTTATGATTGGGTGTTTAGCGACCAAAACGGACAATCAACCTTATTAGGGGGGTGGTATAAAGTAGAGAATGTAAACGGAGTACAATATCCTATTGAAGTAGATGACAATGGTATTATCATTACAATAGGAACGTGTGACCCAACATAATAAAAGAATATGGCAGCACAGAACTTTCAAGAATATACACTAACATATGACCAAGGCGTTCAAGGATGGCCTTCGTTTTATTCATATCTACCTGATTGGATGATAGGTATGAACAACTATTTCTATACGTTTAAGGGCGGTGATTTGTATCGTCACAACGTAAACAATACGAGGAATAACTTCTATGGCATTCAGTATAGTTCTACGCTACGTTCTGTATTTAACGATATGCCTCTTGAAAACAAGTTATTTAAAACCATAAACTTAGAGGGTGATGACACTTGGGGTGCTACGTTAGCTACAGATATTCAAGACTCAGGATTTATTCAAGCAGGTTGGTTTGAAAAAAAGGAGCAGGTATACTATGCGTTTGTAAGAAACTCAGGTACAGTACCCGCAGGTCAGGATGAGTATGCTTTACGTTCTCTAAATGGTATCGGGAAAAGTGATAGTGTTGTAGGTAGCACAGTATTCTTTGATTTACAGTACAAGATAAATAACATAATTTCTGTAGGAGATATGTTGTACTTCGCACTACCCCCATACACCACACCACAACTTGCAGGTCAGGTGACCGCAATAAACTATGACCCTTTGACGGGTACAAATAACTTAGAAATAGATACAACTATTCCGGGAGCAGTACCAATCCCAATTCAGGATGCATTCTTTTTGTTTATTAAAAATGCCATTGCTGAGTCTCACGGTGTATTAGGACACTACTGCGTATTTGACATAACCAACACCAATACAAGTGGCATCAACCTCTTTGCGGTTGAGTCTGAGGTTATGAAATCATACCCATAATTAGTGTCTTCAAAGACACAATTTATTTTAGTATCTTTGCGTATGGCGTTAGATGTAAGAACACTTGTGGAATCTGACTACGATAACATCCTCACAAAATGGTGGGATGATTGGGGTTGGGAAGCACCACAAAAAGATTTCTTGCCCGACAATGGAACAGGTGGAGTGATGGTATTAGATGGAGAAGAGCCAATATGTGCAGGATTTATCTACGTTACCAACTCTTCAGTAGCTTGGGTTGATTGGATTGTTTCGAGTAAGACGTACAGAAAGAAACCACAAAGACAACAAGCGATTGGATTGTTGATTGAAACGCTAACAAATATATGTAAGAGTAGTGGATATAAATATTCATATGCTTTGATAAAACACAAGGGGCTAATCGCAACATACGAGCAGCTTGGATATATCAAAGGAGACTCGTACACAAATGAGATGATAAAAGTATTATAATATGGCAATGTTTACAACTATAGCGGCAGGCGTTGGATTAGCAGCAACAGGTGTTTCTACCGCAATGTCTTTTAGCCAAGCATCAAGTCAAAGAAAAGCGGCTGAAAGGGCTACAAGAGAAGCCGACCAAAAAATGGCAGAAGCAAGAGCACGATTAGAGGTGAACTATGCTAAGTCTATGGCAGTTCAAAAAGAACCTTACGAACTACAGAGAGAGGCAGAACTTACGGGTACTGCACAACTTATTGAAGCGGGTCAAGAAAGCGAAAGAGGTTCGCAAACTACCGCAGGTAAGGTGTTGGCCCTTCAACAACAAGGTCAGGGTGCTATTCGCTCCGCAATGGGCGAGGAGTTATCTGATATTCAAGGTATGATTATCGAGGAAGAGTCTCGTAACCGTGATGTGAATGTTCAGTTAGACTTGGGAGAAGTAGCCGGTAAACAAAGAGAAGCGGCAGAAGCAAAGGCAAGAGCAGAAAAAGCTAAGGCAGAAGGATTCCAAGGGGCAGTAAGTTTTGTTCAGCAGGGTGTTGCGATGTATCCTTTAGTTGGTAAAGGAGGAACACACAACAAGCAGTTGGCAGATGTGACTCCTGTTAGCACGCAGTCCCCATCTACTCCAAGAATGGATGCGTTAAGACAACAATATCCAAATCTATACGGAATGACACCAACGACACCATCGACTTTTAGTCAGCCTCAGTTGGGTGGCTCTCAGTTTGGTGTTCAGATACCATCTAACCTACAGATACAACCATTACAATATGGTTTACAAAACCCCTCAATTAGTGGTTTAAATATAGGGATGCAACCAAATCCATTCTACTATGGACAACAACCTTATTCATTTGGTGGGTTAGGACTTAAGAGTGGCAAGTATTAAAATATAAAGAATGGCAACAGGATACGCATACCAACCCACAGACCCTCAGGCACAATTAAATTGGGCTGAGGTAGGTCAGAATCTTAGTAATGTTTTAAATGCAGAGGCTGCAAAGCGTGATGCACAGATTAATGAGATTAACGACCAAACTCGTGAGTTTCTTAAGCAAGCAGAGAACATACCTCAAGGAGAGTCTACCTCTATCAGAGAGTGGGGATTACAGTATAGTGGGCAACTTACAGAAGCGGTTAGACTTCAGCAAGACCTTTTAAAGAAAGGTGATATTAATATGACTGAGTTTTTAACTGCAAGACAAAACCTTCAGGACGGTACGGACAATGCGTTTACATTGATGCAAGAGTATCAAGATGTATATGCAAAAAAGATGGAACGTATGAAGAGCGACAATCCCGATATGTCATCTCAGCAATTAGAGGTGTGGCTTATGGAGAACGCAGAAGGTTTTGCTAACTTCAATAGAAGCCAACTTATGCCCGACCCAAGAACAGGTAAGGTAGTTGTTGGTATGAAGGTTAGAAACCCTAAGACGGGATTGATGGAGTTAAGTACAGACCCTAACGACAGACGTAGCGTTAGCGCTTTACGTGGTCAGCTTATGGGTGAGTTTAACGAATACAACTTAGAAGCTAAAACTGCCGAGTGGGTAGAGGGTAATGGGAAGTGGACTCAGATAATTAGAGATATGGGAACGAGAACCCAATCAGGTGTTATTGAGACTATTATGAATCCTATGGAAAAACTACTTACGGTTGATAAAAGCGGTAAGAGAATATTTGATATAGATAAAGCAAGAGCGTTAGGAGTTCCTGAGTCAGACCTTGAGGCAATGAACCTTTACATACAAGCAGAGGATGATTGGATTACAGGTCAGGCAGCAAACCCACTTACTGTATCCTCAGTTCTTACAGAGAATGCAGGGACTGCATCAAACGGTAAAGAGTTTACGTTTACATATTCTGTAGACGATGCAAAAGCAAACCCTGAAAAGATTTTACTCGACCCTCAATCTAACCAACCAATTTTTGATAAGAGTGTAAATCCAAATGGTGAAGAACAAGAAGAGGTGTTCCGTCAATATATGCGTAATTCAATACGTAACAAACATAACGTAACGGCTGAAGTTAAGACTGTTAGAGATTACGCAATGAACGCTCCTCAACCAACAACCCCTCAAATAAAAGCGAATCAGAAAAAGAAAGAGGATGAGGATTACGTACAGAATGTAGCTAAGTTGTATTATGGTAGTGATGACGAGGTTGTTGAAGCAGAAAACTTCTTAAGAACATATAACCCTACTATTGACACTATAGATAGAAGAGGTGATGACTTAGTTATAACATACAATGACGGAAGAAATCCTGAGACTATAAAATGGAGAGGTGATGATGGTAGTCTGTTAGCGCAAGATTCTTGGGTGATTGGTGCAGCAAACGCATTCAGACCAAAAGGACAAGCAATTGGAAATATTAATGATATTGTAGCGGGCGCAGGTATTGATGCCTCAAGAGCGTTTAACCCTGATTCATATGGTTTCTCTGCATCTGATTCACAATCTCAAGAGGGTCTCGATGACGCATTTAAGAGAGAGGTGATTAGAAAATCTAACGCAACCCCTGATATGTTTGTTCCTAATGGAAGAGAGAAAACAGGACCTTTACTTCAAAACTTCATAGCCTCAACACCGGGTCTTTCGGGACTTTCAGTAGAGACGGGTAGTGGAACTAATGATACTGTAACAGTAAAGGACGGGGAAAATGTAGTAGCTACCTTTGATTTAGATATGTTGGATGACTTGAGCGGTAATGAACAAAAAGCAATGCAAGCTGATATGTTAAGAACTCTTGTCGAACTTGCAAATAACAGAGCAAGTGTAGAACAAAAAGCATTGACAACTAAGGGTAAAAGAAAAACAACCACAACCAAAAGAAAGGGTAGGGGTAGATTAGATGGTAGTTCAAATAATTCAAATGCACCAAGACCAAATGGAGGCGGAGCACCAAGACCATAATATATGAACGAGGAATATTTACAGAGTTTATACGATTACATTAGTTCAAACGATTCAACGTATCAAGACGATGTTTCGTTTGACGACTTTAAGATTAGTATGGGAGACAGGAAGTATGCCGCAAATATGTATGGCTACATTACTGATTTAGACCCTTCTTACAAACAGGATGTTGGTATAAAAGATTTTCTTGACAACATCAACGGTCAAAAAAAAAAAGAAGAATCGGAATCAAACTTGGAGGATGGTTCTTTGGATTCGTTCGATTATGAAATTCCTGAGTCTCAACCTATAGTTATTGATGGTTATGAGGTTATTGGAACAGACCCTCGTGCTGATGACTATGTAGACCCAACAGAAGTATTCCATCAGCAAGCGGCTACTATGGGACAAGGTGCGCCTATGTCTGTATATGGTATGCAGCAGAAAACTTTATTTAGCGGAGAAGATTACAAACGTGCAAACGCACAAAGAAAGGCTGACCTTGAATATGCAAAACTCTTAGAAGAATCACAGGCTGCAGAAATACAGAGAATAGAGGACGAAAAGGCACAGAGACTTGCTAAGCAAGCGCAAAAAGAAAACCAAGAACGCCAAGAAGCTATTGTATCTGATGACTTTCAAAAAGCACTAAGCCTTACTAATGCTGACTCTATGGAGTTGGATGAGGAAGAGGCAATCGGATACTTCAATAATCTTTATGGGAAGTATGGTTTTATATTTCAAGAAACGGGAATCGGTGATGCTTTAACTGTAACCGCAAGCGATGGTACTACAAAAGAGATTGACCTTCAAACATTCTTCTCTAATGAGGGTGAGGCTGCAAAACTAAAGTCATTTGTATCAAGCAAAGCAAACAAGCCTCAAGAAGCTTTAAATGTTTCAGAGTTAGATAATATAGAGAGAGCAGCGAAAGTTCGTGAGATACGTTCTAATGGTGGTAGAATCAATGAAGACGGGACAGAATCTACTGTGCTATTTGAACAAGCCAATATTGATGGCAAGAACGTGGTGTACCCTACACTATTTCCTAAGAGTACAACGAAAGAGTATGGCTCTCATCCATTGTGGTGGTCTGAGTTAAGCGGTAATCAAGCTTATGAGGAAGCATTAAAACGAGGAGAGGTATTTGAATTCGATACAGAGCAAGAAGCCATTGATTTTGCTGAGGGTTCTTGGAAGGATGTAAACACTCTTGACCATCAAGCTAATAAATTCTACAAGGATAGAGGGTTAGATTACAATACGTATAAGAAGCAATATGACAGGTATGAAGACCTGATGAATACTGTTGAATTCTTGAAGAAAGGTCCTTATTTAAAAGAGGATTTATCTGATGCACAAAAAGAAGAGTTTGGTTCTTTCTATGTAAACGGTAGAAAGAGGAACGACTACGGTACTGTAATACAAGAACTCGAAGATGAGGCAGATAAGCTTAGACCATCTGTAAACGCATCAGAGTTTAGACAGGTGAGAGAGGATTTTGACCTTGAACTTGAGAAAGGATACCAAGAAAAAGCAGGGATTGCTATAGCTGCAAATAGAGAAGCTAAAGCATTTAGAGAAGAAGTGGACCTTGTTTCACTTCAAACCTTTGGCGTTATGGGTGAAGACCTTAAGAAACTAAAGGCAGAAACTCCTGAAGAGCAGAACACATTAAATGCTTTAATCACACAATACGAAGAATCAAAGGCAGTATCTGAAGAAGCCGCTAATAAATATGAGGTTGCTAAAACTTGGTTTGATGCTAAGGCAGATAAGAATGCACGTGATTCTTACGTGTCTAATTGGTCTGCAGTTTCAAATGCTTGGGACAAAGGTCTTGCAAATGGTAATGTTGGTAATGAGATATTAAAAATGTCATTAGGTCTTAAAGACCTTGACGATGATGCGGACACAAAAGAAGTAGCATCCGCTATTATAAAGTATTTAGAAGAAGCCGAGACAGGTAAAATGGGGAGGGCTGAATCTCGATACCATCAAGCACGTGGTTTTTCAGAGGCTTGGGATGTCTTCAAAGATGACCCCGGAGAATTGGCTTTAGCTTTTGCCGCTAACTCAATAGGACAAATGCTCCCATATGGGTGGAAGATTATTTCAGGAAGTACCGCTACAGGAGCAGGTACAGGTGCAGTAGTTGGTAGTGTAGTGCCCGGTGCGGGTACTGCAGCCGGTGCACTAACGGGAGCAGGGTACGGTTTGCGTACAGGTTTCGCGGCAACCAACGTAGCTTTAGAATATACTAATGCCGTAATGGAGGCGGCACGAAAAAAATATAATGTCCAAGACCCTGAGCAATTAGTTCTTGCACTACAAGATGAAGAGGTTTGGGCAGAAGGCAAAGAGGTAGGGCTAAAGCGTGGACTTACTATCGGTGTTATTGATTTCTTATCTGCAGGATTAGCGGGTAGAGTATTTAAGGTAGGTGGTTCGTTAGCTTCTCCCGTAACAAGAGTTGCCCTTGGTGCAACAGAAAGAGTTGTGTTTGACCCTGCAACAGAGATGATTGGTGAAGCAGCCGCTCAGGTTGTGGCAGGACAAGAGTTAAGCATAACAGAAATTATGGCTGAAGGTATAGGTGGTATTGGTAGTCAAGCACCTATGGCTGCAGTAAATGTTTACCTTGATGGTAGAGCAAAGAACAATGTTGATATAGGAAATAAGCTTAGTTCTATTGACGGTATAGCTATGGAGTCGGCATCTGATTCTCGAATCTCAAGTTGGGCTAACAATATGGAATCTTTAGGAAAGATTTCAAGTGAGCAGAACCAAAGAATACAAGAGAACGTAGGATTAAGAAGAGAAGCAAGAGAACTTTTAAATGTAGGTAGCGGCAGAAATATTTTTTCATCCAACACAAGTTCAGATGTTGAGACAAGACTAATGGAATTGTTGGCTGCTCGTGATGAGTTATCTTCAACACCTAACAGACAAAACGTTTTCTCAAGAACGATATCAGAAATCAATGCTGAGATTAGCGAGATAGCTACTACAAAAAAACTAAGACCTGAAAACGAACGTACACAACTTGCAGGCGCAGGTGTCTTTGGTCAATCAACAGACACAGATGTTCGTGGTCAAATACAAAAATATAAGATAAACGGTAAATCACTAACCAAAGAACAGTTCCTTGCTGAGTTGAATAAGATGAGTCCAAACAAGCTTATGAAGTCAACTATAGGTGTAGAGAATGATGAGGAAGTTAGTGATGTTTTAACACAGAAATTCGATGCCATTCAAAAGCCAAGCACAGAGAGCGTGGATGCACAAGAACAAACCGGAGATAGCAGCCCGGTGGGAACAGGAGTATCCATCGAGGGAGAAGTTACCGAAACGACTACATCCGAAATCCAAGAACAAACTCAGCCGGACGTTGAGACGGAGATAACAACTCAAGAAGTGTCTTCAAAGACACTAAACGAGCAGGAGGTTGATGACCTTAACTCCTTGTTTGACAATGATGCAGACCCTCAGTTTCAGCTTGATGCACAGGAAACATCTCCTGAAAAGAAACAACAACTTGTTTCAAGCGCAACTAAGTTAATGGAGCAGGTACAACCTGAGGTTGAATCTGAATCAGTTACAGTAGAAACACCTGCAAAGGTTTACCCTGTAACTGTTACTGAAAACACAGAACTTGCGAACAAGGTAAGCAAGATGGGATTGAATGACCTTGTTGGTAAGCGAGTTAACTTTGTTATGGCAGACCAATTAAAGGTTGACGATAAAAGAATGGGCGGTCCATTCTTTCCATTACAAGAGGGTTTATTCGGAGAAGTAGCTTGGGCATCTATAAGTCAGTCCGCAGCAGAAAGTATTGCCAAGGGTGCAGTTAATGCAGACTATAGTGTGGTATACAATATGTCACCTTCAGCAGTTGATTCTAATCTTGTTCTATTAGACACATTAATAGACAAAGTTAAAGAGTCTCCTAACAGACCTCAACTTTTTGAGGCAATGATGACTGATATTCAAAGTAAGGTATATGGACCTAAGACGGATTTTGTTCACAAGATAGCAGCAGAATCTCAAAACATTGATGACTTTGCAGAGGGCTTTGCTCAGTTAGATGTTGATACAAAAGCAAAGATATTTAGAGATGTACTTCCGTCTCAAAATGTAGAAGCATCTACAGAGGTTGGTAGATTATTCCAATCTGAAGGAATATCTCAAGAGTCTGTGCGACAAGAAAATGTAGAACAGTTTGTGTCAGACCTCCCTATGGGGGCTATGACTATGGTGTTACAGGTTACCGATAAGAATGGAAACCCTGTTACAAACGAGACTTATAAAGAAGCGGTAATAACTCCTGAAGAGCAAAAGGAAAGAGGTTTAAAAGAGCATAGAAACTATCCGTTCTACTTAAGAGGTAAGGCAGTTGGTATGATGGAGGAGACTGCTCCGTTTTGGACGGTAAGTAAAAGACATCGTAATACCATTGATGCTAAGGTTGCAGGAGTTGTAACAAATGATAAGGGTAAAAAATATAGCGCAGGTCAGGCACGCTCTGCTGAGATGAGAAGAGCATCTATGCAAGCAAGCAGAACAGATGTTGTGGAGACACCAACCGCAACAATGTATGAGAAGTTTATAAATAGATTAAGCAAGGCTTTCCCCGGTGTTGAGGTGATGACAGACCAACAAGCGTTTGATGATTTGGTTAGTGACCTAAATGCTAAGAAGCTTGCTACTAAAAATCAAAAGATATATGGTGCAGTATATCAGGGTAAACTTTATCTAAACCCCGCACTCGAAAATTACAATACACCTATTCACGAGTTCGGACACATTTGGATGAACGTTTCTAAGGAGATGAATCCTGAGGCGTACAAACGTGGTCTTGAATTAGTAGAGGGTACTGAATATGTTTCTCAGATTGAGAACAATAAAGAGTACCAAAGAGTAATTAAACAAATGAAGAAGGATGGTATGTCTGAACAAGACATAAGAAACTATATCCTTGAAGAAGCACTTGCTACTGCTATTGGTGATAAGGGAGAATCATTTGCGACTGCTGCGCAGCAAAGAAACTTTAAGACTTGGTTGAATGATTTGTTCGACTTCGTTAAGAAGCTTGTTGGTATAAGCGAGATGACATCTGAAGAATTACAGAATATTGATTTCGATAAATTCTTAGAGGGTGTTGTTGTAGACCTGATGTCTGAGAATAAATTATTTAAAGATGCAGAGGTTAAAGGACTGTCAAACGAGTTGCAGCTTATGACCTCATCACCTAACCCATCAATAGATTCTCTCGTGCAAAGAGCACGTGAAGCAGGGTTTAGTGATGATGCTATCCGTGTGGTGTTAAAAGAAAAAGGTTTTAAGGCTACCGCTATCAACAATGCAATGGAGGTAAGGATAGATTTACTTACTCCTATGCCAAGAGAGTTTGGTAATGTAGAGGGTGGCTCTAATGTTGGTGTTGATTTATTTAACAGGGTTAGAGATAAGGTTAACAGATTCTCTACAGAAGGACCAAGAGGTGGTAGAGGCACTACAAGAACTAAGTCATTCTCAGAGATAAGAGCAAAGGCTCAAGAGATACTTCAAGCTGACCCAACATACCAATCACAACCTGAACAAACACAGTTGGAACTTAGGAATGCATTAGACAGAAGCCTTGGTATTAGAAGTAACCCTCAGGTTAGGCAGGAGATAGGAAACATAAGAAAGAGACTTCGTGAAAGAAAGGGTGCAATCAAAAACATTACTGATGCACAACGTCAATTAAGAATGTTTATTAGAAAGGCGTTGCCAAAGTCTAAGAACTATTCTAATGCTGCTATAAATAAACTTCTAAAAGCTATTAATGAAACTACACCAAAGAATTTTAATGGTCAGGTAGAGGTTGTATTAAACCAAGTGGAAGCGCAACGTCAGGTTATAAAGAATCAGTTAATCGACAAGATTCAAAAGCTTGTAGAGAAAAAAGCTAAGACCGCACAGACATCTTCTAAGAGACGAAGAAGCGCAGGTCTTGATGCTATAGGTCAGGCATACTTTGCTGAGGTTAAAAAGGTTCTTAAGATGGTTAAGAACAATGATGTTGCAGGACTTGCAGCGCTACAAGCAGAGGTTGATGAGGCTTCTCTTACTGAAGCTATTGCTAAGGTAGAGGCAGGAGAAAAAATAACAAGACAAGAGAGAGCGCTGATAGATAAGCAGCTTGCGCTTGATACATTCTCTGATGTTATGGGTATGCAGTTAGAAGAGGTTTCGCAATTGTTTGATGAGGTAAAACAAACAAGGGCAGAATCTATTGCAAGATTAAACAACAGAAAAGCCGCAAGGCGAGAAGCGATAAAAAATGTTCAGTCACAATTTGATGAACAGATAGAGGACGACTACTCAGAACTTTATGATGAGAATGGTAACCTAAAAAACAAACGTCAGATACAACGTGACAATGATTCTATTATAGAATCGTTTAAGGACAAAGGTTTTGTTCAGGGTGTTAAAGATTTATTTAGCAACCTCAAAAGAAATAACAAGTACAATGCTAATCAGATTCAAAAGTTTCTACGAAACACAATTCAGCATTTAGGTACAATTACAAACATATTAGACAGGGGTAAAGATGGAATGTTTACTAAGGTATTCTATAACCAACTGAATGATATGGATGAAAGAAACCTACAGGGTGTGTTCGAGCAGGAAGATAAACTGAATGATGTTACTGAATCTGTTTTAGGAAAAGCTTGGAGAAAGTGGAAGTATACATTAGGTACTGATACCCTAACCCTTGAAGGGGTAAAGAATGGTAAGACTGAAGCTGAGTTTACTGAGGCTCTTAATAGAGACCAAGCAATGAGAGTTTATGCCTTGTCATTAAATCCATTACAAAGAAAAAAACTTGAGAGACAAGGTTTTGATGATGCAAAAATGGAGCGAATTAAAAACTTCATTGGACCTGAAGGTATTGCAATTGCTGAGCAGATAGTAGATTACTTTAGTAACGAATACTACAATCAAGTGAATGATGTATTCGTACAAGCAAATGATGTAAACTTAGGTTATGTAGAGAACTACTTCCCTACAAAAACAATAAGTAAGAACGCTCAGGTTCAGGATATGATTAGCGGAGACTTCGCTAAGATATTTACTGCTGACACTTCTCCTGCTCTACAGGAAAGAACAGATACTACGGGAGATATTTTTATTGGTGATTCGTTTACTGATGTAGTTGAGAACCACATTCAAAGTATGGAGAGATACAAAGCTTATGCACTTGGTGTTAAGCAAATGAATGAGGTCTACAAATCAGAGGCTATACAAACTCTATTAGAAACTACAGGATTAGGACCGGTGTTTAGACAGATGATTAACTACGCAATTAATCCTGACTCAGGACCTAAGCCTGAGGGTGGTGTTGTTAGTTGGTTGCAAAGGAACTTCACAGGTTTTGCTCTTGCATTTAAGCCTATTCAAGTTCTGAAGCAGGCCACTTCATTTGTGCAGGCATACGAAGACTATCAGTTATTTTCAAACAGAAAGACTCCTGTGGTAGATGCTTTAGGTTTTATAGCAGACTATGCTTATGTATTAGCGACTATACCTAAACAGGTAAGAGAGGCTAAAGAGATATCAGCTACATTTAAGAATCGTATTAGAAGCGGTATGTCGGGTGACTTGTTTGGTTTAGAATCAGGTGGTAGAACCTATAAAAAATTAGGGGCATCACAAGGCAGAGGTGGTAGACTGAAGCGTGCTTTTGATACAGGTGCAGCTTTGTTTACAGTAGCGGGTGATATTGCGGGTGTACTTGGATACAAGGCGGTATACAATAGAGCCATAAAGAATGGTATGTCTAAAGCAGAGGCCCTTGCATTGTTTAATAACTACAACCAAACTCAGCAAACAAGAAGAAGTACGGAGAAGGTTGCCCTTCAACAGGACCAAGGTTTTGCAGGGAAGTTCTTTACTATGTTTGGAAGCACATTGTACTTACAATTAAATAAAGCATTCCAATCAGCAAACAACATAGTGAAAAATATGGATGTTAAAAAAGGTAAGTTCGGAGACTTAAAAGATTACAGAGCGCTTGCCTTAAATATATCTGTAGCAAACGCATTGTTTACAATGGCATCTTATTCAGGTGCTTTAATAAAAGGAGATAGTGAAGATAAGGACAGGGCTTGGAGAGCAGTAAGAGATGCAGCATTAGGTCTTAATCTTATTTATCAAATACCTTTGTTTGGTTCTTTTGCTGAAGGCGCTATCAACAAACTTAGCGGAGAGAGAAGGCCAACAAGTGAAGGTGTCAACCCATTTATATCTGTTGGTAGAAAAATAGAGAAAGCATTTAAAGACACGTCTGATGGTAATGTTATCAGAGCAATAAAGCCAATATTTGAAATTGCAGTTGGTGCTCAGTTTGATTCACCAATAGGTTTGTTTAATATAATGACAGGTCAAGGAGAGGAAGAAGACTTTTATGATGCGTTTGGTATAACACCTTCATATCGTCCGGGATACGGTAAGAGAAAAAGAAAGTCTTCAGGAAGTAAAAGAAAAGATATGTCTAAGACAGATATGAAGAAGTATATGCCTGACCTTTACGATGAGATTTACGGTGACGTGGAAGACCCTGCTGCTGAAATAAAAGCAGAGGTTAGACAAATGAAAAGAGATATAAAGGATGAGATATATGGAGACCTTGAATAGTGTCTTCAAAGACACAACAACTTATATATGGTATACAACAACATACCATTTATAATTATCACCAATATAAACTCTAAGATTTTTTTCTGATTGTCAGACATAGGGTATGTATTTAAAGTTGTCGGCCTTATCAAAGTATGCCATTAGTTCTTGGTCGTTGTATGAACCCGCACGTGGTTTCCTACCACCCCATCTAATAGTTCCTAATAGTGACGTGATGCGTGAGTAAACTATCCCATCATCACAGGCCCATATCATTACAGGGTTTAGTCTTTTATCTGCTAACTTCACAAGCTTACGTGCTGCTACAGGAAGAGGATATGCTTTCTCGTATGGTCTAAGTCTGCCCTTTACTTCAACAAAGGATATGAGTTTACCATCCTTGTCATAAACCCTATAGTCTACATCGTTAGGGTCAAGTTTTTTATAAGAGCCACCAAACATCCTGACGAATGTTTCTATTGCTCTTCTCTCTCTCGATAAATCTGCATTGGATTCAAACCTCATTATAAGTCCATCATACAATTTATTGCGGTGTGTCCTCCGATGACAACACCACAACCAATAGCTTGCTTTTTAAAGTTCTTTGCGTAAGCGGCTGCGTATGATTTAGAATCTATTCCGCACCCTACCTGCATTCCGAATATCTTGAAGTTCTTTCCGACAGTCCATTCTGTGTATGCTTGTGTATGTATGTGTCCCTGAACCGTAGACATCATATCGTTCTTGCATTTAGTTCTTGCAGTACCACCTTCTCCGTGTACATACTGAACACCATCATAAACAATCTGCTCTACCCAATTCCATTTAGTTCCGAGTACCTCGTTGTAGGATTTAATCCAACGGCTTGGTATCTGTGAATCAAATGCCTTGCGCATTATAATCCTATCGTGGTTTCCTATACACACATCAGCAACAGGGAATGCCTTCTTCCATTTCTTTACGTGCTTGATTGCTAAGTCAAGTTCATCACCACCACCCATACCATCAGGGTCTGTAGTGTGAAAGGATGCATAGTGATTGTCGATTATGTCTCCAATAAAAATTACTTGGTTACAATTGTGTCTTGCATACATATCCTTGCAGAAGTCAAGGTATTGAGGGAGAGTAAATGGAGCGTGGATATCGCCAATGACGAGTATCCTACGCTCCCTGCTATTAATGAAGTCGTATGCAACCTTCTTGTTTCCCTTTAGTCTTGGTCTAAAGTCATTATATTTCATCCTCTACTGAATTTTGAATTTCTTTTAATCGTGTTATGAGTTTTGATATTACATCTCTTAGTTCATCAAATTCTCTATCGATTAAGCTTTCGTAGATTTCGGTAGCGGAGTCGTTGATTTCCTCCATCAGGTGGTTGATATGCTTAAGTCGCTCGTTATCGTATGCTGATGGTTTGGTCATTTACTTTTTATCCATTAGGCGTAGAAAGTCTTCCCCCATTCTTGGGTTAACTTTCTTTATGGCGTTGTATATTCTTCTTGATATTTTTCTAACCTCTTCTTTTTCTTTTGAAGTAGAGTCAGTTCCAAGGTTTGTATAAAGTCTGCAGTCCATAAATAAAAGTTTATCCAACTTCTTTTTATTCGACCAAGTTTTATACTCCACTATCTTATTTATTGATTCAACTGTATAGTCCATTGTACATATGATTTAATTTTTTAAGAACCTGCTCCTCGCTACCCTCGTGGGTTCTTTGTCTCACCATTTCAAAGATACTTGAAAATCTTTCACGGTCTCTTTTAGACTCTAATTGTTCTTTTTTTAGACCTTCTACAAGCGAATATAGTGATTTATTTTCTTTCCGCAAAGAGAATACTTCTTTTATTAACGCATCCGTGTCTAAAAGATGTATAGATTCGTCATCTAAATACGTGTCTTGGTATACATTATTAAAGTTTTCTCTGAATTCTGCATCTGTTTTCATATACCATTCTACATTCTTTAGGTAATGAATTATTGTTGCGTGATTCTTTACGAGCATACGTCCGATACTTGATAGACTGTATCCTCTCTTCTTCATAATGTATGCGAATGTCATTCGTGCATTAACATACTTTCTTTCACGACACGGATTATCTATGTCGCATTCAAAATGAAAGTTAACTGCTTTCTTCAGCAGTTCTTTGTGTGTTGGGGTTATGTGTTCGTTCAACATTATAATATGATTTAATTGTTTTGTTGTCAATTATTGCATCTAAGTATTCATCACATTCAACAAAGTCTATGTCGACTATGAGTGGTATCTCTTCATTTTGTTTTAGATATTCTAAAACGTAAAACTTATCTATGGAATAGATGACTCCGTATACTTCTTGAGACCACCCGTTAGATACAGGAAGGTACTCAACCACAGAGGCAATGTCATATATCAACTCCTGTCTTGCTTTAAAGGACAAGCCCGTTATCTTATCCCTAAACCAATCGTCAATATCAAACCTACTCGCCTCTATATACTTCTGTTCTAAATCCATACGTCTCTAATTCTTTTAACCTATACTCTTGAAGCTTAGACAATTTACCCTTAGGTGTTTTGACTTCACTAAAGATTACATTAGAGTTGGGTGGGATAGCGATGATGTCAGGTATGCCGTTCTTATTTGTCTTGATTAACTTCAATACAAAGTAGCCCTCGGCCTCGAGTTGCTTTATTCTTTTACTCTGTATTTGTTGTTCGGTCATCTATTACAAATTTAGCAAATCCTTTTTAAAGTGATTAACAGTATAGTCTTTCTTCTTTGATACCGCTTTGTATATCTCTTTTTCTATTCCTCCTTTAGAGAATATCCAATACACATCTGACTCAAGTCTATCCTTTGTTGTCATCCTATCTCTGCTCTGCCAATAACTTGTTGCAGAGAAATCTATGTTGTAGTATACAAGAGCATCTGCTTTTCGTAAGGATATACCCTCACGTCCGCTAACGATTTGTAAGGCTATACTCTTACCTGTGTCTTCAAAGACACTAAGTTCTGTTGTCAAGTTTTCTTCTCCAAATACTTGACGTAGTGCATTAAGTTCTTCCTTGAATTTGTAGAAGATTCCTATCTTCTTTCCTTTGAATTTCTCTTTTATAAATTCTGCTTTGCTTGTATCAAGAACAGTAGAGTTTCCTGACTCAAACTTTATTGTACCTGAGTATAGCTGATGAAGTTTCATCATAAGTTTCACAGGAGTATCAGCTAATATAACCTCATCCTTCCCCTCTACCACTAAGTTCTTTTTTAGTTTAGCAGTAAGGGTGTAGATAATTGGCTGAAGTTCTACCTCAAGCACGTGTTCCCTTGTGTCAACCTTAAAGCCTGCCTCCTTTTGTGAGTATGATATGGTGTGCTGCTTCATTGCATCTAATATGGTATCCATTCCGTTGGAGTAATCCTTAATCATCAAACCATTTATCCTTCTCTCTCTAACATTCACGTAGTTATCACAGAATCTGTAGAAGTTTTTGTATGAGGTGAATGGATTTTTCTTTATGCCATACACTTGATGATACATCTGACTATATGATTCAGGAGTTGGCGTACCTGACAATAGTATTACGTATGGCTGATGCTTTGATATGATTTCCTTTACTTGCTTTGCACGTTTACTTGGCTTTGGAAATGCACCCATACTGTGTGCCTCGTCAAGTATTATAAGTTGATACTTACCTGTATCTTCAACCTTGTGTAGTGATTCGTAGTTGATTACATCTAACTCAAAGTCAGGAGCAAGTAGTTCATAGTCACCCTCGATACTTGATATAGCTTTCTTTTTTGTAACAAACAAAACGTGGTCCACGTTCATAAGGTTCGCTGCACTTAGACTTGTCAATGTCTTTCCTGTTCTTACCTCCATAGCAAGATACACAAACCCGTTGGTGAATAGGTGTATACAAGAATCGGTGGCTATCTTTTTCTGATAATCTCTTAGTGTTATTTTACATTGCTTTTCTTCCATTTGTTTTTTGTAGTAGGCAACAGAATTGTTTGCCATTTCTTTTATCTCAGGGTAGACCTCGTATCTATCTATTCTAATCTTCTTAGCATTACGACCTCTTCCCTGTGTTATTTCTTTCTTCTTGTTTAGTATACCCTGCAATAACAATGCTTGATTGTACATCATCTCATTACTATATCCCGGGATGCGTGGCATTATTTTGAGTCTATTATCTTTTTTAGTTCTATACATTTCTCATACTCTTCAATTGATTGGAAGTAATAAATCATATTTGTTACCTCCTCTTTCTTTAACGGCTTAGCAGGATTGTGAACGAGAAACCCAAAGTCTGTTATGAGTATCTCGCCCGCATCCATTTGGTTTACAATGATGTCATATGAATTTCTCATAGCAACATCAAGTATGTAGTCATCATCCAAGTAATCCATCATAGTTCCATTGTTTGTTGTGGCTCTACCTGTGGCTTAGGAATTATTCTTAACCATCTTCCGCTTGGGTCACGTCCCTCTTCGGGCTGCATACCTGTGGTGAACAATGCATAAGCAACGAGCCACTTATAGAATCTTGTACGTGATATAGTCATCTTTGCCTTAGGCCCGTAGTCAGGATACTCACTAATGAATTCTAAGTACAGGTCTTGCTTCATAAGTTTATGTCCTTCACGTAGCATTTGATTCTTTTGGTTACCCTGCACTAATCCACACCACTCAATGAAGTCGTGTGAAGTTTCTGCTGATAGTTGTCGCACCTGTAGGTTAACAAACTTACTCTTAACTAACCCTGTTGTTAGATAATTTCTCAAACATTCAACCATATAGTTGTCAAACAAACACCAATCATCATCATCCCAATCTGCAAAGAAGTGTTTACCAAACTCATCCAATGGTGTATTGTTTTTGTTGTAGTGTTGGTGAAGTTCAATCTCCCACTTACGTCTTGCAAATGAATTACCACTACCCTTGATTGCGTAGTTCGTGGTGATTGCAATCTTAGGAGACTTTGCAAATGGTATCTTGATTGCATCCTTGTTCTTCTTCTCTAAGGTAAGACCCTCTGTTACCACAGAGAATAATCTTTCAAAGTCAAAGTTCTTTTTAACATCATCAAAGCATAGCACTTGCGTATCTGCTGAGACTGTCTGATATGGAAACGAGCGCTCGAAAGCAAATGCTTTACCATCAATAACGACAAGCTTTTTCATTTGAGATAGGGCGTTCATAAACAAACCTTTACCTGTACCTCCCTCGGGATTGTCGCTAATCACCTCATCGTTTAGTATTACTGCAGGGCAGTATGATAAGTTCTTGTATCCGTGCATCAAGAATCCAATGGTACTTTCCATTGTTTGAATTCTGTTGGCATCATCGCCACAGATACGTGAGATAAACTTTCTATACACGCACTCATCAAACTCACAGATATTAAACTTACGGTCAATCACGTGGTCTTTCCAAACGTATCCACCGAGGTCTAAGTAATCAATAGGTTCAACCGCATCCTTGGTAATCCTAACTGCGCAGTTCTTGTAGTACAGGTATGATGTATCCTTGGTGTCCTCAATAAAGTAGATGTCAATTGTATTGAGCAGCGTAAGAAACTCTTCTCTAAAATATCTTACGTTGTCTGCAAAATAATTATAGATGCTGAGGTCATCCAAATCAATCAGGTGATTCAAGATAAAATCCTTTATCTCCTTCTCTGATGTATGGTCAATGAGGTTGTTTGTTACACGTACAAACACGTAGTTCTTACCGCCTTCAGGACAATACTTGTAGAACCCATTGTCTTCTAAGAATTGTTTGAATAGAATATGTACAATCTTTATCACACCCTTATCACTCTTTGTCCAAAAGCTTTGTGCCGAGTTCTCCTTTTCTACTCTGTTAATTACAGACTCGATTGTCTCGCCATCAAGACCCGACTCTTCCAATTGATGGCGGACTTCCTTTTTTGATACACCCCTCCGTAGTTTAGTTTTTATTTGGTTTACCCTGTCCTCGTCTTCGTAATACTTCGTACCAAAGTTGCTTGAGTTTGCATATGCTGAATCAATTGTACGTGTAATCTCTGACTGAGGAAAGTCTTGAGTAGCGTATTGATTTAGTACGTATCCTGCTAATGATTTATTGATACCGTAGTCATTGAATGCCATTGCTAATACAAAACAGTTTTGGTTTCTCTGACCCTCAACCATTGGATACTTCTTTGCCCACCACTTTACAAGAATGTCAACCACCTTGTTCTCATCCGTGATTGGGATGGTTGGTCTGTCTCTGTGTGAATGTACCTCTGTGTATTCAGGCTCATCTACCTTGTCCCATACAGAAGAGTTCTCATTGATATAGATTAGCGGGTCATACGATTCATAACACACACGTGATACGTTCTTACACATCTTATCAAAGTGTGGTGAATCAAAGTGTTTCTGTAGTGCGTTGAAATAGTTAACGTGATTGTCTACGTCTGCAGGTATTTTAACCAACGCCTTTAATCCATTACCTGATGGAGAAATAAATACAGAAAAAATGTATTTGTCTTTGGTTAGGTTCTCCTTGTCTTGGAGTAGTTCCTTTTTCTTTTCGTAGTCATCAAAGTCTAAACAAATAAAACCGCTATGGTCAATCAATGATTGGTCGGTTCTCTTTGTAAACTTACCACTAAAGCAAATTGCAGGTAGCATTTTCTTTAGTTCGTTGCGCTCGGTTTTATTTTTCTCCAAGCGTATGCGCTTGATTAAATCTTTCTGCGCCCCATTTTTTATTCTGTTGAGTACAACCCCAACCTCTCTGTGAAATGGTGTCTCTGTTTCTTTAATGTTTTTGAATATGGTGATTGTTCCTGTCATTACTGTGCTGATTTAATGTTGATTTTGATTTTGTAACTAATTGATTTTCAGTAACCCTGTCGTTAATGTCGTTTTTATTTTCCTGATATGAAGAAATAAAAAAATAAATATATAATTACTACTACTACTATTAGAGTAAAAAAATATCGGCAGGATTTATAGCCAAAAAAAGGGGAGCGGACTCCCCTTCCTTTGCTATAGTAGTTGGTTAGAACGGCAGGTCAGGTTCTGTTTCCTGTTGCACCGCCTGTTGTTGAGGTGCTTGTGCCTGTGTGTTCTGTGGTTTGGCCTCCCAAGTGTCTAACTCGCAGTAATACTTACCGCTCTTTGAAAGTTTTACATCAAGGTTTACCCAACCATTTTTAGCATTGGACTTCATCCATACGACTGCATCCTCTACTTTAATTGACATACGTCCCACGACAAAGTCGGGGGCATTTTCGTTTCTCTTGAAAGAGAAACCATCTGCAAAGATTTTTTCTTGTTGTTGCATAATACTAATTAATTTTAATTTGTCGCTCCAATGTATTGATAAGTTCGAGAATGACAATGTCTTTCTCTTCACGTGTTCTGCAGGACATTGGAACAGTAACCCACATCATACGTCTTTTCTTTGGTGTCTTTGAAGACACAAATTTATAGATAGTCTTCCACATAATAAAAGTTTATATCATCAGTAGCATCATCGCTAAAGAATTTATGGTAGACTTCAACCGCTCGCTTGACTTTATCCCGGCCACCTTTAACAAACTCTTCAGTCGGTCTGAAGATTCCGAGCATCTCATTGGTCTTGTCAATCACATAGAATACTAATGGTTTACCAAATAGTTGTTGGTAGATATAGCATTGGCTATCATAGTTGTACTTACGTGCCGACCACTTGAAATCAGATATCTTGCTTGTCGTCTTGATGTCAATTAGCATCTCAGGGTGTACGATATCTGCCTTACCCTTCCACATTAATCCTTCAATCTCTCCAACGGCAGGCACTTCATACTCGTTGCCATCGTTTCTGATGTCATCATAGAAATCCATATTGCCCATCATCACGTCAACAAGTTTACGAATCTGTAGATTCTCTTTCTCAAGTAGAGCAAACTCAAGATTCTTTTCTGCGATAAACTCCTTGTATGCTTTGGTGTTGCGGGAAGATACATCCACAAACTCCCACTCCTCTGCCTTGTGTGGCTCAAGAATGAGTTGGTGGAAGAGCCGACCCTGAGCGAATGCTTGGTTATCGGCTCGGCTCACACCAAACTCTTTGGGATTGGTTAGTAGTGTACCTATGTCTGAATTGGAAAGGTATTGCTTTCCAAACTCTCCGTAGTATTGAGAGTCGTCTTTAAGTTTTTCTAAAACACTATCCATCTTAATTCGATTTAATTACGTTAGCGATTTCTTTCTTAGCTGCCGCACCAATCTTGTACTTGCGCTGCAGTTGGTCACCGATTTTCTTGAGTCCAAGTTGCTTGTTCTCAGATACATACTTGAGAACCTTAACCCAATTCTCATCGTCAACCTTTAGTTCAATCAGCGTTGGCTTAGTCGTTGGCTTAGTCGTTGGCTTAGTCGTTACCATTTCGGGAACATCTTCGCCTGTCCAAAGAGACAACCCAAGACCGTGCATTGCAATTGCTTTTGCAGTAGAACGTTGGATAGTTTTGTTTACATCTGTAGCGGTTACCTTATCTACAGGTAGCGCATTGTTTCTGTAGTCCATCACAGGTAGGTAGTCGATATGTTCCATACCATCTACTGTGATGCCGACCTTTACCCAAGCCGAACGACCATCGGTAAAGTAGTTCCATCCTGTTGCAGGGTCTTCGTAAACATTACGAGTTGCTTCAGGATAGTTTTGCTTGAGCATATGCCAAGCGTTAGCCCAAGACAGATAGTCCATCTGTCCTTTTCTCTCAACCTTTTCACGCACGTTGATTGCTGAAAGGTTTGCATAAGTTGATTTTGATTTGACTGTGTTTGCCATTTGAATTTAATTTAATTGATTTAACTTTTCTTTGATTTCGTTGTACCGATTAAGTATCCTCTCTCGATATGATTTGTATGACTGTATTGTCTTCTTACTATTCTTACCATTGACCTCATTCCTGATTCTTTCTTGAATGCTATCAAGTTTTGTACGATAGTTAGACAAAGCTACAACATAAACTCCATTTCTCCAACCTTTTTTGTGAAAAACTTCAAGTTCTTGTGGATTAATCTTGGAATAGTAGTTGCCTCCCCTCATTGTATTCAGGATTACAACCTCTGTTGTTTCGTCATCTCTTACAATCTTAACTCCGTAAACGAGTCTTGATTTGTACCCATCACCATCAAGGATTACTGCGTACTCATCTTCTAAAGATTGATTCCACACATCCTCTAAACTATATCGCTTCATCTAACATTTGATTTAACACGCTGATATAGTCTGTGTCGTGTGCCAACCTATCCTTCACCACGTTGATGCCGTGGATGATTGATGAATGTGCGATTGGATATCCGTTATCTGTCATATACTCTTGGATATATACTACACGCATTGGTCTCTTGTGGCACAGGTAATAAAGCATCTGTCTTGCATCTACAATATCACGCCTCTTGTTCTTGGTGAATAAACTTTCTTTGTCGATGTTGAATAGTTCACATACTTGTTCTACGTACTGATTAAAAATGTTTGCTTTCATTCGGTTGTCTTTTTTCTACTCTCGTAGTCCGAAAAGATTTCACCGAAGTACGAGAACAGGTCGTTTAAAATTAAAGTTGTGCGGTCTGATTGTGTCTTTGAAGACACTCGCTCTCTTGATTCCCATTCCTGTACCTGATATGTATCATCAAGGTATTGGTCATCGATTTCTTGTTCACGCATCTCGGTGAACATCTGTTTTGATTTTGACATTTGATTTTAATTTAAAGCTGAGTAGTGCTTGTCACCCACTCAATGTTAGACTTTGATTTTTCTTCTTCCGACAGGATTAGCAGCACCAAGTACCCGCACAAATCAAACAACGTGTCCTCTGTTTCATCGTTGATTCCTCGGTTCTTGATTCGTGCTAACTTGTCATCTATCCTTGCACGTAACGAGTCACTTGCATTGCCCTTGCTAAAGATATTGATTGGCTCAAGCGCTGAGTTGCCATACGCATCGTTCTTTTCTTGGAGCATCTTACAAACCTTATCTGTAACCTCCTTGATTCTTTGCTTACTATCTTTCATAACTTGATATCATTTTCCAAATGTAACCTTCAATCTTTTTCAAGTCCTTCGACCTCTTACCTCTACCTCTTTGCTCATACTTGAGTAGGTAGTTGCCATCGCTTAGCATCTGCACATAGTGTCCGCCAATGTACTTGATTACATCAGTACACTTGTTGTGAAGTTCTGCAAACCTGTGGATGTCTTGGTAGTCATCTCGCTTCATCATCACTCCTGTGTCTGCGAAGTCTGAGATGGTTAGTTCTTTTTTGTCTGACATTCTTTGAAGTCGTTGAATGTACTTTACGTTGTGGGGGTCTGACATCTTCGTGTACAGAATCTCATCCCTGATTAAATGTTTCATACGATTTAATTTAATTCGTTAACACCGCAAAGGATTGCATCCCCCACGATGGGATGTCCTGCGATTTCAGTTGCTTGATTGTTTCGTGGAAGTCCATACAGTAAACCTTCTTCGTTTACTATCAAGACCTTGTCGTTCAGATAAACAAATTCAACATACCCACCAACGAGTTCTTGCATTTGTTTTAATGAGTTGATTTTTACATCACGTTCTCTCGAACCATTTGATTTTAATACTACTGCCATTGTTAAATGATTTAATTTGTTAAACGAAAATAAAACAAAATTTAGACACTACCAAATTTTAGGTCAGATATTTTTACATACCAATACCCGTTGATTAGTTCCTTGTCTGTGTCTTTCCATATGGTACGTGGCCTGTACTCTGCGGGAAGGTGACCAACCTCGATGCAAATCTTTACACCAAGGTTTAGTGCCTCGTCAATCTCCTCGTGGGATTCAAGCAAAGAGTCTGAGTTGTCATCGTAAACTGCATAGAGTTCGTGAGCCAACCAATACTCTTCACGCATCTTGTTTCCGTGCTTCATCGCCTCGGTTACATCTAACCAAACGAAGTTGTCTTTTGTGATATGAATTCCCATTAGCAATGCCCTCCATACTTTACGTCACCCATCTCATCGTATACATCGTAACGGGTTTCTGATTCTTCTTCCTTCCAAACCATACCGTTGTCTGTCGTGACACCGAATCCATATTCAAGTTTGGCATTATCTAAGTTGTCGTCAAGTTCATCTACAAATAGATGCTCGTTGTCCCACAACCAATCCTGTACGTTCTCGTCTTCTACGGTAGAGGGAACGTTTACCTCAACAGTCGCCACCTTGTGGTATACTGCCCGTGTAGTTACTATTACTTTTTTCATTTGATTTTATTTAGAAATTAAAAAAAGCAGGAGTGTCTTTGAAGACACCCCCGCATTGGATTTAGTTTTGGTATTTCAAAACCTCATCCTCTTTGAACCAACCACCACAGGAGGAACAATAGTAGTTTGAAAACCCATCGAATTCTACATCCCCGTAACAATCAATGCACGTTGGAGTCTCTGAAGTTGGGAAGTCATTGTCATCCCAACCATACTCGATAGTTGTGTGAGTTTCATTTAAGTCCACGTCTGATTCAAACAAGCTTGGCGCTTGAGGTACGTGATGCTTAAAGCTTTTGTGCAGTTCTGTTCTTGGCGTAATCTCTTGTGGATTGAAGTACGTCCAAGCAGTATACGTTCTGCCTTGGCTTGTCACTTTGATTTGCTTACGCACATACCAACGAGGATGACCCTCTAATGCATCAATGCTTTTGAGTTGTGAGTCGCTCACCTTGAACAGGTCAACCACCACGTTGTGGCCTACACCTTTCTTGTCAACCAAGTAAGGGAGTCCCTTGACAACCAAAGGATATTTCTCTGCAGTTGTACCACGACCAATGTACTTGGCATTCTTTAGGTAACGAAAGTAATTACTGAATCCTTTCTTTAGTGTCCCGTATACTGCGATGAGGTTCTCTTGAAGTACGTTGTCTTTAGAGTACCAAATGCCATCACGATACGTGTACAAGTTGCGATTGTAGATTTGGAATGAACGTGTGCGCAGGTTCACCGTAACGAAACGGCAGTCGTACTGCTCAAGTTCTGTCTTCCAAGTTTGACGTGGCTTGCTACCAATTTGGATTGCCAATGCTTTTGAATCACAAACCTTGTCGTTACCAAGACCCTTGATAGTTCCGTTCATCATTAGCATCTCGTCTGTGTTGCGACCACACACAAATGGGTGAGTGTTCTCTTTGTTGATTGCACCAACCGTAGCGTAACGGAAGTGAGCAATGAATGGACGTTCTGTAATGAGTTGCTTGTACTCTTTTGATTTGTGGTACGTCACCTCGAAAGTGTCGAGCCAAATAATTCCCAACCCGTGAGGATTGATACGTGCTGAGTTCTTTGCAATCTCAGTTGGCATCACGTTGTTCTTCTGTTTGATAATAATTACACACATAGTGATTTGATTTGTGAGGAGTGTCTTTGAAGACACTGACCTCTGATTAATGTTTAATTCTTGTACAAATATAGTCTAATTTATTTGACTATCCAAATTTATTTTATCTTTTATTCTGTTCCAATATGGGAGCGTTGATTCTTTCAGGTGACCTCGGCCTCCACCGTTCCACTTTCTTGCCACCACCTCTGCGAATTCCATAAACTCTTGGTCTTCACAACAGGGTACTTGCTCTGCCATAATGTTGAACATCTCGATAGACTTTTCTCTGTTCCATCTATCGTCCAACGTGTACCTGAATGGAGCGTTCCACTTGCTTAGCTTTCTGTTTATCTCACGTACCATAATAGGACGTATCTGCAGGCAACCTGCGGCTTGTTCCTTTATGTTGTAGGCATCGTCACTACCTCTGCTCTCCACATAGATGACCGCTTCAATGAAGTCATCCCACGTTGGTTCTGTTTGTGTCTTTAAAGACACAACCTCTAATGAAGTTGTATCTTCTTCAACACGTTGCTCTTCCAATCTTTCGATTGCTCTTTCAATAACCTCTTCATCAGGTTCGTCTTGCATCATCCAAGCGAATGACATTGCAATTAGTATTGTCCAAAGGATTGTGCCTGTAAAAAGGAACATCCATACGAGTGCGTTCTTAAACCTTTTCATATTCCTGTATTGTATCTGCGACTGCATCAGCAATCTGTTCGTTAATGTATTGGATAATCATATCCTGTCTGTCCTCAAGCAAGCATTCAAAGTAGGTTCTCAAATCTCTGTCTGATTCACCTACGATTTGATAAAACTTTTCTTGCTCTGTTTCTGATAGAAACTCTACCGCATTGCGGATGTCTGTCGTGTGCCAAGTAAAGGCGCTTTGATTTTTGATTTGCATTACTGATAAATTTTAATTAGTCCTTCGTTTAGTTTCTCTACATAATCGTTGGCCTTCTTGCGTGACCAAGTCATATACCTGTTTGGATTCTCGTCAAACAATTCTTCGCTGACATCATCCCAACAGGATTCAACAACCACGTAGCGCTCAGGATTTTCTCCATTGCTCACGAGTAAGTTGTACTCTGCGTGATTCATCGTCTCCTCGATTGTGTAGTACGTGTCACCCTCATTGAATGGGTATGATGTGTACCATACCTCATCCAACAAGTAGTTCTTAGTTCTACAGATGTAGTCAATGAAGTTGTCAAGATGTCTCATATCCTTAAACTCACGAGTCATTGTCCATACACCCTTGCCACCATTGTATCGTGGCTTTCCTGTTTCAAATTGAAGTGTTGCTCTCATTGTTATTTGATTTGTGATTGTGTCTTCAAGGACACTATCGGTTTAATACTGCGGTGAATTTACTGCGGTCAATCCAAGGATACTGAGTGATGTTCTCGTGGTATACCCTATCGATGGCCTCCCATTTTGAGTGCGCAGGGAAGACCTTGATAAGTCTTCCCGCATAACGCACCTTGTAATACCTCTTGCGCTCCATTACTTTTTGAATAACTCGTGGTAGAACAATGAACCTGATGCAAAGCATAGGAACGTGATGAATCCGCACACGATGGTGAAGTACAAGTACGACACGAGCGTGTGACTGATGTCTCCGTACAAAGCGTAGAGCATACGTCCTGCTGATACGTAAACGAATAAAGCGGTTAATACTGCGATTACCTTTCCTGTGGTTTTGAAAATTGATTTCATAATGTTGATTTAAATAAATTAATGTTACCTGTTTCGACCTTTTGGTCTCATCAGCGCAGGCACACACCTGCGGACAGGGAGTAGTGTCCTTGAGGACA
>JBMZDR010000023.1:0-29860 GCA_049614485.1 Flavobacteriaceae bacterium
TTTATAGTAAAATCTCTACGGTTCTGATCGTCTTCTAAAGTTCCGTTTTCTACAATAGGATTTCTGCTTTCTCGTGCGTACGATTCTTTACGAGCACCAACAAACTCAACTTCAATATCATCAGTACGTAACATGGCTGTTCCGTATGTTTTAAATATTTGAACTTTTGGCGTGTTAGGTAATAGAGAGGCCACTTTTTGCGCTAATTCAATTCCGCTACCAATAGCAACCACATCGATGTCTTTAGCGTCGCCTCTTTTTAGAATATAGTCTCTTACAAACCCCCCAATAACATAACTATCGATGTTTAATTGTGTTGTAGCTTCTTGTATAACCTTAAAAACAGGGTGTTGTAAAGCTTCTTTGTACGTATTTGTTTTTGACATTATTTTCTAATAATTGTCACTAAACCAGAATTTGTTAATTTAATAATTGACGATGGCTTAGATGACTTTTTTTCGAACTGCGAATTTACAACATAGTCTACACCTTTTAAAATATCATCGCTTATTTCTGAAAAGCTTTTTGGAGTTGTTTCTCCAGAAATATTTGCTGAAGTAGATACAATTGCACCATTAAACTGACGTAACAATTGAAAACAAAATTCATCATCAGGAATTCGAATAGCTATGGTATTGTCTGAAGCAATTAAATTTAATGCTAATTTTTGTGGTTCATCATAAATAATTGTTGTTGGGCTTTCTGAAACCTCAATAATATCTAAAGCAACCTCAGGTATTTGTTTGATGTACTTTGATAACATGCGGTCATCCGCCACCAAGCATATTAATGCTTTAGAATCCACACGTTTTTTTAAAGCGTATACTTTTTTTACAGCTTCATTATTTGAAGCATCACAGCCTATACCCCAAATGGTATCTGTAGGGTAGAGTATAAGTCCACCATTTTTTAAATGTTGAACACAGTTTTTTATTTGTTGGTGCATATGAACAGTTTTGCTTTAATTGTTGATACTCTCCATTTTTGATAATAAATAAAGGAGTAGTTAGTCTATATCAAAATAACTTTCTAAGTCATTAATCAAAGCTTCTCTAAGTTTTATGTGATCAGTTTTAATTGTTTTTGAGCTATCAATAAATAATTCCTGTAACTCTTTTTTACTAGTGTTTTTAATTTGATCTAATGTAAATGTGTTGAAAAGATTTGAAATTCCTTCAAATCTAGAAACAGCTCTATCGGGCTGTATGAATATTACAGGGGTCCCAAATGCTAAACAAGGTAGGGCTACATGTATTCTAGAAGTAACAACCAATTCTGCATTAGCATATATTTTTAATAAACGTTCGGCTTCACTAAACTTGGCAGTTTGCCCTTGTATTTTAGTGTTTTGGTTGGATACAAGTTTTGCTTTAGCTATAATGTCTTTTGGTATTAATTTAGTAATGGTTTGGTGCCTGGTACTATAAGCTTTTATGCTTTTAAAAGTGTTTTTAAGACCATTGATAATTATTTTGTGTGGGTGCTTTATTTTCCACAGAAAACTTCTTTCTTCTGCATCGTCTTTATGCTGTAAAATATCACTAAAAATAATCCCTGTAGACTTATTTAGTAGAAAATTTTCTTTTTTTAATGTAAGAGTTAAGCACCCTGAAAAATAGGCTTTAATTCCTTTGCCTTCTAAAATTTTTTGTGTGTGATAGTCTCTACATCCAATAGGTTCATGTTTTTTATAATATTCAATACTTTTAGAATTGGTTAAGGCATTAACAACATGGTCACTTATATGAAATGAGACAAATTTCGGAATTAAGCTGTTATTAGGTGGCCAATTTTGAGTTTCATGCATAAACCAGCCATTCATAATTACATTTAAATTACTTTTTACATTATGTAATTGATCTCTGTAAACATATTCATCTACTCTAGGTAAAAACTGTTTAGCGGCTATACTTTGTATATAATCACCAATATTAGTTTCTTTTTCCCAGTATTTTAAAAGCCCATATTTCATATAGTGATCAATAATTATATATTTAAGTGCAACAAAATTAAAAAAACTTAGTTACTTTGCCTTAGTTATTAATAATAAATCATTTCAAATGTCATTACCAATAATCCAATCTCTTTGGATAGGATCAGAACTTTCTTTAAATGAGCAACTATCAATAGCTTCATTCATTTATCATGGTCATGAATTTCATTTGTATGTTTATAATGAGTTGAAAAACGTGCCCAAAGGCACAGTTCTGAAAGATGCAAACTCTATAATACCTAAAGAAAATATATTTCAATATAACGGTGGTAGTTATGCTGGTTTTGCAGATTGGTTTAGATGGAAGCTCTTGTTTGAAAAAGGAGGTTTTTGGGTTGACACCGATGTTGTGTGCATAAAGCCATTTGATTTTGATACTTCAATTATTTATGGGCTAGAAGGGAAAGATATGGTATGCCCAGCGGTTTTGGGATTTCCGAAGCATCATGAAATTTGCTCTTTTTTAGAGAGTAATTGCAGAAATCCTAATAAAATATTGCCTTATGATAGTTCAAAGTTAAAAAAGAGAAAAATTAAACGGAGAATTTTAGGTAAAGGTATGGAATCTATAAAATGGGGCGAAGCTGGAGGACCAGAAGGGTTTACAAAAGCGTTAATACATTTTGACATGCTAAAGTTAGCAAAACCCTTCACGTATTTTTTTCCTGTATCTAACCAAAATTGGGATAGTATATATAACACAACATTTATTAATGATGAAACGTTGTTTTCTGATACCTATGCCATTCATTTATGGAATGAAATGTCAAGAATAGATAATTTTGATAAAAACGCAAGAAAGGAAAAAGGGTCATTAATTGAGAGGCTCAGAGAAAAGTATGTGTTTTCTAAAATTAAATAATTAAGTCTTTATATGCCGTCATTAATTTCAGTAATTATTCCATGTTATAATCAAGGAAGGTTTTTAAAAGAAACATGTGATTCATTATTGGCTCAAAACTATAGTAATTGGGAAGCAATTATTGTAAATGATGGTTCTACAGATAATACCGAGGAAGTTGCAGAAAAAATAATTAAGTTAGATACAAGGTTTAAATACTTCTATAAAAAAAATGGTGGTTTAAGTAGTGCTCGTAATTTTGGGATAAACAAAGCCGTAGGAGACTATATACAGTTCTTAGATTCTGATGATATACTTAAGCCTGATAAATTTTCAAAGAGTATTAAGTTGACAAAAAACAATGATGTTGTAATCACTGACTTTTTGCGCTTTAAATCTGAAAGTGGAAAATTAAAAAAAGCCTTCTGTAATTTAAGTGAACAAAACTTTACCTTTAAATCAATACTGTTAAATTGGGATGTAACATACTCCATACCTATACACTGTGGGATGTTTAAACGCACAATAATTGAATCAGTTTTTTTTGATGAAGAGCTCAAGGCAAAAGAAGATTGGTTTTTTTGGTTGCAAGTTTTTGAGCGCAACCCAAAGGTGACATTCTTAAATGAAAAATTAGCGCTCTATAGAGTGCATAAAAAAAGTATGACTAAAGACGATGCTTTAATGCATGAAAATTTAAATTTGGCATATAATAAAATTTATGCACATCTTTCAGAAAGAGATAAAGGGTTGTTTTTTAGTAGGTTAATTAGAGAGCTTTCAAGTGTGAGGCAAAATTATAAAGAGTTTAAAGACAATGTTTTTTATAGAAAAATATTTTATTCAATCAAAAAAATGTTCAATAATTAATTTGTTAAACACATGAAAGATACTTCTGTAGTAATTGTTATTCCTATATACAAAAACACATTAACTGAAGGAGAACGTCTTTCCTTGAATCAATGCGTAAAGATTTTAGGAGATTACGCTATAGTCTTTGCCCAGCCAGAAAGTTTAGATTCTACTCCTATTAGTTTTGACGGAAAAATAAAGGTAGAGCGTTTTCCAGATAAATATTTTAAAACCGTCTTTGGTTACAATGAGTTAATGCTTTCAGATTTCTTTTACCAACGTTTTTCAGATAAAGAATATATGCTAATTTATCAATTAGATGCCTATGTCTTTAAAGACGAGTTAAAACAGTGGTGTGCAAAAGAATACGATTATATTGGTGCTCCCTGGATTGCAAGTCCAAATACACTATTAAATAGATTTGTAAAGCTTTTTCATTCTAGTAGGAAAAAGGAACGCGAAGCAATTTTTTTTAAAGTTGGGAATGGCGGTTTTTCATTAAGAAATATTAAATCTAGTATAGCGGTTACTCAGCAGTTTGTTAAAGAAATAAGTGAAAATTTAACTAGAGATAAAGATGACTTTTGGATAATGGAAGATGTGTTTTGGTCATTAAAAGTCCCTGAATTATATCCAGAATTTAAAATACCAGATTACAAAGAAGCATTAGGTTTTGCGATGGATAGAAAACCAGAATTAGCAATTAAACTTAATAATAATAAGTTGCCATTTGGTTGCCATGGTTTTGAGAAAACTAAAGTAAAAGACTTTTGGAAAACTAAAATTTTAAAATAAGCACCTTATTCAATTTTACGATACATCATCCATAACTGTAGATACCTTTTAAATACTGAAAAGGCATGTAAATAACTTACAATAAAACCTTCTTTACCATCTAAAAAACCTAAACGAACAAAATATTGATAAAGAAACCTATATAAGGGTCTTACTAAAAAATGATAGTACGTAGGGCGTATATTTTTATTGTAAAGATGTTGTGCTTGTAATTTGCTGTAGAGGTTTAATTTATGGTTGTAATTGTCAAAGTTTTTATAACTAAAATGATCAACTTTATTTTTTAGAAAAGAAACCTTCCCTTTTGCACTAATTTTTTCATGAACAAGGTTTCCGTTATATGAGCAATAGTTTTTATTAAAAATACGGATAACCTTATCAGTTTGCCAACCACTATACTTTAATCTCTTCCCTAAAAAGTGAAAATTTCTTTTCACAAAATAAGCAACATTCTCTTGGTTTGTGCTTAAAACAGTTTTGATTTCTTGCTCTAGCCCAGGTGTAATAATTTCATCCAGATCAAAAAAGATAATCCAGTCATTTTTTGCTTGGCTAATACAGAAGTTACGTTGGTCAGAAAAATCAGTAAATTTACGTTTAATCACGGTGGCACCGTGTTTTTTAGCAATGGCAGCAGTATTGTCTGTACTAAATGAGTCAATTAGTAATATTTCATCAGCAAAAGAAAGACTTTTAATGTAGCGTTCAACATTTTCTTCTTCATTAAACGTGATTGCTAAAGCACTTATTTTTGGTGATACTATTTTATTACTCATTACATTTGTATTGTAAGCAACAAATGTAATAATTTTGTTACTACCATAATAATATATTCATGTCAAGATTACCAGTTTTAATGTATCATAATGTGTCTAATAATTTAGATAACGAAAAAGGCCTTACAATTAGTAAGGATAAGCTTGAAACGCATTTTAAGTATCTTGTAGCTGAAGGTTATACGACTTGTTTTTTTTCAGAGATTGACCATTGTTTTAATACAAAAAGAAAAAATGTTATTATTACTTTTGATGATGTGACTGAAAATCAATTGCTATATGCATACCCCTTGTTAAAGAAGTATAACTTGAAAGCAACCTTTTTTATTCCTTTTCATTTTGTAGGTAAAACCGATGATTGGAACTCTGGAAAAGAAAAAATTATGTCAGTTGTGCAATTACAGAGTCTTGATAGTACCATTGTTGAGCTAGGTCATCATTCTTATGAACATCTAAAATATCATCAAATACCTATTGCATCTATTGAAAACGATTTGAATAAAAGTTTTGAATTTATAGAGAGTAATAACCTGAGTGTAGTCAACACTATTGCATATCCGTACGGGAAATTTCCAAGAGATAAAAGTAAAAACAAAGCATTTAAAAACCTGTTGTTAAAAAAAGGATTTTCTTATGGTTTAAGAATAGGAAACAGAGTTAATAAGTTTCCTTTTAAAGATGTGTTTGAAATTAACAGGATTGATATTAAAGGCGAGTATTCGCTAAATAGGTTTAAGTTCAAGTTAAAGTATGGGAAAACTGGTTTATTTTAAACCTTTTTCTAACAAAATAAGTTTTGCGTACCTTGAAAATACCCCGTAAGCGTTTATTGCTGCAACCGCCAACCCTGGAACCCCATCAAGAAACCCTCGTTTGATAATGTATGAATGAAAAAAGCGGTAAAAAGGCTTAAAAAGAAGCACAGCATAGGAAGGTTTTTTTTTCTTTTTTAGCATATTTTTTGCTTGAAACCATGCATAGGAGTCTTTTTTTGCTAAATAATGAAAAAGACCTTTGTACGTGTAGTGAATCATAAAGTTTTTCAATTCACCAATTGAACCTTTTACAATTAATTTTTCATGAACACTTCCTTTAAAATAAACATCTTCATTTTTTACCAAACGCAGGACTTTATTCGTGTGATGGTATAAAAATCTATTCATGTAAAAATGCGGAAATTGTATTTTATAGCCTTGATGGTTTTCGTTTTTTATGGACTTTAAAATTTCAATTTTCAATTTTTGAGTAACACGTTCATCTGCATCAAGAAATAAAATCCATTTTGATGTTACATGTTTGATAGCTTCATTTTTCTGATTAGAAAAATTGTCAAACTTTCGCTCTAAAACCTTACAACCATTTTCTAATGCAATAGATTTTGTGTCATCAGAACTATAGGAATCTATAACAATTATTTCATTAGCAAATTCTACAGATTTTATAGCATCTTCAATATAATTTGCTTCATTATATGTAGGGATGATTACGGTTAAACTGTTCATGTTTATGTTTTAGAATATTACAAACTTAATAAAATTAAGTTACCTTTGTAACATGAAACAGAAAGATATTTCAGTCGTTATTAGCACATATAATTCGCCAGATTGGTTAGAAAAAGTTTTGTGGGGGTACAACACACAAACTTATATGAATTTTGAAATGGTTATTGCAGATGATGGTTCTAAACCAGAAACAAAAAACTTGATAGCTCAATTAGCAAAAGAGGTGTTTTACGAAATAAAACATGTGTGGCATGAAGATAATGGTTTTCAGAAATCACAAATTTTAAATAAAGCAATAGTTGCATGTGACACGGATTATATTTTAATGTCCGATGGTGACTGTATTCCTAAGGAAAATTTTATAGAAGAACATATTAAACACAGAGAAGAAGGCTATTTTTTATCTGGAGGATATCATAAATTACCAATGGCGCTATCAAAAAGCATTACTAAAAAGGATGTTTACAATGGTTCTTGTTTTGATGTTAATTGGTTGAAAAATAATGGAATGAAGACCTCTTTTAAAAATAATAAAATTGATGCCTCAAGTTTAGCTATAAATATATTAAACGTAATAACACCAACAACTCCTAGCTGGAATGGACACAATGCTTCTGGTTGGAAAAGTGATATTGTAGCTATAAATGGTTTTGATGAACGTATGCAGTATGGTGGACAGGATAGAGAGCTTGGAGAGCGTTTAGTTAATAATGGTGTTAAGCCTAAGCAAATTAGATACAGTACTGTTTGTTTGCATTTAGATCATCCAAGAGGATATGCTACTCAGGAATCTATTCAGAAAAACTTGAGTATTAGAAAAGAAACTAAGGTAAAGCAAAGCAAATGGACTAATTACGGAATTAAGTAATTATTGTTTTATGAAATGTTGTTCTTTAAAAATGAATTAAGCTCTGGGATAATCATTTCAGGGGTTAATTGTTTATAGAGTTCATCAGGATTTTCCTCAATTTTTTTTCGCTCTTCAAATGTAAAACTATTAAATAAATCGGGTTTCATTTCAAGTAAATGTACTGATTGGTGGAAACTACCATCTTCAAAACTAGCCCAATGCTCTTTGTTTACATAAGGAGAGAAAATTGTGAATGTGGGTTTTTCTAAAGCCTTTGCAATATGAACGGTACCTCCTTCATTAGATACCAATGCGTCACAGTTATGCATTAAAATAATAAAATCTCTAATACTTTCAGCGTAAATATCAAGTATAATATTTTCTTGAAATTGGCAAAGCTTGTAAATTTTTATGGCTTCTTCTTTTTGATGAGGAGCGTAGTTAAATACAATATTTACATTATAATTCTGTGCTATATAGTCAATTAATGTAGCAATATATGAGTAAGGCATTGATTTTTGAGGAGTGCTTCCTAAAACACCAAGAACAATGGTTTTTTTGTTTGCGTATTTGCCTAATGGTTTTTGATGTTTCTCAATATCGGTTAAGTATATTTTAGGTTCATAATCAATATCAGAAAGCGCACACGCTTGTTTTAATAAATGTATCCTGTCTTCAATTGCTTTTCCGCAAAATTGTGTTTTGTGTTTTGAAATTTCTACAGGATTTGTATAATACCCAAGGTTTCCTAACTTTTTTCGGCTTTTATGACCAATAGTGATTTTAGCTTTAGAGAATTTACAGATAATTCTACTTTGAAACTTTGAGTAAGGATCAAAAATAATATCATACTTACTTTTCCTAACGGATCTTATAAGAGCAATAAGTGTTTTTAATTTTTTTAATTCTTTATCATTAATGGTTATTATTTTATCAATATTAGGGTTGTTCTCAATAACCCCATGTGTGTAATCATATGCTAAAAAATGAATAATGCTTTTAGGGTGTGCTTTTTTATAATTGTTAGCTATTACTGAGCTAATTAAAACATCGCCAATTCGTTTATTTTGTATAATAAGTATTTTTTTCATTTTATAGATTTAATAATAACAGAAGTTGGTCTAAATATAGAATATGATGATTATTTTTGCACACTAATAAATTAGGTTTTGTAAAAGGAATCTTGTGCAAGTTATTATTTTTTCTACTTTTATTCAAAATTTTAAACATGATAAAAAAACTTATAATCAATCCGTTGTACAAGCACTCAGAAGTGGCGATAAAACGTTTAATTAAAGTTTTTCATGTAGAGGGTAAAATAGTTGTTGTAGGTGATAGAAATATTATAAAATCTAATACCCTTGGAGAAGAGGAGGTGGGGTTGAAATTTTTTCAAAAACCAAATTTTATTAAATCTCTAATTTATGGTTTTTTTAGAGAGAGTAAAGCTAAACGATCCTATAATTATGCAGTAAAATTATTATCTTATAATGTACTAACACCCCAGCCTATTGCTTGGTATGAAGAAAAAACTAGCCTGGGTTTGTTGGCAGATAGCTTATATGTTTGCTCCTATATAAAATATGATTTTACGTTTAGAGAGCTAATACATAATCCGTTATTTCCTGATAGAGACAATATTTTAAAACAGTTTACTAGGTTTACGTTTAATATGCATGAACATAATGTTAATTTCTTAGACCACTCTCCAGGGAATACATTAATTGTTAAAAATAAATTAGATCCTAAACAGTACGATTTTTATCTAATAGATTTAAACCGAATGAAGTTTGAGAAATTATCTATACATGAACGTATGGATAATTTTAAAAAACTTTGGTTGTCTAAAAAAATGGTCGCTATTATTAGTAAAGAATACGCTCAATTAAGTGGTGTTTTAGAAGATGATTTATATGATGAGCTGCTTAAAAGTTCTCAAGGCTTTAAACGAAAAATTGTAAAGAAGAAATACTTAAAACGAATGTATAAAAATAGAGGCTGAAATTAATTTCAGCCTCTATTTTTATACAATGATATTGATTTAATGATACTAAACAGCAACATTATATTCTCTTAAAGCATCATTTAATGATGTTTTCTTATTGGTACTTTCTTTACGTTTACCAATAATTAATGCACAAGGAACTTGAAATTCTCCTGCAGCAAATTTTTTGGTATAACTTCCCGGGATTACTACAGATCTTGCGGGTATCACCCCTTTTGTTTCAATAGGAGTATCACCAGTAACATCAATAATTTTAGTGCTCATAGTTAAAACAACATTAGCTCCTAAAACGGCTTCTTTCTCTATTTTAACACCTTCTACAACGATACATCTTGATCCAATAAAAGCACCGTCTTCAATAATTACAGGAGCTGCTTGTAAGGGCTCTAAAACACCACCAATACCAACACCACCTGATAGGTGTACATTCTTTCCAATCTGAGCACAACTTCCAACAGTTGCCCATGTATCCACCATGGAGCCTTCATCTACATATGCACCAATGTTTACATAACTAGGCATCATGATAACACCTTTAGAAACGTATGCGCCATGACGCGCAATGGCGTTTGGTACCACACGAACTCCTTTTTCTGCATATCCTTTTTTTAATGGAATCTTATCATGGTATTCAAAAATTCCAGCTTCCAGAGTTTCCATTTTTTGTATTGGAAAATACAACACAACAGCTTTCTTAACCCATTCATTTACTTGCCACCCATTTGCAGTAGGCTCAGCAACACGTAGTTCACCAATATCAAGTAAGTCAATTACTTTTCTAATGGTGTTTTGGGTTGATTGTTCGTTTAGTAATTCTCGGTTATCCCAAGCGTTTTCTATGATTTGTTGTATGTTAGTCATTGTTGTTTAATTTTATGGCAAATATAAGCTCTTTCAGTCTAAAAATAAGGACAATTATGTAATTGTACCAATATTAATGGTATTTTTGCCTAAAATGAATTGTTGTAATATGCAACAGTATTTTATGGCAAAAGTTTTAGCATTAGATTACGGACAAAAAAGAACAGGTGTTGCAGTTACTGACGATATGCAGATAATAGCATCTGGTTTGAAAACAGTTGACACTAAAGCATTGTTCAACTTTTTAGATGATTATTTTAAAAAAGAAAATGTAGAAACTGTTGTTTTAGGAGAACCAAAACAAATGAATTTTGAAGCTTCTGAAAGTGAAGTGTATATTCAAAAATTTATTAGAGGTTTTGAAAGTAAGTACCCTAACATGCCTTTGGTGAGAGTAGATGAACGCTTTACATCAAAAATGGCTTTTCAAACCATGATTGATAGTGGATTGAATAAAAAACAACGTCAGAATAAAGCATTAATTGATGAAATTAGTGCAACAATAATTTTACAATCATATTTATATAATAAAAAATAATGATATTACCAGTAATAGCGTACGGTGACCCTGTATTAAGAAAGGTAGCCAAAGAAATCACAAAAGAGCATCCAAATTTAGATGACATTATTGCAAATATGTGGGAAACACAATACCATGCTCATGGTGTAGGAATTGCTGCTCCTCAGGTAGGATTATCACTCCGGTTATTTGTTATTGATGCTAGTCCGTTTGCAGATGATGATGAATTATCTGAGGAAGAACAAAATGTGTTGAAAAACTTTAAAAAAGTATTTATCAACCCAACAATTATTGAAGAGTCTGGAGAGGAATGGGCATTTAATGAAGGCTGTTTAAGTATACCAGATGTGCGTGAAGATGTGTTCAGAAAGGAAACTATTGTTGTAGAATATTTTGACGAAAATTGGGAAAAACAAACTGAAACCTTAAATGGTTTGGCAGCAAGAGTAGTTCAACATGAGTATGATCATATTGAAGGCGTGTTGTTTACCGATAAATTATCACCTTTAAAAAAGAGGTTGATAAAAGGGAAGTTAGCAAATATCTCAAAAGGAAAAGTAAATGCAGGTTACCGTATGAAATTCCCACAATTAAAAAAGAAAAGATAGAATAATATTATAAGGCGAAATTGTATATTCGCATACAAATTTTAAAATATGAGTTTAGAAAAGATTTTAGCAATTTCAGGAAAACCAGGTTTATATGAGTTAAAAGCACAGACGCGTTCTGGGTTTTTAGCTGAGTCTTTAATTGATGGTAAAAAACTATCAGTAGGAATGCGTCATAATGTAAGTGTGTTGAATGAGATAGCAATTTATACTTATGCAGAAGAAGTGCCGTTAAGAGATATTTTTAATACTATTAAAGAAAAAGAAAACGGAGGCGAAGCAATTAGCCATAAAGTGTCTAAAAATGAATTAGAAAGCTATTTTTCTGAAGTATTACCAGGATATGATGAAGATCGTGTATATGCCAGTGACATGAAAAAAGTCATTCAATGGTACAATTTATTACACAAAAGAGGAATGTTAGATTTTGATACTGCCGCTGTGTCAGAAGAAGAATAGTATTTTTTTAAAATGATATTTAAAACCTACAATTGTATTGTAGGTTTTTTTATTTTTAACACGTTATAAAAAAGGCATCATGAACTCAAGAGCACAACAATTACAAGCGTTTGACAGGTTATTAACTATTATGGATGAATTGCGAGAGCAATGCCCGTGGGATAAAAAACAAACCTTACAGTCATTACGTCATTTAACCATTGAAGAAACTTATGAATTGGGTGATGCAATTCTGAATAATGATTTACAGGAAGTCAAAAAAGAATTAGGTGATCTGTTACTTCATATTGTGTTTTATGCTAAAATTGGTAGTGAAACTAAAGATTTTGATATAGCAGATGTGTTAACTTCAGTTTGTGATAAGTTAGTACACCGTCATCCGCATATTTACGCAGATGTAAAAGTTGCTAATGAAGAAGATGTGAAGCGAAATTGGGAAAAACTAAAATTAAAAGAAGGGAATAAAAGTGTGTTAGAGGGTGTGCCTAAAAGTTTACCGGCTCTTGTAAAGGCGAGTAGAATTCAAGAAAAAGTTGCAGGAGTAGGTTTTGACTGGGAAAAGCCAGAACAAGTTTGGGAGAAAGTAGAAGAGGAGCTCGGAGAATTTCAAGATGAAGTGAAAAATGGGAATGCAGATGCCACGGAAGCGGAGTTTGGAGATGTGTTGTTTTCTTTAATTAATTATGCAAAACATTTAAATATTAATGCAGAAAACGCTCTAGAACGTACCAATAAAAAATTCATCAAGAGGTTTCAATATTTAGAACAAAAATCTAAAGATTTAGGGAAGAATTTAGATGAGATGACTTTAAAGGAAATGGATATTTACTGGGAAGAAGCTAAGAGAATTTAATAAACTAAAAAAAGCCACTCAACTGAGTGGCTTTTTTGTTAAGCAATAGTGATGATATGAGTTATAGTTTTATAAATTTCATAGCACCATCATAATCTTTTAACTTTAAAATATAAGCACCGTTAGATAAACTTGATACATCAATTGTATTGTTATCTGGTGTAATATTTTGGTTTTTAATTTTCTGACCAATAATATTATACACTTCAACAGTGAAGTCCTGCTTAATGTTTTTAATTGTAATTGCGTTTGTTGCTGGGTTAGGGAAAATTGAAATGTCTTTAATTTCAAATTCGCTAACATCTAAAGCATTACAATCTAGAGGTGCTAAATTATAACCTCTTGCATTAAAGCGAGCAGTCATGGCATCAACATCAGCACAAGTCATACCGTAACGTCCTGTAAGTACCATATCCATAGCAGCTTGTCTTACTGCAGCTGCAGCTTGTGGCTGATTTGTACCACTATTAGTCATTCCTAAACCTTCTAAAAATGCGGCGTCAATTTTTGTTCTACCAATAATATCATAGATTTCCATTAAAACAGTAGCCCATATTTGGCCGTCAGTATGTATTTGTCCAGATAAACCTCCTGGGTACATATTTGTAACATCAGAACGTCTTCCATTCCAAGTGTCATTACCGTCCCATTTAAATACTTTGTTATATAGGTTGTGTGGGTCATTACCAGTAGTCCAACCATTGACACTTCTACTATATGACTGTGCCCAGTAATCACCAGAACCTTCACTTAATCCATTCTGTTGAGAAAGCCCGCCATTGGTTACCCAATCGTGTAAACCATGACCTAATTCGTGTAGAATAACATCTGTACATTCTCCATCATCAACTCCACCTTCTCCAAAATTTAATTCTCCTCCGCCATAAGTAGATTGGTCAGCTCCATTATGTGCATGCGGGTCAAACTCAACAACACCACTGTTGAATCGAGATACTAAAGTAATACCTAAAGTTTCATTTATATACCTTAAGTTATTGTCAACATGATAATAAACTTGAGCTGCTTCAAACCCTTGTTCATTTCTTGTAAAGTGAAAAGCATTTGTTGCTTGAGTAAATAACCCCGTATTTGGGTTTTGTAATGATGCAATTTCTGCATACTGACCTCTCAACCTATAAGTTCCGCCTGAAAACTCAATGTCTGGTAAATTAACTTGTGATCTAGCTGCTGTTAATTGAGCTGTATCTGTATCGCCCTGTCCATTTCCATCAACATAGTTTCCGCCATACGCAACTTGCGCAACTGAAAGTGGGTCTGGATCAAAAACCATTGCAGTTCCTGTAGCTTGAACAGCTGCAGTATTATTACCAGCTGCAGTTTTATTATTTTCCTTGGTAGATTTTTTTTCCTTTCCTTTTTCGTGGTCATGATAAAGGGCAATGTCTTTTGAGCTTATAATTTGACCATTTTTAGCATCAACAATCGTTTCCCAATACCCATTTAGATTTTCAGATGATGTTTTTATACTATATACTAATTTGGTTTGACCGTTATGTTGGTAAACAAATAGGCCGCCCTCTTTTTTTCTAGTTAAACCTGGGTTTTTCAGGTTGTTTAAGGTTAGATTATAGGCTTCATCTGATGAAATTGTAGGGTTAGTATCTATGTTTTCAATACTTTTTTTATAAGTGTTTGCGGTATAGCTTATTTTTCCAATTGTATTGATATGTATTGTAAATTCGGCGTCATAAACTTGTACGTCATTAACCATTTGGTAGTAGCGTAGGGTTTCACCAGAAGGCCCTTTTCTGTTAAACAACATTTTAAAGTTGTGATGAGGTTGGATGTTAAACTTTTTGGTGTTTTGTTTAATCCAGTTCTGTGCTGTTTTTTCATTAGGGCTTTGTGCTACCATAACTTGTGTAGCGTAAAAAGCTCCAATAAAAAAAGCGAGTAATTTTTGTTTCATGTTTCGGGGATTTTTTTTTGTTAGACAACTAATATATTAAATAAAAATAAAGAAGCCGCAATTCTTAAAAAGAATTGCGGCTTCTGTAATTAGTTGATTTTCTTTGTTATAAAGAGCCAGTCATGTTTGCTGGTACAACCCATTGGTCATATTCTTTTTCAGTAACATAGCCTAAACGTACAGCTTCATGACGTAGCGTTGTTCCGTTTTCATGAGCAGTATTGGCTATTTCAGCAGCTTTATAATACCCTATTTTAGTATTTAAAGCTGTTACAAGCATTAATGAATTGTTTAGTAACTCTTCTATTCTTGTGTTATTTGGCTCAATACCTTGGGCGCAATTTACATCAAATGACACACAAGCATCACCAATTAATTGAGCTGATTGCAATAAGTTGGCTGCCATCATTGGTTTGAATACATTTAATTCATAATGACCTTGTGTTCCACCTATTGTCACGGCTACATCATTACCCATTACTTGTGCGCAAACCATTGTGATAGCTTCTGCTTGAGTTGGGTTTACTTTTCCTGGCATAATTGAACTTCCAGGTTCGTTTGCAGGAATGATAATTTCACCAATACCAGAACGTGGTCCTGAAGCCATTAACCTGATGTCATTAGCAATTTTATTTAATGACACGGCCAATTGTTTTAAAGCACCATGTGTTTCAACAATTGCGTCATGAGCAGCTAAGGCTTCAAATTTATTTTCAGCAGTTACAAATGGTAATTCAGTAAATTCTGCAATGTATTTTGCTACGAGTACATCATACCCTTTAGGGGTGTTTAATCCGGTTCCAACAGCTGTCCCTCCTAAAGCTAATTCACTTAAATGTGCTAAAGTGTTTTTTAAGGCTTTAAGACCGTGATTTAATTGAGAAACATATCCTGAAAATTCTTGACCTAATGTTAGTGGTGTGGCATCCATTAAATGTGTGCGCCCAATTTTAACAACATCTTTAAATGCTTCAGACTTTGCTTGAAGAGTATCTCTTAATTGCTCAATACCAGGAATTGTAACTTCCATGATTTTTTTATAGGCTGCAATATGCATTCCTGTAGGGAAGGTGTCATTAGAAGATTGTGATTTGTTAACATCATCATTTGGTGAAATAACTTTTTCACCTTCGCCTATTACTTTTCCTGCTAATTGTTGTGCTCTATGAGAAATCACTTCGTTACAGTTCATGTTAGACTGTGTTCCAGAACCAGTTTGCCATATAACTAATGGAAATTGATCGTCGTGCTTTTCTGCTAAAATTTCATCACAAACAGCAGCAATTAAGTCTCTTTTTTCTGTTGATAAGACGCCCAAGTCACAGTTAGTATAGGCTGCAGCTTTTTTTAAGTATGCAAAACCATAAACTATTTCTAACGGCATTGAGGCTGATGCTCCAATTTTAAAATTATTTCTTGAACGTTCTGTTTGCGCTCCCCATAATTTGTCTGCAGGAACTTTGACATCTCCAATTGTATCTTTTTCAATTCTGTATTTCATGATATATGTGCTGTGTTTTTATTGAATACTTGCAAATTTAAGTATTTATTTTTGTACAAAATAGAATTGTTCTTTTTTGTTAATAAATTTGATTTTAGATACTTGATTTTTGAATTTTATCTTTTATATTTGACTCGAATTCAAATTTTCCGGAAATTATGTTTGATTTTGATCAATACTTAGGTTTTTTAGCGTTTTTAACTATTCTAACAATAGGATTTTGGTTGCTGATATTTTTAGCAACATTTGTAATTCCTTACTGGGTAGGTGGTTCTTTAATGGAAAGATTAAAGGAGCTTAAAGAAGAAAGAGCTGCTAAAAAATAGTAATTAAAAATATTACGACAAAAAAGAGGGAACTAATTAGTTCCCTCTTTTTTTGTGTTAAAACCCGCCTTCGCTACCACCGTTGTCATTATGTTGGTTTTGGTTTCTTTTTTTCTTTTGATTTAATCTGTATGTAAAGTTTAAACGTATTTGGCGTTCTCGCCATTGAAACTCACTATAGCTGTTTGTGACACCATCAATAAACGTATCAGAAATTCGTTTTCTAGAGTTAAATAAATCACTCACATTTAAAGATAGAGTACCGTTGTCTTTAAGGATGTCCTTGCTAAAAGCTAAATTTACACTTGCAATTCCTTTTCTTTTGCTTTGGAAGTTTTCTTGCGGTCCTCTGTAGTTAAATGTAGTTTGCCAATCAATTTTAGCGGGTAATTTCACTCTGGAGTTTAAACGTGTTGACCAACTGTTGGTTTCTGAATTAGGCACAATGTTTTTACCATCTGCAGTAATTCTGAAAAAGTTAAAATTACTGTTTAGTTTCCACCATTTAAACGGACTGTAGTTTAAAGAAAATTCTAACCCAAATCTGTCTTCCGAAGAAATATTTTTAGGGGTCGTTCTTGTAATTGTAGGGTCTGTAGCATCTGCTGATCTCACAAACTGAAATACATCCGTAGAATAATTGTAATAAACAGATGTGTTAAAGGTAAGTTTGTCCCATTTTTTCAAATAGCCTAAATCCACGCCATTAGAATAAGCAGGGTCTAAATCTGGGTTTCCTTGAAAAATATTGTTTTCACTTGCTCTAGACGGGAATGGGTTTATGAACCATGATCGTGGTCTTCTTACACGTCTGTTGTAGCCTAAAGTTAAGGTTTCATCTTCGTTTAACTCATATGCTAGGTTTAAAGTGGGGAATAATTCAGTATAGCGTTTTTTTGCATCTAAATCAGTTCCGAAAACTTTTACTGTAATGTTAGATATTTCCATGCGTAACCCAAATAATGCCGAAAACTTTCCGTATTTATTTCCGTATTGCGAATATAGAGCGTGTACATGTTCGTCATAAATAAATAGGTTAGATACGTTTTGGTTCACTTCAAACTCACCAGAAGGTTGTTCTTCTAGTAAGACATAATCAGTTTCTTGATTACTCATATTACTTCTAAAACCAGCTTCAAATTGTGCGTTTTCACCAATAGGTAACACATAATCTCCTTGAAATAAATACCTTTTTTGATCTTCTAGGTTTGATGTTTTTTCAATAGGGTCATTTGTAATTGAGGGAAACGTTTGCCTGCCAGTTATTGTTGCCAATTCATCATCCTTAGAGTCTTCGTATTTAAAATCGAAGGTTAACTTATGTCCAGATGTTTTAAAATTCTGTGTAAAGTTTAAGTTGAATTCTATTTGTTCATCAGATTCATCTTCTAACTCATTACGATTTTTATACGCTTCTTCGTTATAGTTAATATCACGTGTGCTTGTGTTTGTGCCTGTATTTGTAGCTCTATCAGAGTTACGGTATAACATACTTCCTGTTAATGAAGCATTGTCTGTTAAGAAATATTCTAACCCAAAACGCGAATTGAAGTTTTTGCGTTCTCTATCATAAAGTCTATTCTCTATTTGAAACCGTCCACTAGGGTTGTTTTGTAAGTACTCGTTTTCAAAATAAGCATTACCTGGGGCGTCGTTATAATTATAACCAATAGTCGTAAAATAATTGACTTTATTGGTTCTGTAATTTAAGTTTGTAGACGCACCAAAATTAGTAGGTATACCTGTATTTAGGGTAAATGACCCATTAAACCCTAGGGCTTTTCCTTTGCGTAAAACAATATTCAAAATTCCAGCAGTTCCTTCAGCGTCATAACGTGCAGATGGCGATGTAATGACTTCAACTTTTTGAATTGCATCTGCAGGCAATTGCTTTAATGCATCAGCACCACTAGCAAAGGTGGAAGGTTTTCCGTTTATTAATATACGTACATTCTCATTACCTCGTAAAGACACTGCGCCTTCAATATCTACAGTAACTGATGGTACATTAGCTAATACATCTGCAGCGGTTCCGCCTTTTACAGTCATGTCTTTGCCGACATTGTAAATTTTCTTGTCTAGCCTAATCTCAACAGTACTTTTTTCTGCGATAATTTCAACTGCCTCTAGGTTGTTTTCATCGGTAGCTAAAGAGATTGTACCTAGGTTTATGTCTGATGAAACGGTTTTGTTTTTAAACACAACAGGTTTGAAGCCTAGAAACTCTATTGAAATTTCATAGATGCCCTTTTTTGTATTAATTGAAAAATCACCAGTTACAGTTGTAATACCACCAGAAACTTTCCCTGAAGCTTCTTCTTTTAGAACAATGGTTGCATATTCTAACGCTTGATTGGTTTCTTTATCAACAACTTTTCCGCTAATTTTAAACTCGCCTTTTTGAGCAAATGCGCTTGTTGTATAAATTAAAAGTAAAGCAAAAAATACCCTAATTGTATGTTTCATGAATAACTAAAGTTTGAAACACCAAATTTACAATTATTGATATCAGTATTCGTTAAATATGTGTTAAAGGGTTTCTGCTAAATAATATCTAAAATGGTTTCTGTAGGTCTTCCAATTACTGCTTTACTGCCATTAATTACTATCGGGCGTTCAATTAGTTTGGGGTGAGAAGCCATAGCTGAAATTATTTCTGCATCACGAAGTTGTTTTCCTTTGTAATTTTCTTTCCAAATGGCTTCATTTTTCCTAACAAGTTGGATAGGTGCTATGCCCAATAAATCAATAATGTGTTTTAGCTCTTCAAGTGTTGGAGGTGTGTCTAAATATTTAACAATCTCAAACTCTTTTCCTGAGTTTTCTAATAGTTCTACTCCGCAACGTGATTTACTACAGCGGTTGTTGTGGTATATTTTTATCATTTTATAATGTATTTGGATCAATTTCTTGTTGGCCAGTAGCCATTAGGTATGCCTTTAAAAAGCTGTCAATTTTTCCGTTCATAACAGCGTCCACATTCCCCGTTTCATGAGCTGTTCTCACATCTTTTACTAACTTGTAAGGATGCATAACGTAGTTTCTAATCTGGCTTCCCCATTCAATTTTCATTTTACTGTCTTCAATAGAGGTGCGGGCTTCTTGTTGTTTTTTTAATTCAATTTCATATAATTGTGATTTCAACATTTGCATAGCTCGTGTTCTGTTGTCTTGTTGTGAACGTGTTTCTGAGCAAGAAATTTGAATTCCAGATGGTTTATGAGTTAGCTGAACTTTTGTTTCCACTTTATTAACATTCTGTCCACCTGCGCCACTAGAACGCGAGGTAATAACTTCAATATCTGCTGGATTAATATTTATTTCAATAGTGTCATCTACTGATGGATAAACATACACAGAAGCAAAAGAGGTATGGCGTTTGGCATTGCTGTCAAACGGTGAAATACGTACTAAACGATGTACGCCATTTTCACCTTTTAACCATCCAAAGGCGAAATCACCTTCAATTTCAATGGTTACTGTTTTTACTCCTGCAACATCACCTGCTTGATAGTTTAATTCTTTAGTTTTGAATCCTTTATCTTCACAATACATCAAGTACATTCTCAGTAGCATTTCTGCCCAGTCGCAACTTTCTGTTCCCCCAGCACCAGCTGTAATTTGCAAGACAGCACTTAAGGAATCTCCTTCCTCAGAAAGCATGTTTTTAAACTCCAAATCTTCTATTTGGGTGTTAATTTTTGTATATAGTGTAGTTACTTCAGTTTCTTCAACCTCACCTTCATTATAAAATTCAATAAGTATTTGAAGTTCATCAATTAAATTTGAAGCATTGTTATAGTCTGATACCCATTTTTTCTGAACACGCAATTGCTTCATAACTAGTTCCGCGTCCTTTGGGTTGTTCCAAAAATTAGGGTCGAAGGTTTTTTCTTCTTCGTTAGCGATTTCAATTTTTTTAGCATCAATATTAAGGTATCTTTTCAGTGCACTTAAACGTTCAATAATGTCTTTGTTTTGTTCTGATGATATCATATAATTGTTTACTTTTATTCTACAAAAATAGAATTTTTAAAGTTGAATATGGAAATAAATTTAATAAGTGATACTGTAACACGTCCATCAAAGGAAATGTTGGAGAAAATGATGGTAGCCAAAGTAGGAGATGATGTGTTTGGTGATGACCCTACAGTTAATGAGTTACAACATAAAGTAGCAGCTATGTTTGGTATGGAAGATGCCTTGTTTTTTCCATCTGGAACAATGGCAAATCAAGTGGCAATTAAAATACATACACAACCAGGTGATAAAATGTATTGCAATAAACTAGCTCATGTGTATAATTTTGAGGGTGGTGGTGCAGCATTTAATTCTGGTGTTACATGTAGTTTGTTGGCTGGTGAAAGAGGAATGTTTACCTCAGTACAATTAGAAGAAGTATTAACAGCAAAGGATAATATTCATTTGGCATTGTCGAGTTTAGTTTGTGTTGAAAACACAACCAATAAAGGAGGTGGTGCTTGCTGGGATTTTGAAGAATTAAAAAAAATAAGAACAGTTTGTAATGAAAATAACTTGAGTTTTCATTTAGATGGTGCACGTTTGTTTAATGCGCTTGTTGTTAAAAAAGAAACACCACAACAATACGGCCAGTTGTTTGATACCATTTCTATTTGTTTGTCAAAAGGGTTGGGAGCGCCAGTGGGATCAGTATTAATTGGCAGTAAAGCAGCTATAAAGAAAGCGCTTAGGGTTAGAAAATTATTTGGCGGCGGTATGCGTCAAGCAGGTTATTTAGCTGCAGCTGCTATTTATGCATTAGATAATAATGTAGAACGATTAGCTCAAGATCATAAAAAAGCTAAAGAATTAAGAGACGTTTTGATGACGTGTTCATTTGTGAGTAATGTTGATCCTGTAGAAACAAATATTGTTATTTTTTACCTTAACAACGGGGTTAATGAAGATGATTTTATTGCAAAAATGAAAGCTCATAATGTCTTGTTAATTGGTATGGGTGAAGGAAAACTGCGTATAGTAACGCACTTAAATTATACTGATGAGATGCACAAAAAATGCATTAGTATTTTGAAAGGTTTTTAAATGTGGTTTGTTGTTATTTGTTTGATTTTTAGTTTGTTGTGTTTGTTTTTGAGCTCTTTTTTTGTACATTTAAAACAAACTTTATTTAACTAACTAAAAATTAAGTGAATTATGAGAAAAGTATTATTGTGGGGAATAATGTTGATTTCTTGTGTGATTTTTGCACAAGACTTGCCAGCTAATCCAGAAACAGGAAAGTGTTATGTTCGTTGTACAACACCTGATGTGTATGAAAACCAAGAGGTGAAAGTTATGTTGAGTCCAGCATATAAAAAACTACGAGTAATACCTGCAACCTATAAAACGGTTACCGAACAGGTTGTAGTAAAAGCGGCTAGTAAACGATTACGAGTTATACCCGAAGTTTGGGGAACCGAAGTGGTATCGTATGTAAAAAGGCAAGGAACAGACGCTTTGAGTATTGATCCGGCTAGATTATCACCAAGTTCAGAAACTATTGAGGTCAAACCAGCTTATTCACAATGGGAACTCGGGGCTAAAGCACCAGGTTGTGATTCATCAGATCCTAATGATTGTAGGTATTGGTGTTATAAAGGATATCCTGCAGAGTTTGTAACAATACAAACAAAGGTGCTAGCTAATGATGCATCAGCTTCAAGCAGTCCTATTTCAGAACGACCAGGGTCGTATACTATGAAAGTTGTTAAAGAACCAGCACGAGTAGAGGAAATAGATATACCAGCTAAATATGCAACAATAACTAAAACGGTAGTGGATACGCCTGCTAAAACAGTAGAACAAACAGTAGAGGCTGTGTATAAAACGCTAACTAAAGAAGTGCTAAAGACTAAAGGAGGCTTAACAGAATGGAAAGAAGTTGATTGTGCTTTATTAGAATATACAGACTTAAATATTAACTGGAATTTGGGTAGTGCAACTTTAACAGCAAGTGCTAAGTCAGAAATTGACGCTAAATTATTGCCTGTTCTGAATAATAATGCAGGGTCTAAAGTAGAAGTAGCTTCTCATACTGATGCTAGAGGTACAGCAGAAAGTAATCAAGTATTGTCTGAGAGAAGAGCGCAATCAGTGTCTAACTATTTAATTTCTAAAGGAATAAATCCTAGTAGATTGGTTTCTAACGGATATGGTGAGCGCCAATTGTTGAACAGGTGTTCTGATGGAGTTTCATGTACAGAAAGAGAACATAGAGCTAATAGACGAACTCAATTTAGGCTTATAAATAATGAGTAGATTTTAAGTAAATAAAAAAAGGCTGCAATTGCAGCCTTTTTTTTATTTAAACATATCCATGCCAGGAATGTTTGGCATGCCTTCTTTGGCAACAGCGCCAAGTTCAGCATCATTTATTTCTGATGCTTTTTTAATAGCTTTGTTTAAAGTTAAAATTAAATAGTCCTCCAGTTGTTCTTTGTCTTCAAGTAAAGCGTCATCTATAGAAATAGTTTTTAATTCTCTATTAGCAGTTAAGGTTACTTTTAGTAAATTATCAGAGCTATTTTCGTCAATTAACACACTGTTTAAGCGTTGCTTTGTTGCTTCAACTTTGGCTTGAGTTTCTTTTAATTTACCCATCATACCCATTAAATCTCCAAACATTTTTATCAATTTTTAATATTAGTGAATAGTTTTTGTATTTTTAAAAAGTCGAAAATACTAAATAAAATGATAAAAAAGCTTTCAGTCCTTATTCTTACGCTTATTTTTGCAACTGCTTGTAAAAAAGAGACTCCAATGAATATAACAGATAAAATTTTAGCGCCTACTGCAGAAAAAAGACCTAAAACCCTAGAGAAACATGGTGATGTTAGAATAGATAACTACTATTGGTTGAATGAAAAGGATAACGAAGAGGTGATAGATTATCTTGAAAGAGAAAATGATTATTATAATAAAATGACAAGTGATACTAAAAAGTTTCAGGAATCGTTATTTGAAGAAATGAAAGGGAGAATAAAGGAGGATGACTCTTCTGTGCCTTATAAATATAATGGGTATTGGTATATTACAAAATACGAAATAGGTAAGGATTATCCGGTTTATACAAGAAAGAAAGATTCGTTAACGGCCAATGAAGAAGTGTTATTTGACTGTAATAAAATGGCTGAAGGACACTCATACTTTAACCTAAGCGGTATAAATGTAAGTCCAGATAATAAATATGTTGCTTTTGGAGTAGATACTATAAGTAGAAGACAATATGTAATTCAAATTAAAAATATTGAAACTGGAGAAGTATTGCCTTATAAAATAGAAAACACTACAGGAGGATCTACTTGGGCGAATGATAACATGACGTTGTTTTACACTAGAAAAGATGACGAAACATTGCGTTCAGACAGAGTTTTTAAACATTTTTTAAATGATAACCCTAAAAATGACAAAGAAGTTTTTAATGAAACTGATGAAACGTTCAGCACTTTTGTGTATAAATCTAAATCAAAGAAATTTATAATTATAGGGTCAAGTAGTACTTTAACGAGTGAATATCAAATTTTAAATGCCAATACTCCAGATGGCGATTTTAAAGTGTTTCAAGCCAGAGAACGTGGGTTAGAATACGACATAGCACACTTTGAAAATAAATTTTATATAGTAACAAACAAAGATAAAGCTATTAACTTTAAACTAATGGTTACCCCAGAAAATAAAACATCACAAGATAATTGGGCCGATTTTATACCGCATAGGGAAAATGTTTTATTAGAAGATATTGAAATTTTTAAAGACTATCTTGTTGTGAGTGAGCGAGAAAATGGCTTATCAAAAATAAAAATATCACGATGGGATGGCTCTAAGTCATATTACTTGCCTTTTGATAATGAAACTTATTCAGTTTACACCTCTGTAAACGTTGATTTTGATACACATATTTTACGTTACGGTTACAACTCTTTTACAACACCTTCATCAACTATAGATTTCAATATGGAAACTAAAGAGAAAGAGGTAAAAAAAGAACAAGAGGTTTTAGGAGGGCAGTTTGATAAAAATAATTACACATCAGAAAGAATATGGGCAACAGCAAGAGATGGCGAAAAAGTGGCCATCTCATTAGTGTATAGAAAAGATACTAAATTGAATAAAAACACACCGCTGTTGCAGTACGCTTACGGATCATACGGGTATACAATTTCAGATGGCTTTAGTACCACACGTTTAAGCTTGTTAGACCGTGGTTTTGTCTTTGCAATTGCACACATACGTGGTAGTGAGTATTTAGGAAGGCATTGGTATGAAGACGGTAAATTATACAAAAAAATGAACACGTTTACAGATTTTATTGATTGCTCCAAGCACTTAATAAAGGAAAACTATACATCAGCCAAGCATTTATACGCAATGGGGGGTAGTGCAGGAGGACTGTTGATGGGGTCAATAATGAATTTAAGCCCTGAAACCTACAACGGAGTAGTTGCAGTTGTACCATTCGTAGATGTTGTTACAACAATGCTAGACGATTCGATACCTTTAACAACAGGAGAATATGATGAATGGGGGAACCCTAATGAGAAAGGCTATTATGATTACATGAAATCCTACTCACCATATGATAACGTAGTAGCACAAAATTATCCAAATACATTTATTATAACCGGTTTTCATGATTCTCAAGTACAGTATTTTGAACCAGCAAAATGGACAGCAAAATTAAGAGAGTTAAAAACAGATGATAATCTATTGTTATTTAAGTGTGATATGGACTCTGGTCACGGTGGTGCATCAGGTAGATTTGAGGCTTTAAAAGAAATCGCAGCTGAGTATGCATTCATGTTAAATTTAGAAAAAATTAAAGAGTAAAAAAAAATAACTATCTTTGTCAGGTTGTTTTATTGTCAGACTAGTAGAACAACTCAATTTTAAAATCATTTATGAGAGAAGAAATTCAAGCATATAACAGTGTTTTAGATTTAGTAGGAAACACACCATTAATAAAGTTAGATCAAATAACTCAAAACTTAAAAGGAAACTTTTTTGCTAAAGTTGAAGCCTTTAATCCAGGGCATTCTTCGAAAGATAGAATTGCATTATATATTATAGAAGAGGCAGAAAGAAAGGGAATAATAAAACCTGGTGATACAATTATAGAAACCACTTCAGGAAACACAGGATTTAGTATTGCAATGGTGAGCGTTATAAAAGGTTACGAATGCATATTAGCGGTAAGCTCTAAATCGTCTCCAGACAAAATAGATATGTTACGTACAATGGGGGCTAAAGTGTATGTGTGTCCTGCAAACGTTAGTGCTGATGATCCAAGGTCTTATTATGAGGTTGCAAAACGTTTACATAAAGAAGTAAAAGGCTCTGTTTATATTAATCAGTATTTTAATGAATTAAATATTGATGCACATTACCACTCAACAGGTCCGGAAATATGGAATCAAACAAAAGGACAGATTACACATTTAGTTGCTTGTAGTGGTACAGGAGGAACAATATCAGGTACAGCAAAATATTTAAAAGAGCAAAATCCAGATGTTCAAATTCTAGGGGTTGATGCTTTTGGATCTGTTTTAAAAAGTTTTCATGAAACCAGAGAGTTTGATAAAGATGAAATTTACCCATACCGAATAGAAGGCTTAGGTAAAAACTTAATCCCATCTGCTACAGATTTTGATGCAATAGATGAATTTGTAAAAGTAACTGATCAAGAAAGTGCACACACCGCTAGAGAATTAGCTAAAAGTGAAGGCTTATTTGTAGGGTATACAAGTGGTGCTGCAGTTCAAGCAGTAAAACAATACGCTGAGGAAGGGAAATTTGATGAAAACAGTAATGTTGTAGTGATTTTACCAGACCACGGTTCGCGTTATATGAGTAAAATTTACAATGATGATTGGATGGAAAACCAAGGGTTTTTTGATACTGTTCAAGAAGAAAATCCAAAGAAAATAGAATACGTCAAGTAATTATTTGCGTTAAGATAGAGTTAAAAAGAGCGGTAACATTTGTTGCTGCTCTTTTTTGTTGCTAAAAATATTATGATAAAAGGGTTTATTTAATTATTTTCGCAGTTGTAAAATCTAAAATTGATATAATGAGAGATTTATTTGAAAAAATCTATAAGGATAAAGGACCTCTAGGTAAATGGGCAGAGCAAGCAGAAGGTTACTTTGTATTCCCTAAACTTGAAGGTGAGATTTCTAACAGAATGAAGTTTCAAGGAAAAGAGGTAGTTACATGGAGTATCAATGATTATTTAGGTCTTGCAAATCATCCAGAAGTAAGAAAAGTGGATGGGGAAGCTGGTGTAAAATATGGTTCTGCTTACCCTATGGGGGCAAGAATGATGTCTGGTCATACAGAATTACATGAGCAATTACAAGATGAGTTAGCTGAATTTGTTCAAAAAGAAGCTGCTTACTTAGTGAATTTTGGATACCAAGGAATGGTCTCTGCAATTGACTCATTAGTAACAAAAGATGATATTATTGTTTATGATGTTGATGCACATGCATGTATTATTGACGGTGTTCGTTTACATATGGGTAAACGTTTTACTTATAAACATAATGATATTGAAAGTATCGAAAAGAATTTAGGAAGAGCTGTTAAGCTTGCAGAAAAAACAGGTGGAGGAATCTTATTGATTTCAGAAGGTGTTTTTGGAATGCGTGGTGAACAAGGAAAACTTAAAGAAATTATAGCATTAAAAGATAAGTATAACTTCCGTTTATTAGTAGATGACGCTCACGGGTTTGGAACTCTAGGGAAAACTGGTGCGGGAACTGGTGAGGAGCAAGGCTGTCAAGACGGTATTGATGTGTACTTTGCAACATTCGCAAAATCAATGGCAAGTACTGGAGCATTTTTTGCGGCAGATCAAGAAATCATTGATTTCATGAAATACAACATGCGTTCACAAATGTTTGCTAAATCATTACAAATGCAATTGGTAGTAGGGGCCCTTAAGCGTTTAGAAATGTTAAAAACCATGCCTGAACTTAAAGAAAAGTTATGGGATAATGTTCGAGCTTTACAAGGTGGTTTACGTGAAAGAGGTTTTGATTTAGGTACAACACAAACTTGTATCACACCAGTGTATTTAAAAGGTAGTATTCCTGAAGCAATGGCGTTGGTAAAAGATTTAAGAGAAAACTTTGGGGTGTTCTGTTCTATAGTTGTGTATCCGGTAATACCAAAAGGATTAATCTTATTGCGTTTAATCCCAACCACGTCTCATACCATGGAAGATATTGAAATAACTTTAAATGCGTTTTCAGGAATTAGAGAGCGTTTGGAAAACGGGACCTATAAGAAATTATCAGCAAAGGTATCTGCTGCAATGGGTGAATAATTTATAAGACTATTTGATTAAAAAAGGCTTTGATGACAATCAAAGCCTTTTTTGATTTTAAAGCAACAGATAATAGTATTTCACATGTATTATTTCTTTAGCTTTGCAAGGATTTTTTTTAAGTACACATAACATGCCAAGAAGAGAACGAAATAAGTTTGTAAAAAAAGGAGAATTCATTGAGATTCTAATAGAAGATTATGCTTTTGGAGGAAAAGGAATAGGTCGGATTAGAAATGAAGAAGGGGAGTTTGTGGTTTTTGTGCCTAATACCTTACCGGGCCAATTAGTTAAAGCTCAAGTAAAAAAAACAAGCAAGCGTTATGCTGAGTGTAAATTGGAGGAAGTGCTAAAAATGTCGGAAGACGAAATAGAGGTGTCCTACCAAGTAATACCAGGTGCGCCATATATTAAATTGCCAATAGATTTACAACATAAGTATAAAAAAGAAAGTACACTACAGTTGTTTAAGCGTATAGGTAAAGTAGAGGATATAGAAGATAAATTTGATGAATTTATAACATCACCTTCTGTACATCACTATCGTAATAAAATGGAGTATGGGTTTTCAGCTATCCGTTACGATCATGAGTTAAAAACTGATGTAGATGAATTTGCATTAGGATTTAAAAAACGTGGGACATGGTGGTGTGCAGAAAACTTAGACAATGATTCAGGCTTGTTCGATAAACAAGTAGAGGATAACTTAAAAGTTATTAGAGAGTTCTGTGAAAAATCAGGATTAGCACCTTGGCATGCACCAAAACGTGAAGGATTCTTTCGTTTTTTAGTGGTGCGTAAATCAGTTGAAAGTAATGAGTTGTTATTCAATTTAGTTACAACATCTTATGATTTACCTAAATTTGATATGGAAGGTTTTGTGTCATTGTTTAAAGAGTTGTTTGGAGAGCGTTTTGCAGGTATGTTGCATTCAATTAATGATGAGGTTGGTGATAGAACTTTAGCAACTGCAGGAAAATCAAGCTTGGTATATGGTAAAGAAAAAATAGTAGAAAATTTACTTGGTTTAAATTTTGAAATTAGCATGAAAAGCTTTTTTCAAACCAATCCAAAATCTGCTGAAAAACTATATAATAAAGTTGTTGATTATGTTTTGGAAAAGAAAGAAACGGTAGATGGAAAAGTAGTCATGGATTTGTTTTGTGGTACAGGTACCATTGGTCAAATAGTAGCTTCACGTAGTGATAATGCAAAAATAATAGGTGTTGATATTATAGCGTCTTCAATAGCAGATGCGAAAGAAAATGCAAAACGTAATAATATTGAAGGGGTACAGTTTTTTGCAGCTGATGTTGGTAAATTTTTATTAGAACACCCAGAATATAATAGAAAGATTGAAACAATTATATTAGATCCTTCTAGAGCAGGAATAGCACCAAAAACATTACGTAAAGTAATTCGATTAGGAGCAAAACGTATGGTGTATGTGTCATGTAACCCTGCAACGCAAGCAAGAGATACTGAACAACTGATTGAATCGGGGTATCAATTAAAGAAAATAAGTCTGGTAGATCAGTTTCCGCATACTGCACATATTGAAACTATCGCATTGTTTGAAAAATAATTTAGACTTATAAAACTCATTTATAAGCACTTAAAAAAAAGCAAAAAAAAAACTTTTAAAAATGCTTTTATAATTGAAAAAACGTCCTATATTTGCACTCGCAATCAGCAAATAGCTGGTAGACGTTCTGGAGAAGTGGCAGAGTGGTCGAATGCGGCAGTCTTGAAAACTGTTGACTGTAACAGGTCCGGGGGTTCGAATCCCTCCTTCTCCGCAAAAGCCTTACATAATTGTAAGGCTTTTTTTGTATGTATAT
>JBMZDR010000024.1:0-16657 GCA_049614485.1 Flavobacteriaceae bacterium
TGGGATGTTAATACTGTTAATAGAGTTGATGAGTTTGTAGCAAATTCTAATTATATTGCTAAAAGAATAAAGAAAATATACAATAGGGATGCTAAAGTCATTTATCCACCTGTTGATGTTGAAAAATTTGCGTTAGTTACAGAAAAAGAGAATTTTTATTTTACAGCATCAAGGATGGTGCCTTATAAAAAAATTGAATTGATAGTTAGAGCATTTAATGAAATGCCAAATAGAAGTTTAATAGTTGCTGGAGATGGCCCAGAGTTTAAAAAAATTAAAAAAATCGCGAAAGACAATATTAAGTTAATAGGCTTTGTAACACCAGATGTATTAAAAAATTATATGGGAAAAGCTAAAGCTTTTGTATTTGCAGCGGAAGAAGATTTTGGAATAATTCCAGTAGAAGCTCAAGCTTGCGGAACACCAGTAATAGCATATGGTAAAGGAGGGCTGCAAGAAACGGTTTTGCATAATAAAACAGGTGTGTTATTTAAAAAACAATCTGTTGAAAGCCTTAAAAACTCAGTTTTAGAGTTTGAAAAAACAGTTTTCAATTATGAATTGATAAGGGAGCATTCATTAAAGTTTTCTAAAGAAAGATTTGAAAAAGAATTTAAGAATTTTGTAGAAAAAAAATACGAAGATTTTAAAAAGAACAATGTAATTTAACAATGATTTTTAAACAAGGAAGATATTCAGGTTTTATAAAACCAATAATGTATTTATTTGATTTTACTGTAATAGCATTAGTATTATTGAACTCAACCTTATATTTAAAAAATCAACACCAATTTTTATCGTACCTACTTATATCATGGGTAGTAATATCATTAACAAATAAATTTTACCAAACTAAACGTATTGCTAATTTGGTTCAAATAACCAGTAGTCTTTTTCGACAGTTTTTTTCATTTACAATTGTTGTGTATGCGTACTTAGGGTATTTTAAACAATACTATGTTTCTCGACCTGAATTGTTTCGGGTTTTTTTTAAGATGTTTTTAATAATAGCTTTATTTAAAATAGTAACATATTTCTTGTTAATTAAATATAGAGAATATATTGGCGGTAACTATAGAAATGTAATTATCATAGGAGAAAATGAAAGTGTTAAGCAGTTGAAGCATATCTTTAAAACAAAAAAGGAGTTTGGGTATAGTTTTAAAAAGAACTTTAATACTAAATCTAGTAATTTTTCTCTAAAAACATGCTTTAATTATATTAAAGAAAATGACATAGATGAAGTGTACTGTTCAATATCTGAATTAACCGATACTGAAATGTCAAAAATTATAAATTTTGCAGATAAAAATTTAAAAATTGTAAAATTTATACCCGATGTAAAAAAAATATTCACAAAAAAGTTATTGTTTGAATACTATGATTATTTACCGGTTCTTTCATTAAGGAAAAACCCTTTAGAAGATCCTGTAAACAAGGTGCTAAAAAGAATATTAGATATAATTGTATCGTCGTTAGTTATAATATTAGTAATGTCTTGGTTAACCCCAATAATTGGTTTTTTGATAAAAAGAGAGTCTAAAGGGGATATATTTTTTAAGCAAAAAAGGTCCGGAATTAATAACAATCATTTCATGTGTTATAAGTTTAGATCAATGAAAAAAAATGACATGGCTGATCTAGTTCAAATGACAAAAGGAGATATGCGTGTAACAAAAATCGGTAAATTTATCAGAAAAACAAGTATTGATGAATTACCTCAGTTTTTCAATGTTTTATTAGGAGATATGTCGGTTGTAGGTCCTAGGCCACATATGGTTAGTCATACAAAAATGTATGCTGATTCTGTCGACAGATTTATGGTACGGCATTTTGTTAAACCAGGAATTACAGGAATGGCACAAGTTAAAGGTTATAGAGGAGAGATAGAAACACAGAGAGACATAGTAAATAGAGTAAAATATGATATTTTTTACTTAGAAAACTGGTCGGTTTTATTAGACATAAAAATAGTCTTTCAAACAGTTTTTAATATCTTTAAAGGAGAAGAAAAAGCATATTGAGTATAACGCAAAAAATAATTAAAAGACTATTTGACTTTAGCCTAGCCTTACTAGGGATTGTTTCTTTATGGTGGATATTATGTGGCTTGGTTTTAATAGCAACAATTGACACGAGGAAATTTGGTTTGTTTTCTCAATCACGCATTGGTTATTTAGGGAACGAATTTCTAATTTTTAAAATTAGGACAATGCAGGAAAATAGCACTATTACGACTCATGTAACTACAAGTGAAGATCCAAGGATAACAAATTTTGGAAGGTTTTTGAGAAAATATAAACTTGATGAATTGCCACAGCTAATCAATGTATTAATGGGCAATATGAGTTTAGTCGGCCCACGGCCAGATGTTGCTGGTTTTGCGGATAAATTAACAGGTGATGACAGAATTATTTTAAGTGTAAAACCAGGGATAACAGGGCTAGCGTCATTATATTTTAGAAACGAAGAGGACATCTTGGCGCAACAAACTAATCCATTAGAATATAATAAAAGAATTATCTGGCCAAAGAAAGTTGACATCAATAAAGATTATATAATTAATTATAGTTTCAAAACAGATTTGAATATACTTTTTAAAACATTATTTAATGTCAAAAAATAATAAAATATGGTTGTCTTCACCACATATGGGAGGTGAAGAGCAAAAGTATATAAGCAAAGCTCTTCAAGATAATTGGGTGTCTTCAGTAGGACCTAACATTACAGGATTTGAAAATGTCCTTGAAAAATATTTAGAAGAAAACCGTAGTGTTGCTGTGACTAATACAGGAACATCTGCTTTGCATTTGGCGCTAATACTTGCGGGAGTTAGTAGTAATGATGAGGTGTTGTGTCAAACGTTTACATTTATAGCTTCAGTAAATCCAGTTTTATATCAAGGAGCAATTCCAATATTTATCGATAGTGAGTTTGAGACGTGGAATATGTGTCCCATCAAATTAGAAGAAGCTATACTTGATCGATTGTCTAACGGAACAAAACCAAAAGCAATAATTGTTGTTCATCTATATGGAATGCCTGCACAAATAGATAAAATCCAATCCATAGCAAAAAAGTATGATATCACTTTAATAGAAGATGCAGCTGAAGCCTTAGGGTCTAGCTACAAAGGCCAAAAATGTGGTACGTTTGGAGATTATGGAATACTATCTTTTAACGGAAATAAAATCATCACAACATCTGGTGGAGGCGCTTTAATTTGTAATGATCAAGAAACCAAAGGCAAAGCCATATTCTTAGCGACTCAAGCTAAGGATAATAAACATTATTATGAGCATTCAAAACTAGGTTACAATTACCGTATGAGTAATATTTCTGCAGGAATAGGTAGAGGGCAGATGGAGGTGCTTGAAAAACGCATCCAGTCCCGAATCGACATACATTCCTTCTATGAAGAGGTGTTTGAAGAGTTAAATGGTGTAAAGGTTTTTAAAATTTCTAATTGTGATTATGTGTCAAACTATTGGCTTACGTGTATATTGATTGATGAAGGTATAGCTGGCTTTTCAAATGAAGAATTAAGGCTACAATTTATGACTGATAATATCGAGTCGCGTTTACTCTGGAAACCAATGCACTTACAGCCGCTGTTTTGTAAGGAAGAATATTATGGAAATAATACATCAGAGGTTTTATTTAAAAAAGGATTATGTTTACCATCAGGGTCAAATATGACAAATATTGAAAAGAAAAGAATAAAGGCTTCTCTATATAAAGTTTTAAGGTAATACTTTATATATTTGAAATCCTTATAAAATAAGAAAATTAAGATGAATGTAACAGTAGTAGGAACAGGATATGTAGGTTTAGTTACCGGTACATGTTTGGCAGAAACAGGAAATAATGTTGTTTGTGTAGATATTGATGCAAAAAAAGTTGCCATGATGCAACAAGGAAATGTACCAATTTACGAACCTCATTTAGATGTGTTATTTCAAAGAAATATAAATGCGGGGCGTTTAAAATTTACAACGTCTTTAGAAGAAGGCTTAGAATTTGGTGATATAGTATTCTTAGCCTTGCCTACTCCAGAAGATGAAGATGGTTCTGCTGATCTATCATATGTCCTTGGTGTCGCAGAAGAGATAGGAACGTTAATGACCAGCTATAAGGTTATTGTTGATAAGAGTACAGTTCCTGTAGGGACAGCTGAAAAAGTTACAGCTACAATTGCTAAAAACGCTACAGTAGATTTTGATGTGGTGTCTAATCCTGAATTTTTAAGAGAAGGTTTTGCTGTTGATGATTTCCTAAAACCAGAACGTATCGTTATAGGGTCAAGTTCAGATAAAGCTACAGAATTAATGCAAAAATTATATAATCCGTTTGTGAGATCAGGAAATCCAATTATAATAATGGATGAAAAATCTGCGGAATTAACCAAATATGCAGCCAACTCATTCTTGGCAACTAAAATTACCTTTATGAACGAAATTGCTAACTTTTGTGAAAAGGTTGGTGCCGATGTTGATAAAGTAAGAATTGGTATGGGAACTGACTCCAGAATAGGAAAACGTTTCTTGTTCCCTGGAATCGGTTATGGAGGGTCTTGTTTCCCTAAAGATGTCAAAGCGCTTCAAAAATCAGGAAAGGATAATAACTATGATTTTGAAATATTAGATGCAGTTATAGGTGTAAATGATGTTCAAAAAACGCGATTAATTCCTAAAGTATCGTCATACTTTAATGATGATTTACAAGGAAAAACAATCGCAATTTGGGGCTTAGCATTTAAACCAGAAACTGACGATATAAGAGAAGCTCCAGCATTATATATTATTGATGAGTTGTTGAGTAGAGGGGCTAATGTTATTGCCTTTGACCCGGAAGCAATGCCTAATGTGCAACAAAAATATGGTGATAAAATAAGTTTTGCGCCATCTATGTATGACGCATTAACAAATGCGGATGCTTTAGTTATTAGTACAGAATGGAGTATTTTCAGAACTCCTAACTTCAATACTGTTAAAGAGAAGCTGAATAACGCCGTTATTTTTGATGGAAGAAATTTATACGATATCAATGATATGCAAGATGAAGGTATTACATACGTTTCAATTGGTAGAAAAGAAGTTAATTAAGGTATTATGCAAAAAAGAATATTAATTACAGGTGCCGCAGGGTTTTTAGGATCTCATTTATGTGATAAATTCATTAATGAAGGATACCATGTCATTGCAATGGATAACTTAATTACAGGTGATGTAAAGAATATTGAACACCTTTTTAAATTAGAAAATTTCGAATTTTACCATCATGACGTTACTAAATTTGTACACGTTGCAGGTCAGTTAGATTATATATTACACTTTGCATCTCCGGCAAGTCCAATAGATTATTTGAAAATACCTATTCAAACCTTAAAAGTAGGGTCTTTAGGAACTCATAACTTATTAGGTTTAGCTAAAGAAAAAAATGCAAGAATTTTAATAGCATCAACTTCTGAAATTTACGGAGACCCATTAATTCATCCACAAACAGAAGCTTATTTTGGAAATGTGAATACTATTGGGCCAAGAGGTGTTTATGATGAAGCAAAACGTTTTCAAGAATCTATTACTATGGCATATCATAGGTTTCATGGTTTAGAGACGCGAATTGTAAGAATTTTTAACACTTACGGACCAAGAATGCGACTGAATGATGGAAGGGTAATCCCTGCTTTTATTGGTCAAGCTTTAAGAGGAGAGGATTTAACAATCTTTGGGGATGGTTTGCAAACACGATCATTTTGTTATGTGTCAGATCAAGTAGACGGAATTTATAAATTACTATTGAGTGACTATAGTTTGCCAGTAAATATTGGTAATCCACATGAAATAACTATTAAAGATTTTGCTGAAGAGATTATAACATTAACTAATACCGATCAAAAAGTTATTTATAAAGAGTTGCCTCAAGATGATCCCTTACAAAGACAACCTGATATCTCCCTTGCAAAAGAATTGTTAGGATGGGAACCGAAAATAGAACGTTCTGAAGGAATGAAATTAACTTTAGAGTATTTTAAAAGTTTATCGGATGATGAGTTGTTTAAAAAAGACCATAAAGACTTTAAGAAGCATATTGTAAAATAAAGCATGTCATTTAAGAGGGGAAGGTATTCTGGTTTTATCAGGCCTATATTGTATATAGTAGATATTTCCTTGTTACTATTGTTTGTCTTTTATTTCCATCCAGGTAGAGCCACGTCGCTATATTTTGGGCCTTTTTTGATTATTGGTTGGGTCATCAGCTCGTTTTTTACCAGATACTATAAAGTATACCGTTTTACCAGCCCGATAAAAATAATTTCTTTAGCAACTAAGCAATATATTGTTTATTCATTAATCTACTTTTCTTATTTTGGGTTTAGTAGAACCATATTAGAAATTCATAAAGTTGTTTATTTTTTATCAGTGCTTTTTTCTGGTATGTTACTGGTGAAATTTTTGATGTATTGGGTTTTAAAAAGATACAGGTTAAAAGGAGGTAATAGGCGTAAAACTGTAATTATTGGTCGTAATAATGCCACCAAAGTATTAGAAACTTTTTTTTTTAATAAACCGATATATGGCTATAATTATGTAGGGTATTTTACAAATAAACCATCAACAGGGAGGTTAGGTGATTTTAATCAGTTTTTTGACTTTATCTCAGGACAAAATATAGACGATATCTATTGCTCAATAGGTGAGTTTTCAAATGAGGAGATAAAACGATTAGTTACATATGCAAATACTCATTTTAAAACACTAAAATTCATTCCAGATACTAACCAAATGCTTTCTTCTGACTTTGAAGTAGACTATTATGACTATTTCCCAGTGCTTACAATGCCAGAAATAGCTTTAAATAAAAACAGTAACAGGTTATTAAAACGTTCATTTGATATACTTTTTTCTTTAGCAGTCGTATTGGGTATTTTATCTTGGTTAATACCACTGTTATATGTGTTGTTAAAGCTAGAGTCTAAAGGGCCAGTACTTTATGTTCAAGATAGAAATGGTTTGGATTATAAAAAGTTTAAATGTTATAAGTTTAGAACATTAAAGGTTGGCACAAAAGATGTGAGCCCTGTGAGTTTACATGATGATAGGGTTACATCCATAGGTCGGTTTTTAAGAAGAACGAGTATTGATGAATTACCACAGTTTATTAATGTGTTAAAAGGTGACATGTCAGTTGTTGGGCCAAGACCCCACATGTTAGCTTACAATAAAGCTTATTCTAAACAAGTTGACAATGTGCAATTAATGGCAAGGCATAGGATATTACCAGGGATTACAGGTTTAGCACAAGTAAGAGGGTTTAGAGGAGCGGTAGAAAGAGATTCTGATATTGTAGGCCGTGTGAAATTAGATCTGTTTTATATAAAAAACTGGTCCGTTTTATTAGATCTAAAAATTATTGTTAATACTTTATTCAGTATATTTAAAGGTGATGACAAAGCGTACTAAGGGTTATAAAGCATTAATTTTTTGAATGAACGACTTAAACTGTTTATCTAAATCGAATTCTTGTTCTGAGATTTTTAAGAGCTCGGATTTCTTAGGGAGCTCAATCTTATAAACACTCAAATTAGTTATTACATTGTTTAAATTGTTGTAGTCTAGTGATTTGATGGTGATTCCAAGTTTATGAGTATTGACTATATCTGCTCCTTCACCATCTGAAAAATAAAGTATAGGTAGTCCTAATCGTGTGTATTCAAAAATTTTAGAAGGCACAGAGCCATAAATTCTATTGATAAGCGGAATTAATGTAATGTGATACGATTTTAGTTCTTGGTGCAATATTTCACGAGATACAGAACCGTGATAGTGAATGTTTAATTTGGTTTTTGTCAACTCTATTATCTGACTGGTTTCAGGACCATTACCGTAAATGTGAAATTCTACATTTTCTGGCAGTTCTAATTCTTTGCAGATGTTTAAAATTCCTTGAGCAATCCCAAGCAAACCTGCGTAGACAACTTTGATGGTTTTATTGTCAGTGACTTCTTGTATTTCTTGAATTTTAAAATTGGGAAAATTTCTATATAGAAAAACCTTTTTATCTGGTAATTTAGATTTAAAGTGGTTTAAAATTTCTTGTGATTGTCCTACAAGTAAATCAGAATTTCGATAATTATACAGCTCTATTTTCTCCAAGATGGAATAATAAAATCCTTTACTTAAAATACCCATTTCTAAACCTGCTAAAGGCCATAAGTCAGATACATTTAAGATGATTTTTTTTCGTTTTAATTTACAGATTAGTACTCCAAAAAAGCCTACAAATAGCGGAGAGCATTGTATAATAACTTTGTTTGGTGTTTTTTTAAATAATAAAAAAACAAATAAATGAATGGCAAATGATAACATTGATGCCAATCGGATAAATTTATTTTTCGAATTACTCGCAAATAACCATAGTCTATGTACGGTAATATTTTGTTCAAGTAATGTAGTTCTAAAACGCCCTTTATGTGATTCAAATATACTTCCAAAGGGGTAATTAGGAAAAGGGGAAATTACCGTAACCTTATAATTGTTTTTAGTTAAAGAAGTCGCTAAAGTGTGTATTCTATTTGGTGCAGCGCCACTCTCCGGCGGATAATAATTACTTATAATTAGGATGTCTTTAGGCATATAATGCTAAAATACTAGAAATTATTTTTTCTGAAGCTTTACCGTCCCATAATTCAGGAATTTGTGCTTGTTGCCATTTTCCAGAGTGTAAGGTAGTAAAAGCACTATTAATTTTATTGATATCACTACCAACTAAAACGTTCGTGCCAAGTGCACATGTTTCTGGTCTTTCAGTAGAATCTCTAAACGTGATACATGGTACATTTAATACAGTTGCCTCTTCAGTAATACCTCCAGAGTCTGTTAAAACTGCTACTGCATTTTTCACTAAGTAAATGAATGATAAATAGCCTTGCGGAGTAACAAAGTATAGGTTGTCAAAACTCAAATCTAACCCTTCTAGTAACTTTTTTGTTCTTGGGTGTACAGGGAAAATAATTGGTTTTCCGTTACAGTTTTCAACGATTGTTGTGATTAATTTTTTTAATTGCCTCTCTGCATCTACATTAGACGGGCGATGAAGTGTTAAAACAAAATAATCTTTTTCCTTTAATTGTAAGTCATTCCAAAAATTAGGTTGTTGCAAACGATTAAGATTACTTAATAAAGTGTCTATCATTACATTTCCTACAAAGAAAATACGCTTGTTTTCAATACCTGCATTGGATAGGTTCTTTCCTGCAAGAGCAGAAGTTGTATAGAAATAATCAGTGATGCTATCAGTCACCATTCTGTTAATTTCTTCTGGCATTTTCATATCGCCAGATCTAATGCCGGCTTCAACATGAGCAACTTTTACATTGGCTTTTTTAGCAACAATTGTACATGCCATCGTTGAGGTTACATCGCCTACTACTACTACTAAATCTGTTGGGTTTTTTGCTAATTCTTTTTCAAAAGCAGTCATAATAGCCCCAGTTTGTTCTGCTTGAGTTCCACTTTTTACGTCTAAATTTACATGGGGTTGCGGGATGTTTAACTCTTCAAAAAAGGTGTCACTCAAATTTTTATCATAGTGTTGCCCTGTATGCACCAATCTGTAATTGATGTTTACACCAAGTTTTTGTTGCTTGATGATTTCATGAATAATTGGCGCAATTTTCATAAAGTTTGGACGTGCACCTGCTATGATTGTAATGTTCATAATTTTATAAGTGATGTGAACTGTTTTAATTTTCCGCTTTTAGAGCGTTCTAATTGGTCAAATTTATGAAATGAAATGTTAAGATTAGGCTCTAAATACTCATATAATGCATTTTGAATAATTTGCTGTTGTTTTTCAGATAGTTTATCAGTTGCAGAATAATGTATTTCAAAGGAATCAATTTTAGTTTGAAGTATTTTTATTTCTTTTACAACACCATTGTCTTTTACTACAGATTTTGTGATATAATAAAAGGTTAACCCAGGAGAAATTTTGCCACTAGGTAAGCGGACTATATCCTCTTTTCTTCCTTGAAGTTTATCTAAAATATAAGTTTTAGCGCTTACTTTTTTTATAGCCCCTAAATCTCCCAATTCATACCTGATAAAAGGATGAGCTTTATTGTATAAGGAAGTAATTACAACTTTTCCAACGTTACCGAATGGTACAGGTTTATTGTTGTTGTCAAGTATTTCAACAAATAAAGACTCAGTGTTTAAAATCCATTGCATTTGGCTGTTTTGAAACGCAATGAGGTCTAATTCTGAAGCACCATATTCATTTATTACAGGAACTCCAAATGCGTTTTGCATTACAATTTTATCTTCTTCAAAACACATTTCTGATGTGACAACACATGCTTTTAAGCTTGGGCAGATGTCTTTTAAAATTAAGTTCTTGGAATTCAAATAGTTTGCAAAAGCAACAATGACAGTTGTGTAGCCGTTTAAGTAAACAAACTTATTTTTATTGAACTTATCGACCCAATTATCAAAGGCAGCATCTGATAAGTCAAACACATTAAAACGGTATCTATTAGATAAAACATCTTTTAAGCGTTCTTTTAAACGAGGTATAGTTTCGTTAGGTATGCCGTAAAAACGCGCTTGTTTTTTACCGTGTAAACCATGCCAGTTAAATCTGTTTTTAATTACAGCCCAAGTTAATGCATGGCTAAATTTATCTTTCGCAAAATAAAATGGATTACCAGTTGAACCAGAGGTTTTATTTGTGTAAATGGTTGTGTTAGAAAAACCATTGCTTAGCCTGTCTTGCAATGGCACTTGTAAATCTTTTTTTGTTAGAATTGGCAAGTCATTCCAAGTTGAAAATTCATTTTTACATAAAGCGTTGTAAAAGGAATTATTCTTTAAATGATAATTTACAATGTCTTCTTTTGCTTGAGTGACGTAGGTGTCAAAATTATGAACACTAATATTTTGGATTTCATGTAACTTTTTTTGCGCATCCTTAATAGGATAACCATTTAGTTTTAATGAAAAATCTGTGATGTTCATGTAATAAATATTAGCTTTGCTAAATTAAATTTTTACAACAACATAACTAAACAAAACACGATGAATATTTTAATATTAGGTTCTGGAGGAAGAGAACATGCCTTTGCTTGGAAATTGAGTCAGAGTAAACAATGTGGTAATTTATTTGTAGCACCCGGAAATGCTGGAACTGCAAAAATTGCAACTAATGTAGCAATTGGTGTCAATGATTTTGCGAAGATTAAGGAGTTTGTTTTAGAAGAAGATATTGAAATGGTTGTTGTAGGCCCTGAAGATCCTTTAGTAAATGGAATTCATGATTTCTTTATAAAAGATTTTTATTTAAAGGATGTCATTGTTATTGGACCAGAGAAATTAGGAGCAACTTTAGAAGGAAGTAAAGAATTTTCTAAAGAGTTTATGAGCCGTCATAACATTCCAACAGCAGCTTATCAGAGTTTTACCGCAGAAACAGTTGAAGAAGGTTGTAAGTTTTTAGAAACATTAAAAGCACCTTATGTATTAAAAGCAGATGGGTTGGCAGCTGGAAAAGGGGTGTTGATTATTGATAATCTTGACGAAGCAAAAGCCTCTTTAAGAGAAATGTTGGTAGATGCAAAATTTGGAAATGCCAGTTCAAAAGTTGTCATTGAAGAGTTTTTAGACGGTTTAGAGTTAAGTTGTTTTGTGTTAACAGATGGTAAGAATTATAAAATTTTACCAACTGCGAAAGATTATAAACGCATTGGAGAAGGAGACACGGGGTTAAATACCGGTGGAATGGGAGCAATATCTCCTGTTCCTTTTTTAGATGATGTGTTAATGCAGAAAATTGAAGAGCGTGTTGTAAAACCAACTATAAACGGACTTCAAAAAGATAATATCCCATACAAAGGCTTTGTGTTTATCGGATTGATTCGCGTAAATAATGAACCATACGTTATTGAGTATAACGTGCGTATGGGAGATCCGGAAACGGAAGTTGTAATTCCAAGAGTAAAATCAGATTTAGTAGAATTATTCAAAGCAGTTGGGTCTCAAACTTTAGATCAAGTATCAATTGAATTAGATGATAGGGCAGCAACAACAGTAATGACAGTTTCTGGAGGTTATCCTGAAGCTTATGAAAAAGGAAAAGAAGTTACCGGGCTAGAATCTATTGATGATTCTATCGTATTTCATGCAGGTACAACATTACAAGACGGTAAAGTTGTAACTAACGGAGGTAGAGTGTTGGCAATAACATCATACGGAAAAGATTTTAGAGAGGCCTTAGCAATATCATATAAAAATGTAGCGAAGTTTAGTTTTGATAAAATGTATTACAGAACAGATTTAGGGTTTGATTTATAAACCCTAAAATAGTCTAAATAAAAAGCCCTTCGATGAAAATCAAAGGGCTTTTTTATGTTGTATAATAACAGAAATTTATTTGAAAAATGAGTGAGAAACGATATCTCTTTTTTCAGTTCCTTCCGCGTTAAATATTTTTAATTGTTTTAACCAATATAACATAGCTACAAAACCTATGACCATAAACACCCAGTTTAGAGTGTTAGCAGACCACCAATTTGTAAGCTCTAATTTAGCTAAACTATGCATTGGCGATAAAAGTGCCATAAAAAAATCTTGTATTGCGTATACTAAATCTCTCATTGTAACGATTTTTAATTTATTTTTATGCCAACAAATATACAGCATTTTTGTTCTGAAAAAAGAATAAATCCATATGATTACAGCAATTTTTAATAAATCTAAACCAATTAATCTTGTATTAGCGTCTTTGCTATTAGTTTTTGGCTTTGTAATTGTCCAGTTAAAATCAATTGATGTATTCAATTTGAATAGTTTTTTATACGACTTATTTGAGTTGAGTTTAGCGGTTTTAAGCGTTATGATTATTGAATTTATAGTCAAGAAAAACTCTATTTCAGAGCAGAACAGTTTTGTTATAATGTTTTTTTCAATATTTAGTTTTTGCTTTTGGAATACTTCAGAAACGGTCACGTTATTGCTGTCAAATCTATTTGTTCTTCTAGCATTACGAAAAATAATTAGTTTAAAAACACAAACAAATACAAGTCAGAAAATCTTTGATGCTGGCTTATGGATTTGTGTGGCTGCATTATTTCATTTTTGGGCTATATTGTTTTTTATTGTGTTGTACATAAGTATTGCGTTTTATTCATCTGATTATTATAAAAATTGGTTGATACCTTTAGTTAGCGTGTTCGTGGTTTTTACTATGGTAAACGGTTATGAGATGATTGTACATAATACCTTTTATAAGTTTTCTGATACAACAATAGTACGCGGGTTTCATGATATAAGTTCACGAATTGATATCGCAATTGTGATATTCTTCTCTTTAATTCTTATGGTTTCTTTGTTTTTTCTTTCAACAAGCGTGAAAACAAAATTGCAGAAAAACAAAATGTCCTATGTAGTGCTGTTATTTGCTTTGTTAATAGCGATAATAATTATGTTTTTAGCGCCGAATAAAAGTGTTTCAATGCTTTTATATGCATACTTCCCTTTAGCCGTATTGTTTACAGTTTTTTTTGAAAGAATACCTAAAGTACGCCTACAGTCAATAATTCTTTACCTGCTGTTATTTGCATCTGTATTACTGTGTTTATTATCTTGATGTGTGTAATTGAAAAGAAACTAAATGTATAAGACTTTCAAACCTAAATCAGAGTTTTTAAAGAAATATATTCAAGAATTTACTTTTCTTGACGAAAAAGACATATTTCCAAAGAAATATTATGCCTTTCCTCATAACATTAGTGCAATTGTTTTTATACAGAACGCTAAGTTAAATTATAACTCAAACATACTTGAGATTAGTAAAACACAGACGAAAGAAACTTTGGTTTTTTCAATAGGAAAGTACGTTGAACCTTTATTTGTTAGTTACAAACATTATGTAAATGAAATTGCTATTAATTTTACACCTACAGGAATCAACTATTTTTTTGATGAAAATTTCTCAGATATTGCAAAATTTCCAATTCAAGGAATTAGAGATTCTGAGATTACAGAATTTTCAAAAGAATTGTTCAATACAAGCAAAGAAGATAGAATTGAAAGCTTAGAACTTTTTTTACTACAAAGATTTAGAGAGAAAAACATTCTGTTAGTTGAGCAGGTTGTCAATATGATTGAATGCGATAAATCATTAAAATTTAAGAATATCTGTAAAGAGCTTAATGTGTCTGAAAGAAATGTAAACCGGTTATTTCATAAATATATTGGTTGCTCTCCAAAGAATTATAAGAAAATAACACGTTTTAGGGGAGCAATAAAAGATTACAATCAGAATGAATCAAATCTAACACAAATTTGTTTAGAGAACGATTATTATGACTCCCCTCATTTCTCAAGAGAATTCAAAAAATTGACCAACAAGAAACCAACTGATTATTTTAACCAACTGACATTTATATCAAAAAATAAATATCCATACGTTTTTAAGTGATGTCTGTTTTATACAAGTTTGTGAAATTCTTATTGTAGATATTTGTTCTATAATAAACAACTTGAAATTATGAAAACAGTAGAAAACAAAAAATTAGAATGTAACAAAGAAAGAGAGAATAAAAAGAACAAACAGAAATTCTTCATAGGAATGGTAATAGCTATGATTTTGTACGTTATGTATCAGTTGTTTGTCAAATAAAAAGTCTTCTAACGGCTAGAAAATCAAATATAAACTACACATAACAAAGTATATAAAACATAGCTAGTAAGGGCTAAAATTGAACAACACGCCTATTTATATACACCGCCAAATTTACAAATTTGGCTTTTAGAAGAAGTTAAAATCAAAATTAGTAAATTTGGCTCAGTGACAAACCGAAACGATACTACATTTTAAAACGCTACATTTCATATACAAGCGATAAAAGGATGTTAAAGCGTGTCTTTTGAGTGTAAATAATATTGTACCTTTGAGCTATAAAAATTCTAATTATGTTCACAGAAAAAGCAAATAAAATTTTCCAAGAGGTTATAGATACATATCATATAGTTGATGATCCTTACCAATCATTTGAAAATAAGTATGATAAGGAAAATGATTTATTAGGGCATTTATTATATAGGAAATGTTGGATTGATACTGTACAGTGGCATTATGAAGATATTATCCGAGACCCTAATATTGACCCTGTTGCAGCGTTAGTTTTAAAACGTAAAATTGATGCTTCAAACCAAGATCGTACCGATATGGTTGAGTATATTGATAGTTATTTTTTAACACAATACAACAATGTTGCTGTTAAAGAAAATGCAACTATTAATACCGAAAGCCCTGCTTGGGGAGTTGATAGATTGTCTATTTTGGCATTAAAGGTATACCACATGAATGAGGAAGCAACTAGAACTGATGCTTCTGATGCTCATAAAGCAGCTTGTCAGAAAAAATTAGATGTTTTGTTAGAGCAACGTGTTGACTTATCAACAGCAATTGATACACTTTTAAATGACATTAACTCTGGAGATAAATACATGAAAGTGTATAAACAAATGAAAATGTACAATGATGATGAGTTAAACCCAGTGTTACGAACTCAAAAATAACGACTCTATTTAGCATTTTTTAAATAACGATGCTAACAGTTGCATGTCTAAATCCATACAGCATATATTAGTAATACGTCTCTCAGCAATGGGAGACGTTGCTATGTCTGTACCAGTTATTTCTGCTTTTGTAAGTTGTAACCCTACTGTGAGAGTTACGGTTTTGACACGAGCTTTTTTTAGTCCTTTCTTTGAAGATATTCCTAATGTAAGTGTCTTTGCGCCTGATTTAAAAGCAACACACAAAGGGTTTTTAGGTATCAGAAGACTAGCGAAAGAATTGTCTGAATTAAAAATTGATGCAGTTGCAGATTTTCATGACGTTTTACGGTCTAATATTTTAATTCAGTTATTACGATTAAAAGGTGTTCCGTTTAAGCAAATTGATAAAGGGCGTGCGGAAAAAAAAGCATTAACCAGAGCAACAAAGAAGGTGTTTAGGCCTTTAAAAACAACGCATAGTCGTTATGCGCAGGTTTTTAAGGAGCTTGGGTTTCAGTTAGATTTGTCAGCCTGTATTAAGCCAGTAAAACACACACTAGCACCAGCAATATGGCAATATATTGGCGACACTGAAAAACAATTAATAGGTGTTGCGCCATTTGCGGCTCATAAAGGCAAAATGTATCCTTTAAAGGAAATGGAGCAAGTAATTGAGAAACTTTCAAAAAACTATCATGTACTGCTTTTTGGCGGAGGAAAGGATGAGAGAGAGGCGTTAGAAAACATAGCAGCGAAACATAGCAACGTTGTTAATGTTGCGGGACAATTTTCTTTTAAAGAAGAATTGGCAATCATATCTAACTTGAACTTGATGTTAGCAATGGATTCATCAAATGGTCATTTGGCGGCAATGTATGGAGTCAAGGTTATTACAATATGGGGAGCTACACACCCTTATGCTGGGTTTGCGCCTTTTAATCAACCAGAAGCAAACCAAATTTTACCAGATTTGACGAAATATCCATTAATCCCAACTTCAATCTACGGGAATAAATGCCCTGAAAGTTATTTGGATTGTTTTGAAACCATTAGTGTAAATGATGTAGTGTCTAAAATAGAAAACGCCTTAAAAA
>JBMZDR010000024.1:16751-26612 GCA_049614485.1 Flavobacteriaceae bacterium
ATAGTTACACATCATCAAAATCAATTTTAAGTGTTGCGCTTTTTGGTATAGCTTGACAAGCTAAGGTTATGCCTTCTTCAATTTCTGAATCTGTTAAAATAGAATTTTTCAACAACTGAACTTCACCTTCAGTTACCAAGCACATGCATGAACTGCAAACACCTCCTTGACAAGAATATGGTGCGTCAATTCCGTTTTTTAAAGCAGCATCTAATAAAGTTTCGTCTTGCTTAATAGTTATGGTAGTTTCCTCATCATCAACTAAAACTGTCATTTGTGCAGAGCCATTAAACTCTGAAGTTGTTGGTGCTTGTGTTACTTTTGATGTAGAAGCGGTAAACAATTCATAATGTATTTGATTTTTTACAATATGATTTTGTAATAACTCATTTGAGACTAGTGTAATCATTTCCTCTGGTCCGCATAAATAAAAGCTATCAAAAGTTGTAGACTTGTGTTTGTTTTTTAAAATATAATTAACTTTTTCTTGATCTATTCTTCCAAATAAAGCTTCAGATTCATTTGATTTTGTATAGGTGTAGTATAAGAAAAATCTACCGAAATAATCTTTTTTTAAGGCGTTTAGCTCATCATGAAAAATAGTGTCATCAGATGTTTTGTTTCCATACATTAATACAAATGAGCTTTTTGGTTCGTTCAGGAGGACATCCTTTATCATGGCCATAACAGGAGTAATACCGCTACCAGCAACAAATGCGCCATAAGTTTTTTTATGCTCCTTATCAGTTTTTAAAATAAACTTTCCTTCAGGTACAGCAACATCTAAATGTTCTCCTTCTTTTAAAAGAGTATTGGCGTAAGTAGAAAATACACCGTAATTAATCTGTTTTACAGCAACTCTCAGTTCTCCAGATTCAGCCGTAGAACAAATAGAATATGAACGCCTAACTTCGGTGCCGTTAATATTGGTTCTGAATGTTAAGTATTGACCAGGGATGAAATTAAAATCTTGTTTTAATTCATCTGGAATATTAAAACTTATTGAAACTGTATCTGAAGTTTCTTGTCTTATGTTTTTTACGCTAAGTGAGTGAAATCGCCCCATGTTAATCTAATTCTTTTGTCAAAAATATAAAATCGAATGGCACTAACTTAGTTATTTGTAATAAAATAACACCTAAGAAAACTATATACATAAATAATTTATGTATGTTTGTGAGGTAAATTTAAACTATGAGTAACTCAAGATTATATAAAGGAAGCTTAACAATCATCATTTTAAAGTTGTTGTCTGAAGGAAATAAAATGTATGGCTATGAAATTACGCAAAAAGTAAAAGTGCTTACTAATGGCGAATTGGCTATTACTGAAGGAGCGCTTTATCCGGCGTTACATAAGTTGGAGGCAGATGGTATTTTAGAAGTAGAGGTTGTGAGTGTTGATAATAGATTGCGTAAGTATTATAAGCTAACTAAAAAAGGAGAAACAGAAACAGTTGATAGGTTAGAAGAGTTGCAGGCTTATATTAAAAACATGCAGGTATTGTTTAATCCGAAATTTGGTTTAGAATAATATGAAGGTAACAAGAGATGAATTGCGGTTTATTGATACTTATTTAAAAAATTCATCAATTGACTATATAGATGTGCGCTTAGAGTTAACAGATCATATAGCAACAGCAATAGAACAAGAATTGGAGGAAAACTCTGGTCTAGTGTTTTATGATGCGTTTAAGAATTACATGGTAATTTATAAAAAGAATCTTTTAGAGAATTATGAATTACAAAAAGTCAAATTAAGAGATAAAATTATTAAGCTGTTTTTAAAAAGATTTATATCGTTTGAAGTTTTGTTTTTAATTATTGTGTCAGGAGTATTGGTCAATAGTTTTAATGTTATTATATATGAAGCGTATTTTATAAATGTGAATTTTGCAGTATTTGTTAGTGTTTTAATCTATTATTATGTTGTGTTTTATAAGATGAAAAAAACGAGTGTTGGAGGCAGTTTACTGTCGCTAGTTACAGTTTGTTACTACGTGCTTTTTTATATAAAAAACCCGTTAGATTTATTTTTTTTAATGCCAGTAATACTAACAGGTTATTGGTTGTTTAAAACAATTGAAAAGCGTATTAATAAAGAATGGTCTGTAATAATTATAGTACTATTCAGCATTGTAATATTTCCAATGTTTTTGTGGTTCGATCAATTTTCATTGCAATTTGTAACGGATAAAATAAAGGCAGGGTATTTCTTTTTTCAGATGATTATGTGGTATATGTTGTTTAAAACATTGAGGCAATACGGGGTTGAATTAAATAGAAAGTACAAGGCGGTTTTTACTTAAATACAATACTGAGTGTAAGTGAACAATTGGATTTTAATTTAATATTAAGTATCTTTAAATGTGTAAGTTACTAGTCAGATGGTAATTAAATATCATTAATATAACAAAATAATATGGGGAAAATTATGTTGATAAGTGCATTTTTGGTGGCTTTTGCCACTCATGCACAAGCGGATTTAGCGTATCAAAATACAGCAATGGAATTTGTAAAAATGACCAGTATGGATACTCAATTTGATATGGCGATAAATCATTTAGGAAAAGATGTTTTAAGTGCAAAAAAAGAAGTTTTTAAAGCAGAAGTAGAAGCTACGTTAGAAAGCTTGTACCAAGAAACAGCTAATTTATATATGAGAGAGTTCACGAAAGCTGAGTTGGAAGATTTAGTCAAATTTTATAAAACAGAATTAGGTAAAAAATTGGCCGAAAAGCAAACTGTAATAAGTCAAAAAGCAATGTTAATGGGGGTGTCATGGGGAAAAGAAGTGGAAGCGATTGCAAAAAAATATAGTGCTCAATAATTTTAAGTAAAAAAACTAACCAAATTTAATTAACGTCTGACTAAAATTTACAATGAGGAAAATTTCTGCTCCAGAAACAGCTAAACTATACGCTTTTACTAAAGCACATTATGTGGAGTATTACGATTTGCAAACGGAACTGGTAGATCATCTAGCAAACGGAATAGAGTTGCTTTGGCAAGAAAAACCAACCCTTTCTTTTGATGACGCTTTACAAGTAGAATTTAAAAAGTTTGGTGTCTTTGGTTTTACTGATTTGGTGTCAGAGCGTTTGAAGAAAATGAATAAACGCTACAACAAATTGATTTTATCAATACTAAAAACCTACTTTACTATTCCAAAATTATTCTTAACAACAATGATGGTGTTGTTGATGTATGTGTTTTTAAATACGGTGCCTTATAAAGAGTATGTTGTAATAGGGGTGTTTGTAATACTGCTGATAGTGATGTTGTATAAAACAGTAGTGTATAAAATAAAACAAGGTAAGCTTAAAAAAAGAGAACAAAAATTATGGATGTTTGAAGAAGTAATTTATTCATATGGGCAATCGTTTACGCTGTTTCAAATACTTGTTTTTTTTCCGCCACATTTTTTAAGTCCCAAATTTCTTGTTAAAATAATGAATTATACTGTTGGCATGATGGTTTTATCAGTGGTGTTAACTCTGTTCTTAATAGGTGTGTATGTTATTATTAAAATAATTCCTTCTAAAGCAAGAGAATATATTTCTAACGCGCATCCTGAATATCACCTTGTGTAAGTCTTTTGTGGCTTGGCTAATTTTATCTTTTTGTGTTTTAATCGCACTTTTTCAAACAAAAACGTATTTTTACAACTTAATAGATACTAAACCAGAGTAATTTTAGTTATGTATTAGGGGTAAAAATAAATAGATTTTGAAGAAAAACACATATCAAATACTAACACTTCTTTTTTTAGTCGCCATATTAATAAGTTGTTCGCGTAAAAAAGATAAGTTTCTTAACAGGTCATTTCATGCAATGTCAACAAAGTACAATGTGTTGTACAATGGTAATTTGGCTTTTGAATCTGGTAAAAATGGGTTGATAGAATCATTTAATGATGATTATTGGCAGATTCTTCCAGTTGAACGTATGCGAGTAGATGAAGAAGTTTTTCTTCCAGGGGTAAATAAAAATCCAGATTTTCAGCGTGCTGAAGAAAAGGCTGTTAAAGGAATTCAAAAGCACGGAATGAATATTCGTGGAAAAGAAAAAAACCCTCAAACAGATGAAGCTTATCTGTTACTTGGTAAAGCACGTTATTTTGATCAGCGTTTCGTGCCTGCATTAGAGGCGTTCAATTATATTTTGTACAAGCATCCTACGAGTGATAAGATAAATCACGCAAAAATATGGAGAGAAAAAGTTAATATCCGATTAGAAAATACTGAGCTTGCAATTGCTAATTTAAAACGGTTGATTTCTCAAGAAAAATTAAGTGATCAGGATGCTTCTGATGCTAATGCGATGCTTGCGCAGGCATACATTAATAACAAGCATTTAGATAGTGCGGTTGCGCCAATTAAAATTGCAGTTGCGCGTACTAAAAATAAAGAAATTAAAGGCAGATTAGGTTATATTAAAGGGCAAATATATAATAGGCTTGGTTATAAGGATAGTGCTAATATTGCTTTTGATGAAATTATCAACTTAAAGCGCAAAACCTTATGGGTGTATTATGTAAATGCACAAGTTGCCAAAGCGAGAAATTTCAACTTTGAAAAAGGAGATAAGTTAGCGTATTCGGAATATTTAACAGCACTTTCTTTGCACAGAGAAAACAGGCCGTATTTAGATAAAATATATAACCTGATGGCTGTTTATCATCAGAATGTAACATCAGATTCTTTAGCTGCTGAATATTACAATAAGTCAATTAAAAGTGCTACATCAGATGATTATTTACAATCATTAAATTATCGAGCATTAGGAGAATTTAAGTTTGACGCTACAAATTATAAAGCAGCTGGTGCTTATTACGATAGTACCATGACTAAATTGAAATCAAAAAGTAAAGAATATCGTTTCTTTAAAAAGAAACGTGATAACTTAAAAGATGTTATTACTTATGAGGATTTAGCAAAGCGTAATGATAGTATCTTAAGGATTCTAAACTATACAGAATCTGAGCGTTTAGTATATTTTAAAAACCACATTTCGGCTTTAAAAAAACAAGATTCGTTGCGTAAAGTTTTAGAAGCTGAAAAATCATTAGCATCTGTGGTTTCTGTCGGGGCTGGTGTGAATAACAAAAGTAAACAAGGTAAAGCGTCGGTGTTTTATTTTTACAATCCAACAACTGTCGCTTATGGTAAAGAGGAGTTCAGAAAAATATGGGGTGATAGAGTTTTAGAAGACGACTGGCGCAGAAGTAATAAAGGTCTTGCAATTACAGAAACGGATGCTGATGAGGCTGAGGTTGATGCAACTGCGATAAGCAAAGAAACTGAAGATATATATACTACAGACTATTACATGTCGCAACTACCAGAAAGTCCGGAGCAAAAAGACAGTATAGTTGGAAAACGTAATTTTGCTTACTATCAATTAGGATTAATTTACAAGCAAAAATTTAAAGAGTATGAGTTGGCAGGAAAACGCTTGGAAAAATTATTAAGTTTCCATCCAAATGAGCGTTTGGCGTTGCCAGCAAAATATCAATTGTATAAAATATATACAGAGTTAAATAGTGTAAAAAAAGAGGCGATTAAGCAGGATATTATTTCTAATTATCCGGCATCACGTTATGCGGAAATTTTAAGAAATCCAGATGCAATGCTCTCGTTTGCAGAAGGGAGTCCGAAAGCCGTTTATGAACGTTTGTATAAGAGGTTTGAAGCTGAAGATTATGAATTTGTAGCTGCAGAATTAGAGAAATCAATTACGCAATTTGATGGTGATGAAATGTTGCCAAAATTCGAATTACTTAAAGCAGTGGTTTTAGGAAAAATTGATGGATTTGAAGCGTATAAGGAAAGTGTAAGTTATGTGGCGTTAAATTACCCAAACTCAGAAGAGGGAAAGGGAGCCCAAGAATTAGTATCAACAGCAATTCCTGTAATATCAAATCAAAAGTTAGAAAATAATGCTACAGGTAAAAACTACAAAATAGTTTATGTGTTTGATAAAAATCAAGAAGCTGTACAAGGCGTAAAAGAAAGTATAGAAAAGGCGCTTAAAGATACAGGTAAAGATTATTTAAAAGTGTCATTAGATTATTACAATAGAGAGAAAACCTTTGTGGTGGTGCATGGGTTTATTACTCAGGAATTGGCTGCTTCTTTTCATTCGTTTTTACTTGAAAATAAAAGGAAGTACAAGCTAGGAGAAAATGTTATATTTCCATCTTCTTATAATTATAAAGTAATACAAGTACATAAAAAATTAACTGAATTTCAAAATACTAAAACCCCAAAATAGGTATGTTTTCAGAGAACAAAAAAAAGGTAAGAACGACAACATCGTCAATTACACAACAAAATAGAATTGTAGAAGGAACTAAAATAGTTGGTACTATAACATCAGAAGCTGGTTTAAGGGTTGATGGTGAAATAGAGGGAGATGTTAAAGTTTCTGGTAAAGTGGTTTTAGGTGTTAATGGTAAGATTAAAGGCACGTTAGTTTGTGCAAGTGCCGACTTTGAAGGGAAATTTATAGGTAAGTTAACGGTTGATGAAATGTTGTTTTTAAGAAGTGCTTCTCAAGTTCAAGGAGACGTGTTTATAAAAAAATTAACTGTAGAGCCAGGTGCAATATTTAATGCAACTTGCGTTATGGGTTCTGGGGTAAAGACTTTAAAAACTAGCTCAATTGAAGAAAAAACCGCTTAGCAAATATGTCAGGTTTACAGGTATAGCTTTTCAAATGGGAGGAACTATATATTTAGGAAGTTTGTTGGGTGAATGGTTGGACGGAAAGTTTCCGAATGAACATGAGCTCTATGTTAAAATATGTACATTGCTAGCTGTTTTTGGCGCAATGTTTTCTGTTATACGCCAAGTAATAAAAATTACCAATCAAGATGATTAAAAGAATTCTTATCTATATAGCAATAGTGCTAGTTGTTTTTGCAGTAATATTTTTCGCACATGATTTAATTTTAGCAAAAAAAGAATTGCATCTGTCTTATTCATTAATAAACGTTTATTTGTTTCATGCTATAACCTCAGTTGTGGTGTATATAGTTATTGAAATTATAGCAGAATATGTTCAAGGACAAGAAGGATATGGGTTTTTAGCATCCGTTTTTCTGAAAATAGGGTTCTTTTTGTTGTTATTTAAGAGCATAATATTTCCTGAAGTTCCTTTAGAGATGTATCAACGGGTTTCAATGATCGTCCCTTTCTTTCTATTTTTGTCAATTGAAGCAATAGGAGTTGTAAATCTTTTAAAGCTAAAAGATGTAAATTAGAGCCTTTCTGAGTACAGAAAATAAACTAAGTTTAAAAAAGCATTTGTAGTTTTGATTTATTGTGTACCTTTGCACCGAAATTTAGGAAGCATAAATTTTATAGTATATATAAGGTATGATGACGGTAAAAAAATCAATTAAATTCGTAACAGCATTAATAGTATTGTTTATATCAACAATTTCTTATGCAGGAGGAGGTTCTGGAAAAGGGAATCCTATTGATACAAAAGAAGAAATTGAAGCGTATAAATCACATCACTTGTTAGATTCTCATGACTTTACACTCTATACAGATGGAACTACTGGGAAACATGTGGGATTCTCACTGCCAGTAATTTTATTAGATGACGGATTGCAAGTTTTTATGTCATCAGCATTTCATCACGGAGAAACTGTTGCTGAGAGTAACGGTAATTACTACAAATTATACCATTCAAAAATATATAAAACAGACGCTCAAGGAACATTAAATATGGATGAGAATAATCATCCTACTAATGTACGTCCTTTAGATTTTTCTATTACTAAATCAGTAGTAGGGATGTTGCTAGCAAGTATTTTAATGTTATTAGGGTTTTCATCTTTAGCTAGAGGATATAAAAAAGGAGCGGTTCCTACAGGGTTTGCAAGAGTTTTAGAGCCATTAGTTGTTTATGTTAGAGATGAAATAGCTCGTCCGAATATAGGAGAAAAGAAATACCGTAAATTTATGGGATTCTTGTTGACGGTGTTTTTCTTTATTTGGATATTAAACTTAATAGGGTTAACGCCATTAGGGTTTAACGTCACAGGAAATATAGCGGTAACGGTATGTTTAGCATTGTTTACGTTTTTTATTACTCAATTTAGTGCTAATAAAGATTATTGGAAGCATATTTTCTGGATGCCTGGAGTACCAGTTCCAATGAAAATTGTGTTAATGCCAATAGAAGTGTTGGGTATGTTAACAAAGCCATTCTCATTATTAATTCGTTTATTTGCAAATATTACTGCAGGTCATGCTGTTGTAATGGGACTTGTAGCGGTAGCTTATGTAGCTAGAGAATCTCTAGGTGTAGCAGGTGGTTTTGGAGTGTCATTTTTATTAACACTTTTTATTATGTTAATTGAGTTGTTAGTAGCGTTTTTACAAGCATTCATCTTTACAATGTTATCATCATTGTTTATTGGTATGGCTGTAGAAGAGCATGATCATCATTAAGATTAACACAATTAATTTTTGATTTTCTTTAAAACAGGGAGTCATTAAAGAAAAAAAATAAATCCTTGAAAAAGGTGTTTCTTTTAAGAGAAACTTTGAAAATAGAATTAAAATTTTGTTTAATTATATATAAATCAATTATTATGGTAATACCAAATTTAGTAGGAGCAGGATTAATCGTTATCGGAGGTGGATTAGGATTAGGAAAGATCGGTGGAAGCGCAATGGAAGCTATCGCTCGTCAACCTGAAGCAGCTGGTAAAATTCAAACTGCAATGATTATTATTGGTGCATTATTAGAAGGTTTAGCATTTGGTGCTTTAATCTTAGGTGCATAATTAAAATCTGAACATTATCCTGTAACGGTTGGTTACAGGATATGTTTTAAATTAAACAAAGAAACATTAAAAAAAATTAATTTTTTAGAAATGGATTTAATACACGATTTTTCGCCAGGGTTGTTCATTATGAACGCAGTTATACTATTAGTATTAATAGTATTGATGCGTAAATTTGCATGGAAACCAATATTAGATGCTTTACAAAGCAGAGAAGAAGGAATTCAAGGAGCTTTAGATGCAGCTGAAAATGCGAAAAAAGAGATGGAAAATCTTAACGCAGATAATGAAAAGCTTTTGAAGGAAGCAAGAGCAGAACGTGAAGCAATGCTTAAGGATGCTCGTGAAATGAAAGATCAAATAGTCGCTACTGCAAAGCAAGAAGCACAAACTATCGCTGATGATATGATTGTTCAAGCTAAAGCTACTATTACTAGTGAAAAACAAGCGGCAATGTCAGAATTGAAAAATACAGTTTCTGGTTTAGCATTAGAGATTGCTGAAAAAGTAGTAAAACAAGAACTTTCTAATAAAGACAAGCAATTGGAATTAGTAGAAAAGTCATTAGCTGAAGTTACTTTAAACTAATATATAGTTAAGATGAAAGGAACTAGAGCAGCAATCCGTTATGCAAAAGCAATTTTAGATTTAGCTAAAGATCAAAATACTGCACCAGCAGTTAATGATGATATGAAGTTAATCACCAATACTATTGCAGACAATAAGGAATTAAAATCTTTATTGAATAGTCCTGTGGTTAAAGCAGCTCAAAAAACAGCCGTTTTAAAAGACGTATTTGCAAATACAAATGCAATTACAACTGGCTTAGTAGATGTATTAGTTGAAAATAAAAGGTTAACACTTTTAGAAGCAGTTGCTACAGAATATACATCACTTTTTGAAGCTTCACAAGGGTTTCAAAAAGCTCATGTAACTACGGCAGTACCTTTAACCGATGATATGAACGCGAAAGTGTTAGCAAAGGTTAAAGAATTAACAGGAAAAGAAGCACTAATTGAAAACACTATTGACGAGTCTATCTTAGGAGGGTTCATT
>JBMZDR010000025.1:0-24348 GCA_049614485.1 Flavobacteriaceae bacterium
GCGATTCATAAGGCTTTATCTATGGCTTATCTATGCTTTTTTATACAAATATAAAGCCATCTGTGGTTTATTTGGTAAAATCGGTTTATATAGCATTTAACGGAACTTGATTTTTTAATACCTGAATACAAGTTAGTTGTTTTGTTTTATTAATCAAAAAATGAAATATTATGGCAAGACAAACAGGAATTATTAAATTAAAAGGAACTATCGGTGGTATTTCTTTTTACAAAACAAGCGATGGACATCTAGCACGCGAAAAAGGTGGTGTTGATGCCAGTCGTATTGCAAATGACCCTGCATTTCAAAGAACTCGTGAAAACGGTTCAGAATTTGGGCGTGCAGGAAAAGGTGGTAAATTGTTGCGAGTGGCCTTACGTACACTGTTGCAAAAAGCGTCTGACAATAGAGTCACAAGCAGATTGACTAAAAATGTATTGACTGTTATTAAAGCAGACACTACCAACGATCGTGGATTACGAACTATTCCTGATGGTGATTTATCATTACTGGAAAATTTTGAGTTCAACAAAAACGGAAAATTGGGTGGTTTATTGTTTGCGGCTTACGCCGGAACAATTGATCGTGTTGCAGGAACTGTAGTTGCGGATATCGCAGAGTTTATTGCTGTGAATGATATTGTAGCGCCAAGTGGAACTACGCACTTCATGATTTCTAACGGTGGTGTTGAGGTTGATTTTTCTGCAGAAACGTATGTTTTTGATAGTGAAGTATCTTCAGTTTTACCTTGGGATAGTAGCACTGTTGCGCCGTTGTCATTGACGGCTAATTTAACAGCGAACTCTACACTACCAATTTTTCAAGTTATTGGTATTGAATTCTTTCAAGAGGTAAATGGGCAAATGTACTCCCTTAAAAACGGAAATTACAACGCTTTAGCAATTGTTGGAATTGATACTCCGTAATCATGGAATTGACACTTTACAGAACCTATTTTGAAGGCGGTACCAACGGTACCCTCTTCTGTTCTGCAAATTTTTTATGTCACACGATAGAGTTGCCCTGGAAACAGAACAAGCGAAATACCTCCTGCATACCAGAAGGTCGCTATGAACTCGTTCCTCGGTATTCGACGCATTTCAAACATCATCTTTTAGTTAAAGATGTGCCTCATCGGCATCTCATTTTATTGCATCCCGCAAATGATGCACTGAAAGACCTGCAAGGTTGTATTGCTCCAGTCACCTATTTAGGTGGTTTAGGAAAAGGCTTACAATCGAGAAATGCGATGCAGAAGTTAACGTCAGTAGTGCAACAAGCTATTGACTGTAAAGAACAGATTTTTTTAACCATAACAACACAACATTATGAATTTAGTAGAACGGTATAACAAACCAACTCCGAAGTTTTTTAAAATCTTACGAAATATCGGTATCGCCCTAGCCACTGCTGGAGGTGCCATTATCGCCGCACCAATCAGTATGCCGGCTATAGTCGTTAGTATTGCAACCTATATGACCGTTGCTGGAACTGTCGCCACAGCAGTAAGTCAGGCTGTAGTTTCAGACGAATCACCCTAAGACTTGATCTATGTCAATTATCATCATAGATCCAAATACTAAAGCAGGCGTTTTAGGCGGCACGCTTTTTTCTGCTTTCTTAAACTTAAGTTGGAATGCTATAGTCTATACCATCATCATGGCTGCCATCGGCGCTGTTGTAAGTTTTATAGTCTCCATGTTACTTCGTTGGCTAGTGAAACAGTATTTCAACTAATTATTTTTAAAAGAGAAGCGAAAAAATCGGCAAAAAAAGAAAAGAGAAAGCAATTTATATTGGCACGATAGTGCCTAACTTTGCAGGCTCTTTTCTTTTTTTATGTTGTAAATTATCTTCTGTACTTTTTTGTTCTTTTCATTTTGTCTTGATACAAAACGAAACAAAAAATCAAGAGTCTTTATAGGAACTTTTTGCTAAGGCAAAACCACTGCTAAATCTTCATTCCATGCTCTTTTTCGATTATATCGAAACGCAATTCCATTTGATTTACAGCTAGTTCGTAAAAGTTTCAAAATTGATATGTATTGATACTTGTCTGTCAAATCCTAATGACGTTGATTATTATTTACAGTTAGTTCTTGAAAGGTTCAAAATGTCTGAAAGCATTCTAATGATTCTTTTGAACAGGTAATCAAAAAGGCGCGAGCCGCCTGCGAGATGAGCGAGGGTGTTGTGGCAATATAGCCTGATACGTTTTGAATCCAAACTATATTATTAGTATATCATTTTAGTAGTAGGCTGCCACAGCTACGTGTTACACGCGGGTGGCGGAGTTTTTGAACCAGTGGGAAAGGTAAGGGCTATACTTTATGAGGTGTACCGATAGGGAAATCTGAATAAAGGTTTAGCTCTTACGGTGCGTTGCCGGATGTAATCATCCTGCTAAGGTGATTTTATACGGCAAATTGGCTGGGTCAAAAACTGTGACGCCCTTATAGCCCGATGCGACCCAGCAGGCTCGCAAAGCATTAAGTAGCGGTTGCACCCAATGTAAACTGTCTGCACGCTAGTGCAAACTATATTGGGTTTGGGTGCAAGAGTAGCTAAGGGTGAGGAAGGCATGTATTGTGTGGACTAAAGCAAACCCAAAACGCCAACGTGGATGTGTCACCACAGTGGTGTTTTGGGTGTTTTATGCAAGCCGTTATATATTAGACAACAACTTACTGATATGTGGTTTCTCGGCTCCGCTCGAAATGACTTATTAGATTGTATTTGGCTTGCAGAAATGTTTTAGGTAACAAAATGGAATGCCTGACGAACACCATATTACCTGTTCACAGATGCTGATATTATTACCAAATTTTATTTAAAAAATAAAGAGCCTTAGAAAAGACTCTTTATATATTGGTTTAATGGTTGTCAGATTTCATTTTACCTGACTGATCTATTTTCATTTCGTGGTCGTATTGACAACAACCTGGCAGGTTTTTGTAAGCATCTTCACTTCCTGCGACTTTTTCAGTGTCGTAACCTGAAGCTGCAATTGCTTTATGAATTGCCATTGCATCGGTTTTTGTATCATCAAAAGACACATCAATCTTCTTTTTATCGACATCCCAATTGGCACTTGCAACACCTTCAACACCGTTAGCTGCTTTTTCGATAGTGTTTTTACACATTCCGCAATTTCCTCTTACACCAAAAGACAGGTCTGTCATTGCCATATCTTTAGACGTTTCAGTTTTTGTTGTTTTAGTTTCTTTTTTGGTTTGGCTATTGCAGCTTGTTACACCTAAAGTTGCTATAACAGCTACACTTAAAATTACTTTTTTACTCACGTCGATTACATTTTTGTTTTTGTGTTCGTGATTTTTCTTTGAAAAATTCATTGTTTTAAAATTTAATTGTTACTACTTGATTTATTATTCTATTACTTGTTTTACTTCACCACAGGTTAGCATTGCTTCGCCAAAGTAGGGATTGATTACTTTTTCTTCTTTACTCAACCAATACGCACCATTATTGTTATCAGCCATTGGACAAAATTCTACATAGACTTTTTCATTGACACCAAACTGTTGTACCGCTTTTATTAAATGTGCAGATAAATGTTTGAAATGGTTTCTTTGCTCTTTGATATTAGATGTTTTTGAAATTGAAGTGCCAGATGCTTTTATTTCTTTTTCTAATGACATCCAATGGTTATGAGCTACTTTATCTGTTAGTTGTTTCATATCAACTTTAGTCAAATTATCTAATAGAATTTTTGATTCTTTTACTACATTCTTTGAATTATCTTTAACTAAAGCGTCTTTCAATTTGATATAATCATCAAAAATTACTTTTAATTGATTTTGAAAATCCTTTGAAACGCTAATGCGATCATTAATATTGGAATTGTTTTCATTAGTGATAGATGTGGTTTCTTCCATATCTAAATGACTTTCGTGACCTGTCATTACTTTTCCACCTTCCTTATTCATCATTGACTTTTTACCTTGTAATTGTGCTGCTGCATCAACCGTAAATGTTCCGTTAGTCACAATTTCATTGCCAACAAATACACCTTCTAAAGCTTCATATTCATTACCAATTTGATTGCCTAACTTAATTTCACGCATTTCAAAAATAGGTTGGTCTGGATTTGTTTTTAAATAGACAACAGAACGTTCACCTGTCCAAAGTACAGCAGATGCAGGAATTGTTAATACTTCGTCATTGTTAGCTGTACTGCCTTCAATATTTGCGGTTACGAACATTCCTGGTTTAAATACATCCTCCTTATTGTTTAAAACAACACGTAAGGTTACAGTTCTTGTTTTGGTGTTTAAAACTGGGTCTATAAAATCAACTTTACCTTTAAACTCTTTATTAGGATAAGCATTGGTTGTTATCATCACTTCCTGTTCTATTTTAAATGCATCAATTTGATTTTCATAGACATCAAAATTTGCCCAAACGGTGTTGAGATTAGCCATTTTTAACAAGGGCTGCCCTTGTTTTATGTAATCGCCTTGTTCTACCAGTTTTTCGGTAACAGTACCTGAAACGGTTGCATACACATGAAAGTTTTCTTTCACTTTTCCTGTTTCTTCAATCTGATTGATTTGATTTTCAGAGAGCTTCCATAATTTCAGTTTATTACGGACTGCTTTGTATAAGGCAGGTTGTGATTCTTTTAAAGATGCTGCTGTAATTAATTCTTGTTGTGCTGCATAGAGTTCTGGTGAATAAATGGTTGCCAATAATTGACCTTTACGAACTTCTTCACCTGTAAAACTCACATTCAAACGTTCAATTCTTCCAGCGAAATAACTTACCTGTACTGCATTGGCTTCTTCGTTTTCAGCAATCTTACCAGATAATTTGATAGTATTGCCTTCAACATTGCCTTTACCAACAATAGATGTTTGAATATTGGCTAATGCCATAGCATTTTCTGTAAGCTTAAATTGATCTGCTAACAGGCCATCACTTACACTTTCAGCAGGAATTAAATCCATACCACAAATAGGACAATCGCCTGATTCTGGTTGCATAATTTGTGGATGCATAGAACACGTCCACATTTGATTGGTTTCTGAAATGTCATCGTGATTATGTTCTGTATCTTTTTTTGATGAACCACCAAAAAGCAACCAACCTAAAAACAAACCAACTACCAATATTCCGAAGTAAATTATATATTTTTTCATAGTGTTATATTTTAATATTTCTTAATCGTAATGCGTTTCCAATAACAGAAACAGAGCTAAAACTCATTGCTAAAGCAGCTATCATTGGCGAGAGTAGTATTCCGAAGAATGGAAACAACACACCTGCTGCAATAGGTACACCTAAAGTGTTGTAGATAAGTGCAAAAAATAGGTTTTGCTTAATGTTCTTCATTACAGCATTACTTAAATTTTTTGCTTTTACAATACCGTGTAAATCGCCTTTTACTAACGTTATCATTGCACTTTCTATCGCTACATCTGTTCCTGTTCCCATTGCAATACCTACATCACTTTTTGCCAATGCTGGTGCATCATTAATTCCATCACCTGCCATAGCAACCACTTTTCCTTTTTCTTGCAGTTTCTCTACTTCTTTGAGTTTGTCTTCAGGTAGCATACTGGCTTTAAAATCTGCAAGATTTAGTTCTGATGCTACTGCTTGTGCTGTATCGTGATTATCACCTGTTAGCATTATTACATCTATCCCTTTATCTTGAAGTGCTTTAATCGCTTTAGCACTTGTTTCTTTTATCTTATCGCCTATAACTACATATCCAACTACGGTTTTATCTATTGACAAATAAGAAACTGTTTTACCTTGTTTTTGGTAAGATTTAGCTTCGTCTTTCATTTTAGAGATAATATCTGCTTTGGCATATTCCATCATTTTAGGATTACCTAATGCTACTTTTTTATCTTTTATGGTCGCTTCAACACCTTTTCCTGTGACTGCACTAAAATCTTCGGACTTTAAAATTTCTGCGTTGTGTTCTTTGCCATATTTAACTGTCGCTTCTGCCAAAGGATGTTCGCTATTGGTATTTAATGAAACGATGTATTGTAACACTTCTTTTTCGCTTAAAGCATCATTAAAAGCACCAACGGTTTCAACTGTTGGCTTTCCTTCGGTAATTGTTCCTGTCTTGTCTACAATTAGCGTTGTTACTTTATCCATTTTTTCGAGAGCTTCAGCATTTTTAATCAATACACCATTTTGAGCACCTTTACCCACACCAACCATTACAGACATTGGTGTTGCTAAACCTAAAGCACAAGGACACGCAATGATTAGTACTGCAATTGCATTCACAAACGCATACACATAAACTGGTTCTGGTCCCCAAATTGACCATACAATAAAAGTGATAATAGAAATAAGAACTACAACTGGCACAAAATAACCTGAAACTTTATCTGCTAAATTTTGAATTGGTGCGCGACTTCTACTGGCATCATTCACCATATGAATGATTTGTGATAAAAGCGTGTCACTTCCTACCTTTTCTGCTTTCATCAAAAAGGATTGATTCCCATTAATGGTTCCGCTACTTACTTTATCTTCTTGAGATTTGTTTACAGGAATAGGTTCTCCTGTAATCATAGATTCGTCAATAGTTGTTTCGCCTTCAGTTATCACACCATCCACAGGAATTTTATCTCCTGGTTTCACTTTTAGAATATCATTTAATTCTATCTCGTCAATACTGACTTCAATTTCTTCACCATCTACTATTTTTATGGCTTTATTAGGTGCTAACTTTAGTAACTCTTTTACTGCCGAATTGGTTTTACTATGCGCACGAGCTTCTAACAACTGACCTAAAAGCACTAACGTTAGAATAACTGTTGCAGCTTCAAAATAGACGTGAACTGCACCTGATTCAGTTTTAAATTGTTCAGGAAATACATCTGGAAACAACATCCCAAATACACTAAATAACCAAGCCACACCTGCACCGATTCCAATGAGTGTAAACATATTGAGATTCCACGTTTTTATGCTTTTATAAGCACGCTCAAAGAACATCCAAGTAGCATAAAAAACAACTGGAATGGATAGTGCAAATTGAATCCAATTCCAATTTTTCTGTTCCATTATATCATACAATGGATTGTTATTAAGCATTTCGCTCATAGCAATTAAGAAAATAGGTAATGTGAATACAGATGCTATCCAAAATTTCTTTAATAGCTCCTTATACGTTTTCTCTTCTGCTGAACTATCTGCTTCCATTGGCACTAAATCCATCCCACAAATAGGACACGAACCTGCTTCGTCTTTGACAATTTCTGGGTGCATAGGACACGTCCATTGTTCTGCTGAAGCTGTGGATAGATTTTGTTCTTCCACCAAATCCATTCCGCAAACAGGACAATCGCCTGGTTCATCATAAGTTTTATCGCCTTCGCAATGCATAGGACAATAAAATGTGCCTGTGCCTTTTCCTTTGGGTTGCTCTTTCTTTTTATCATTTGAATGCTGATGCTGTTCACTTTGTTTATGAATACTGTATCTATCACCATCCTTTTTTAAGGCTTCTTGAAAGGTTTCTATGGGAATATGTGATTCCATTTCGATAGTTCCTTCTGCCTTATCTAAATCGACTATTGCTTTTGAAACACCTTCTATTTTAGAGAGCGTTTCTTCAACGTGACTGCGACAACCGTTACAAGTCATTCCGTGTATATGATATGTGTGTTTCATCTGTTGTTATTTATTTTTTAATGGTCAGATGTAATTCGCTTATAAAAATCTTGAATAGTTTTATAATAATACACCCGCTCATTTCATTATTGCTGTGTTAAATAATTAATTATTGTTGACTGCACATAGTAGGTCTTAATAGACTCTATTTGATTGATTTGAAATTTTAATTGCAACTCTTGAATATCCAAAACATCATTAAAATCTATCGTTCCTGTTTCATAGCTTTTGATTAAAATGTCTTCTGCATCTTTAGCTTGCTTTAAGTTTTTTGTTTGGGTAGCATAACTTATTCTTGCAGAAATGCGTTCGTTATTCGCTTTGTCTAAAAGCGTTTCCAATGCATTTAAACGTTCCTGTTTTTGAGCAGTAATTTCCTGCTGTTGCAAATCATTTTGTTTGGTTTGGGATTTATATTTCTTATTGAAAATTGGGATAGATACCGAAACCATTGGCATTACAATATCCTTTCCGTTATCGCTGAAATCCATATTTGGTCTTTCAGCAACATTGATATAATCTAATCCGAAACCAATCATTGGACTGCTTTCTTTTTGATTTAATAATTCGGATTGTTCTATTGATTGATAGAGTTTATCAAATTTCAGCAATTCAGGATGTAATGCTAAATTTTCAGAAGTAATATCAAAGTCTTCAGAAGGTATCATCAAACTATCTACCACATTTACGGTAACATCATTATCTCTATTCAATAGATTATTGAAGTTAGTTTGTTCTGCTAAAAATTGTTGTTGCAATACATCTTTTAATTGTTGCATTTCGTTTTGACGCATTTGCAATCGCAACACATCTACTGCGGATGCTTTACCAACCTCAACAGAAGTTAATGCCAACGTCTCATAAGTTTCTAATAGTTTAATGTTTTCAGTTAAGACCTCTTGCTTTGCTTTGTTGGCGTATAGATTATAATAGGATTGTGATACCGAAGCCATTAGTTTTCGCTTTGCGATAACAATGTCCTCGTATTTAGCATCTGCCAATGAACTGACATAGTTTTCTCTCGATGTAATGGTTCCGAACCACGGTAACATTTGTTTAGCAGATACTTTAAAGCGTTGTGCACCTGTTCTGGTTTCCGGTTCACTTACAAAGTAGCCGACACCAAATTCGGTATTAGGAATGGTATTGACTTCTTTTACTTTTTCAGAAGCTCTTTTGTATTGTAACTCAAACTTTTGAATCTCTGGGTTGTTCGCTACTGCTTCATCTATAAGTGTTTCTAATTTCTGTGCATTTACAAAGAGACTCAAGAATAACGAACAAAGCATAAAGACTGTTTTTATGTGTGATTTTATCTGTTTCATTTTACAGTTCTTTTAAGTTGAAATTCGGCTTTCCAGCTATATAATACTGGAACTACAAATAAGGTTATTAAGGCTATAAGCATTCCACCAAAACTTGGTATTGCCATAGGTATCATTATATCGCTTCCACGACCTGTAGAGGTTAATACTGGTAATAATGCTAAAATGGTTGTAGCTGTAGTCATTAAACAGGGTCTGATTCGTTTTTCTCCTGCTTCAACTACTGATGCTCTAATTTCCTTTTTATTATCTGGTGTGTTTCTATCGAATGTTTGGGTTAAATAAGTTGCCATTACTACACCATCATCGGTTGCTATACCGAAGAGTGCAATAAACCCAACCCAAACTGCAACACTTAAATTGATTGGGTGCATTTGGAATAAGTCGCGTAGGTTTTCACCAAAGAAATTGAAGTTTAAAAACCAACCTTGACCATAGAGCCAAATCATTATAAAACCACCTGCAAACGCTACTGCGATACCTGTGAATACCATTAAGGACGTACCAACCGAACGGAACTGGAAATACAGAATTAAGAAAATGATTGCCAATGCTAACGGTACAACAACCGATAAGGTTTTTTCCGCTCGTAACTGATTTTCATACGTTCCTGTGAATGCATAGTTGATTCCTTTTGGTACAATTAACTCACCAGAATCTATCTTTTCTTGAATCAATGCTTGTGCATTTTCAACAACGCTTACTTCTGCAAAACCATCTAATTTATCAAACAAGACATAACCTACTAAAAAAGTATCTTCACTTTTAATGACTTGTGGACCTTGTTCGTATCTTATAGTTGCCAATTCGCTTAATGGCACAGGACTACCTTTTTCAACTGGCACATAAATCTGTTGTAAGTCTGTTGGGTTTGCGCGTAATTCTCTTGGGTATCGTACTCGTACGCCATATCGCTCACGACCTTCTACCGTTTGCGTTAATACCATACCGCCAACTGCTACTTTTAATACATCTTGAACATCTTGTATCGAAATGCCATAACGTGCAATTTTTTCTCTATCAATATCAATTAACAAATAGGGTTTCCCTACAATACGGTCTGCAAAAACAGCTTCTTTTTTAATACCTTCAGCTTGTTTTAAAATCCCTTCTAACTGTACACCAAAGGCTTCAATTTGTTTTAAGTCTTGACCTTTAACCTTTATTCCCATTGGTGCACGCATACCTGTTTGCAGCATTACCAATCGTGTTTCAATAGGTTGTAGTTTAGGTGCAGAAGTAACACCAGGTAACTTGGTAACTTTAACAATGTTATTCCAAATATCGTCTGGTGATTGTATTTCAGGTCGCCAGTTTCGATAAAATTCACCATTATTATCTTCTATTAATTGTAACCTTTCTACAGCGCTCAAAGTGACATTTTCTGTATTATTAGGATTAGCGATGAAACGTCCATCTTTTAATTCAAATAAACCATCATCATTTACTTTGTAACGTTGACGTTCTCCGTTTTTATTCAGCATATATTCTGGTTTGTACTGAATAATATTTTCATACATAGACAAAGGCGCTGGATCTAAAGCTGATTCTGTACGACCTGCTTTACCAACTACAGTTTTTATCTCTGGAATACTGGCTACTGCCATATCCAACTGTTGTAACACTCGTTTGTTTTCTTCTACGCCAGAATGAGGCATCGAGGTTGGCATCAGTAGAAATGAGCCTTCATTTAATGAGGGCATAAACTCTTTGCCTGTATTTTTCATAATGAAAAAACCTGCAATTACAATAGCGGTTGGCACAGATAAAAAGAGCAACTTATTATCTAAACACCACCTTAAAATACGTGTGTAATATTTGATAAATAATGAGAAAACACCTAATAAACCAAAACAAATAACACTCACAAAAATGAGGTTCAAAAAGATGCTTTTACTAACGCCTAGTGGTCTCCAATACTCTGCTAATAAGAACACAATTGTAGATACTGAAATAATGATATTGATAAGATTAGCTTGTTTCTCTGATACTATTTCTTGTTGCTTTATAAGTGCAACAATTCCAAATCCAACCAATATTAATCCTAACCAATAACCGTATACTATTGCAGCAATACCTAATGCTATTAAAATGCCATTTAAAACATATTTAAAATTGGTTTTAATGCTTTTCTTTTTAAATAAAAATGCAGCAAAGGGTGGTATTAAAAACAACGCTACAATAATTGAAGCTGTTAAGGCAAATGTTTTAGTAAAGGCTAACGGTCTGAATAATTTTCCTTCAGCTCCAATCATTGTAAATACAGGAATAAAACTTATAATGGTTGTCATTACTGCAGTTACGATTGCGCCAGACACTTCTGCTGTAGCATTGTAAACTACCGTATTAATTGATTGTGTCCCATCATCTTCATCTAAATGCCGAATGATATTTTCTGATAGTATGACACCAACATCGACCATTGTACCAATAGCAATAGCGATACCTGATAAAGCCACAATATTAGCATCGACACCAAAGAGTTTCATTGCTATAAATACCATTAAAACCGCAACAGGTAATAAGCCAGAGATTAATACAGAAGCACGTAAATTAAATACCATAATGATTATAACTAAAATGGTAATCAGTATTTCTAATGTTAATGCTTCATTGAGTGTGCCTAATGTTTCTTGTATCAGTTCTGTTCTATCGTAAAAAGGCACTATGGTAACTTGTGATGTTCTTCCATCCGCTAATACTTTTGAAGGTAATCCTGCACTTAATTCGTTAATTTTCTCTTTTACATTATTGATCACTTCCATTGGGTTTGCACCATAACGTGCTACCACAACTGCACCTACAACTTCCGCTCCTTCTTTATCTAAAATACCACGTCGTGTTGCAGGGCCTAATGACACATTTCCAATGTCTTTAATTTTAATTGCGGTGTAATCTTCTGAAGTGACTACTGCATTTTCGATGTCTGAAATGGATTTCACATAACCCAAACCACGAACTAAATATTCGGCTTGGTTAATTTCCAAAGTCTGTGCACCAATGTCTTTATTACTTTCCTTAACTGCTTTTACAACGTGATGCAATCCAATATTATACTGACGCATTAGTTCTGGATTTACGTCTACTTGATACTCCTGAACATAGCCACCTATAGAAGCAACTTCTGAAACACCACTTGCAGATGATAAGGCATACTTTACATAGTAGTCTTGAATACTGCGTAATTCTTGCAAATCCCAACCACCAGTAACATTTCCGTTTTTATCACGACCTTCTAATGTGTACCAAAATATTTGTCCTAATCCTGTGGCATCCGGACCCAATGCAGGATTAACACCTTCGGGTAATAAACCACTTGGTAATGAGTTTAATTTTTCGAGAATACGACTTCTACTCCAGTAAAATTCTATGTCTTCTTCAAAAATGATATAGATACTTGAAAAGCCGAACATAGACGAACTACGAATCGTTTTTACCCCAGGAATTCCTAGCAAGGACGTCGTTAATGGGTACGTAATTTGATCTTCAATATCTTGTGGTGAACGACCATCCCATTTAGTAAATACTATTTGTTGGTTTTCACCTATATCTGGTATTGCATCTACAGCAACTGGATTACTTGGTAAGAACCCAGTATCCCAATTAAAAGGTGCATTAACCGTTCCCCAACCTATAAAGAGAACAAGTAATAATACAGCTACGAGTTTATTTTCTATTAAAAATTTGATGCTTTTATTTAGCATTATCTTTGATTATTAAACAGTTAGACATAGGTGTTACGAAAACACCGAATACAAAAAATTATCCTTATGACATACAGCCATAGGATAAAACAGTCTATTGTTTAAAAATCAAATTAAATAGGTCTCGTCAATCTTGTAGAGTTGCCTTATGACGAGTGGTGGTTCGTATGCTTCGTAAGAAGATACATTATTATCTAAACCTTCAAAAAGGTTGACATGTGTGTAAACAAATGAAGCAATGAATAGGTGTTGCTCAAAAGAAATTTTGTCAACTTGCAGTTGTAGTTCGTCTTGCCCATCAACTACCAATTGTTCATCATTACAACAATTCTTTTTTGTAATAGAACAACCATCGGCTGAAGGTTTTTCCATTTCCATTCCGCATCCTTCCGCTTTATGGAACATAGCAGTTTCTACCAAAACATCTCCACAATAATGCATATTAAGAGTAAACGACATTGTAGAGAATAACACTACAAAAGCCATTGCCAAAGACATTATTTTATGGAATATTTGCTTCATACTTATCAACAAAGGTAAGAAATTTTAGTACATGTTAGTTCTGTTTAACAGAAGTTTAATTTAGTAAAGTAGTTAATCCCACATCATTCGTTGTAATCTAACCGCATTTAATATTGCTAAAAGTGCAACACCAACATCTGCAAATACTGCTTCCCACATTGTCGCTAAACCACCTGCTCCTAAAATCAAAACAATTATTTTAATACCAAATGCCAGTATGATGTTCTGCCAAACGATTTTTCGTGTGGAACGACTTATTTTAATGGCTCTAACAACTTTTGAAGGTTGGTCGGTTTGGATGATGACATCTGCTGTTTCAATAGCTACATCACTTCCTAATCCACCCATTGCTATTCCTACATCACTTGCTGCTAAAACTGGTGCGTCATTAATACCATCACCTATAAAAGCTATTTTGTTTGCTGGATTTTTCTTTAAAATTTCAACTTCATTTAGCTTGTCTTCTGGTAATAATCCACCTTTAGCATTTTCAATATTCAATTCTTTTGCGACTTTTTGAGTAATGGAATCCTTATCTCCAGATAGCATCATAATATTTTTGATTCCTACTTTTTGTAAATTGACAATTGTTTCTTTTGCATCATCTTTTAATTCATCTGCAATGACAACATAACCGGCAAATGCATTATCTATAGATACAAATACTATAGATTCTACAATAGATTCCGTTTCATTTGGAACATCAATATTATTAGCAATCATTAATGCTTTATTTCCTACTAAAACTGTTTTACCATTTACAATTCCTTTTAATCCTTTACCTGCAATTTCAGAAACGTCTTGCGCTTCAAAATCTTCACCATTTTCTTTATACTCCATTATGGCTTTTGCTATTGGATGCGTGGACTGCTCTTCCATAGCCATTAGGTATTTCATAAATTCAGATTCCTCCCAACCGATAGCTATTACTTCCTTAATTTTAAAAACACCTTTTGTAACAGTACCTGTTTTATCCATTACCAATGTATTTATCTTGGTCATTGCATCTAAAAAGGAAGCGCCTTTAAACAAAATCCCGTTTTTTGAAGCTGCTCCTAATCCGCCGAAATAACCTAACGGAATAGAAATTACCAAAGCACAAGGACAAGAAATCACCAAAAATATTAAGGCACGATACAACCAATCTCTAAACACATAATCAACTACAAAAAGGTAAGGTATAAACGTAACACCTATAGCCAAGAACACAACAATGGGTGTGTAAATTCGAGCAAATTGTCTGATGAATAATTCTGTTTTTGATTTTCTGGCTGTGGCATTCTGTACCATATCGAGAATTCGAGCAATTGAACTATCCTTAAACTCTTTGGTGGTTTCTATTTCTATAACGCCATCCATATTAATACTGCCTGCAAATACTTTTTCGCCTTTTGCAATCGTATCAGGTTTGCTTTCGCCTGTTAATGCTGCTGTGTTGAATGAACCTTTTTCGGAAAGTAGAATACCATCCAAGGGAACTTTTTCTCCCAGGCGTACTTGTACTTTTTCTCCAATTTCTACGATTTCTGGACTTACAGAAATGTAATCATTATTGCGATAAACCAAAGCTGCTTTAGGACGAACATCGAGCAACGCTTTAATATTACCCTTTGCTTTATTTACTGCTGCGCTCTGAAATAACTCTCCAACAGCATAGAATAACATTACAGCAACACCTTCGGGATATTCTCCAATTATGAATGCACCTATAGTTGCAATAGACATTAGAAAAAACTCTGTAAACACATCACCTTTTTTAATGCTTTCCCAACCTTCTTTTACCACAGGAAAACCAACAGGAATATAGGCTACTACATACCAAAGAATACGAATCCAATCTTTGAAAAAAGTAACATCAAAATAATCTAACCCAATACCAATAATTAGCATTAAAAAACTAATGATTGCTGGAATATAAGCTTTAATTTGACTTAAATTTCCAGTATGAATATGTTCATCATTGTGAGAATGTTGGAGCTCTGAATCTGATTTTAAATCTCTTAAATTAATTTTCTTCTTTTTCATTTGGATTAAATATGTCATTAATGTCATTTGGAATAGGCATACGCTTTAAAGGTGGCACATTTGATCCTCCAGTATTGCCAAGAGGAACTTGATTTATAAATGATTTCCAACCACCAACAATTAAGCGTAATAATTGACCAAAGACTTCTTTAGTGTTTTTTTGCATCAAACCAAAGCGCAACATTAACCAATGCGAATATGTATGTTCTATTGGGTATGACTGTCCAATAATATGACTACGCTCTAAATGATACCAAGCGTTACTATACTGTTTGTTTATCAAATTATATCTATATTGCTTTATCTCTTCATTATAGACTTCTTTAAGTTGATTTGGTATTTTTAAATTAAATCTCATATCCTTTAATTTAGGATAAAATTATATTAATATATAGTGCAATGGAAGTGCATAGTTAGCAACTACATTTATCGCAAATTCCCTTAACCACCAAGTTGACATTTTCTGAAATAAACCCATCAGGCACTTTAATTTGAGGGATTTTATGTTCTGTTAAGCAAATGGTTTCATTACAATTGTTGCAGTGAAAATGTAGGTGCAAATCGTTTTTAATATCGCAATTACAGCCTTGTTCGCATAGTGCATATTTTGTAACCCCAGTACCATCGCTTATTTGATGTACAATTGCTTTTTCTTCAAAAGTTTTTATAGTTCTGTATAAGGTTGTTCTATCTGCTTTTTCAAAAGCATTTTCAATATCACTTAAAGTAACAGCTACCTTTTTTTCTGCAAGAAACTTGTAAATTAACATACGCATTGCAGTAACGCGTATGTTTCTTGATTCTAATACTTCTTCTATAGTGTTCATAATTAATGTGAATGTTCTGCTTCTCCTTTTTTCATTTCTGCAATGAGGTAGTAGGCATTGTTATAGGCAAATTGTGTAGTCGGCTCGATTTCGTTAGAAAATTGTACCGCTATCCAATTGCCATCTTTAGCTCCCAAAATCACTTCAATAGGTTTAAAACTCCAATCATCGTTTTCTTTTTCAACAGAAAACGCAAAATACTTATCACCTTCTTTAATTATTGCGCTTTCGGGTAATGCTTTTGTTTTAGTGTTATCTACTTGAATTTTACCTTGAATATACATTCCTGGAATTAAATTTCCTTTTTTGTTTTCAATTTCTGCGTGTACGTGTACCGCCTTAGGATTGTCCTCGAATGTTTTACTTACCGAATAGATTTCTGCAATTAATTCATCATTTTGAGTAGATTGGACATTAAAAGTAACTTTTTGCCCTTTCTTAACTTTGTACACATCTTTTTCAAAGACCATTAAATCAGCGTGAACGTGATGTGTATTTACAATTTCAAAGAGTTCTGATTGAGGTTCTACAAATTGACCTGTTTTCACCTCAACTTTTTGAACAAAACCTTCAATTGGACTGCGCAAAGCAACTTGTTGAGCAATTGTACCATTACGAACCAATGTTGTACTGATATTTAATAATTCTAATTGCGCTGCCATTCCCTTAACCATTGCCTTTGATGCTTCGTATTCTGCTTCTGCTTTTTGAAAATTTGCACCAGATCCTACACCTGCACTATACAATTTTTGTTGACGTTCATAATTTTTCTTTAAAAAATTGCTATTGCTATATGCATTTAGATAATCCGTTTGCATTTGAATAATATTAGGATGTGATAAATAAGCGACAACCTGACCTTTATTAACTTTATCGCCTTCAATCACTTTAATTGAAACTACATTTGCTCCAATTACGGAAGTTATTGCAGCTTCATTTTGTGGTGGCACTTCTAATGTTCCGTTAGCTTCCACATAACCACTCATATTGCGTAATGCTAAAGTGTCTATTTTCATTTTTAAGGCTTCAAATTGTTGTGCAGATAGCATCACTTCTTCATCTTCGTGATGTTCTTCACTTACGTCATTTTTTGGTTCTTCATTATGGGAATGTTCATCTTCACTATGAGAATGCCCATCATTTTCGTTATGATTTTCTTTATTACCACACGCAGTTACCAAAAAGGCCAACATTACTATTAGTAGGATATTAAATGATCTATTTTTCATTGTCTTATTGTTTAAAATATTGTAATTCAAAAATGCTTTGTAAATAATTTACGAATGCCGTTTGAGCTTCTAACTCTGATTGAATAGCTTGGTTTATAAGCTGTGTAAAGGCAGAGTAATCTATTTCTCCTTCTTTATAAGCAAATAAAGCTCCTGTTTTCTGCTCTTTAATAAGCGGTAATACGTCATCTTTATAAAATAGCCAAGACGTTTTCCATTTTTGGTAATTTACTTTCGCTTGATTAAATTTAGATTGTACTTCCTTCTGTTTGTATAACATATTTACTGCTGCAATTTCCTTATTGAATTTTGCTGTTCTAATCTGTTTTTTTGTTGTACCAGATAAAAACGGTATGGAAATACCTGCTTGATAGGTGTAGAATCCAGAATTTCCATTTACTTTTTGCAAACCACCTTGAATATTGAATTTTGGTAAACTTTCGGCTTTAGCAGCTTTATAATTTGCTTCAGCTTCAGCTACTTGAAGTTGAGACATAGTATACAAAGGGTGTGCTTCTAAACTAAAGGAATCTACATTTATTTCGTTCTCTACATCAATTTCATCCTGAACCGTATAAAATACATCAGAAACCAACCAAAGGTTTAACTTTTGTAATGCAATAGCGTATTCACTTTCTGATTGCATAAATTTATTCTGAATCTGCACTACTTGATTTTTGGCAGCCGAATATTCTAACCGCGAAATAGCTTCTACTTCATAATTTAATACAACTGCTTTTTCAAAATTGGCATAAATAGAATCTAACTCTTTGTATAAATTATACTTCCTTTTACTCTGTAAGGCATTTGCCCAAGCCTTTTTAACTTCCAATTCTAATTCTAATTCTGAAAGCTGAAAAGCTTTTTGGGCTAACTGAATACGTTGCTCCTGTAATTTTCTCTTTGGCGAAATACCAAACACATTTATATTAGATTGCCCAACACCAATAGCTGTGTAAATACCTGAACCGTCTTTAATTTCCTCGCCACCAGTAAAAATTTGAGTTGAGCCAAAATCGAAAGCAGTTCCTTTTAATTGTTGCTGTTTATCAATTTCTAGCTGACGTTGTTTTAAACTTGGGTAGTTCTCTTTTGACATTTTCACAGCTTCTTGCATTGAAACAATAGGTAAAGAATTGCTAACTTGTTGAGCGTTTCCTGTTATTGGCAACAAAAACATAAAAACTATAATAGCTGTTGCCGTTACAAATTTTTTATTTACTTGAAATTTAAACGATTTGTTTTCTACCCAATGGTATAAAATGGGTAAAACGAATAATGTTAATAATGTAGAGGTTAATAAACCACCAATTACAACAGTTGCTAAAGGTCTCTGAACTTCTGCACCAGCTGATGCAGAAATTGCCATTGGTAAAAACCCTAACACATCTGTAAAAGCAGTTAACATAATAGGTCTAATTCTTCGTTTTGTACCTTCTATGATTCTATCTTTAAGATTGGTTACACCTTCTTCTTTTAATTCGTTGAGTCCGCTTATCATTACCAATCCATTTAAAACTGCAACACCAAACAGTACAATAAAACCAACACCTGCCGAAATACTAAAAGGCATATCACGCATCCATAAGGCAACAACGCCACCAATGGTTGCCATTGGAATAGCGATGTAAATCATTAAGGTTTGTGGTAATGATTTTAATGCAAAATATATTAGCACAAAAATGAGTAACAAGGCAATAGGAACAACGGTTTGTAAACGGTTACTGGCACGTTCTAAATTTTCAAAAGCACCTCCATAGCGAATGAAATAACCTGATGGTAGTTCTAATTGTGCATCTAATTTAGTTTTGATTTCACCTACCAACGATTTTACATCACGACCTCTTACATTAATACCTACATAGGTTCTTCTGTTAGTGTTATCTCTGCTTATTTGCATTGGACCTGCTTTGTAGCTTACATCTGCTACTTCACGAAGTGGGATTTGTGTGCCAGAAGGTAGGTTGATAAATAAATTTTGAACATCCGTTATGTCTTTACGGTTATGAGAACTTAACCTAACTACCAAATCAAATCGTTTTTCACCTTCAAAAATCACACCTGCTGTACCTCCAGCAAAAGCTGATTGTACAATTTGATTTAAGGTATTTATTTGTAGTCCATATTGTGCTAATTTATTTCTGTTATATGAAATGGTCATTTGCGGTAAACCAGTTGTAGCTTCAGCTTTCATATCACCAATACCTTCAGTACCTGCAATGATTTTAGATATTTCTTCTGCTTTTTGAGACAATACATTTATGTCTTCTCCATAAAGTTTAATAGCTATGTCTTCTCTAACACCTTCAAGCAATTCGTTAAAACGCATTTCGATAGGTTGGGTAAATTCATAATTTACACCAGGAACGATTTCAACAGCTTCTTTCATTTTTTCAATGAGCTCATCTTTTGTTTCGACAGTTGTCCATTCACTTTTGGGTTTCAGTATTACAAACACATCTGCTAAATCCATTGGCATAGGGTCTGTTGGAATTTCTGCAACACCAATACGACTTACAATTTTCTCAACTTCAGGAAATTTTGCTTTTACAATTTGCTCAATTTTGGTGGTAGTCTCAATAGTTTCTGTAAGTGAACTACCAGGTTTTAAAATGGCGTGAAACGCTATATCACCTTCATCGAGTTGTGGAATAAATTCACCACCCATTTTGGTAAACATAAAAACTGTAATACCGAATAAGACAATTGCAATTCCAACTATTAGCTTTCCTTTATGTAGAGCCTTCTCTAACAGCGGTTGATATTTGTCCTCAACCCAACACACAAACTTATCGCCATAGGATTTCTTGTCTGATTTTGGTGCTCTTAAAATAAGTGCCGACATCATTGGCACATACGTCAAACAAAGTACCATTGCACCAATCATAGCAAAAATGAAAGTCAAAGCCATTGGTTTGAACATTTTTCCTTCGATACCTTGTAAGGCTAAAATGGGTAGAAAAACAATAAGGATAATCAACTGACCAAAAAACGCAGCATTCATCATTTTTTTTGAGGCATCTGCTGCAACGCCATCACGTTCTTTAGATGTCAATTTCCTTTTCTTTAAGACTTGCGAAGCAATAAGAAAAACTGTACTTTCTACAATAATCACAGCACCATCGACAATAATTCCGAAATCTATTGCTCCTAGACTCATTAGGTTAGCCCAAACATCAAACACATTCATTAGTATAAATGCGAACAACAAGGATAATGGAATTGTTGAAGCTACTATTAAACCACCACGCCAATTACCTAATAAGAAAATAAGAACAAATATCACTATTAATGCCCCTTCAATTAGATTGGTAGCCACCGTTGAGGTTGTTTCTGCAATTAATTTGCTGCGGTCTAATAAAGGTTCTATAATGACTCCTTCTGGCAATGACTTTTCAATTTGAGCCATTCTCACTTTTACATTCTCAATGACATCGTTTGAATTAGCGCCTTTAAGCATCATAACCAAACCACCAACTACTTCGCCTTCGCCATCTTGAGTTAAAGCGCCATAACGAATAGCAGCACCAAATTGTACCGTAGCAATGTCGCCAACGGTAATTGGAATATTGTTTGTGTTTTTAACTGTAATTTTTTTAATATCCTCTAAACTACGCACTAAACCTTCACCACGAATGAAATTGGCTTGATGGTTCTTTTCTATGTATGCGCCACCTGTATTTTGATTGTTAGCTTCAAGAGCTTCAAAAACATCGGTAATTGTTAAACCAATAGCTTTTAGTTCGTTTGGGTCTACAGCAACTTCGTATTGCTTAATTTTTCCACCTATAGCATTTACCTCAACGACACCTTCTACCATAGCCATTTGACGTTGCACAATCCAATCTTGCATTGTACGCAAATCAGTAACCGAATATTTGTCTTTATACTCTGGTTTTACTTTAAGTGTGTATTGATAAATTTCTCCTAAACCAGAAGAAATGGGTCCCATAGTTGGCTCGCCAAAACCACTTGGAATTTGTTCTTTAACCTCGTTTAATTTTTCGGCTACTAATTGACGTGGTAGATAGGTTCCCATATCATCGTCAAAAACTATAGTAACCACAGATAAGCCAAAACGAGAAATGGAACGGATTTCCTTTACATCAGGCAAGTTGCTCATTGCCACTTCCACAGGATACGTAACAAATTGTTCTATATCCTCTGTGCCTAAATTGGGTGCTTGCGTAATGACTTGAACTTGGTTATTGGTAATATCAGGAACAGCATCAATGGGTACTTGGGTCATACTCCAAATACCTGCTCCAACAATGGTAAGCGTTAGCAAACCAATAATGAATTTGTTATTGATTGAAAAATCAATGATTTTATTAATCATAGAAAATGTGTTAATTCAGTTAAACTTTTCGATATAATTCTATTGTAATCATTAGAATCATTCGAAATGAAAAGAACCTTAAAGGCTCAAAATTGGATATAGTTATCCTCTAAAAAACTGAATTATGCCCGAGGTGGCTGTAATATGGAAGTTGTGATTTCTTTTTCTAAACTCTTATGATAGAAAAAATCTTGTGTAGAAATATACCTAAAATCAATGTTAGTATAAACAAATTGATGATGTGTGGCATTGATATGGCAGCATTGACAAATGCAAAAAGGTGAACATAAATCTGAACCTTGATGCTGATGGTCATCTGTTGAGTGTGAAATTTCTGTTTTCACCTCACCATCAGACACAATACCATCTTCGCACGGTGTTAAATTAAGTGCGAAAATATAAATAGACAGTATGAAGGCTAAAAATTTCATTAAACAAATATATAATATTTTTTAATGCAATGGTGTTGCAAAAGTTTTCTCAAAATAATAATTCATCTATTTTATCATTTACCCATTACAAAAAGTGCTTTTTTATATTCTAACATTTGCATGTCATAATTTACTGTAAGGATGCACTAGTTTAATTGAAATGCATTTTTTAAAGTTTGAGGATAACGGTTTAGCTATGAATAAGTACGTTGTAAAAAACAGAGGGAGCTATTCAGTTTTTATTTACTAATTTAGGAGCCTAAACACGACACTAATCATACACATTACAGTTGGTAATAGCCCTCCTCTGGTAAATTTGGTATTTTAAAAACACAATGCAAGTAAAAAAGAAACATCACTATGTTTGGAAAGAATACTTGAAAGCGTGGTCTGAAAACAACCAAGTACCAGCACTAATTAAAAAATCAGGAAAAATCATAAAAGCTAATCCCGAAGGTTTAGCGCAACAAAGGTATTTTTATGCACTTGAAGAATTTACTCAAGAAGAGGAAATTATTCTTAAAAAGCTAGTTAACCAATGGAGTAAAGAATCTACTATCAAAATTAATTTAGAGTTTTATGAAACATTTACGTCATATTCCAAGTTAAAAAGGCTAACCAAAACAATTAATTTAAATGATGAGCTAAAAGAGACGTTAAATTTACTCCGTACAAATACAATGGAAGATTCTCATTTGATATTTGAAAATTTTGGAAAAAAGTTAATCAGTATTAGAACATATGAAGACCTCTCTTTTTTGAACGATGAAATGGAATTATTTTTTACAATGATATATATATCTTTTCAGTATCTCAGAACAAAAAATATGCAATTAAAAGTTAAAGATGTTATAGAGAAATACGATTATTTATCGCCAAAATTCCTAAATTTTCTGCCGTTTATATACGCCACGAGTATTGCTGATACCTTAACTTATGACAAACACATCAAATTTATATTTTTAGAGAATACTTCTGAAATTGATTTTATCACATCTGACCAACCATTAATAAATAATAAGATTGACCAATTAAATTATAAAGGTACAATTGCACAGTTAGATATATATTATCCTATAACACCACGAATTGCACTACTAATTCATTATCAAGAACAAAAAGAAAAATACAAAAAAGTAGAATTAAATTCTGTAGAAGTAAATAAGTATAACGAAACCATATATAATCATTCTAATGAATTTGTTTTTGCCAGTTTAACAGAACAATTAGACGAATATAAAAACTGCAAAATAACACCGTATTAGTCTACTTACGAAAAAGCTTCTCAGATTTTATTTAACAATTTTACGCTAAAATAAGCGAAACATCATATACAAAACCATTACTATTAATTTAAAATCAGAACGTATTATTGTTATTAAGCTAGATCTAAATCAAACAGAATGTTATTTTCAAACTCAAAAATAGGATTACAAACTGTTTCAATTGAAGAGCCATATAGCAAAAAACCGTATATGTCTAAAGGCTGTACACAATTGATATCATTGTTTTCAAAAACGAACTCTTCTCTTAACTGCATTAACAAACGACCTAAGGCATTTTTCCCAATTAATTTATTTGATTCAATTTCTACAGCAGCCCAATCTTTATCTTTATTTGATAACTCTACTATTGACTTAGTTTCTGTTTCTTTTAATGCATTAGAAAATTTATCATAATTCTGAGATAACTTAACTTTTAAAACCCAATACATTATTGAATATTTCACTTCTTCCCAATCTTGCCTTGTATGGTTTAAATATTTGCGACTAATCATTTTAGCAGTCATAGGACTGTTTTGCTCAATTATTTCTTGCTGTATAGCAGGAAATAATGGATAACGACAAGCTTGATATAACGCTTCTGCAGAAGGTATTATAATGTCGTTTACTCTAATTGAGTAACCACCAGCCATATTTGAAAGCCCACCAAACCTTGCTTTAGTGCTTTTAAAAGCTATGACATCTTTCTTATTATATGTTCTTTCTGAAATTTTCATTTATTACAATATATAAAAATAATTTATAACCCTCTATTTTTAAGGCCAAAAAGAGGCAACCAATTATGACCCGGAACATCCCACCAAAACACTAAAGGACAGGTGTTTGAAATATTTCTCCATGTAAAAAACAATGTGCCAGTACCAAAGGTTTTATGAGATTTAACAGTATCACCTAATGGTCTTTTTCTTCTATCAGGGTTTTCTGTTTGTACCTTACCAAGTAATTCCACACCTTTTTCTAAAAAAATCTTCTCAAGCTTTACTCTATTTTCTGGGCTA
>JBMZDR010000026.1:0-23175 GCA_049614485.1 Flavobacteriaceae bacterium
ATATTTCTTGCCATTGTTAATGTTAATGCTGTTTTACCCATACCAGGTCTTGCTGCTACGATAATTAAATCTGACGGTTGCCATCCAGATGTAAGTGCATCTAACTTGGTAAACCCTGTAGGAATACCACTAGTTCCATCTTTATTTGAAATTTCTTCAATTTTCTTTTTAGCAAGCAATACTAAATCTTGAGCTGACTCGGATGACTTTTTAATATTTCCTTGAGTAACCTCGTATAATTTTGCTTCTGCATTATCTAATAAATCAAAAACATCTTTAGTTTCATCATAAGCATCTTCTATAAATTTCTGCAAAATGATACGCGCATGAAACTCAATATGTGCAGAGGAAGATACTTTTTGAGTTAAGGAAATTAAATAAAAATCGCCACCAACTACATTTAATCTTTCATCTTTTTTAAGTTGTTGTGATACCGTTAATAAGTCAACTGGTTCAGAATTTTCAAACAACTTAAATATGGCTTCAAACACATATTGATTGGCTTGTTTATAGAATGCTTCAGGGTGTAAAATATCAATAACATCATCAACACCTTTTTTATCTATCATCATTGCTCCAAGAACAACTTCTTCTAAATCAGTAGCTTGAGGCGGTATTTTTCCTTTTTCTAAGTTGATAAGTGTGCTTTTATCAACTTGATATCCTTTTACAATATTGGGGTTTTCCATAGCAACGAAAATACTCTTTTTTACTGCTTAATCTAATAATAGTAATTCACTAGCTATCAACAATAAAGGTGTTAATAACTTTGTTTTCTTGTTAATAACTTAAAAAAAAACCGAAGATAGTACTTCGGCTTTTTTTAAGTTATTGAGTTTAGTAGTACTACTCACTAAAGACTCCCATTTGGGAATATTTATCCATACGTTGTGCTACTAAATCTTTTGGTGATAAGTTTTTAAATTCATCAAAAGACTTGGTAATTGCTTTAGAAACAATCTTAAATGTTTTTTCTCTATCTCTATGAGCTCCACCAATTGGTTCTTTAACAATTTCGTCAACCAATTTCAGTTTCTTCATATCTTTAGCTGTTAATTTTAAGGCATCAGCAGCTTGTTCTTTATATTCCCAACTGCGCCATAAAATAGACGAGCATGATTCTGGTGAAATAACAGAATACCATGTGTTTTCTAACATTAGTACTTTATCACCTACACCTATCCCTAACGCACCTCCTGAAGCACCTTCACCAATAATCACACAGATAATTGGCACTTTAAGACGTGTCATTTCTAAAATATTACGAGCAATAGCTTCACCTTGTCCACGTTCTTCAGCTTCTAAACCTGGGTATGCACCTGGTGTATCAATTAGAGTTACCACAGGAATTCCGAATTTTTCAGCGGATTTCATTAAACGCAATGCTTTTCTATATCCTTCAGGATTTGCCATTCCGAAATTTCTGTACTGACGTGTTTTTGTGTTAAAGCCTTTTTGTTGTCCGATAAACATAAATGATTGATCACCTATTTTACCTAAACCACCAATCATGGCTTTATCATCACGTACATTTCTATCACCATGTAGCTCAACAAAAGTATCGCCACAAATAGCCTTTATATAATCTAATGTATACGGTCTGGATGGGTGTCTTGACATCTGAACACGTTGCCAAGCAGAAAGATTACTGTATATTTCTTTTTTCTTTTCTTCTAATTTTTTTTCAAGTTGATTACAGGTTTCGGTAACATCTACATCACTCTCAACACCTAATACTGCACACTTTTCTAATTGTTCTTCTAACTCCTGAATAGGAAGTTCAAAATCTAAATATTCCATAGTGGTTTCTAGTCTTGTTTATAGATAGCAAATATAAAAACTTTACTAACCTATCAACAGTTATATTGCTATTTTGTTCTTTTTTTTAATCGTTTTTATAACTCCATTAGCCACAACGGTTAATAAAATTAATGCTGCACCTAAATAAAAGTTTACGGTCATTTTTTCATTCTCCGGAAAAAGTATAACAGCTAAAACTATTGCATAGATAGGTTCTAGGTTAATTGTTAGCATGACTGTAAAAGCGCTTAATTTCTTTAATAAATCTACAGATACGATAAAGGCATAAGCTGTACAAACGCTACTTAATATAAATAACCAGAGGTAATCTAAAGGTTTAAGGTTAAAAAAACTACCGTTTAGTAATTCTCCATTAGATAATAGATATATGGTTATTGCCAATACACCAAAACATATTTCATAAAATGAGATGACTACGGCACTTTCTTGCTTTACAAAGTCGGCATTAAATACTGAGAAAACTGCAGACAAAAATGAAGATATTAGAGCAACAAGCATCCCTAATTGTAAGCTTATTTCGGATTTATAAATAATATACAAGCCTACAATAGCCAAAACACCGAAGATTAGTTCCTTAACATCTATTTTTTTCTTTTTATAAAGTGCTTCAATAAAAATAGTAAAGAAAGCCCCTGTACTCATGGTTGCCAACGCTATTGAAACATTAGATATTTTAATGGCATAAAAAAAGGTAATCCAATGAGCTGCAATAACCACACCTCCAAAAATATAATGTAGGATTTTTCGGGGAGGAATTTTTAAGGTTATTTTTTTGATCTTTATATATCCATATATAAAGATACCTGCCAAAAACATACGATACCATACTAGTGATATAGCATCTATAGATAATAATTTTCCTAAAATTGCAGTAAAGCCCCAAATAAAAACAATGAGGTGTAAATGTAGATAGCTTTTTAATTTATCGTTTAGCATTGTTCAATAAGATAATAGCAAGAATACCAAATATAATATTTGGCAACCAGACAGCTAATAATGGGTTAAAACCAGATTGATCTGCCATTACACTAAACATTCTATCTATAAATATAAATATAAAAGCTAATGCAATACCAAAAGCTAAATTTACTCCCATACCTCCTCTACGTTTCATTGCAGATACTGCTACAGCAATAACTGTTAGTATAAATGCTGAAACCGGAATACTCCAACGTTTGTATTTAACTACCTCATAACGGCTTACATAGCTAGAACCACGTTGTTTCTCTTTTTCTATAAACGTGTTTAACTCACTATTACTAAGTGTTTCTGCAATATAATTAACTGGAGCTAAGTCGTCTAAATCGAAATCAAAAACAGTATCCTTTCTTGTTTTTCTAATAATTTCATCGTGAAACTCCCCAATATTTCTTCTAATGTAATTGGTTAACCTATAGCTGGTGTCTTTTTCTTGAAACTTAATTTTAGTAGCTTCAATTTTATATTTTAAAACATTGTCTTCAAAATGTTCTAATGTGAAATTATAGGCTTGCTTATTCTTTGAATCAAAACTTGAAGCATACAAATAATCATTATCACTTAGTTGTCTGAATACATTTGTAGTTTCTCTAGTTTTTCTATCAGGGTTTATATATTCATATTTAAATTCATTGTATTCTTTACTTGAATTTGGCAGTACATACATCCCTATTAAAAAAAAAGATATGGCAACAAACGCAGCCCCAATTAGATATGGACGTAGAAAACGACTAAACGATATACCTGAACTTAATATAGCAACAATCTCAGTTTTATTAGCAAGTTTTGAAGTAAACCAAATTACTGAAAGAAATAAAAACAAAGGAAACAATATATAACCTATGTATATTGTAAAGTTAAAATAGAAGTAAATGATTTTATCAAGTGGTGCATTGTTTAGCAACAAATTATCTATTTTACTAGATAAATCTACCATAATACCAATAGGGATAAACAGTAATAACATTACTGAAAAAGTTCCTAAATAGCGTTTTAAAATATATTTATCGAGTATTTTTAGCATTACAATCTGTTATTCATTTGCTTTACCATTTTCTCTTTCCACTCTCTAAAATCACCAGCAACAATATGTTTTCTTGCCTCACGAGTTAACCATAAATAAAACCCTAAATTATGAATTGTAGCAATTTGCTTCCCTAACATTTCATTTACTGTAAATAAGTGACGTACATAAGCTTTTGAATAATACGTATCTACCCATGTGATTCCCATCTCGTCTATTGGAGAGAAATCATCTGCCCATTTTTTATTTTTGATGTTTATTGAGCCATACGCTGTAAATAACATCCCATTACGTGCATTACGAGTTGGCATTACACAGTCAAACATATCAACCCCTAAAGCAATGTTTTCTAAAATATTAATTGGTGTACCTACACCCATTAAATAACGTGGTTTGTCTTCAGGTAAAACCTCACAAACAACCTCAGTCATTCCGTAAAGTTCCTCTGCTGGTTCACCAACAGACAACCCACCAATAGCATTACCTACGGCTTCTCTTGAAGCTATAAATTCTGCTGATTGTTTACGTAAGTCTTTATATGTACTTCCTTGAACAATAGGAAAAAATGCTTGGTCATGGCCATATTTTACAGGGGTTTCCCCTATATGTTTTATACATCTGTCCAACCACCTGTGTGTCATATGCATTGAACGGCGCGCATAATTATAATCACACGGGTATGGCGTACATTCATCAAATGCCATAAAAATATCAGCACCTATACTTCTTTGAATATCCATAGAAAATTCTGGAGAAAAGAAATGGTATGAGCCATCAATATGCGACTTAAATTTTACACCATCTTCCTTAATTTTTCTATTAGATGATAATGAATACACTTGGTATCCTCCAGAATCGGTTAAGATGTTTCTATCCCAATTCATAAATTTATGTAAACCTCCTGCTTTCTCCATGATTTCCATACCAGGTCGTAAATACAAATGGTAGGTGTTTCCTAAAATAATATCAGGATTAATTTCATTTTTAAGCTCAGTTTGGTGTACACCTTTTACAGTACCAATAGTACCAACAGGCATAAATATAGGGGTTTCAATAACTCCATGATCAGTAGTCATTTTACCTGCCCTTGCTTTAGTCTGAGGGTCTTTTGCGTTTATTTCAAATTGCATAAATCAAATTCAATGAAGTAGCAAATATAACAACTAAAACACAAGTAAATCTTAATATATTCAAAATTGTTAGCAAATCTATTTAATCATGAATAATTGAAGTCAAAATAGTTTTATAATAGGCCGTAAAAATCTATTTTTGTAAATTATTTTAACAACACAACATGTCAACACAACAATTACAAGATCAAGTTACTCAAGTTCGTAGAGATATTTTACGAATGGTACACAAAGTAAATTCTGGTCATCCAGGAGGTTCTTTAGGATGTACTGAATTTTTAGTTTGTTTATATAAAGAGGTTATGACTCATGACACCAACTTTACAATGGATGGTTTCAATGAAGACTTGTTCTTTTTATCAAACGGACATATTTCACCTGTATATTACAGTGTTTTAGCACGTAATGGGTACTTTCCAGTGTCAGAATTAAACACATTCAGATTGCTGAATTCACGTTTACAAGGACACCCAACTACTCATGAAGGTTTGGAAGGTATTCGTATAGCTTCGGGATCATTAGGACAAGGAATGAGTGTTGCTATTGGAGCTGCTTTAACTAAAAAGTTAAACGGAGAAGATACAATTGTATACAGTTTACACGGTGATGGTGAATTACAAGAAGGGCAAATTTGGGAAGCTGCAATGTATGCCGCTGGAAACAAAGTAGACAATTATATTGCAACAGTAGATTACAACAAAAAACAAATTGATGGCGCTACAGATGATGTGTTGCCATTAGGAGATTTAAAAGCTAAATTTGAAGCTTTTGGATGGGATGTTTTAGATGTAAAAGAAGGAAACGACATTGACACAATTCTTAATGCTTTAGCTGAAGCAAAAAGCCGTACAGGAAAAGGAAAACCTGTTTGTATTTTATTGCATACAGAAATGGGTAACGGTGTAGATTTCATGATGAATACTCATGCTTGGCATGGTAAAGCACCTAATGATGAGCAATTAGCAAACGCCTTAGCACAGAATCCTGAAACTTTAGGAGATTATTAATCTACAAGCACTACAACAATGAAAAAATATATAGATCAAGGTAAAAAAGATACACGTTCTGGTTTTGGAGCTGGTTTAGCAGCTGTGGGTAAAAAGAATGAAAATGTGGTAGCCTTATGTGCCGACTTAGTTGGTTCATTAAAAATGGATGAATTTATTGATAACAATCCTGAGCGTTTTTTCCAAATGGGAATTACCGAAGCTAACATGATGAGCGTTGCTGCAGGGATGACAATTGGTGGTAAAATTCCATTTACAGGAACATTTGCAAATTTCTCTACCGGTAGAGTTTATGACCAAATTCGTCAATCAATCGCGTATTCTGATAAGAATGTAAAAATATGTGCTTCTCACGCCGGATTAACTTTAGGTGAAGATGGTGCAACACACCAAATATTAGAAGATATTGGATTAATGAAAATGTTACCAGGAATGGTCGTTATCAATCCATGTGATTACAACCAAACAAAAGCAGCTACAGAAGCTATTGCTGATTATGTTGGTCCTGTTTACTTGCGTTTCGGACGTCCGAAAGTTGCAAACTTCACTCCTGTTGATCAGAAATTTGAAATAGGAAAAGCTGTGCAGTTAACTGAAGGTACAGATGTGACTATTGTAGCAACTGGACATTTAGTTTGGGAATCATTAAAAGCAGCTGAAGCCTTAGAAGCAAAAGGAATTTCTGTAGAAGTTATTAATATTCACACTATAAAACCTTTAGATAAAGATGCAATATTAAAATCTGTTGCTAAAACAGGTTGTGTAGTTACTGCAGAAGAGCATAACCATTTAGGTGGTTTAGGAGAAAGTGTTGCAAGAGTATTAGCTCTTAACACGCCTACACCTCAAGAGTTTGTTGCTACAAATGATACTTTTGGAGAATCTGGAACACCAGCACAATTAATGGAAAAGTATGGCCTTGATGACACAGCAATTATTAAAGCTGTTGAAAAAGTTATATCAAGAAAGTAACATTTATCTTTTTAATAAGCATAAAAAAAGCCACTCAATTGAGTGGCTTTTTTATGCTTTATACAAATCGTATTATTTTTCAAACTCTTTTAAAGTCGATATAATAATAGATACACAATCTAATAATTGTTCTTTAGTCATTACTAAAGGTGGTGCAAAACGGATAATATTACCGTGGGTTGGCTTTGCTAACAAACCATTATCACGCAACTTCATGCAAATATTCCAAGCAGTATCACTGTCTTCAGTATCGTTAATAACAACGGCGTTTAATAATCCTTTTCCTCGTACTAAAGTAGCTATAGAACTAGTTTCAATAAACTTATTCATTTCTGAACGGAATAATTGTCCTAATACTTCAGCATTTTCGCATAAATTTTCATTCTTAACTACTTCTAAAGCAGCTATAGCAACAGCAGCCGCAACCGGATTTCCACCGAATGTACTTCCGTGATTTCCTGGTTGAATTACATCCATAATATTGTTATTCGCTAATACAGCTGATACTGGATATGCTCCACCACTTAAGGCTTTACCTAAAATTAAAATATCTGGTTTAGCATCTTCATGATCAACACAAACTAGTTTACCAGTACGTGCAATTCCTGTTTGAACTTCATCAGCAATAAACAACACATTATATTTATTACACAATGCCTTTGCTCCTGCTAAATACCCTTCAGATGGCACATAAACTCCAGCTTCACCTTGAATAGGTTCTGCCATGAATCCAGCAATGTTTTTATTACTTTTTAACACCTCTTCTAAGGCAGTTAAGTTATTGTATTCAATTTTAACAAATCCGTTTGTAAAAGGCCCAAAATTGGTTCTTGCAACTGGATCATTAGAAAAAGAGATGATTGTTGTTGTACGTCCGTGAAAGTTATTCTCACACACTACAATTTCTGCTTCGTTTTCAGATAAACCTTTTTTCTCATAAGCCCATTTTCTACATAATTTTAATGCAGTTTCTACGGCTTCTGCACCTGTATTCATTGGCAACAACTTGTCGAAACCAAATAATTCAGTGGCGTATTTTTCATATTTCCCTAATACATCATTGTAAAATGCTCTTGATGTTAAGGTTAATTGTTGTGCTTGGTTTACCATTGCTCCAACAATTTTTGGGTGACAATGCCCTTGATTTACTGCAGAATATGCCGATAAAAAATCGTAATATTTCTTTCCTTCTACATCCCAAACATATACGCCTTCACCTTTAGATAATACTACTGGTAATGGGTGGTAATTGTGTGCACCATGTTTGTCTTCTAATTCAATTGCTTGTTGTGACGTTACGTGTTCTAAAACAGCCATTTTTTAAATAATTTAAAATAAATAAATAACCATTCCTTCTCTACCTTTATCCTTCCGAAAAGTATTCGAAAATTCAGCGTGGGAGAGAAATCATCCCTGAAAGTTCTGCAATTTACTAAAAACAAACCGATTTTTAAAGCATCTTTCCATTTTCAAATACAATATTTCAGAGACGCTATTATGGCAATTTACTTGACAAAGCAGCCAATTGAAGTTCTATACGTTTTATTTCTCTTAATAATGCGTTTTTATCCATTTGCAACCAGACAAAAAGTTTTATCATAGACATCATTAGCATAAAAAACATTCCTAAAATTCCCCATTTAATAAGTTCATTTGTAACATCTGTATCAACAAATTGCATAATGCAATATATTAAACCAATAAAAGCAAACACTGTTACACTATTCATTAGTATTAACAACCACTTTAATTTTCCGGTGAACACTCCTCCTAACATTCCAAAAAAGGTTTGCTCATCTAATTCATCATAAAATTTTGCTTCTTCCTCAGTTAAAGCATTTTTTATCAACCTGTCTATATCCTCAGTATTATCTTTCATAATTATTTGTTTTTAATATTAATTTTAATTTTTCTCTCGCAGTAAATAATCTTGATTTTACTGTTCCTTTTGCTATATCTAAAATTTCTGCAATTTGATAAATCTTATAACCTTCTACATAGAATAGCTTTAAAACTGCTTGTTGCTCATTTGACAAGTTTTTTATTTCTTTTAAAATAAATTTATGACAAGACTGGGTGTTCACTTCTTCTTCAATGAGATTGACTTCAGAAAAAGAATCAAGTTCTCTATATTTATTTTGCTCACGTAAACTGTCAATTGCCTTTCTCATAACAATACTCAACCCCCAACTACCAAATTTATCAGGTTGCTTTAATGAGGGTAGTTTGTCAATAATTACAGTCCAACTGTCTTGAGTAATGTCTTTTGAAAGCTCAGCGTTTTTAGTATACCAATACGCTTGTTTACAGAACGCCTTATGCCAACGGTTAACAAGAATAACCAGCACTTTACGATCTCCTGATTTGTATCGTGTTACTAATTCCGCATCTGATATATCTTCTGTTTTATTCATACCCACTACTCTATAGACGGAAAAATAACGTAAAGGTTCATTTTTAGAGAAACTTTAATAACTTTTATAAGTGAATACATTAAAATACTGTTATTTTTGTTTTCATTCAAAATCAATTTATGAAAAAACTACTTTTTATAATCACTTTATTAGCAGTAATCATTAGCTGTGAAAAAGATGATATTTGTACAGAAACAAATGCAGATACCGCACAATTGGTTATTCGTTTTTATGATGTGGCAGATAATGATGCATTAAAAGCAGTTACAAATTTATTAATTATTGGAGAGAATAACGCATTGACTTATGGTATTGAAAGCACTAGAGACTCAATTGCTATTCCGTTGCGCATTTTAGAAAACAACACGTCATATACTTTAATAAAAGATTATGCGATAAACGACAACGGTACACCAGATGATGACTCGGATGATTTCACTACTGGAAATGGAGATGACATCACAATTAGTTATCAAAATAACCAAATCTATATTTCAAAGGCTTGTGGATTTAAAAATAAATTTGACGACGTAAATTTTGGTTTTACAACCGATACTGATAACTGGATATTAAATACGACTGTTGAAAACAATACAATTGAAAACTCAAACAATGCGCACGTACATATTTATCATTAGTCTCATTTGCTCCTTTGCAATCAACGCACAGGAAGATGTCAAACAAGATTCTGTAAAAACACATCGTTTTGGTTTACGTGTAGGTGCAGATGTTTCAAAATTAGTCAAATCTGCTTTAAATAGTAATTATACCGCTTTTGAAATTAATGCCGATTATAAATTTTCTAAACGCTATTATTTGGCTGGAGCCTTCGGAAATGAAAATAGAACTAATGATGAAACGCAAGTAAATTACACTACAAAAGGGTCATATTTTAATATAGGGGTTGATTACAATGCTTATGAAAATTGGCTAGATATGGACAATGCCATCTATGCAGGCTTACGTTATGGTGTGAGTTCTTTTTCACATACCTTAAATAGTTATAGCATATACAACTCTAGTGCTGGTTATTGGGGAGAAACTGGCTTAAACAACAATTCACAAAAGTTTGATAGCAATACTGCCCATTGGCTAGAACTAATAGTTGGTTTAAAAGCAGAAGTGTTTAACAACTTATACCTGGGTGTAAACGTGCAATTAAAAAACTTAGTTATCAATAATAAACCTGATGGTTTTGACAATTTATACATTCCAGGTTTCGGAAGAACATATAAAGATTCTAATTGGGGCGCAGGCTTTGGTTATACCATTAGTTATTTCATTCCTTTTTACAAGAAATAACCACTACAGAAGCTATTAAGTTGTAAAACAAACTTTATTTTTGTGACACATGAAGCAGAAAAAAATAAACATACAAAATAAAAAAGCTCGTTTTGAATACGAAATTATAGATACTTATGATGCTGGAGTCATGCTTGTAGGTACCGAAATTAAATCAATACGTGAAGGAAAAGCCACAATAACAGAAAGTTTTTGTGAGTTTAATGACCGTGAAGAGCTTTTTGTAATTAACATGTACATTGATGAGTACACTCACGCCACATATTTTAATCATAAAACTCGCAGAGAGCGTAAACTGCTGTTAAATAAAAAGGAGCTAAAAAAACTACATCGTGAAGTTAAAAATACGGGGTTAACTATTGTGCCTTTACGCCTGTTTTTAAATGATAAAGGCTTAGCCAAGCTACATATTGCTCTATGTAAAGGTAAAAAACTGCATGATAAAAGAAATACTCTTAAAGATCGTGACAACAAACGTGATTTAGATCGAATTAAGAAAAATTTTAGATAAAAAAAAGCCGCAATATGCGGCTTTTTTTATCTGAACAATGAGTATTATCTCATTTTATTTTAAAGCATCTTTAGCGTCTTTAACTAATTCATCAGCTTTTTCTTCAGTTGCATTTACAGCATCATTAGCTGCTTGTTTAGCATCATCAGCTACGTTACCTGCAGCGTCTTTTACATCGTCTACTGCGTTTTCAGCGGCATTTTTAGCAGAATCTACAGCATCACCTGCTGCATCTACAGCATCATTGGTTGCATCTTTTACATCCTCTACTGCATTATCAACAGCATCACCAGTTGCATTTGCTGCTTCTTCAGCTGCGTCTTTAGTTGCTTGTGCTGCATTTTCAATTTTCTCTTCAGCATTATCCATTTCCTTTTTTGTTTCTCTACAAGAAACAGCTCCCAAAGCTACAATTAAAGCTACGCTTAATGTTAATTTTTTCATTTCTAAAATTTTAAATTAATTAATTTCTGTCAATATACATTTTTTTTTAAATAATCAAAGTATCTGGCAACAATTAAATTAACTATTCCCTTTTTTATAATCTGCTAGAAACTTTGCTAAACCTATATCTGTTAACGGATGATTAAGCAACCCTTCTATTGCGCTTAATGGTCCAGTCATAACATCTGATCCTATCTTGGCACAGTCAATAATATGCATTGTGTGACGCACTGAAGCAGCTAATATTTGCGTTTCAAAACCATAGTTGTCATAAATTTGTCTTATTTCTGAAATTAAATTTAAACCATCTGTAGAAACATCATCTAAACGACCAATAAACGGAGATACATACGTTGCACCTGCCTTAGCAGCTAACAAAGCTTGACCTGCAGAAAACACTAATGTAACGTTTGTTCTTATACCTTTATCATTAAAGTATTTTGCTGCTTTTACACCATCTTTAATCATAGGCAATTTTACTACTATTTGATCATGCAAGTCTGCTAATGCTTCGCCTTCTCTTATCATCCCATCATAATCTGTCGCAATCACCTCGGCACTGACATCTCCATCTACAATATTACAAATATCAACATAGTGTTTTAAAATATTGTTTGTACCTGTTATGCCTTCTTTAGCCATTAATGATGGGTTTGTAGTTACCCCATCTAGCACACCTAACGCTTGTGCTTCTCTAATTTGATCTAAATTTGCAGTATCAATAAAAAATTTCATCGGTTTAGTTTTATAAGTTTATATATCTAGAAGTAAAAACCTCTAACTGTATTTTAAATTTAACAAAAAAGCTTTTATAATTTGTAATGATTTAGTAATAATTTCTCGTAAAAGGTATCTGGTAATATGCGTTTTAAAACTATTGAAAACTTCTGCATAAACGCACCTACTTTATAATGTATTTTTGGGCGCTTGGTATTGATTATTTTGTAAATAGCTTCAGCCATTTCAATAGGATCACTTCCATGATCTACATGCTCGTTCATTAATGCTAAGGTATTTCCATACGGTACTTTATATGGTGAATTTTCTAATACAGGTGAATGGTAACGTCCGGAAGCAATATTGGTAGCAAAATCACCAGGAGCTATATTAGTCATTTGAATGTTAAAATCCTTAATTTCCATTCTTAGAGCTTCAGTCAATAACTCTAAAGTTCCTTTAGTAGCAGAATAAACACCACGATATGGTAAGCCCATATACCCCGCAATAGAAGTCACATTAATTATTAACCCTCCACCCTGTTTTCGCATTTGAGGTAAGACAGCTTTGATAACATCCAATGGGCCGAACACATTTGTTTGAAATGCATTTTTAATTTCAACATCTGGTGTTTCTTCTAATGGGCCAGTTATTCCAACTCCAGCATTATTAATAACAACATCTAAACGGCCTTCATTTTGAATAATGGTTTGAACTGCAGAAGTTATTGTAGTTACATTGGAAACATCTAAAGCGATTAATTTAAAAGGTAATTGTTCAGTAATTTTTTGAGGGTTTCTACTGGTACCATAAACAATAAACCCTTTTTTAGTAAGAAAATGAGCTACAGATTTCCCTATACCTGATGAGCCACCAGTAATCAATACAACTTTTGCCATTAGTGTTATTTAAATATTTAAAAACAGCGTAAAAATACATTTTTTGAAAAGAAGTAACCGAAAATAAAATTGGAAATATTGTGATGCTTTGGAAAGTTTAAATTTTGCATACAAAAAATGGCAAGCGACCTACATCACACCGCTCAACCATCTACCTTTGCTGCGTTCCCGCCCTGGAGGATTCAACAGGAGCTAGTTGTGTAGGACTTGCCGCTGCAAATATACAACCTTTTTCATAGTACACAATCATTTTTTAATCTGATTTAATTGATTTACCTTGCTAAAAAATCAAACTATCTCCATGAAACCTCTTAACACATTAAAAATCATATTTTTAAGCATTTTCTTTATTGCCTGCACCGAGGAAGAAAAAGATGTAAATAAATTATTTTCCATTGAAACTAATGCCAAAAAAAGTAAAATTAGCTTTGGTGAAACCGTAAAATTCTCCATTATTAACAAAAAAAATCATGACATCAGTAATATTACTTATTTTGTAGATGATGTAAAAACTGCAGTACCTGAGTTTACATTTAACTCTGGTAAACTAGGAACCAAAACATTAAAAGCTACATTTAATTACAATAATGACATTGTCATTTTAAAACATGTAATTGAAGTCTTGGCACAACATAAACCCAAAGTATTAAGTTTTGAAATCATTAATGAATATCCGCATGATATTAATGCTTACACGCAAGGATTGGAATTTTACAAAGGAGAATTATATGAAAGTACTGGGCAGTATGGAAAATCTACACTTAGAAAAGTAAATTATAAAACCGGTGAAATACTTCAAAAAATTGATTTAGCACCAAAATATTTTGGTGAAGGATTAACTATTTTAAATGATGAGTTAATTCAATTAACCTGGCGTGAAAAGGTAGGGTTTATATATAATCCTGCTGATTTCACAAAAACAAAAACCTTCAATTACAAGAAAAGTAATGAAGGTTGGGGTATTTGTAATGATGGTAAAACATTATACAAATCTGACGGAACAGAGAAAATTTGGACTTTAAATCCCGAAACATTAGAGGAAGAAGATTATATACAAATTTATAACAACTCTAGTAGGATAAAGAGTGTAAATGAATTGGAATGGATTGGTGGTAAAATATACGCCAACATCTATGAACGCAACGGCATTGCCATCATCAACCCAATTAATGGTGAGGTTGAAGCAGTTATAAACTGTAACTCATTACATAAAAAAGTAACCCAACACACCAACTTGAATGTCTTAAATGGTATTGCGTATAACCCTGATACAAATACAATTTTTGTAACAGGTAAAAATTGGGATAAATTATTTGAAATTAAATTGATTGACTAATTATGAGGTATACAAACCTGAGTGATCAAAACTCTATTTTTAACACGTTCATAGCTGAAATTAGAGATGTTTCAATACAAAAAGACGCTATGCGTTTCAGACGTAATTTAGAGCGTATGGGGGAAATTACAGCGTATGAAATTAGTAAAACCCTAAATTATAAAACATCAAAAGTAACAACACCTTTAGGTACAGCAACTCTATCTACTCCTAAAGAGGATATTGTATTAATTACAATTATGCGTGCTGGTTTACCTTTTCATCAAGGGTTTTTAAATTATTTTGACAAGGCTGAAAATGGTTTTATTGGAGCCTTTAGAAAAACAAAAAACGACCATAGTTTTAGTATCGAATCTGATTATATGGCATGTCCGAGTATTGAAGGTAAAACAGTCATTTTATCTGACCCTATGTTAGCTTCAGGCGAATCTATATTGACTGCTCTTGAGGTTCTAAAATCACGTGGCAATCCTGCTAAAATTCATATTTCTGCGGTAATAGGAAGTCAAACCGGAGTTAATAAGGTCATCAACAACATCCCCAACAACGTATCGTTATGGATTGGCGCTGTTGATGATACTTTAAATTCACATGCCTATATTGTACCTGGCATAGGAGATGCTGGTGATTTGGCATTCGGTGAAAAGCTGTAACTTTAACTTCTAAAAACAATAAAAACTCAAACTGTAGGTTTTAGTAATATTAATCTTATTTTTACTGTAACAGCTTGTAAATAACATTATGAAACAAACTATAATACTTATCTCAATACTTATTTTGGCAATTAGTTTTGGTGCTTGTAGAAAAGACTTTAACACTACTGCTAGTTCAGGAAATTTACGCTTCTCAAAAGACACTGTTTTTTTAGATACTATTTTCACTAATATTGGCTCAAGTACCTACAATTTAAAAGTCTATAATGATGGTTCTGATGATATACATATTCCAACAATAGGTTTAGGTAGAGGGACTAATTCAAACTTCAGATTAATGGTAGACGGCATACCAGGTCAATATTTTGAGAATGTAGAAATCAAAGCTGAAGATAGTCTGTTTATATTTGTAGAAACCACCGTGGACATTCTAGATTACTCAGCTACTGCAACAGAGTTTTTATATAAAGATTCTATTGTTTTTGATTCAAACTCAAACATACAAGATGTAAAACTCCTTACACTAGTAAAAGATGCTGAACCTATATTTCCTCCAACTCTAGAAGATGGCGAGCTAAATGATTTTGAGCTGACAACTGCACAATTACATTGGACCAATACAAAACCATATATTATTTATGGTTACCCGAAAGTGCCAGATGGTGAAACCTTGATTATTGATCCGGGTACACGAGTTCACTTTCATAGAAACTCTGGCTTAATTGTAGAAAATGGCGCTACTATATTAGCAGATGGTGCTTTAAGTACAGATCAAGAATTACTAGAAAATGAAATTATTTTTGAAGGCGATCGTTTAGAACCAATTTTTAGTGATATACCTGGACAATGGGGAACTATTTGGTTACAAGAAGGCAGTACAAATAACCTGTTTGATTATGTAACTATTAAAAACGGAACCATAGGTATTAGAAGTGATTTTAATGACGGTGATTTAACAACAACATTTACTAATACTCAAATTTACAACCATTCTGTAAATGGATTATTAGTAATTGATGGACACATTGAAGGTAATAATATGGTGGTTAGTAATTGCGGACAAGCCACTGTAAACATTGCTCACGGTGGAACCTATGATTTTACACATTGTACGTTTACAAATTACTGGAATAGTGGTTTTCGCTCCTTCCCTACACTTGCTATTAGCGACTGGCTTGGTAATTCCGCAGACCATTTATACGCCAACTTTACCAATTGCATTATTTATGGAAATGAATATTTAGAAGTGTTGTTTGACCAACAAAGTAATGGCGATTTTGAATTTAACTTTAAAAACTGTTTAATTCGTTTCAATGATTTCAATAATCAGTACGGAAACAATCCATTTTATAATTTTAATGACCCAACATATTACAGTAATAGCCTTATAAATCAAGATCCTGTTTTTTTAAACAAGTTTAATAATGAGTTTCAAGTTGAAGAGGCAGTATCACCCGCTGATAATACAGGTTTTGAAGTAACACCTAGCTTTCCAGACATTGTAAATACTACTAGAACTACTGGAAATTATGATATTGGTGCATACCAAGCAATCGTTTTTCCAAATTAAAACTGCTGTAAATACTAACCAATAAAAAAGCGAACTCATAAAGTTCGCTTTTTTATTGGTTAGTATTTAATTGTCATTGTAGTAAAGTGTTTTCACCATTCCGTCAGATAACCCTATTTTAGGTACATATATTTTTTTTGAGCCAGACCACTTCATAGCATTTAAATATATTTTTAATGCTGGTATAATAACATCAGCTCTATCAGGATTTAATCCTATTTCTGAAATTCTATCAGAATAAGACATGGCATTAAAAAAATGGTATTGTGCATTTAAAAAGATGTATGACAGCGGTTTATCAACTGTTTTACCCGATAATTTATGAATTTTATTAATGTTTCCACCAGAACCAATCATCGTTATTTTATTAAAATCTGCTGTATTTACCTGAATCCAATTTTTAATTTTTTCCCAAATTACAGGTTCATTAACGGTGTTATTTATTAAACGAACTGTACCCATTTTAAATGATTTTGACTTGATTATTCGTCCGTTAGAAAAGATTGTCAATTCAGTACTTCCTCCACCAACATCTACATATAAATAGTTAGAATCTTGGTTAATAAATGATTTCAAGTCTGTTGAAGCAATTATTGCGGCTTCTTTTTTTCCATCAATAATTTCAATATTTATATCACTTGCTTCTTTTATTAAATTAACAACAGTTTTACCGTTATTAGCCACTCGTAATGCTGATGTAGCACAAGCCATATATTTAATTACACCGTAAGATTTCATCAACAATTTAAAGGCGTTCATGGTGTCTTTCATTTTTTCAATATTCGCCTCAGAAATTTCGCCAGTTGTAAATGCATCTTGGCCTAAACGGATAGGGACACGCACTAAAGAGCTTTTTTTAAATTTTGGTTCCTTACCTTTATCTTCAATGATATTAGTAATTAACATTCTAACGGCATTTGAGCCTACATCTATTGCTGCATATTTTTTTATAATCATGTTACTACGGTAATTTTATTGACGTAATATTCGTATGTTTTTAATTGTGATCTTATAGCCAAGCCTTCTGTTTTTCTGTATATATTATCTTGATTTTCGGAAAGAATTCGTGCTTTAACATTGTCATTCCAACAAATGGTAAAAGTGTCTATAAGTTCTTTTTTAATCTGCTCATCATAAATAGGGCAAGTTACTTCTACCCTATTATCTAAATTTCTTGTCATCCAATCAGATGATGATATGTAAACTTTTTCTTGATCTTCTACTCCAAAAACCATCATTCTTGGGTGTTCTAAATACTTGTCTACAATACTTATGACTTCAATATTTTCACTTAGTCCCTTAACTCCAGGAATCAAGCAACAAATACCTCTAATAATCATTTGTATTTGTACTCCTGCTTGACTTGCTTCATATAACTTATCAATCATTTTATAACTCGTTATACTATTTAATTTAAGCTTTATTTGTGCAGGTTGACCTTTAGATGCTTTGGTTATTTCATTATCTATTAGCTTTAAAAAGCCATTTTTAGCATAGTGTGGTGCTACTAATAAATGTTTATATTTATTAACTATGTAATTTGTTTTTAAGAAATTAAACACCTTTCTTAAGTCTTTTAAAATTTGCTGATTTGCTGTAAATAAAGTATAATCTGTATAAATTTTTGCTGTTACATTATTAAAATTACCTGTACTAATAAAACCATATAGCTTAATTTTTTTATCTTCTAAACGTTCAATTAAACAAACTTTACTATGTACTTTTAATCCTTTTACTCCAAAGATTAATTTAACTCCTTCATCTTGCATTTTTTGAGCATATTCCATATTTGAAGCCTCATCAAATCTTGCTTGTAACTCTATTTGCACTATGACTTCTTTACCATTTTTTGCGGCATTTATTAAAGAGCTCGCTATGTGAGATATTTTTGCTAAACGGTAAATTGTAATTTTTATCGTTTTAACTTGTGGGTCTAAAGCAGCTTGACGTAAAAATTTAATGATATACGAAAACGAATGGTAAGGTGCGTATTGTAAAAAATCTTTTTCTGCTACTTTCTTAAACAAATTGTCACTTAACGATATTCCTTTAATGGCCAGCGGTTTATCTTTTGCATATAATAGATCTTTTCGTCCCAAATCTGGAAAATTCATGTAATCTCTTCTAAAATGGTACCTTCCCCCAGGTATAACACTATCATTAGCTTCAATCCCCATTTTTGTCATTAAAAAATCTAAGGTATCTGCTGCAATAGTTTTATCATAAATAAACCGAACAGGATCACCGTCTGCTCTATTTTTAACACTTTTAGACAGTTTTTCTAAAAAACTGACCCCTAAATCTGATTCAATATCTAACTCTGCATCGCGTGTTATTTTAATCATGTGAGCTTCTATACTTTCATACTTAAAAATACTAAAAATAGAATCTAGCCTATACCTGATTAAATCATCTAAAAGAATAATATAATCTTTATTATCTATTTTAGGCAAGGTTACAAAACGATAGACGCTTCTAGGTATTTCCAATAAAGCATACTGATTATCCGTTTCTGACAGCTTCATTTTGATGGCTAAATATGCCGCTGAATCTTTTAACCGTGGTATTGGCGTATTGTCATTTAAAACAATGGCCATTAAAGCTGGGCTTACATTTTCAATATAAAATTCAGAAATAAACTCTTTATGTGCTGCTTGTGTGATATTGTTTTCATTTAACACATAAATATTTTCCTCTTCCAACTTGGAATATACTTCATCAATAATAGCTAAACTCTTTGACTGTTGAATGATAACTTCCTTTGTAATAAGTTCTAAAAGTTCATCTGCTTTATAGACACCTAAAGCTTTTCTTCCACTCTTACCAGCGTCAGAAATTCGTTTAACAGTTGCGTAACGCACTTTAAAAAACTCGTCTAAATTATTAGAAAAAATCCCTACAAAGCGTAAGCGCTCTAAAAGTGGTACAGATGGGTCTGCTGCTTCTTGTAGCACTCGCGCATTAAATTGCAACCAACTTAATTCTCTGTTAATATATTTATCTTTTTGTTGCACCATTTAATCAATATTTTATAAAAGATGTTACTTTAAGTCCTTTGGAAAAAGCTTGTAAACAGTTTGCCCTTTTTTAAGGTATTTCCATGAGGATATTTCAAAATCAATCACTACAAAACCACAAGTAGGGACTGAATTAATATCTATTGTCCCAAATGTATTGACAAAGTCAGTAACCGCAAAATTATGAGCAAAAATCATTAGATTATTTACACAATCATCACATTCACTAATTACTTTAATGAGGTTTTCACCTGAAAAATCATACAACTCTTCCTTTAATTGAATTAACGAATTATCAATTAACCATTTATTTTGAAATATTTTTGCTGTTTGTCGTGTTCGCTTTGAAGGAGAGCATAACACCATGTCTGGAAGTTTGAATATTTTTTTAGTATGTACAGCAACCAACTGTGCGTCATTAAGACCACGTGTTTTTAGAGGTCTATTTAAATCATCTACGGGATACTTCCAAGATGATTTTGCATGTCTTATAAGATATAGCCTCTTCATTTTCAACTAAATAAACTTTATTATAATTTCATCACTAAATATAGGTATTTTTAATTTTTTAGTAAAATATTTATCATATTCCTATTGTTTTAACATTTTTTTATTATACTTTTATAGTCCCTCTAAAAATGTACCTTGCATTTTTTATTAAAAACGGACTTCGTTACCCAACGAAAAAACTTCATTTATTAAATCGTACCCCTACGAGAACTTTATTTTTATGTCTACAATTTTTAAAGCGTCCCAAGTTTAGCTTTGAATTCAATCTCTGTATGTTATCATTTTAACAATGAAAATATCAGAGCTATGAAAAAATTATTCTGTCTATTAACTTTATTTGCAATAAGCTTTGCATTTAGTCAACAAAAAGCAACGCCATTACAAATTACATTACTTGAAAAAAGTAAAGCGCCTCTTTCTACACACATACACAAACATACCTATAGTATTAAAAACTCTACTAATGAGGCTATTGAATATACAATAGTTACAAAACAAGTAGATTGTAAAAGAAAGTCTTCCAAGATGAGTGTAAATATACACTCATCAACACACACTAAACTATCCAAAGTACTAATCAAAGCAAATACATCAAAGACTTTTACAGTTGAGCTACAGCGCAATTATTTAACAAAACTAGATACTTGGTCTTGTACTGAAATATCAGCTACCAACCAACATGGTAACCCTATTTCAAATACTGTGACACTCACACAATTTATACCAGATACAAAAAAATTTCAATAATACTCAACTAACACTTTAATTAAAGATAGTTATGAAAAATCCTATTACACACCTATATACAAAAATAGCATTCACACTTGCACTGTGTTGTACTATGACTCATATGAGCGGTCAAATAAAACAGACATTTGAGCCTAGGTTCTCAGAAACCGTTAACGGTAATATGACCATGATTGCAAATAATGTGCTATCAAGACATGTAACTAACAATTATAATGGTTCTGAGGGAAATCATAATTTTGATGATAATGTTTTTGTCGATATTGATACTGACAATAGCACTTTCAACTCAAGTAACGCTACATTTCTGAACCCTTTACCAGCTGCAAATTGTTTAGTCATTAAAAAAGCATACTTGTATTGGGCAGCTGCAGATATGGAGGAAGATAATTCTAATAATGAACCCAATTGGAACTATAACCAAGTGAAACTAATGTTACCGGGTGAAAATACTTATACAACCATTACTGCTGATGATGTCATTTATAGAGGACGAGATGAACATTTTGTAAATGACCCATACATCTGTTTTAAAGATATTACAACACAAGTCGGAAATTTAAATAATCCATTTGATAAATATCAAATAGCAAATGTAAGAGCTAAAGAAGGAGAATTAACTGGACATGGAGGCGGAAACGTTGGTACATCTGGTGGTTGGGAAATAGTATTTATTTATGAAAATCCAACATTACCTAAAAAGAACATCACAATATTTGATGGGTATGCACATGTAACCGAAGATGAAAACAATTTTAATATTTTATTTGATGGTTTTTTAACTGTGCCAACTGGAGATGTAAACACAAGTGTTGTTATTGGGGGATTAGAAGGTGATAGAGACCTAAAAAATGATAAACTTCAAATTAGAAACGTTGCTAATAATTGGGTAGACATCTCTACAACAAATAGACCTAGTGATAATTTTTTCAACAGTAAAATAACAAAAGATGGCGCAAACTTTACTGATAGAGTCCCAGAAAGCACTAACACTTTAGGATTTGACGCTGCAGTATTTAACTTAAACAACTCAAATAATTCAATTATAGATAATAATCAGACATCTGCTACCATGAGGTTAACCTCAGATCAAGAAACATATGGATTATTTCTTTTAGGTTTAGCTGTTGATGTTTGGGAACCTAACATGTCACCTATTGTTTTACAAACGAATTTAAATGCTACCACAACTGTAAATAATGATGATACGATTACCTTTAATTTCGATGTACAAAACACAGGTAATGATGATGCAATAAATCTTGTTGTTCAAACAACTTTACCTGAAGAAGTCGATTTTTTAGGTATAAACAATTTACCAAATGGTATATCATATAATTATAATTCCGCAACAAGGGTATTAACTTTTACAGTTACAGATGATAGTTTAACAGAAGTAAATGCTGCATTATTTACACTTGAATTTGATATAAAAATCAAGGACAAATGTTATTTCTTAGAGACTAAATGTAGTAATTCATTTCAAATACAACTCCAAGCTACTTATAATGGTGTTATGAACCCTAAAGAACAAACAATTAATAGTTCTTCTGAAACTGATAATTGCGGTATAGGAAATAATTTACCCAATACTTTTACCATAAATCAACCTGCTGCTGTTGATTGGGTTACAGGTGCTAATGATCTAGACCGAACTTTAGATTGTAGCGATGCTCAAGGATTAATTGATGCACAAAATTTAACTCCACAATTAGACGCTTGTAACTTAACTCCAATAAAAACATCTGGACAATTTGTACAATCAAACACTTGTCCTTCAAACGGAACATACACTAATACATGGGTATATTCAGATATTTGTGGAAGAACAACTAGTACATTTACTCAAATAATTACTATTGAAGACAACACTGCACCTGCTTTTGATGCAAGCTCATTACCACAAGATGTCACTCTTGAATGTAGCGATAATATTCCGGATTTAGAAGATGTGGTGCTTACAGCTACAGACAACTGTTCAGATGTTGATGATATTATCATTACACCATCAGAAGTTATCACTAATCAAGATGACGAGTGTAGCAACAACTACACCATTACTAGAACTTGGACAGTGACTGATTGTGCTGGAAACAGTACGCAACACGTACAAGTAATCACTG
>JBMZDR010000027.1:0-22422 GCA_049614485.1 Flavobacteriaceae bacterium
CAATAAATAAAAGTTGAAAAAAAACAGCGAGTTATTATTTGCATTACATCAGTTAATAAACGTAGTAATCTGCTGTATATACACTGGAATAAAATAATGGCTCATTATACTATATTTTAGACGGCACAAATTACAGAGCTCCAGTGAAGCTTTGTAATTTTGATCGAGCTGATGCGTTTGCCTTATACGCTACCCTAAAATATGAGCGCTCCACTCACCTAATTGTTTTACAAAAATTTTATGAGGCCAAGTTATAATTGAGATTTTATTTTACATAATGTTAAGAACTATTTCATTCATTTTGATAATGAAACCCTTTCTAAACTATCTGATTTTTTGATACTAAAATAATATATTCGTCTTAATTATAAATATAGAAGAATAATCCCATTCCACACACATTACACTCCCCTCCTTTCGTCGCTTCGTAAAAAGAGTGTTCCATTAATATCGCAGAGGAAATCTATATAAGAAAACAATAAAGTATAGATGTATTAAACTTTCGCTTTTATGCAAAGCTCAAGCCACATAACGCAGAACATTACAGATAAATCACTTTAGAAGATTCACGAATACAATTAAAAATTAATTATTACATAAGAAGTTGTTTAACAGCTATATAACAAATTTCTTTTTAGTATTAATATTACAGTTCACAATGTTAAAAAGAGGCTAAAAAAATAAAGTAATCATGAATAAGTAAATAAAGTTTAGTAGATTTGTAATTAGCATGAAAAAATATTTCCATAAAATAACATCTTTTTTAATGGCTTTTGTAGTCTTGTTTTCTACAATGTCATTTACTATTAGTATGCATTATTGTGGTGATAGTTTAGTTGATACAGCCATTTTTAAAACTGCCAAAACTTGTGGTATGAAAATGCAAAACACATCAAATAAAGAATGTGCTATTACAAAAACAAGCTGTTGTAATGACCAACAGGTTAAAATTGAAGGACAGGATGACTTAAATTTGTCACTAAACAAACTAACTTTAGAACAACAGTATTTCCTGGCGTCTTTTGTATATACCTATACAACCCTTTTTAACAATTCTAACAAAAAACATTCAGTTTTCTCTGAATACCCTCCACCTCTACTCATCAAGGAAATATTTAAGCTTGATGAATGTTATTTAATTTGATAAATAAACAATAGACTCTTTTATCCAGTGATGAAGTTCATTAGGATAATTTATTATACACAAAAGTGTACCAACACCAATGTCTAATTGTTTAAAATTATTATAACATGCTAAATAAAAGCATTAAATTTCTAATAGAAAATAAACTCGTAGCTGTACTACTACTTATTCTTTTTATAGGTTGGGGTACTATAAACGCCCCTTTTAATTGGAATATAGCATTTTTACCAAGTGATCCCGTAGCGGTAGATGCTATTCCTGATATAGGAGAAAATCAACAAATTGTATTTACAAAATGGGAAGGACGTTCACCTCAAGATATTGAAGATCAAATTACTTACCCCTTAACCACATCTTTATTAGGAATTCCTGGTGTAAAAACAATTAGAAGCTCATCTATGTTTGGGTTTTCAAGTATTTATATCATTTTTGATGAAGACGTTGAGTTTTATTGGAGCCGTAGTAGAATTCTTGAAAAATTAAACTCTCTCCCTAACAGCTTACTACCCAACAATGTAAGTCCTACACTTGGTCCAGACGCTACAGGATTAGGACAAATTTACTGGTATACACTTGAAGGGCGTGATGAAGCAGGCAATGTAACTGGAGGCTGGGATTTGCATGAATTAAGAAGTGTACAAGATTACTATGTTAAATACGCTTTAGCATCTGCTAATGGCGTTTCTGAAGTAAGTTCAATTGGAGGTTATACTCAAGAATATCAAGTTGATATCAACCCTGAATTAATGCGCCAATACAACATCAATTTAAATCAGGTTGTCAAAGCAATAAAAGAAAGTAATAAAGATATTGGTGCACAAACCTTAGAAATTAACCAAGCTGAATACCTGGTAAGAGGTTTAGGGTATATAAAATCTATTGAAGATATAGAAAACACTGTAGTTACTTCTGAAAATTACACCGCTATAACAGTTAAAGATATTGGAAAAGTAGGCTTAGGTCCAGCAACACGAAGAGGCTTATTAGATAAAGAAGGTGCCGAAGTTGTTGGAGGTGTAATTGTAGCTCGATATGGTGCAAACCCTATGGATGTTATAAATAACGTTAAAGCTAAAATTAATGAATTAAGTACAGGTTTACCCTCTAAAGTACTTGCTGATGGAAGAACCTCCCAACTTACTATTGTTCCGTTTTATGACCGTACAGAACTTATTGAAGAAACACTTGATACACTAAATGAAGCCCTAACACTTGAAATACTAATTACCATTTTAGTCATAATTGTTATGCTATACAACTTAAGAGCGTCTATACTTATTTCAGGATTGTTACCTGTTGCGGTATTAATGGTCTTTATTAGTATGAAATTATGTAATGTAGATGCAAATATTGTAGCGCTATCAGGAATTGCAATTGCCATTGGAACAATGGTTGATGTTGGCGTCATACTTGCTGAAAACATGATTCGTCATCTTGACGATAAAAAATTACGGCTACAAGAAGATGGAACTTCATTTACAGTAAACCAAATAATTTATAATGCTACTTCAGAAGTTTCTGGGGCTATTTTAACAGCTGTTTTAACAACCATTATTAGTTTTCTCCCAGTTTTTACTATGATTGGTGCTGAAGGTAAGTTGTTTAGACCCTTAGCATTTACTAAAACAATGGCATTAGCAGCATCATTAATAATTGCTCTGTTCTTAATTCCTCCATTTGCGGCTTATTTTTTTAGAAAATCTACCCTTAAAAATTCGTGGAAATATATTTTAGCAATACTCCTTATTTGTGCTGGGATAATTATAATTATTTCAGGCTATTGGCTTGGGGCAATATTAATTGGCTTTGGAATAACAGGAATACTTAAATTTAAAGAAATACTTAATAAGAAAAGAATCAATCTAATTCATATTCTTATTTCATCAAGTGCTATAATACTTTTACTAGCTCAATACTGGAGACCACTCGGACTACAAAGAAGTCTATTCATAAATTTAATTTTTGTATCACTGATTTGTTTTGGTTTGTTAGCAACTTTCTCTGTTTTAAGAAAATTTTATAGTCAACTATTAAAATGGGCTTTAGCCAACAAACTATTATTCATAACCATTCCGGCTACAGTTTTAATTTCTGGTGTTTGGATAATGAATACTACCGGAAAAGAATTCATGCCCTCATTAAATGAAGGATCATTTCTTTTAATGCCTACATCCCTACCCCATTCTGGTATTGAAGAAAATAAAAGAGTGCTTCAACAACTAGACATGGCTGTTGCAACAATTCCTGAAATAGAAACTGTAGTAGGAAAAGCTGGTAGAACAGATTCGGCATTAGATCCTGCTCCGCTATCTATGTATGAAAACATCATACAATACAAACCGGAATATATGCGTAATAGCACTGGTAAAAAGCAACGTTATAAAACTAATGACAACGGCGATTTTGAATTAAAAAATGGACAAGTCATTTCAAACCCAAATAACTCTGAACGTAAAACTTTCAGTGTTGTTGATGAATCTCAGTTAATAAAAGATGACTCTGGTGAATTTTATCGCAACTGGCGACCGCAAATTAAATCTCCTAACGATATTTGGAATGAAATTGTTAAAGTCACAAAACTACCTGGTGTAACTTCTGCTCCTAAATTACAACCTATTGAAACTAGACTTGTAATGCTACAAACAGGAATGCGTGCTCCAATGGGAATTAAAGTAAAAGGGCAAGATTTAAAGCAAATTGAAGCATTTGGTGTAGAATTAGAAGCTATTTTAAAACAAGCTAAAGGGGTTAAAAAAGAAGCCGTATTTGCTGATAGAATCGTTGGTAAACCTTATCTACTAATCGATATTGATAGAGAAAAAATTGCGCGTTACGGCACCACTATTGAAAACGTTCAAAACGTTCTTAAAGTTGCTTTAGGTGGTATGACCTTAACTCAAACTGTTGAAGGACGTGAACGCTATGCCGTTAGAGTAAGATACCCAAGAGAGTTAAGAGCTACACCTACTGACCTGGAAAACATATATATACCAGTTGGTAAAGGAAGTCCTATACCTTTAAGTAGTTTAGCAACTATCCGTTATGAACAAGGACCACAAGTTATTAAAAGTGAGGATACTTTTTTAGTTGGTTATGTGTTGTTTGATAAATTAGATGGTTTTGCAGAAGTTGATGTAGTTGAAAATGCACAAGCCTTATTCAAACAAAAAATAGCAACCGGTGAATTAATAATACCAAAAGGAATTAGTTACCAATTTACCGGAACCTATGAAAACCAATTAAGAGCAGAAAAAACATTAGCAATTGTTGTTCCGTTAGCACTTATTATCATCTTTTTAATCCTTTATTTTCAGTTTAAATCCATTACAACCTCATTAATGGTTTTTACAGGAATTACTGTAGCCTTTGCAGGTGGGTTTATTATGATTTGGCTTTATGGTCAAGACTGGTTTTTCAATTTTACACTATTTGGAGAAAATATGAGAACCCTTTTTAATATGAAAACCATAAACCTAAGTGTTGCTGTTTGGGTTGGGTTTATTGCTTTATTTGGTATAGCTACAGATGACGGTGTTGTAATGGCTACATATTTAACACAAACATTTAACCGTGAACAACCAACAGATAAAAAAGGTATAAGAACGGCTGCACTTCATGCAGCAGAAAAAAGAATTAGACCATGTTTAATGACAACTGTAACAACTATTTTAGCACTACTACCCGTTTTAACATCTACAGGAAAAGGTAGCGACATTATGATTCCAATGGCAATACCAATTTTTGGAGGAATGGTAATTGATATTACATCATACTTTATTGTACCTGTATTATATAGTTGGCGCGAAGAGTTCAAATTAAAAATAAATAAGAAATGAAAACGTTAATTTTAACTGCCATAACACTTCTAGTATTTAGTTTTTCAAATGCACAGCAATTGAATGTTTTTATTGAAAAAGCGTTGTCTAACAATCCGACTATTCAACACGTTGAACTACAACATAACATTGCTTCTGAGAAAATTAATGAAAGTAAAACCATTCCTAATACAGAGCTTGGATTAGGCTATTTTGTCAGTGAACCAGAAACCAGAACTGGAGCGCAACACTTTAAATTGTCTGCAAAACAAATGTTACCTTGGTTTGGAACTATTACTGCTAGAGAAAACTATGCAAATGCTTTAGCAGATGTAAAATATGAAGATATAGTAATTGCAAAACGAAAATTAGTACTATCAGTATCTCAATCTTACTACAAACTATACACCTTAAAGGCTAAGCAAAAAATTGTGAAGGAAAACATAAACTTATTACACACCTATGAAACCTTAGCACTTAATTCTTTAGAGATAGGAAAAGCTTCAGCAGTTGATGTTTTACGTTTGCAAATGAAACAAAATGAATTAGACCAATTAACTCAAGTTTTAGAACAAAATTATTTGGCTGAGCTAACCGCATTTAATAAACTTTTAAATAGAGATAAAAACACTAAAATTGATGTTCCTGATGAATTGATAATTCCTTTTGATGAGATCTCTGATGCAAAAACAGACTTAACATTACACCCTGAGTTGATGAAGTATGATAAACTCTTTCAATCTATTGAACAATCGGAATTACTTCATAAAAAAAACAAAAAACCAATGATTGGATTTGGGTTAGATTATATAGCTGTCTCAGAGCGACCAAATATGACTTTTAATGAAAATGGTAAGGATATTGTCATGCCAATGCTATCAGTTTCTATTCCTGTTTTCAATAAAAAGAACGCATCAATCACTAAACAAAATGAATTAAAATTACAGGAAATCACTTTTCAAAAACTAGAAAGGAAAAATAGTTTGGAAACAGCTTTAGATAAAGCTATTAAAAACAAGCTAGCGGCAGAAATAACTTACAAAACACAAGTGAAAAATTTAAAGCAAGCAAAAAATGCCGAAGAAATTTTAATTAAAAATTATGAAACAGGAACAATTGACTTCAATGATGTTTTAGATATTCAGGAGTTACAATTAAAATTTCAAACTAGTCAAATAGAGGCTATAAAAAACTTTTATATAGAATCAATTATCATTAATTATTTAACCAAATAAAAATGAAAAAATACAGTATTTATATTGCACTATTAGCCATTGGCGTATTACTTGGGTGGATTGTTTTCGGAAAATCATCTCATGAAACTGAGACCCCTAAAAGTGCCGTAGCAAAAGAATCTCAATTATGGACATGTTCTATGCACCCTCAAATCATGCAACAAGATCCAGGTGATTGCCCAATTTGTGGAATGGATTTAATTCCTGCTGATATTGCAACCGAAGGTTTAGCCCCAGGACAATTTAAGTTAACAAAAAATGCACTGGCATTGGCAAACGTTCAAACTTCAATAATAGGAAACAGTAATACTAATGACACCAGTATTAAACTTACTGGTAAAATTGTAGAAAATGAAGAAGAAAATACAATTCAAATTAGTTATTTCTCTGGAAGAATTGAACAGTTAAATATTAATTACACAGGAGAAAATGTGCGAAAAGGACAGTTACTAGCTACTATATATGCACCTGAACTCTACGCCGCTCAACAAGAATTGATTACTGCTTCAAAAATAAAAGAAACACAGCCAACACTATATAAAGCAATACGTAACAAGCTAAAATTATGGAAGTTATCTGAAATTCAAATAAATCAAATTGAATCTACCGGAAAAATTAAAGAAAATTTTCCAATTTACGCAACTGTAACAGGTACGGTTTTAGAAAAATTAGTAAATCAAGGAGAAGCCGTAAAACAAGGTCAACCGCTCTTTAAAATAGCTAATTTAAATACTGTTTGGGCTAACTTTGATGTGTATGAAAATCAAATAGAAAACTTTAAAACAGGACAACATATTGCTATTAGCACTAACGCATATCCTAATAAAACATTTAAATCTGAAGTAGAATTCATAGACCCCATTTTAAATAACACAACCCGAACTGTTACATTACGTGCAAAACTAAATAACACGACAAATTTATTTAAACCAGGCATGTTTGTTGAGGGTAAAATAGCAAAAACTATGGTTAATAACACCATGTTAACAATACCTGCTTCCGCTGTTTTATGGACAGGAAAACGGTCTGTAGTCTATTTGAAAACCGATCCTAATAAAACAGTATTTGAAATGAAAGAAGTCATTTTAGGGCAACAAATAGGCGAAACATATCAAATATTAAAAGGTTTAAAGGAAGGAGATATTGTTGTTACACATGGGGCATTTACAATTGATGCTGCGGCTCAGTTACAAGGAAAAAAATCAATGATGAATCATCAGAAAATGATACGTGAGAATTTTGAAGTTTCCACAACATTTAAAAAACAATTACAAAATTCTTATGATAAATACATTGTTTTAAAAGATGCTTTAATAAAAACAGATTCAATTTTAGCGCAAAAAGAAGGCCTACAATTACTATTGGCTAATAAAGCGGTTGATATGAGTTTATTATCAAATAATAAAGCACATAAACAATGGATGACATTGGCAAAAATGATTAATTCTAGTAGTGAAAAAATCTCTAAAAGTACTAATGTGAAAGAACAACGAGAGTACTTTAAAATACTATCAGATAATTTAATTTCTGCAGTAGAATCATTTGGAATAACAGAAACAACCTATAAGCAATACTGCCCTATGGCTGATAGTGATAAAGGAGCGTATTGGTTAAGTAAACAAAAAGCTGTCTTAAATCCTTATTTTGGAAACATGATGCTTAAGTGTGGAGAAGTAAAACAAACAATAAGTAATAATTAAATTTAAAAAAAATGAAAAAAGTAATTTTAAGTGTAGCAATACTTGCTACAGTAGGTATGGTAAGTTGTAAAAATGATACAAAAACAGATGAGCCTAAAACAGAACAAACTAACGCTATAGCAATGACCAATGCAACTTTTGGTGTAAGAGGAAACTGCGGAATGTGCAAAAGAACAATTGAAAAAGCAGCCAATACTGTTGAGGGTGTAGAAACTGCTAAATGGGATGTTTCTAAAAAGCAAGTTCAGGTCACTTTTGATAAAAATCAAACAACTCTTGATGCCATTCACCAAGCAATAGCAAACTCTGGTTATGACACTGATAAAGTGGTTGGTAATGTCGACTCGTATAAAAACCTACCAGGCTGCTGCCAATACGATCACAATATGGAGATGAGTTTAAAGGAACCTCTTAATGAAGACCACACAGGACATAATCATTAGACCTCGCTTAAATCGATTATTAAAATTTAAATCTCAGAGTTATATTTAACTCTGAGATTTATTTTATAGAGCTAAACCTGTTTCTATTAGTAGTTCTTCTACCTGAAACTTCCAATACATTATTGTTCAAGTAATTAGATTCAATTTTTTTGAGTATAACAAACGTGTATAAAATTAAAATACAGCTTTAATGTTTTTTAAAATAGCTCGTAATTTTAGCGCTTTTAGGTTTAGTTATTGAATAAAAACAATCAATTAATTGTCCTTTTTCATCTATTAAATACTTTTGAAAGTTCCACTTTACCGATGAACTTTTTACACCATTCAACTCTTTTTGAGTCAACCAAGCATATAATGGGTGTTGTTTTTCTCCTATAACATCTATTTTTTGTGTCATTATAAAAGTTACACCATAATTTCGTTTACAAAACGATTGAATTGTTGCAGCACTACCTGGTTCTTGTCCTCCAAACTGATTACACGGCACACCAATTACCATAAGTTGATCCTTATACAAATCATATAATTCTTGTAAAGCTTCATACTGTCCAGTAAAACCACATTCTGATGCGGTATTAACAATTAATAGTTTTTTCCCTTTATATATAGCTAAATCTATAGGTTCCCCTTCCAAGTTATTTATTGGTATTTGATATAAGGTTTTTATTGCTTGCATGGTTTGAACTGTATTACTATTAAATGATAATATATAGAATATTAAAAATGGAAATGCATATAGTACTAATTTATTCATCTGCTATTTTGTATTAGTAATCAAATTTATAAAATCATATGCATTTATGTTCATTTTATAATGTTTTGTTAAAAAAAGAATGAACATTCATTTTTTTTATACATTTGTACTATAAAAATAAAACATGGCAAAACTTCAAAAAAGTATCGATAAGCGAAATGCCTTAGTAAGGGCTACCGTACAGCTTGTAAACAATAGAGGGTTTCATGCAACATCAATGAGTAAAATTGCAAAAATAGCTGGTGTTTCGCCAGCTACAATATACCTCTACTTTGAAAATAAACAAGATTTAGTAAACAAGGTATATATTGAAATAAAAAAGACGTTTACTAACTACGCCTTTAAAAACTATGATGAAACATATCCTGTAGAAAAGAGTTTTAAAATAGTTTGGAAAGCGATAGCTGATTTTAAATTAAACGAAGTACAAGAAGCCTTATTTTTATCGCAATGTGATAGTGCTCCAATGATAGATGAAGAAAGTAGACAAGAAGGATTGAAACACTTACAGCCGCTACTTAATCTTTGGGAACAGGGTCAAGAAGAGGGTTTAATAAAAAAAATGTCTCCTTATTTATTATACGCCTATACTATTGCGCCATTGTCATTTTTAATGACCATGCAAGAACGTAAAGCATTTGAATTAAATAACACACATTTGGAAGATGCCTATCAGGCTGCATGGAATAGTATAAAAGAAGAAAAAAACACAAATACCTAAAAAAAAAATAATAGCTTAAAATAGAATCCTATGGAATTATTAGATAAATTAAACTGGAGATATGCTGCAAAAGCAATGAATGGAAAAACTGTTCCTCAAGAAAAAATTGACAATATCATTGAGGCTGCAAGATTAGCACCGACCTCTAGCGGGTTACAGCCATTTGAAATTATAGTGATTACAAATAAAGAACTAAAAGAAAAAATCAAAGCAGTTGCTTGGAACCAATCAGTAATAACTGATTGCTCTCACCTACTCGTATTTGCAGCGTGGGATACATATACCGAAGAACGTATAAATAAAATGTTCGATTTAACCAATGAAATTAGAGGTTTTAAAAATGAAGGATGGGAAAATTACAGACAAATGTTATTAAGTGAATACCCACAAAAACCTGCTGAAGAGAACTTTAATCATGCCGCAAAACAAGCATATATTGCATTCTCACAATCTATAATAGCTGCTGCATATGAAAATGTAGATGCTACTCCTTTAGAAGGTTTTGACCCTGTAGCTTTAGATGAAATACTTGGTTTAAAAGCAAAAGGATTAAGAAGTACTGTGTTATTACCTATTGGATATAGAGATACTGACAATGATTGGTTAGTAAATTTGGTAAAAGTTAGAAAAAGTACTGAAGACTTAGTAACAGTAATAGAATAACAAACCACATTAAAGAAAAAATCATGACTAATTTTGAATTTAAAAACCCAACTAAAATAATATTTGGGAAAAATACAATAGAAAAATTAACTACCGAAATTCCTTCCGAAGCAAAGGTTTTACTTCTTTATGGTGGAGGGAGTATTAAAAAAAACGGAATCTATGAACAAGTTAAAACTGCATTAGCCAATTTTGAAGTTGTTGAATTTGGAGGAATCCCAGCTAACCCAGAATACACTATTTTAATGCAAGCCTTAAAGGTTATTAAAACTGAGGGGATTACGTTTTTACTTGCTGTTGGAGGTGGTTCAGTTATTGATGGTACAAAATTTCTATCCTCAGCAGCACTATTTGAAGGAGATACGCCTTGGGACATATTAGCTAACAGTATCCCCACTACTGTAGGAATGCCATTTGGAACGGTATTAACTTTACCAGCCACAGGATCAGAAATGAATTCTGGTGCGGTAATTACACGCGAAGAAACAAAAGAAAAACGTGGAATGGGTGGTCCAGGGTTGTTTCCGAAGTTTTCAATATTAGATCCACAAGTTATTAAATCTATTCCTAAGCGTCAATTAGCAAACGGACTTACAGATGCTTTTATGCATGTTTTAGAACAATATATGACTTACCCATCAGGAGGCTATTTACAAGATCGTTTTGCCGAAAGCATTTTACAAACACTAATTGAAATTGCCCCAAAAATATTAAACGACCCTACCGATTACACAGCGGCTTCTAACTTTATGTGGTCATGTACAATGGCGCTTAATGGGTTAATTCAAAAAGGGGTCCCTACTGATTGGGCTGTTCATGCTATTGGTCATGAACTAACAGCTTTATTCGGTATTGATCATGCACGCACATTAGCAATTATAGCTCCTAGTCATTACGCCTATAATTTTGAATCTAAAAAAGAAAAGTTGGCACAATATGCCGAACGCGTGTGGCAAATATCTGAAGGGACAGTAGATGAAAAAGCTAAATCTGGTATTGAAAAAACAAAAGCCTTTTTTAATGATTTAGGAATTGCTACCAAACTTTCTGAATATACAGATACTTATAACGGTACTGCAGAGTTGATTTCAAAACGTTTTACAGAACGCGGTTGGTTAGGTTTAGGCGAACACAAAACATTAACTCCTAATGACGTTGAAAAAATTGTAGAAATGGCCTATTAATACATAAACTAATGCCTATATAGTTAAAGGAGGACTCCCCTCCTTTAACTATATACTATTTTATACTTTTAATTCCCTTTAATACGCTTCCACAACTTAAAAAGAAGTTGTTTGCCATCAGTCATCTCTTTGGGTACCTCTGAAACGGTTAAACCATTTTCTTCTTCAGAAAGAAGATAGCTAAATACAAATTGATCATCTGCCTCATTAACTCCAATTAGCCCAAAACGTAAATCATTAAAATAAAGCTGTCCACCAACTTCAGTTATTGTATACCATCCTTTAGAAATATGAATTAAACGCTCAAGTTTAGTGTTGGTTTTTAAATGCGTTACCAAATGATGGTTTTTAGGATACGTTTTAAAATCGATAGGCTTGGTATCAAAAAACGAATAATCACCAATTAAATAAGAATCATTCAATTCAATATTAGCAGTCCATAAAATAGTATTTAAAGGACTTGGTTTTGTTTCAATTTCTAAATAATTTATCTGTTGTTCTGCTAATGCAGTTTTAAAATGCTGGTAACTAATTCCTTTTAAACCTATAGTGATAAGCATATAACAACTGCTAATTAATAAGCCTAATTTATTAAGTTTTCTACGTTTATGAGATGCTTTAGGGAGAAACATCGCCCAAATTAAAAACACCAGAAATGGTACCGTATACAAAGGGTCTATGACAAATATGTTTTTATAAGCCAATCGCAAATCTAATGGCCAAAATAACTGAGTGCCCCAAGACGTATGAGCATCTAATAATGGATGTGTGACTAAAGCCATAAAAAACAAGCAAGACCATTCTTTTTGCGTGGCGTTTGTGTCATATTTAGAAACTAACCAGCCTAATCCAAGTCCCATAAGTACAGAAAATACAATTGAATGTGTAAATCCGCGATGAATTTCTAATGCTGTTACCGTATCTACAAAATGAGAAGACAGTACATCTAAATCAGGAATAGTTCCTGCAATAGCACCATAAAACATTGCTTTATTACCTATCTTTTTCCCTAATACAGCTTCTCCAACTGCAGCCCCTAAAACAATTTGTGTTAATGAATCCATATTACTCTAATAGGTTTATTACATCAGTCTTTTTAATATATTAACGTCATAATCACTAATTTTTTAAGCAATATAAAACCATTTCTTATAACTTTTATTATTAATGGAGATAACTATAAAAACTAGGCTAAAAAAGCTAATGTTATAGTTTTATTAAAGTTTATAGAACCTCTTTCAAATAGCTATTATAGCTTACATTTGCAATATGCAAAATAAAAAAACGTCTCAATTAGAATTTATAACATTAATGGCGTCATTAATGGCAATGGTAGCCCTTTCTATTGATGCATTGTTACCCTCACTTAATCAAATAGGAATTGATATTGGGTTTACAAAACCAAGTGATGGTCAACTTTTAATCACCATGATATTTTTAGGTTTAGGGATTGGGCAATTAATGTTTGGTCCTTTGTCGGACACCTATGGTCGTAAAAAAATTATATATATAGGTTTTATCATATTCTGTATAGCTAGCCTTGTATGTGTGTTTTCTCAATCACTTGAAATTATGGTTGTTGGACGAATTTTACAAGGTATTGGTTTATCAGCACCAAGAACCATAAGCACGTCAATGATAAGAGATTCTTATGAAGGTAATTATATGGCAAAAATAATGTCTTTCGTAACAGTTATTTTTATTATTGTACCAACTATTGCTCCCGCTTTAGGTAAATTTATTGCTGATCATTATTCATGGCAAGCTATTTTTTATGTTCAATTAGTTTTTATTGTGATAATTTGGATTTGGTTGGCAGTTAGGCAACCAGAAACACTCCCTAAACATAAAAGAATTCCCTTTAGTTTAAACGTATTTATCAATGGAATTAAAGAAGTTTTTAGTTATAGACAAACTGTCTTTTGCACAGCTATTTCTGCTTTAATTACAGGTGCGTTTATGGTCTATTTAAGCGCAACGCAGCAAGTATTTCAATTGCAATATGGCTTAGTTGATGAATTCCCCTACATTTTTGCATCCTTAGCTTTAACAGTTGGAGGCGCTACTTTTTTTAACGGACAATTAGTTATGAAGTTAGGTATGGAACGTTTGTTAAAATGGGCTTTGATAGCGTTTTCTTGTATTGCTATTCTTTATGTAGCACTTTTTTACAATACGGTTAATCCGCCAATTGAAGTTGTTTTAATATTCTTTGGTTTACAATTTTGTTGTTTAGGCTTTATATTCGGAAACTTACGAGCCATAATGATGCAACCTATTGGTCATGTAGCTGGTATTGGTGCTGCCATAACTGGATTCATAGCTACATTATTCTCTGTGCCCATTGGAACATTTATTGGGAGTTTTGTAACGACTACTGCCCTACCAATGTTTATTGGGTTTGCTACTTGTGGGAGTTTATCTGTGGTTCTTTTTTTACTTTTAAAACGCCTGAGATAAATGTTAGAAATTAGTTTTGAAGATGACTATCTAATTGCCGTAAACAAACCGAATAATGTATTGGTTCATCACTCACATATGGCAAGAAATCAATCTGAAGATGCCTCGTTAGTTGAATTATTACAAAAACAATTCCAACAGAAGTTTTACCCAATTCACCGTCTGGACAGAAAAACATCAGGAATTATTTTATGTGCTAAAAATAAAGAGTACGTAGCTAAGTTTCAAGAACTATTTCTTAATAATCAAATTCAAAAAATATACTGGGGCTTAGTGCGCGGTCATATGCCCAAATACGGCAAGATAGATACTCCTGTTAAAGGTAGAGATGCAAATGTATATAAAGAGGCACTCACCTATTTTAAATGCTTTAAAACAGCTGAATCTGAAATTGCAGTACATCCTTACTCTAACTCAAGATACAGTTTGGTGGAATTAACACCTAAAACAGGACGTTTACACCAATTGCGTATTCATTTGAATAAAATAAGTCACCCCTTGATTGGTGATCCAAAATATGGTGATAGGTTTCATAACAGAATGTTTAGCTCTGAATTTAAATGTGAACACTTATTTTTGCATGCAAAAGAAATACACTTTAAACATCCTTACACATCAAAAAACCATAGCATTACCGCAGAGTTACCATGCCATTGGCAAAAAGTTAATCATTATCTAAATTTTGTATAAACTATTAATAAGGTACTATTTGATATACTTGGTTTAATAATATAAATCCTAACAAAAACAGAGCTGTATAATACAAAGGCAACCACCTTTGATTTATTGCATCAACTAGTTTTAAGCTATTTTTAGGAAAGGCAAATAAATGTATTCCTTTTAATAAGGTTCCCCATCCTAACAATGTAATAATTAGCATCCAGTTTAAAGACCAAACATTATGTAGTAATACAGATACTAACCCCAAAGTTATAGACAATACAGCTGGTATAACTAAGTGTTTTTCATGTTCTAAAGCCATGATTAACCGAGAAGCTCTTTTGGGATTAATTAAAAGTATCACACAAAATATAATAATAAACCATCCCCAAAATTCAGCTAAAAATAAGGTAGTATTTTCCATAATTAGTTGTTTAACAGTCATATTAAGATACAAAAAAAGCAGCAATATTGCTGCTTTTTTTGTAATCTATATAATTCATTAACTAATAAGCTATCAAGTCCTTTAAAGCATCCTCAAAGCGCTCTTTAGCAAGATATTGTTGCTCTAAAGCAGGTAAAAATGGTATTGGAGTTGCTAAACTTGATACGCGTTTAACAGGTCCATCTAATACTTCGAAACAGTTTTCCATAATTAAAGCTGATAAATCAGAGCCAAAAGCACCAAACTCATTATCTTCTTGTAAAATGATAGCTTTCCCCGTTTTTTTAACAGAGTTAAAGATGGCGTCCTCATCTAAAGGAGCTAAAGTTCTTAAGTCAATTAAATCTGCAGAAATGTTAGGATTTTTTTCTAATGTTTCCAAAGCCCAATGCACACCAGCACCAAATGTAATAATACTAATATCAGTTCCTTCTTTTAAAACACTGGCTTTTCCTAGCGGCAGTGTGTAGTAATCTGTAGGAACATCTTGATAGATACTTCTGTATAAGGCTTTGTGTTCAAAGAAAATAACAGGGTTAGGATCTTCAATTGATGTGGCTAAAAGTCCTTTAGCATCTGCTGGAAATGCTGGATAAACAACTTTTAATCCTGGTACTGTGGTAAACCACGCTTCATTTGTTTGCGAATGAAAAGGGCCTGCTCCAACACCAGCACCGCATGGCATACGAACTACAACGTCTGCATTTTGCCCCCATCTGTAATGTGATTTCGCCAATAAATTAACAATTGGATTAAACCCTGACGATACAAAATCAGCAAACTGCATTTCCATTACTGATTTGATACCGTTAACAGACAAACCATAAGCGGCTGAAACTATTGCTGATTCACAAATTGGTGTGTTGCGCACGCGTTCTTTTCCAAAGGCTTCTACAAACCCATCAGTAATTTTAAAAACGCCTCCATATTCAGCAACATCTTGCCCCATAATAACTAAATCATCATGACGTTCCATAGATTGTTTTAATCCTTCAGAAACAGCATCTACCAAACGAATGTTCTTAAACTCTTTATTTTCTTCAATTTGCTTATAATCAAATGGTTTGAACACATCATCTAATTCGTTACTTAAACTAACGGCAATAGATTTTTCATCAAAAGCTAATTGTAAATGATTGTTTATTTCATCTTTAAACTCTTCTATTAAAGTGTTGTTTATTGCTTCATTTAATACGCCTTCAGTTTCAAGAAACGCCTTGAAATTTGATATCGGATCTTTTAGCGCCCAAGCATCCATTAAGTCTTGAGGCACGTATTTTGTACCACTAGCTTCTTCATGCCCACGCATCCTAAAAGTTTTAAATTCTAATAGTATTGGTCGTGGATTTTCACGCATATCTGCAACTAATGCTTGTACTTTAGTATAAACGTCTAAAATGTTATTTCCATCAATGATATGAGCTTCCATTCCGTAGCCCTTGCCTCTATCTGCTAAATGTTCACAATTAAATTGTTCACTTACTGGCGTTGATAAACCATAGCCATTGTTTTCAATACAAAACAACACTGGTAAACTCCAAACAGACGCTACATTTAAGGCCTCATGAATATCTCCTTCACTTGTACCTCCATCTCCAGTAAAAACGGCACAAACTTGTTTATTATTTTTCAATAAATTACCTAAAGCAATTCCATCAGCTAAACCAAATTGTGGTCCTAAATGCGATATCATCCCAACTATATTAAACTCTTGAGTACCAAAATGAAAACTTCTATCTCTCCCTTTTGTGAAACCGTTTGCTTTACCCTGCCATTGTGAGAACAAGCGGTGTAAAGGTATTTCTCTAGTAGTAAACACTCCTAAGTTTCTGTGCATAGGCAATATGTACTCTTCGTTTTGTAAAACAGATGTGACACCAACAGATATTGCCTCTTGCCCAATACCGGAAAACCATTTAGATATTTTTCCTTGTCGTAATAATATGAGCATCTTTTCTTCAATCATACGTGGCTTTAACATAGCCTTGTATAGATTTAACAAGTCAGCATCAGACAGTGCTTTTCTGTCAAATATTATGGGTGTTTTTTCAGTAATTGTAGTGGTCATAGGGTAACTATTTATATATCAAATGTGGTAAATTTATCGCAGTAAGAAAAAATAAATTGATTATTTTTAACATTGTTAATAACTCATTAAGTCAAAAACACTCTTTAAACCGTTGTTTTTTCATACTTTTGATAGCAAAGTGTTTTACTTAAAAAAAGTTATTAACTATTAGATAATCGAAAAAATGCAAAAAATACCAAGTGTTAATCTTGCTGATTTTTTATCAGGAGATGAAAATAGAAAACAGAAATTCATTAATGAAATAGGAAAAGCTTATGAAGAAATTGGCTTTGTTGCTTTAAAAGGTCATTTCCTTGATGAGTCTTTAGTTGAAAATTTATACAGTGAGATAAAAAACTTTTTTGATTTACCAATTGAAACTAAACGGTCTTATGAAATTGAAGGTATAGGTGGACAACGTGGTTATATTTCTTTTGGTAAAGAATCTGCTAAAGGTAAAAAAGAAGGTGATTTAAAGGAGTTTTGGCATTTTGGACAATATGTTGAGGATAACCCAACTTTAGAAGCAGAATACCCTGCTAATGTTAGTGTTAATGAACTACCAGAATTTAATGCCGTAGGAAAACAAACCTATAAAATGCTTGAAAAAACGGGCGTATATGTATTACGCGCTCTAGCATTGTTTTTAGAGTTAGATGAATTTTATTTTGATAATTACATTAAAAACGGAAATAGTATTTTAAGACCTATTCACTACCCACCTATTACTGAAGAACCTAAAAACGCTGTACGTGCTGCAGCACATGGTGATATCAACTTAATTACCCTCTTAATGGGAGCTCAAGGTAAAGGCTTACAAGTTCAAAATCATGCTGGTGAATGGATTGATGCCATAGCAGAGCCTGATGAGTTAGTAATTAATGTTGGAGATATGCTTTCTAGACACTCAAACAACAGATTGAAATCAACAATACACCGTGTTGTAAACCCTCCTAAAGAGTTATGGGGAACATCACGCTATTCTATACCATTCTTTATGCACCCAGTGAGCGAAATGCCATTAAATTGTTTAGACAATTGTGTAACTGCGGAACACCCAAAAGGTTTTGAAGATATTACAGCAGGTGATTTCTTAACTGAACGTTTAATAGAATTAGGTTTGATTAAGAAATAATTAGCATGGATTTAAAAGATCAACTTAAAAACTTATTTCCTGAACACCAAGAATCTGAAGCGCCTAAAGAAGTAGAATCTACTATTTGGTTGCAAGAAGAGCCTTTGCTTTGTAAATATGAAAAACGAAAAGGCAAACCAATTACTATAATTGATGGCTATACTGGTGCGAGTTCAGACTTTAAGTCACTAGCTAAAGAATTAAAACAAAAACTCAGTGTTGGAGGAAGTTTTAAAGACGACACCATAATCATTCAAGGTGATTATCGTGATAAAATCATGGAGTTACTTAAAGACAAAGGGTTTAAAGTAAAACGTGTTGGTGGTTAAACACTATTATTAAATTTTATGAATAAGGGGTAATATCAAATTATGAAATTACCCCTTATTTACACCTAATAAACACTTTATTATCATTATTTAACTGATTTTCATAGCATTTTATAAGTTTGTTATCAACAAATACTATTATTATTGAAAAGATATACTTAACTTTATAGGAGCATTATTATAAACCCAAAACTATAATTATGAAACCTAAGCAGCTACATATTACTAATGGTGATTGTACCACGCAATTACTTCAAAAGATAAAAATGGATGGTAAAATCATTACATGGAGAGAAATGTTATGCGAAGGTAGAACGACATCTGATATTGGGTCAGAATCATTTTGGAAATCGAGATTTGATTTTTTTTCTAAAAATTATAGCATTAGCAAAAAACACTTCATTGATTATACTTTAAAAGAATTTAGAAATTTATGTCTGCAAAAATCACAACAAGAAATTGTCCTGTGGTTTGAACATGATTTATTTTGTCAGATAAATATGATTGCAGTTATATCATGGTTAAAAAAACACAAACCTAAGGCAACACTTAGTTTAGTTTGTCCGGAAAACAAAAAAAACTCAAATCTATTATTATCAATTAGTGATTTAACACAACAGCAATTAAAAACCGCCTTTAAAAACAGAACAGAATTAACTATTGACGATTTAGAATATGCTGATTATATATGGCAATTGTATTGTGCTGATTCACCATTGCAACTACAAACTATAGCTGAACCGTCTTCAGCAGTGTTTAAGTTTATTCCTGAAGCAATTAAAACGCATTTAAAAAGGTTCCCTACTATTAAAAATGGGTTGAATGATATAGAAAATACAATAATCAATACTGCTGCCAATCATGATTTTAAATCAAAAAAAGAGCTTATTAATCACCTTCTAAAAAACCAAGACATTTATGGTTTTGGAGATCTGCAATACGAACGTAAAATTGACCGTTTAAAAGGGTTGTTTAAAAGGTTTAAGCCCATTTCTTTAAATGATTTAGGGTATGATGTTTTACAAAATCAACAAAACTATTACCACTCTATAAAACGTGACTATTCATATTTAGGAGGTACATTAAAATACAATTACTTATATAATACTATTGATGGGAAATTATTAAAATTATAGTTATTTTTGTCTAATACATATTTTTTAATGAAAATTGAATCATCAGAACTAATCATCAATACTGATGGAAGTATTTACCACTTAAACCTACTTCCTGAAGATTTAGCATCAACAATTATAACCGTTGGAGACCCTGATAGAGTTGCAAGTGTAACCAAACACTTTGACACTATAGAGCTTACAAAACAAAAACGAGAATTTAAAACCGTAACCGGTGTCTATAAAGGCAAACGTATTACAGTTATTTCTACAGGTATCGGAACAGATAATATTGATATTGTACTCAATGAATTAGACGCATTGGTAAATATTGATTTTAATTCTCGTACAATCAAAAACACACATACATCATTAGATATCATAAGAATAGGAACTTCTGGTACAATACAAAACAATATCCCACTTGATTCGTTCTTGATTTCCGAAAAAGCAATTGGTTTTGATAGTTTAATGCACTTTTATAAAAGTGATCATGTTTTAGAGAAAACAATTTCTGATGCTTTTGTGAAGCAAACTAATTGGGCTTCTGAAAAATCTACTCCATATGTTGTTACTTTTGATGCTACTTTAGGCTCTAAATTTAAGTCTGACAAAATTATATCGGGGTTTACCGCTACTAATGTTGGGTTTTACGGGCCTCAATCACGTGTATTACGTTTGGATATATCTGATGAATTTTTAAACGAAAAACTAGCTGATTTCTCATTTGAAGGGAGTTGCATTACAAACTTAGAAATGGAAACTGCAGGAATATACGGAATGGCAAAGTTATTAGGACATAAAGCAGTATCTTTAAACGCTATACTTGCAAATAGAGCTACTGGTCAATTTTCTGAAAATCCGACAGCTCTTGTTGAGAAGTTAATTACATTCACTTTAGAAAAAATTGTTTCATAAGGTATGAAAGAACTAAAAATTGGAGGAGTCCCTGAACATTTTAACCTCCCATGGTATCTTACTTTACGTGATAAATCATATCATCAAAATGGCATAAATTTACGTTGGCATGATTACTTTGGTGGTACCGGACAAATGTGTAAAGCATTAAGAAATAAAGAAATTGATATGGCGGTTATTCTTACTGAAGGAATAATTCGTGATATTATCAATGGTAACGATTGTAAAATTGTACAAATCTATACTCAAACTCCGCTAATATGGGGTATACATGTCGCTAAAAACTCAACTTATAAAACTATTGAAGACCTAAAAGGGAAAAAAGCCGCAATTAGCCGTTATGGTTCAGGATCACATTTAATGGCCTATGTCAATGCTCAAAAAAATAATTGGGACACTGAAACAGATTTAGAGTTTGAAGTTATTAAAAATTTAGATGGTGCAGTTTTAGGTTTACCAAATGGTATTGGCGACTATTTTATGTGGGAAAAATTCACAACCAAACCATATGTTGATGATGGTACTTTTAGAATTTTGGACCACTGCCCCACACCTTGGCCTTGCTTTGTAATTGCTGTAAGAAATGAATTATTAGAAAACGAACCAGACATTATAAAATCTGTTTTAGCAACCATTAATGAAACGACAAGTGAATTTAAAGCTATTCCGAGTATTGATACAATGATTTCTAACAGGTATGCTCAAAAACTTGAAGATGTTCAAGAATGGTTAGATTTAACTGAATGGTCACAAGAGAACATTAGTAAACAAACAATAGATAATATACAAAACAAATTATTGGAATTAGATATTATACCGCATAAGGCTGCATATAATGAACTTGTTTTTGAATTATAAATTCCAATCTATTTCTGAAATATCTTTTTGTTTTAAAAACATATTCGTTTTTAAAAAATGTTCATTTCCAAACCACAAACCTCTATTAGCACTCAAAGGTGACGGGTGACCTGATGTTAAAATGCAATGCTTTGAAGAATCAATTAGTGTTGCTTTTTTCTTTGCAAAACCGCCCCATAATAAAAACACAACATCTTTTTTTTTGTCAGAAATTAACTTAATTACAGCATCCGTAAAAATTTCCCATCCCTTTTTCTGATGGCTTCCTGCTTTTGACTCTTCTACAGTTAACGTAGCGTTTAATAAAAGTACACCTTGTTTAGCCCAAGCTTCTAAATTACCCGTAGCTGGATATAACGTGCCGTAATTAGCACTTAATTCTTTCAAAATATTTACTAATGACGGAGGATGTTTTACACCATCTTGTACAGAAAAACATAGGCCATTTGCCTGCCCTCTTCCGTGATATGGATCTTGACCTAATATGACAACCTTAACAGCTTCAAAATCACAATAATTAAATGCCGAAAAAACATCGTTTGCACTTGGGTAACATACAGATGTTTTATAGGCCTTACTTACAAATTCTGACATCTGCTTAAAGTACAGCTTTTGAAACTCATCATTCAATCTTGCCTCCCAACTATTAGTAATATTTATTTTCATAGCTCAAATATACTATAAAAAAAGCCACTCAAATTGAGTGGCTTTTTTTTATTAAAGGTATTAGTTATTATCTTTTAATAGAGAAGTGTGCTTTAAATTCTTTTTCAGT
>JBMZDR010000028.1:0-21066 GCA_049614485.1 Flavobacteriaceae bacterium
AATAATAAAGTAGCAACAAAAACTACAGATGAGAATGGAATTGTACAATTTATGTATGAATGTGACCAAGCCTTTAAGGTAGAAGCAAATAAAGAGTTGTATTTAAACAATAGCATAGATGTTTTAAAAACAGATGCTGCAGAGGTGTCAAAGCAAATTGCCTTAGAGGAAATCATAGTAGATGATAAAGTTGTATTAAACCCAATTTTCTTTGAGTTAGATAAGCATAATATAACAGCACAAGGTGCAGCAGAGTTAGATAAATTAGTAGAGGTGATGACTACTTATCCAAATATGATCATACGTGCAGAGTCGCATACAGATTCAAGAGGAGAAGATAGTTATAACTTAAAGTTATCAGACAGGAGAGCAAAATCTACTGCACAGTATGTAATATCTAAAGGGATTTCAGCAGATAGAATTACTGGAGTAGGAATGGGAGAGACTCAATTAATCAATGAGTGTTCAAACGGGGTTAAATGTTCTAAAGCAGCGCATCAAGCCAACCGTAGGTCAGAGTTTATCATAGTTAAAAAAGACTAGTGCTCTGACATTAATTTTTAAGTGTAATCAATTCAAAACCTCAGCATTGCTGGGGTTTTGTTTTTACTTACATTTGTAGTTTGTGATTGTAAATAAAAAATGTCAGCAAAGTCAAACAATATGATATTCAAAATTATAAAGTTTTTATATGAAAACTTTATAATTATTTTGCCATTGCTCGTGGGAGCAAACCTTTTAATTCAGGGCTTAAACAGTAATGATTTAACAATATATCTGTATGAGGATGAACAGATAGGAACCCATTACCACTCAAAATTTGAAGTTTATAATGAAGGTATGGCAATATCAAAGCATGAATTAATTCAGCCATTAATCATTAATTTACAAAAGGAAAATGCAATAGTAGATTTTGATTTGATAGAGAAAAATCCAGAAGCAATAAAAGTATGGTTTAGTAAACTAACAAAAACAAAGTTAAAGGTAGACTTTGATTTGTTAAATGAATCTGAAAGTTTAAAATTTTCAGTACTAACTACGCAACCTATTGAAAAGTTTACAGTATCCTCTCGTATAAAAAATATAGAGGAAGTTGTAACGTATCATTATAAAGTTAAGCCAAAATTTTATGATAGAATAGGTAAGTTTTGGATATTTTTACTGTTGTTTAGTATTCTTACATTTATTGATGCAGCTTTGTTGGTTTCTAAAAACAAACAATTAAAGCGCCTTCTAAATCTTATTGAAACATTATCTTATACAACTGATAAAACAGTGTTTTTAAACGCGTATAACACAGCGTATTCAGAGTATAAAATTCGTTTTAAAAGAAATAAAGAAGCAATTGTTACAGACATCAGTATGTTGTTTGATACATTAACAACTGATAACATAAATGAGGTAACACAAAAAATGTCTGTTGTTACTAAAAGAGCTGTGCTTTATAAATTACGAAAACCATATTTATTAGTTAGTCCACTATTATTTTTAATCAGTTTGATAGCAATTATAGGGTCAGTTATATTTTACGCAACGTTTTAAATTAATAAAAATAAATATTATGAAGTTAGATATATTAGCTTTTGGTGCTCACCCAGATGATGTTGAATTAGGTTGTGGAGGTACTTTGGCAAAAGAGATTGCTTTAGGAAAAAAAGTGGGTATTATTGATTTAACTAGAGGTGAGTTAGGAACGCGTGGAAGCGCAGCATTAAGAGATCAAGAAGCAGAAGCAGCTAAAGGAATACTTGGGGTGCATATAAGAGAAAATCTTGTTTTTTCTGATGGTTTTTTTAGTAATGATAAAGCACATCAAATAGAAATAATTAAAATAATTAGAAAATACCAACCAGATGTTGTGTTGTGTAATGCAATTGATGATAGGCACATTGATCATCCGAAAGGAAGTAAATTAGTGTCTGATGCGTGTTTTTTATCCGGATTATTAAAAATTGAAACGGAAGTTAGCGGAAAAACACAAGAAAAATGGCGTCCAAAACAAGTGTATCATTATATACAATGGAAATCTATAGAACCTGATTTTGTTGTTGATGTGTCTGGATATCTGGATATTAAAGTTGCTGCTGTTAAAGCGTATAGCTCTCAATTTTATGACCCGAATAGTCATGAAGCAGAAACGCCTATTACGAGTAAAAATTTTATTGATAGCATTGTATATCGTGCACAAGATTTAGGACGCTTAATAGGGGTGGATTCTGCAGAAGGCTTTACAGTTGAACGTTATGTAGGTGTAGATAGTTTATCTGATTTAATTTAGTAAATAATACAAAATGAGCAGGTTGTAAATTTTATGAAAAAAAAGTGAGTTTTTCTTTTTTAGAAGTGAAAATATTACTTAAATTTGCCCCCGCAATATGGTGGTTGTAGCTCAGTTGGTTAGAGCATCGGTTTGTGGTACCGAGGGTCGCCGGTTCGAATCCGGTCTTCCACCCAAAAGTAAAAGCCTTTCAGAAATGAAAGGCTTTTTTTGTGGAATATGATTAACTTAAGTAATTAAAAAAGCTCCTTAAATATTAAGGAGCTTTTTTAATTGTTATACATAGAAAATTATTTTCCGTCTCTATCTACCTTAATACGGTCATTACTGTTTGCTAGCTCCCATGCAGTATGAAATATAAGTTTTGTACGTTCTGTCATTAAAGGGTAGTTAATTTTATCAGGCGTATCTGTTGGTTTGTGATAATCTTCATGAATTCCGCTAAAGAAAAATACCGATGGCACACCATTTTTTGCAAAGTTGTAATGGTCTGAACGGTAGTAGATGCGTTGAGGATCATTTCTGTCGTTATATTTATAATCTAATTTAAAATCAGTTAAGTTTTTATTAGCTTTTGTAACCGCAGCATCTAAACCAGTACTTAATCTATCTGCTCCAATAACATATATATAATTAGGAGTGTCCTTATGTTCAGGATCTACACGGCCAATCATATCAACATTAATATCAGCAACAGTATTAGCTAATGGAAACACAGGGTTTTCAGAGTAAAAACGAGAGCCAAATAAGCCTTTTTCTTCTCCTGTAACATGTAAAATTAATATGGAACGTTTTGGGCCTTTACCGTCTTTTTTAGCCATATGAAATGCTTCAGCCATTTCTAATAAAGCTACAGTACCTGAACCATCATCATCTGCACCGTTATAAATTTCGCCATCATGATGTCCAACATGGTCTAAATGAGCTGACAAAACAATAATTTCTTCAGGTTTTTCTGAACCTTTAATAAAGGCAAGCACATTCTCTGAATCATTTTTAGACTTTCCTTCAAAGTACGCAGCTGGAATAGTTTGAAAATAATTATCTGTTCCGTAAGCAGACGGAATTCCCATTTTTAAATATTCGTTCTTTAAAAATTCAACAGCTTTCTTTTGTCCAGGTTCACCTGTGTCTCTACCTTCAAATTCATCTGATGCATAAATGTATAAATCAGTCTTCATTTCTGCAGCAGTAATTGTGTTTGCATAGGTGGTTGCAAGAGAATTAATTACGGTGTCAACCTTTTTTTCTACTTGTGTTGACGTAGTCTCTTTTTGTGGGCCACAAGCAATAATACATAAGGCTGGAATGGCTAAAAGTATATTTTTCATATTTGATTTTTAAATTAAAACGGAAAAATACTAAAATTAATCGTTGCTTTATCATAAATATATATTAATAGTATATTCTAAAAGAAAACCGTTTTAATCTTTTATATGTCGCCTTAATTTTATGTAACTTTACTTTTTTAAAAACATTATTGCATGAAAAAGGAAATAGAAAACTTACTTAATGATCAGGTTAGATATGAGGCTAATGCTTCAATGCATTATTTAGCAATGGCTTCTTGGGCAGATGTTAAAGGGTATAATGGGGTGTCAGAGTTCTTTTATGCTAATTCTGAAGAAGAGCGTGTTCATATGATTAAATTGGTTAAATTTATTAATGAAAGAGGAGGGAACGCATTAATTCCAGCTTTAACTGCGCCTAAAAAAGACTTCAATACATTAAATGAGTTGTTTGAAGAGTTTCTGTCAAGTGAAATTTTTGTAACTCAAAAAATTAATGAAATCATATTTGAATGTTTAAGTCATAAAGATTATAACACGCATAATTTTATGCAGTGGTACGTATCAGAGCAGCTAGAAGAAGAAGCTCAAGCCAGAACAATGCTTGATAAATTAAATATTATCGGTAATGATAAAACAGGTCATTATATGTTTGATAGAGATATTATGACTTTTGCAAATGCTGCAGAAGAAGACGTCTAGTCATAAAACATTTTTTTTTAAAAGAGTTATCAAGTTTTGGTAACTCTTTTTTTATATATTTGCACTTTATTTATATTTGGTTTAAATAAGTATAACATATGTTGCATACACCACTAATAATATCAGCACCTTGTAATGTCATTGCAAATGATTGTTCTTCTTGTGAAGGAAAGAAGACTAAATGCTGTAAAAAGTATAAGAAAAAAGGGAAATCTAATTGTAAAAGGTGTCCTAAGATTTAAATCTTTTAAATTTAGAATAGTCACATAAAAATTGACTATATTTGCATGCAATTATTACTAATTGCACTATGACAACACACAACAATAAAATTGTAGGAGAAGGACTAACCTATGATGACGTACTATTAGTACCAGCTTACTCAGAAATTCTACCAAGAGAAGTAAGTATAAAAACAAAATTCACAAAAAACATTACAATTAACATTCCTATCATATCTGCTGCCATGGATACGGTAACAGAATCTGATATGGCTATAGCTATTGCTAGAGAAGGAGGAATTGGGGTGTTGCATAAAAACATGACAATTGAGGCTCAAGCCAATGAGGTAAGAAAAGTAAAGCGTTCAGAGTCAGGTATGATTATTGACCCAATTACATTGCCAAAAGATGCGACTGTGGCTGATGCTAAGCAGAACATGAAAGAGCATAGAATTGGAGGTATCCCAATTATTGATAACAATGGCTTGCTAATAGGTATTGTGACCAATAGAGATTTACGTTTCGAAAAAAACAACAAAAGGAAGATAGAAGAGGTAATGACCTCTCAAAACTTAGTTACAACAAAAGAAGGAACTTCTTTAAAAGAAGCTGAAGGTATTTTACAAGAAAATAAAATTGAAAAATTACCAGTTGTTAATAAAGACAATAAATTAGTTGGTTTAATAACCTTTAGAGATATTACTAAAGTAACATTAAAACCAAATGCAAATAAAGATCAGTTTGGGCGTTTGCGTGTAGCGGCGGCTTTAGGAGTTACTGGAGATGTAGTTGAACGAACTGAGGCCCTAGTAAATGCTGGAGTTGATGCTGTAATTATTGATACGGCACACGGGCATACTAAAGGAGTGGTTGATGTGTTAAAATCTGTAAAGTCTAAATTCCCAACATTAGATGTTATTGTAGGAAATATAGCAACAGCAGAAGCTGCTAAATATTTAGTAGACGCTGGTGCAGATGGTATTAAAGTAGGAATTGGTCCAGGGTCTATTTGTACAACTCGTGTAGTTGCAGGTGTTGGTTACCCTCAATTTTCGGCAGTATTAGAAGTTGCAGCTGCAATTAAAGGATCTGGCGTTCCAGTAATAGCAGATGGTGGTATACGTTTTACAGGTGATATTCCTAAAGCAATTGCTGCGGGAGCTGACTGTGTGATGTTAGGCTCGTTATTAGCAGGAACTAAAGAATCTCCAGGAGAAACAATTTTATTACAAGGAAGAAAATTCAAATCTTATAGAGGAATGGGATCTGTAGAAGCTATGAAAAAAGGCTCAAAAGACAGATATTTCCAAGATGTAGAAGACGATATTAAAAAATTAGTTCCGGAAGGAATTGTTGGTCGTGTACCATACAAAGGAGAATTGCAAGAAAGCATTCATCAATTTGTTGGTGGTTTACGTGCAGGAATGGGGTACAGTGGCTCAAAGGATATTCAGACATTAAAAGACACCGGACGTTTTGTGAAAATCACAGCATCTGGTATTAACGAAAGTCACCCACATGATGTGACAATTACTAAAGAAGCACCAAATTATTCTAGATAATTATGAGTTCAGATATTTCAAAAAGATACAGTCAGCGTGGTGTTTCAGCTTCAAAAGAAGATGTACATAACGCCATAAAAAATGTTGATAAAGGGGTGTTTCCTAAAGCATTTTGTAAAATAGTACCTGATCATTTAACAGGTGATGAAGACTACTGTTTAATTATGCATGCTGATGGTGCTGGAACAAAATCATCATTAGCCTATATGTACTGGAAAGAAACAGGTGATGTATCTGTTTGGAAAGGTATTGCCCAAGATGCATTAATAATGAATATTGATGATTTATTATGTGTAGGAGCAACAGATAATATTATGTTATCCTCTACAATTGGTAGAAATAAAAGCTTAATTACAGGCGAAGTACTTTCAGCAATTATAAATGGTACAGAAGAGTTAATTTCTGAATTAAAAGAATTTGGAGTGACGATTCATTCAACTGGTGGTGAAACTGCAGATGTTGGTGATTTGGTGCGTACAATTATTGTAGATTCTACAGTAACAGCACGTATGAAACGCTCTGATGTAATTGATAATGCTAACATTGCTCCTGGAGATGTGATTGTAGGTTTAGAGTCGTTTGGTCAAGCTACGTATGAAAAAGAGTATAATGGAGGAATGGGATCTAACGGATTAACCTCTGCACGTCATGATGTGTTTCATAAGTACTTGGCTGAAAAATATCCAGAAAGTTTTGATGCTGCTGTGCCAGAAGACTTAGTGTATTCTGGTCAAACAAAATTGACTGATGCTGTTGAAAACTCTCCAATTGATGCAGGGAAATTGGTCTTATCACCAACCCGAACTTATGCACCAATAATTAAGGCAGTATTGGCAAAATATAAAAGCGATGATGTTCATGGAATGATTCATTGTTCAGGAGGTGCACAAACTAAAATTTTACATTTTGTAGATAATTTACATATTGTAAAAGATAACATGTTTCCAGTACCACCATTATTTAAGTTGATACAAGAACAATCAAAAACAGATTGGAAAGAAATGTATCAAGTATTTAATTGTGGTCATAGAATGGAGTTATATGTTAAGCCAGAAGTAGCGGAAGATATCATTGCAATTTCAAAATCATTTAATGTAGATGCAAGAATTGTAGGTAGGGTGGAAGCTTCAGTAACTAAAAAATTAACAATCACAAGTACCCATGGTACATTTGAGTACTAATATTTAAACACAATAAAAAAGAGCTTCGCATATGTGAAGCTTTTTTTATATGTGTAAGTAGTGCATTATAAGTTAAGTACGCTTTAAAAGAAATTTGTTTACAGTCACAACATAAAAGGTGTGTTATGCAACAATTAGTTTTATATAAGCCTAAATAGATGTTATATTAGATGAGTAGATTTTTTGCCCTAAAAACTTACCTAAAATAATTAAAGAATTTATATTCTTTGTTACTAAAAAAAACTTGAATCAAATGATTCAGGTTTTTTTATTTTCAGTCTCTATTTACTTATATTGCTAATCCATTTTATAACTAAATTCTAATGCAAATTACTTATTTAGGACATGCTTGTCTGTCCATATCAATTCATGACAAAGTTTTTTTAGTTGATCCGTTTATAAGTGGAAATCCACTTGCTCAGCATATAAAACATGACGAATTACATGCCGATTATATTCTAATCACGCATGCGCATCAAGATCATATTTTAGATGTTGAAGCTGTAGCGATGCGTACTGGAGCAAAAATTATTTCAAATTATGAAATCGCGATGTATTATACCGCTAAAAAATATGATGCACACCCAGTTAACCATGGTGGTACATGTGTGTTTGAAGGCGTTTCTGTAAAATACGTTAATGCTGTTCATACCTCTTCTTTTCCAGATGGAAGTTATGGAGGTCAACCCGGTGGATTTGTAATTTCATATAACAACAAATCAATATACATTGCCGGAGATACAGCTGTAACATTTGATATGAAATTAATACCAATGCAAACAAAATTAGATCTTGCTGTTTTGCCAATTGGAGATAATTTTACAATGGGCATTGATGACGCTATTCTAGCCTCAGAATTTGTAGAGTGTAATAAGGTTTTAGGGTGCCATTATAATACGTTTCCACCAATAGTTATTGACGAAAAAGAGGCTGTTAAAAAGTTTAAAATGGCGGGTAAAGAATTAACCCTTTTAGACATTGGAAAATCGATTTCAATATAAAAATGGTTGCCAGATATCAAAAACACATTTTGGAATTTAAACGTCCAAGTGGAACCTCTAGAGGAGTATTAAAGACTAAAGAAACATGGTTTATTATTATAGAAAACCAAGGAAACTATGGTGTTGGAGAATGTGGTATTCTAAGAACACTGTCTGTAGATGATGTGCCAGAGTATGAAAAAACGCTTAAATGGACTTGTGATAATATTCATTTAGGATTATCTGAATTATTAAATAAACTACTAGCTTTTCCTTCAATTCAATTTGGTTTAGAACAAGCGTTTTTATCATTACAGCAATCTAACCCGTTTGAATTATTTCCATCTAAATTTACTCAAGGTACTGATGCGATTCCTATCAACGGATTAGTATGGATGGGCGATGAACAATTTATGAAAACTCAAATTAAAGAAAAAATTGAGCAAGGGTTTTCGTGTATAAAAATGAAAATTGGTGCCATTGATTTTGAAACAGAGTTAAGACTTTTAAAGTCTATTAGAAAAGAGTATTCTAAAAACGATATTGAATTACGCGTTGATGCTAATGGGGCATTTTCAATTGATGATGCTTTAGAAAAATTAAATATTTTATCAGAATTAAACCTACACTCTATAGAGCAACCAATTAAACCACGTCAGCCCCATGAAATGGCTGAGTTGTGCGCCAAAACGCCTTTAGCAATTGCATTGGATGAAGAGCTTATAGGTGTGTTTTCTGTAACAAATAAAGAAAAGATTATACAAATAATACAGCCACAATACATTATTTTAAAACCAAGTCTTGTAGGTGGATTTAAAGGCTCTGAAGAGTGGATGTCTATCGCTGAGAAAAACAATGTAAAATATTGGATTACGAGCGCTTTAGAAAGTAACGTGGGGTTAAATGCAATTAGTCAATGGACATACACATTAAATTCAAAACTGCCTCAGGGCTTAGGTACAGGAAGCTTGTATACCAATAATATTGATAGTCCGTTAGAAGTTAAAAATGGGGCGTTATTGTATAATGAAAATTTAAACTGGAATTTTAATTACTAAAGTATAAAATATGTTTATTGAACAAGGGTATAAAAGTGAGTATCGTTTTTGGAAATACTTGTTAATTCCTGGCGGGTTTATTGGATTAATGGTTTTAAACTTTTTAGCCATAAAACTATTACATATCGATGTAGATGCCTTAATGCAGTCTGAAATAGAACGAAAAGGATCTAGTAGGTTTCTTGTTGAAATGCTCATACCTTTTGCTATTGGGTTAGGCCTGTTGTTTTTTTGGGTCAAGTTTGTACATAAACAGACAATAACCTCATTAACAACTTCAAGAAATCAAATTGATTGGAAACGGATTAGTTTTGCTTTTTTATTATGGGGTGGATTTACAACCATAATGTTAGCAGTTGATTATAAGGTGTCGCCTGAAAATTACCAATGGAATTTTGACTTAAGTAAGTTCTTAGTTTTATTAGTTATTGGCGTTTTGTTAATACCATTACAAACAAGTTTTGAAGAATACCTGTTTAGAGGGTATTTAATGCAAGGTATTGGTATTGCTGCCAAAAACAAATGGGTTCCGTTAATAATAACATCGCTAATTTTTGGGATAATGCATATTGCAAATCCAGAAGTAGAGAAAATAGGTTACATCATTATGGTTTATTACATAGGAACGGGTTTGTTTCTTGGTATACTAACGTTAATGGATGAAGGTATGGAGCTGGCTTTAGGATTTCATGCAGCCAATAATCTAATTACGGCCCTTTTGGTTACTGCAAATTGGACAGCCTTTCAAACAGATTCTGTGTTGAAAGATATGTCAGAACCTGCAGCTGGTTTTGATGTGTTGTTGCCAGTATTTATTATTTTTCCTATTTTATTGTTTGTTTTTTCAAAAAAATACCAATGGACTAACTGGAAAGATAAACTAACAGGAAAGGTAGACACTATAACGCTTTAATTAAACGAAGAGTGCATCCAACATTTAAAATAAATAACACATGTTTTACAGAACAATCATTTGTTGAATTTGTAAATAAGCTGCTCATTTCTAATGAAGTTTATCTTCAAGAAATTGGCCTATTTTTAAATGAATGGATAAATGAAAAGGAATATATTAGTGTAAAAACCTCAGGCTCAACAGGTGTGCCTAAAGATATTAAATTATTAAAAAGGCACATGAAAAACAGTGCTTTAGCAACAGGAGCTTACTTTAATTTAAAAGAAAACTCTACAGCTTTACTGTGTTTGTCGGCTAATTATATTGCCGGAAAAATGATGTTAGTTAGAGCCTTAAGTTTAGGTTGGAATATTTTTTTAAAACCACCAAGTAGCTCGCCTTTAGATGATGGTAATGCCTATGATTTTGCTGCTATGGTGCCTATGCAAGTTGCTAATTCATTAGGTAATCTGTCCAACATTAAACAATTGATTATTGGAGGAGCACCTGTTTCTGAAAATCTGCAAAAGCAATTGCTTAAACAGCAAACGCAATGTTATGTAACTTATGGCATGACAGAAACGTGTACACACATTGCTATTAAAAGTTTAGATGTAAATGTAGATGATGCATACAATGTGTTGCCTAAGGTTAAGGTGTCACAAGATGAACGATCATGTTTAGTTATTTCTGCGCCAAACGTTTCCAATGACCCTATTGTTACTAATGATGTTGTAAAATTGATTTCAGATACTAAATTTCAATGGTTAGGACGGTATGATAGTATTATTAATAGTGGAGGGGTTAAGCTGTTTCCAGAACAAATTGAAAAGAAATTATCACGCTTAATTACCTCCCGGTTTTTTGTAGCCGGAATACCTGATACTGTGTTAGGAGAGCAATTAATTCTTGTGGTTGAAAATGCTATTGAATATCAGTTTGATAAAAAAGAACTGTCAACTATTTTATTAAAGTATGAGCAACCTAAAAAAATAGTGTTTCTTTCAAAATTTAAAGAAACACCAACAGGAAAAGTACATCGCTCAGAAACCTTAAAATCTCTTTTATAAAGGAATTTATTTCTTAATGAAATCTAAATAACAACACCAGTTCTTATAGCTTTTTTTATATTTGAGGAACTTAAAAATACTCAAATGAAATTAATAAAACTATTAGTCTTACTAATATCCTTTAGTGTCTCTGCACAGCAAGGTGGTATGTGGATTCCTTCACTACTAAAAGGGATGAATGAAACAGAAATGCAAAACTTAGGGTCTAAGTTATCTGCAGAAGATATTTACAGTGTAAATAATTCAAGTTTAAAAGATGCGATTGTCCATTTTAATGGCGGGTGTACAGCAGAAGTTATTTCACCAAAAGGCTTGTTACTAACAAATCATCATTGTGGTTTTGGGCAAATTCAATCACATTCCTCTGTAGAAAATGATTATTTAAAAGATGGTTTTTGGGCAATGTCACTAGATGAAGAGTTGCCAAATGATCACTTAGAAGTTACTTTTATTGTTAAAATAGAAGATGTCACTAAGCAAGTGTTAAAAGGTGTTTCTGATGATATGTTGCCAAAAGTAGCGCAAAGTTTAATTCAGAAAAACACCAATGAATTACAAAAGTCATATTCAAAAGAAGCTTGGCAAAACACAAAAGTAAAACCTTTTTTTAAGGGAAATCAATACTTTTTATTTGTAACCGAATCGTTTGAAGATATTCGTTTGGTAGGGGCGCCACCTTCAGCAATTGGAAAATTCGGGTCTGATACAGATAACTGGATGTTCCCACGCCATACTGGAGATTTTTCGATGTTCAGAATATATGCTGATAAAAATAACCGACCAGCAAAATACTCAAAAGATAATGTACCATACACACCAAAGCACTTTTTACCAGTGTCTTTAGACGGAATTCAAGAAGGGGATTTCACGATGGTTTTTGGTTTTCCAGGTAGAACAAATGAATATTTACCAGCTGTAGCAATAGAGCAAATTACTCAAAAAGTAAACCCAACGAATATCAATATCCGAGAAAAAGCACTTAAGGTTATTGATGCTGCAATGAAAACAGATGATAAAATTAGAATACAATATGCTTCTAAACAAGCCAGTATAGCTAATTATTGGAAGAAATGGATTGGTGAAAATCAAGGGATTGAAAAGAGTAATGCTATAGCAAAAAAGCGTGAATTTGAAGCTGAGTTTTCAAAAGCGATAAACAAAAGGAAGTATAAAAAATACCAAACAATTCTATCAGACTTTAATAAGTTTTATGCAGAATTTGAGCCTTATGCTGTAAAACGTTCAAATTTTATAGAAGTGTTTTATAGAAATAATGAATTAATGAACATGATGTTTCGTTTGTATCAATTAGAGCAATCTGCGGCAAAAGGCGAAGAGTCATTTAATAAAACTAAAGATTTTGTAATAGCACAATTATCACGTGTTCATAAAGATTATAACACAAGTGTAGACAAAGGTGTTTTTAGTGCAATAATGCCGCTATATGATGCTAACGTTACTAGTGCTACACTATATGATACAACGTCGTTTACGAACTTAACTACTGCATTGCAACAGTTAGAGGGGACTTCAGAGGAGGTTCTGTTAAAAATTAACTCAGATGCAGCGTACTCATTTGCAAAGCCATATATAGCTGAGTTTTATAATGATTTAGAGCCAAATTACCAACGTATTAATGCTGATATAGCTAAAGTTCAGAAAGCCTATATGAAAGCACTTATGGAGGTGTTGCCAAGTGATAAGTACTATCCAGATGCTAACAGCACACTTCGTGTTACTTATGGGCAAGTAAAAGGATATGCACCTAGAGATGCTGTTTATTACAACCCAGTGAGTTATTTAGATGGTATTATAGAAAAGTACATTCCAGGAGATTATGAATTCAATGTGCCAGAAAAATTAATAGAGTTGTATAAAACTAAAAACTACGGCCAATACGCAGATATAAACGGAAAAGTGCCTGTTTGCTTTTTAGGAACTAATCATACAACAGGCGGAAACTCAGGAAGCCCTGCAATAGATGCTCAAGGAAATTTAATAGGTTTAAATTTTGATAGAGTTTGGGAAGGAACCATGAGTGATATGAATTATGACCCATCTATATGCAGAAACATTATGGTTGATGCCCGTTACATATTATTTATTATTGATAAATATGCTGGTGCTAAACATTTAATAGATGAAATGAAGTTAGTGCATCCAAAAAAGTAGTAAAGCATAATTTTTAGCATTAAAAAAGCGCTGTAATTATTTACAGCGCTTTTTTGTTAGTATATTGTTTTTATCTAAAATTGATAACGTGCTCCAATAGCAATATCAAGGTCTAAATCATCTCTATATTCTTTAGTAAAGCCTAATTCTGGTCTTATATCTAAAGATAATAGTAAAGGGAAATCAAAGTTGTATTCAATACCAACATCACCAGCTGCGAAAAAGAACGTTCCATTATCCTTAAACTTTTCACCTGCTATAGTTTGGTTATAGCTCCAACTACCTAAACCTCCACCAGCACCGGCATACCAATTAAAGTTTCCGTCAATATTCCAAACCCATTGGTATAAACCTGTAAGTTTAAACGCATCAACATGTTTTGAGCTTCTCCAACCTAAATCAGCTTCTAAACGATTGGTCTCTCCAAGTTTGTGCTGATAAGATACTTCAGCGCCCATACCATCACTATCTCCAAGACGTAATCCTATGGCATGATCTGCAATTTCTTGTGCATTCGTTATCCCAGTTAAGCATAAAGCAAAAATTAAAATGATTGTTTTTTTCATAATATTATTTTTAATAGTGGTTAATAACGTTTATAAATGTAATGATTTTATTGTAAAACCATATCTGTGCTTTCAAAAATTTTATCAGCAGAATTTGCTATAAACCCTTTAAATAGCTCTCCATTTTGCATAGTGTGTCTGTATGCAAACTCATAATAGCACGACGTAATTTCATAAACACCTTCTTCAAAAGTAACTTCAATTTTGTCAGCTAAAATACTTGATTGTTCTAAATATTCTTCTGGTGTTCCTTTTATTTCTCCTCCAGAAGCATTCATTTCAAACCCCTGTGTTTTTAAAAATGAATTAACATCAGTAATAGTGTTGAATGTCTCTAGTCTATTAATATCAACAGTAAAGTGATTTGAACAAAAACCATTCACATAAAGCCAAGCAGCATACTCAGATTCTTCTAATAAACGCGTGTATGTTTTATAACTAGGTGCCTGCCATAATCGTCCTTTGAATACCAATTCATTGTTAGGTACAGAAGCATAATCTACAGTATCTAAAGTATCTTTGATAATTGCTTGTAATTCAACAGAAAACTCTGAGGTTAGTAATTGGCTGATAAATACCAAAGGGGCATTTTTATCAGTTTTATGTTCAAAGTGTTTTGCGTATAATTTCTTTTTAGAAAAATGGTAGTCACTTTTGTATTCATATCCGTTGTTAATAAAAGTTTCTGCTAAAACATCAATGTTTACACGTGAATCTTCAAATGTTCTAAAGGCAACATGATCGTTATAAATCGTGTTTCCTTGAGCTTCAAATAATTCTTTTACCTTTTTTGCAGAAGGAGTACGGTTTGTATACTCGTTCCATAATTTACCAAATAATTGTTCTGTTGTCATTCTATAAAATTTTGAAATGCAAAAATAAGTCATTTTTGTTTTTTATAAAGGTAAAAGGGATTAATTTTGACTTTTTAGACGAGTTATTTTTTATAACAAATAGGTATTAAGGTTTAAAAATGTCATATTAATTATTTTAAGTATTGATTAGCAGTAATATGAGTCAACTTGATTATATAGACCAGCAAATTTTAAGAGCATTAAAAGCTGATGCACGTAAAGCGTTTTCTAAAATTGCTGATGAATTAAAAATTTCAAATTCTTTAGTACATCAGCGTATTAAGAAAATGAAAGATGATGGTATTATATTAAAGGCCGATTTAGTTTTAGATGAAATAAAGATAGGTTACAATACAAAATCATATGTTGGTATACGGCTAAAAGAAGCACAATTTGCTGATAAAGTTGTAGAAGCTTTAAAAAAAATAGATGAAGTTACAGAATGTAATTACGTCTCTGGAAAGTATGCTATTTTTGTGTTAATTTACGCAAAAGATAATGACCATTTAAGATCTGTTTTATATGATAAAGTACATGAAATTGATGGTGTAGGAGGTACAGAATCATTCATATGTTTTACAACAAATTTTGATAGGTCTGTACCAATAATTTTAGGAGAATAATCATGAAAGAAAAATTAGAACAGCTTCATAAAACAATTAATGGTGAGGTGAAATATGATGAGTTGCATAAAACCATTTATGCAACAGATGCTTCTGTGTACAGAAAATTGCCGTTAGGGGTTGCCTATCCTAAAAATGAGCAGGATATTAAAAAGCTAATTGACTTCGCAAATGTTAATAAATCGTCATTAATACCGCGTACTGCCGGAACATCCTTGGCTGGGCAATGTGTTGGTGAGGGCTTGGTGGTTGATGTGTCTAAATATTTTACAGACATTATTTCTTTAGATGTTCAAAAAAAGCAAATTACTGTACAACCCGGTGTTGTGCGTGATGCATTAAATGTATACTTAAAACCTTATGGGTTGTTTTTTGGGCCAAATACATCTACATCAAACAGATGCATGATAGGAGGTATGGTTGGTAACAACTCTTCAGGGACTACATCAATACAATATGGTGTAACACGTGATAAAATTGTGAGTATGAAAACAATTCTATCAGACGGTACACAAGCAGAGTTTAAAGCTTTAAATAAAACAGAGTTTGAGTCTAAATTGCAACTGAACTCTTTAGAAGGAAAACTATACAAAGCGATATATAAAGAATTATCTCAAGAAACTGTTCAAAATGACATAGAAACTGAATTTCCAAAACCTGAAATTCACCGTAGAAATACAGGGTATGCCGTAGATGAATTGTTGTGGTCAAACATCTTTGAAAAACGTGAACGTAATTTTAATTTTTGCGATTTACTATCTGGTAGCGAAGGTACTTTAGCGTTTACTACAGAAATCACGTTGCAGTTAGATGATTTACCGCCTAAAGCGTCTGTTATGGTGGCATCACATTATAAGTCAATAAACGACTGTTTAAATGATGTAGCCAATACTATGAAGCATAATTTGTACACCTGTGAAATGATGGATAAAATCATTTTAGATTGTACAAAAAATAACGCAACTCAATCAAAAAATCGTTTTTTTATAGAAGCTGATCCAGCAGCTATTTTAATGTTGGAACTTAAAGCGCCAACACTTGAAGAGGCGAAACTAAAAGCACAAATCTTAATTACCGACTTGGAAAAAAGTGGTTTGAGTTATGCAAATCCGATTTTAGTAGGACAAGAAATCAATCAAGCTTTAGAGTTGAGAAAGGCAGGTTTAGGCTTGTTAGGAAACATGATTGGTGATAGGAAAGCCGTAGCATGTATTGAAGATACTGCAGTGGCGTTACCAGATTTAGCTAACTTTATTGCTGATTTTTCGGTACTAATGGATAAGTTTAAGCAGAAAGCAGTCTATTATGCACATGCTGGAGCAGGGGAAATTCATTTGCGGCCAATTTTAAATTTAAAAGATGCAGATGATGTTGGATTGTTCAGGCAAATAACTACTGAAGTTGCACATTTAACAAAGAAGTATGAAGGTTCTTTTAGTGGAGAACATGGTGATGGTATAGTACGTGCAGAATTTTTACCAATTATGATTGGTGAGAAAAATTACGAGTTATGCCGACGTGTTAAAGCCTTATTTGACCCGAATAATATTTTTAATCCTGGAAAAATTGTCAATGCACCAAAAATGGATGAATCGCTGCGTTATGAAGTTGGGCGACAAGAACCAGAAATAAAAACTTTAATGGATTTTTCAGACTCACAAGGAATTCTGCGTGCTGCTGAAAAATGTAATGGCTCTGGTGATTGTAGAAAAGAGGTGTTTGCTGGTGGGGCAATGTGTCCGAGTTACCGTGCTACAAAAGATGAAAAAGATGTAACCCGCTCTCGAGCTAATGTGTTGCGAGAATTTCTAACAAATTCTGAAGAAAAGAATAAATTCAACCATAAAGAAATTAAAGAATCTTTGGATTTGTGTTTGAGCTGTAAAGCTTGTGCAAGTGAATGCCCAAGTAATGTTGATGTGGCTGTGTTAAAAGCTGAGTTTCTATACCAGTATCAAAAGCAAAACGGATTTAGTTTGCGTTCAAAATTATTTGCATACAATACCAAAATGAATCAGCTGGCCTCTAAAATACCAACAATCAGCAATTTTATATTTTCAAACTCAGTTACGTCTGGTGTGTTGAAAAAAATTAATGGTGTAGCTTCAGAACGAAGTTTGCCTTTGGTTTCAAAATCGGCTTTTCGTTATCTAAAAAAGAATGCACTTTCACAGTCTAATCCTAAAAAGTCAGTATATCTTTTTATTGATGAATTTTCTGATTATTTAGATAAGGAAATAGCTTTAGATGCTTATAATCTGCTTTTTAAATTAGGATATAATGTAGTATTAGTAGATCATAATGAAAGTGGTAGGACGTTTATATCAAAGGGGTTTTTAGAGCAAGCCAAAGCTGTAGCAACAAAAAATGTAGCGCTATTTAAAAATAAAATATCTGCAGACACTCCGCTTTTAGGTATTGAGCCTTCAGCAATTTTGACCTTTAGAGATGAGTACAAACGTTTGGTAGACGATAAAGAAGCAGCCAATGAAATAGCTAAAAACACGTATTTAATTGAAGAATTTCTAGCACATGAAATTAAATCAGGAAACATAACATCAGCCCAGTTTACAAAAGCCCCAATGGTTCTAAAAATTCATAACCACTGTCATCAAAAAGCGTTGAGCAATCAAAAAGTTACGTTTGATATTTTAAACCTTCCTAAAAACTATTCACCAACTATCATCACATCTGGTTGTTGTGGTATGGCAGGAAGTTTTGGGTATGAAAAAGAGCATTATGAAGTAAGTATGAAGGTAGGTGAGCAAACGTTGTTTCCATCTGTAAGAAAAGCACCATCTGAAACTGTTATAGTTGCAAACGGAACGAGTTGTAGGCATCAAATAAAAGATGGAGCGCAACGTGTTGCACTCCATCCGGTAAGCGTGTTATTACGGGCTTTAAATGATTAATTTAAAGTGTAATTGTTTATTTTCTGTATTGTTGTTATTGTAGCAGTATCAGGAATTGGTAATGTAACAGGTAAGGCTGATAAATCTTCCAGTTGATAAGTAAAAAGAGCAGTTGAATCAATTAATCCAATACCATTTGCATAAAAATTTGTGATGGTTAGTACATCTTGTGTGTCAAGTAGTGTTATATCAATTGGTACTCCAATATTAATAGTAGTTGATACTTTTATACTTAGTATAATGTCTGATTTAACAATGTCGTTATACACTTCTGTTTCTACAGTATGGTTGGTTAAAGTTTCTCTTTGAACTGTTTTAAAGGTGTATTCAACATCTAAATCATACCCACCAATATTTTGTGTTGTTATTCCAGATTGTTGTTCTAAAACAGTTCCATTAGCTTCATTATCATCTATTAATTTAGCTTCATTTAGGCTAATAACTATATCAGTACCTCCAAAATTACTTAAAGGTAAAGTAAAGTTACCGTCTGTGTAGAAAACACCGGCTTCAGATCTAAAATAATTTTGATCAAATAACTGGGTCATAGTTCCTGAACTTCCAGTACTAGAGCTCATTCCGTAATACTCTCGGGTATTTATAATAGTAGATTCATCTACGGTAATTACATCTGTAGTACTTGTTGTTGGGTTGGTGTTATCGTCTGTAGTCACATCATAAGTCCAGTCATTGGTTAATGTTAGTGGAAGGTAAACAGCTGTTGATTCTGGCATACTAGCTTCACTATCACTAACGTCATCACTTGAGCAAGAAAACAGCGCTCCTGTTATGATTATTAAAATTAAATGGTTGATGTGTTTTGGTGTAAGTTTCATAATATTTTTTTAGAGTATGGTTGATTAATAATAGTAAAGACGATTTACATTGAATATTGTAACAGATAAAGAGCTAAAAATAGCATATTTTTTTAAAAAGAAATAAATAGTAAAGCACGCTGCAATTTTTTACATTTGTTCAAAACAAAATAGAATGTCAGGTAACACGTTTGGGAAACTTTTTAAAATTACAACTTATGGTGAGTCTCATGGTAAAGCTATTGGTGGTGTTATAGACGGGTGTCCAGCCGGTTTAGATATTGATGTAGAGGCAATTCAAAATGAATTGAACAGACGTAAACCAGGGCAATCAAGCATTGTAACCCAACGCAAAGAGCCAGATGTTGTTGAGTTTTATTCAGGAATTTTTGAAGGAAAAACAACAGGAACGCCAATTGGTTTTGCAATTCATAACACCAATCAGAAATCACACGATTATTCGCATATAAAGGATAGTTACCGACCGTCTCATGCAGATTATACCTTTGATAAAAAGTATGGTCTAAGAGATTATCGAGGTGGCGGACGTAGTTCTGCGCGTGAAACGGCTAGTAGAGTAGTAGCTGGAGCAATTGCAAAGCAAGTAATGTCCGACATTAAAATTAACGCCTTTGTATCTTCAGTAGGTGATATATTTATTGATAAACCTTATCAAGACTTAGATTTTTCGAAAATTGAATCAAACCCTGTACGGTGTCCTGATGAAGCTTCTGCTGAAAAAATGGAAGCCTACATCAAGCAAATAAGAAAAGAAGGAGATACGGTAGGTGGTACAGTAACTTGTGTGTTGCAAAATGTACCTATAGGATTGGGTGAGCCAGTATTTGATAAGCTGCATGCTGATTTAGGCAAAGCCATGCTGTCTATCAACGCGGTAAAAGGCTTTGAGTACGGAAGTGGCTTTTGCGGTGCTAAAATGAAAGGAAGTGAGCATAACGATTTGTTTAATGCAGATGGTAGTACAAAATCTAATTTGTCTGGAGGAATACAAGGAGGAATCAGTAACGGGATGGATATTTATTTTAGAGTAGCCTTTAAGCCTGTAGCAACCATAATGCAAAAACAAGAGACAATAGACAATCAAGGACGTATTGTTGACATGACAGGTAAAGGTCGTCATGACCCCTGTGTTGTACCAAGAGCTGTACCTATTGTAGAAGCTATGGCAGCATTAGTATTAGCAGATAATTATTTAATAAACCGAACAAACAGATTATAATAGATGAAAAAATTAGCATTGCACTGGAAGATTTTAATAGGAATGTTTTTAGGAATCGTTTTCGGATTTATAATGAATTCTGTTGATGGTGGAAAAGACTTTGTAAGTGATTGGGTAAAGCCATTCGGAACCATTTTTATCAACTTGCTAAAGTTGATTGCTGTACCGTTAATTTTGGCATCATTAATTAAAGGGGTGTCAGATTTAAAAGATATTTCTAAAATTAAAAAAATGGGATTACGTACTATATCCATTTATATTGTCACCACTTTAGTTGCTATTGTTATAGGGTTAACTATAGTGAACACAATAAAACCCGGTGAGGGGATGTCTGCAGATACTATAGAAAAAATCAAGCAGAAGTATGTGTCTTCAGATGGTGTTGTAGATAAGATAAACAAAGCGAGTAATCAGGCTGATGCTGGCCCTTTACAGGCATTGGTTGATATCTTTCCGAAAAACATTTTTGTGTCCTTAGGAGAAGCAAAAATGCTTCAAATCATATTCTTTGCCTTATTTGTTGGAATCTGTTTATTGTTAATTCCAGAGGAAAAAGCAAAACCAATGGTAGATTTCTTTGATTCGCTCAATGAAATAGTCATGAAAATGGTCGATTTAATCATGTTATTTGCGCCTTATGCGGTATTTGCG
>JBMZDR010000029.1:0-20177 GCA_049614485.1 Flavobacteriaceae bacterium
ATCTGATAATGTGTATATAGAAATATATACCACCTCTAAAACTTATGTTGTAAGATCTACCCTTAAAGATTTTTTAAAGAAATTACCTAAAGACGATTTTTTAAGAACGAGCAAATCATATATTATAAACATCAAACACGTGCAAGCAATGAACTCAAGAGATGTAATTATTGATGATAAAATGATTCCTATTTCTAAAGAATATAAGCCAATCATACAAGAAATGTTAGATATATAATTAAAAAAAAAGCCACTCAATTGAGTGGTTTTTTTTTAAGATTTAATTTCAATGAAATCTTTATACTCAATAAAGAAAGCTTCTAATAAATCCATATGTTTGTTAAAAAACTCATATGCAGCCCTCCAGGTATCTTTATTATGAATGCTAAATTTTTCAGTATGTTTAACGTAGATTCGGCAAATACTTTTTCCAGATTTCTCTAAATAATAATCGTCATCATATATCACCTCAGAGAGGTATTCTGTTTCCAATATAGATTTTAAGGATTCAAACTTCTCAAACTGTTCTAGTCTATCATATTCGTCTTCATTTTCTATATCAATGCACACTAAGGCAGTTTTTCTATCTGCTTGAAACTTCAATGAAAGATCCTTTATTTTAGTGTTGTATAATAGCCATTTTCGTGGAAAGGATTTTCCATAACTCGTCCAAAATAACTCTCTTAATTGTCGTGATTCTTCTTTACTAAACATGTTTCTTTTTAGAAAAAATTATATAAAATATGCAGAAAACAAACCAATTGTAATAACTATAAGTTTCACTAAGTTAAATTTATGACCTTCACTACTTTCAAATAAAATAGTGGTTGAAATATGTAAAAATATTCCAACTGCCATAGCCATTATATGTGATGAATATATAGATAAACTTGGAAATTCATTAATTAAAAATGTTCCTAATGGTGTCATCAATGCAAAAAGTATTAGAAAAAAAGCAATAGATGATTTCTTTAATGCTGAATTCATAAAAAATGTAGTTAATATAATAACAACAGGTATTTTATGAATTACAATTCCGTATAGTATATTGTCATGATGGTTCAGTGGAGTTCCTTCAATTAAAGAGTGTAAACTTAAACTGATAAATAACATCCAAGGAAAGTTGCTTTCATCTTTATGTAAATGCACATGACCGTGCTCAGCTCCTTCAGAAAAGAATTCTAAGCATATTTGTAGTAATATACCGAAAACGATAAATAAACTTATTGTTTTAGAGTTATGGTGTTGTTGAAAAATTTCAGGTAACATTTCAAAAATGGTAATCCCTAATAGAAAAGCACCACTAAAAGCCAATAACAACTTTAGGTTTTTCTTTTTTTGAGGTTTAAAAATAACCACAAATAAAAACCCAATTAAAACAGATAATATAGGAAGTAAATAGGTAATCATTTAAATAGTAGAATTAAGCGTTTTGATGTGTTGGGGTAAAATGTATGTAATTTATAATCTCCAAAAATAGCTAATAAATTAATACCTGCTTGTTCAAAATAACGTTCAAAATCGTTTAAAGTTATTGCTTGAACTTTTTCTGTATAAAAGTGTGACTTGCCAGCGTCAGTAAATCGTATTTCTTTATAGATAAAGCCATCTTTCACAAAGCGTTTAATGTGAAAATCAATATGCTCTACGGTTTTTGTTTCTTCAGGGACCAGGTGTTCAATAATATAGTCGACATTCATAAAATCAAGAACACCAAAACCTGTGTCATTTAAGCTTTTTTGAATAGCTTGTAAGGCTTTTATGTTGTCATTTTCATCATCAAAATAACCGAAACTAGTAAATAAATTAAAAACGGCATCAAACTTTTGTGCATAGGGTACTCGCATATCATGCACATGAAATTGTAATGTGTCATTTTCATATGCTTTTGCGGTATTAATACTATTTTTAGATAAATCTACACCTGTAACATTGTAACCTAATGAATTTAAATATTTTGCATGACGGCCTTTACCACAGGCTAAATCTAAAACAGATCCCTGTTCCGGAAGATTTAAAAAGTTTGTAAGATGCGTCATAAACATTTCTGCTTCACTATCATTTCTATCTTTATAAAGTAGGTGATAGTATTTGGTGTCAAACCATGAAGCAAACCAATTATCCGTTGTTTTTTCGGTCATATTAATTATGGGATGTTAATTTGTAAAAATAATCAGTACAAATTATACACTTTAGTTGAATTCTTTTTTAATCAGAATGCAAAAATACTGTATTTTTGCAACCTATGGGATATAATTTTAAAATGGTTGCTAAAACCTTATATGGTTTTGAAGAGCTTTTGGCAAATGAATTAAGAAATCTTGGCGCAGTAAATGTGAAGGAGGGGACAAGAAATGTTAGTTTTGAAGGTGATACGGGGTTTATGTACAAAGCAAATTTAAGTTTGCGTACAGCAATAAAAATACTTAAACCTATAAAAACATTTCGAGTTAAAAATGAACAAGATTTATATGATCAAGTATATAAAATGCCTTGGCATAACTATCTTAAAGCGACAGATTCATTAGCTATAAACGCTACTATTTTTTCAGATTTATTTAGTCATTCACAGTTTATAGCTTATAAAACCAAGGATGCGATTGTTGATAAATTCAGAAATACGGAAGGGGAGCGTCCTAATGTAGATTTAGATCATCCCGATTTAAGAATTAATGTGCATATACAAGGAAACGAATGTACAATTTCTTTAGATAGTTCTGGAGAATCCTTGCATAAAAGAGGCTATAAGACATCAACTAACATTGCGCCAATAAATGAAGTTTTAGCCGCAGGTTTAGTGTTGTTATCTGGCTGGAATGGGCAATCAGATTTGTTAGACCCTATGTGTGGTAGTGGTACTTTAGCTATTGAAGCAGCTATGATTGCGTGTAATATTCCTGCAAACATAAATAGAAAACAGTTTGGATTTGAAACCTGGATGGATTTTGATGAAGAACTATACAATAAAATTGAAGAATCTTGCTTAAATAAAATTAGAGAATTTCACTATAATATTATTTGCTATGATAAAGCACCTTCGGCAATTCGTAAAGCAGAAGATAATATTGAAAATGCAAACTTGTCTGAATATATAAGTGTTAAACATGAAGATTTTTTCAAAACCCAAAAAAAAGCAGAAGGTAAGTTACATATCATGTTTAATCCACCATATGGTGAACGTTTGCCCGTTGATATAAAAGAGTTTTATGCTCAAATAGGAGATACATTAAAGCAAGGGTATCCAAATACTAATGCATGGTTTATAACCTCTAATTTAGAAGGGTTAAAATCTGTTGGATTAAGACCTTCAAGAAAAATCAAAGTATTTAACGGAAAGCTAGAATCACGTTTGGTGAAATACGAGATGTATGAGGGGAGTAAAAAGGCTAAAAAACAATAATAATTTAGGAGATAATTAACATAATTATATAATTAGATTTAAGTAAAAATTGATATATTTACAAAAATCAGTATAACCACAAAATTATAAGATATGAAAAAAGTAATGTTAGCAATGGTATTCGGTTTATTTTTTGTTGCCTTTTCAAACGCACAAGAAAAGACTGAAACAGTAGCCGTTAAAGAAACTAAAACAGAAGTTGTAACTAAAAAAGCATGTACTGCAAAAAAAGCATGTTGTGCAAGTAAGGCAAAAGCAGTTGCTGGAACAGAGAAATCAGTAGAGGCAAACGCAGGTAAATCTGCTAAAGCGTGTTCTATGTCTAAAAAAGAATGTAGTGCTAAGCAAAAAAAAGAATGTAGCTCAAAAACTGTATCTGGTACTGAAAAGTCAAGTGATGCAAACGGAGGTAAATCTGTTAAAGCATGTTCTAAATCTAAAAAATCATGTTCTAAAGAAAAGAAAGCATGTTCTAAGAAGGCGTAATGTGAATTAATGCTATAGAATAAAAAAAGCCACTCTTAGAGTGGCTTTTTTTATTAGCTATTATCTTGTTTAAACTGTGTAGGTGTTTGAGAAGTAAATTGTTTAAAAACCCTATTGAATGCTGATTTGGATTTAAAACCGACTTCATAACCAATTGACTCAATGGTAAGGTTGTCTTTTTCTCTGTTTGAAAGTAAATCTTTTGCGTCATTTATTCTATACTCATTAATAAACATTACAAAGTTTTTATTTAGCTCGTTATTAATCAATTGGGATACATATTTAGTATTAGAATTTAGTTTACTAGCTAGCGTGTGAATGGTTAATGATGAGTCTAAGTAAAGTTTTTCTTCATCTATTACAGCAAGGAGTTTACGTTTTAATTCTTTAAACAGTTCGGTATTATTTTCTTCATGAATGCTTGGTACTTGGTTGGTTTCTTCTTTGAAATCTTTAAAAATCGGATTTTGTTTTAGAGCATTATAGCCAGAAAATATTACATAGGTTAGTAATATGATGTGAAACATAATGTTAGATGCAGAATCATCTATTAAATTTGAAACAACCAATCCTATAATTAAAAAGAAATAGCCATAAATAAGTAATTTCAACCATTTTAAATTTACTTTTTCAGTGTATGAAAATGTATTCCCTATGTTTTTAAGATGATTTTTATATAGTTTTAATGATAAGTAACTATAATATACGTTTTGTAATATAAAAAATACAGTTATTCCTGCTAATGTTACGTATAGCACATTCAATTTTATGTAAAGTGAAATTTTTTCATCCGAAATGATAAAATCTGAACATAACAGTATAAGGCTAATTAAACCAAATCCAATTGGCACATAAAGATGTTTTTTTAATTGTTTTAACTCATATCCAGTAACAAGTTTTACATATATCCATAGCATTGGACCGATTGATAAGGCACTAAACAGTAAAAGAGGGGTTAAAGTATAAGCTGTCATTTCATAGTCTAAATCTAAAACTAAAAAGAATATTAAAATAACAGCAATATTGATAAGATAAACAGAGAAAAAAGTATTTGACTTATTTTCCTTCTTTAAAAAATAGATCTGAAAAATAAAGAGAATAGTAACACATAGGGTTACAATATTTAACAAGTTGACAAAGCTAAAATTTATGTCTTTCATTGGGGTTAAATGCTAGTTAAGGAGTGTTTTTTTTAATTCACCAATGCAAATGTATAATATCTTTTCATAAACAAAATTGCATTTGTGTATATATTATAAAATAATAGGTTGTGTAAAAAACAGCAACGATTTAACGTGCTAATTCACCGAATTGACACACTTAATTCCGCAAATTAACACATGTTAGTAATGAATTAGCACATTGGATGGGTTGTGTAATATTATTTTAGCAAAAAAAATCCCGAAAAAATGAAACAAATATTATTTACATTATTTACATGTATAACAATTACTGCCTATTCCCAAGTAGGTATTGGTACTGTAACTCCTGATGCTAGTTCAATCTTAGAATTGGATTCTACAACTCAAGGAATGCTAACCCCAAGAATGTTAGAATCTGAAAGAGATGCAATTGCAAGTCCAGCTACAGGACTACTAATTTATCAAACTGATAATACATCTGGCTTTTATTATTATAATGGAGCGGCATGGGTACCGTTTGGAGGAGCAGACAATGATTGGACAGTAACTGGTAATGACATGTATAATGCAAATTCTGGTAATGTGGGCGTAGGAAATACTGCTCCATCTACAAAATTTCATATTACTGGTACTACTGTACCAGCAAACCCAGGCGGATTAACAACGCTTTACTCTAATGATTTTTCTACAGGAGGTGTAACATCTGTAGCGGCAGGAGCTAATGATTGCGCAGCCTCACCTAATATTTGGCATATCGATACATTTAGTACTTTTGCTTCTTGTACAACATGTACAAATGAAAGAGCCTATATTAGGTATAGTACTAGTTGTGTTCAAGATCAGACTTTAGTTGAAGGTGTGTTTTCTCCAACAACTACCTCTATAGATATTTCTTTTAATTATGGTTATAATGATGGTGGAGCTACAGATAGTTTTGTAGTGACCCTTTTTAACGAAACGACCACTAGTGTAACAGCAACATTACTTAATTTGAATGCAGATGCATTAGATACATCTTACTCAGGAACACATACCGTAACTGCTGGAGATAATTATTCGTTAAGATTTCAATATATAGGAGATAATGAATACGGAGCAACTGTTGACGATATTTTAATTACAGAAAATCAAGTAGCTGCTTCTGGGTCTTATGTGTTTAGATTAGAAGATGGTCAACAAGGGGTTGATAAAGTTTTAGCATCAGACGCAAATGGAAATGCAACATGGCAAAATATAGGAGCTAACCCAAGTTTATCAGATAAAGATTGGTTAGGACCTGGTGTTTCTGATAATTCAGGTTTTGTGTATCATGCTGGTACAGCATCAGTTGGAACAACTGCTATAGATACAGGATTACATTTTCAAGTTCAAGATGGGACTTCTGCATCTGGAACTCAAGTAGGGCTTGGTTCTATTGAAGTTATAGAAGATTTAGTTGCAGAATTTACTTTCAATTATGGAATTTTACCTGCATTAGATGATTTTACCGCTATAGGTAGTGCAGCAAATAGGTGGCAAGACCTTTATTTAGTTAATGCACCTACTGTATCTTCAGATATGACATTGAAGAATAATGTTAAAGAGCTAAAACATGGTTTAAATACTATTATGAAATTAAAAACATTATCATACCAATGGAAAAATAATACTATTGGAGATAAAACTATAGCTCGTGATGAAAAAGAGACCCATATTGGTTTTTCTGCACAACAACTTTTAGAGCTTATACCAGAGGTGGTAAAAACTCATTCTTGGAGAATATTAGACGAGGCAACACCAGAAACTTATACTAGAGTAAAGCATGATAAATTAGGTGTTAGGTACACAGAAATTATTCCAGTAACTGTAAAAGCAATTCAAGAACAGCAAGAGCAAATTGAAGATTTAAAATCGGAAGTTTCAGAATTAAAAAAATTAATAAATAAATTAATTTCTGAAAAGGAGTAATTTATTTAGACTAGAATGTTATAATTTTCGTTAAGGGGTATTGTAACATTAAAGCCACTCCTAGGAGTGGCTTTTTTTATTATATGGTTTGGTTATTTCTAAATACTAAGTCGTCATCAAAGGCATCTAATACTATATTGCTATTAGTTGTCACTTTTCCAGAAAGTATATCTTTAGATAATTGATTTAACACTAAGCGTTGTATTACTCGCTTTACGGGTCTAGCCCCAAATTGTGGGTCAAATCCTTTTTCTGCTAATAACGCAATGGCTTCTGGAGTTGCATCTAGATTTATTTGTTGTTCTCCAACTAACTTTTTTACCCAGTTTAATTGTAAATGCACAATTTGTTCAATGGCAGATTTCCCTAAGGGTGTAAACAGTACAATGTCATCAATACGGTTAATAAACTCTGGACGAACAGTTTGTTTTAATAATCCTAAAACGTCCAACTTTGCAGCTTCAATGGCAGTATCCATATCTGGTATAGCTGTAAATTTATCTTCTATAATTGAACTACCAATATTTGAGGTCATGATAATTATAGTGTTTTTAAAATCAGCAATACGTCCTTTATTATCCGTTAGTCTACCTTCATCTAGTACTTGCAATAAAATATTAAATGTATCTGGATGTGCTTTTTCAATTTCATCTAATAACACCACAGAATACGGGCGTTGCCTTACAGCTTCGGTTAATTGTCCACCTTCATCATAACCCACATATCCTGGAGGTGCACCGACTAATCTGCTCACAGCATGTTTTTCTTGATATTCACTCATATCAATACGTGTCATTGCGTTTTCATCATCAAAAAGATACTGTGCTAAAGACTTTGCTAATTCTGTTTTTCCAACCCCCGTAGTTCCTAAGAATAAGAAGGAGCCGATAGGCTTTTTAGGGTCTTGTAAGCCAGCTCTGGAGCGACGAATAGCATCAGAAACAGCTTCTATAGCTTCACTTTGACCAACAACTCGTTTGTGTAATTCAGTTTCTAATTGCAATAATTTCTCACGTTCTGATTGCAGCATTTTACTCACTGGAATCCCAGTCCATTTAGCTACAATTTCGGCAATATCGTCATTAGTAACCTCTTCTTTTATCAAGGTATTTTCTTGCTGTTGAGCTAAAGTTATTTTTAATGCATCTAATCGTTCTTGTGTTTCTTTAATTTTACCATAGCGCAATTCAGCAACAGCGCCATAATTACCATCTCTTTCAGCACGTTCTGCTTCCAGTTTGTATGTTTCTATAGCCTCTTTAGCCTCTTGAACGTCTTCAACAACTGCTTTTTCACTTTCCCATTTGGCATTAATAACATTGCGTTCATCTTTTAAATTGGCTAATTCATGATGTAATGCTTTTAATTTAACCTTATCATTTTCACGTTTAATGGCTTCAATTTCAATTTCTAACTGCATTATTTTACGGTCTAATGCATCTAAGTCTTCCGGCTTAGAGTTCATTTCCATGCGTAATTTCGATGCAGCTTCATCAATTAAATCAATAGCTTTATCTGGTAAAAAACGATTTGTGATATAGCGTTGTGATAGTTTAACAGCGGCAATAATAGCCTCATCTTTTATTTGAACTTTATGATGTGCTTCATATTTTTCTTTGATACCTCTTAAAATTGAAATGGCGCTTTCGGTATCAGGTTCATCGACTGTAATTTTTTGAAAACGACGTTCTAAAGCTTTATCCTTTTCAAAATATTTTTGATATTCATCTAAGGTAGTAGCTCCAATAGCACGTAACTCTCCACGTGCCAATGCTGGTTTTAAAATATTTGCGGCATCCATTGCGCCCTGGCCACCACCAGCACCAACTAGGGTATGTATCTCGTCAATAAACAAAACTATATCACCATTTGATGATGTGACTTCTTTAATTACTGCTTTTAAACGTTCTTCAAACTCTCCTTTAAATTTAGCACCAGCAATTAAAGCCCCCATATCTAAGGAGTAAATAACTTTATCTTTTAAATTTTCAGGAACATCACCTTGTATAATTCTGTGCGCTAAACCTTCTGCAATAGCAGTTTTACCAACCCCTGGCTCACCAACTAACATTGGGTTATTCTTGGTCCTTCTGGATAGAATTTGAAGAATACGACGAATTTCTTCATCACGTCCAATTACAGGGTCTAACTTACCTGTTTCTGCTAGTTCATTTAGGTTTAATGCATATTTATTTAATGAGTTGTAGGTTTCTTCTGCAGATTGAGAAGTAACGCGTTCTCCTTTACGCAATTCTGTAATAGCACTTTCTAAAGCGTTTAGTGTCACGCCTTGATCTTTTAATATTTGTGCAACTTTACTTTTCGATTTGAAAATAGCAATGATTAAATGCTCAATAGACACAAACTCATCAGTCATTTTCTTTGCAATGATTGCTGCATTGTTTAATGTTTCTGATGCTTCTCTAGATAATTGTATCTGTCCGCCTGTAACTTTAGAAAAACTTTTAAGTTGGCTATCAATAAGCTGTTCAAATAACTGAATGTTGACATTTAATTTCTTTAATAAGTAAGGTGTAACATTCTCATCTGTAGTTAAAATAGCTTTAAATAGATGTTCGTTTTGGATGTCTTGATGCGTATATTCTTGGGCTAATTGCTGAGCCTTTTGTATAATTTCTTGAGATTTTATGGTAAAATTATTAAAATTCATAATAATAGTTTTTTAATGTTCATTAGGATAATATCAACTATTAGTCCAATTATTAAAACGGTCATTATGGCTTAAATTTTTGTAAATTTACAGTCATTTTGACCGAATATGTAAGGAATACATCTATTTTTGGACTATAAAGTAAAATTGATAAGCACAATGGGAATATTAAATAAATTATTTGGAAATTCAGCTGAGCAAAAGGAAGAAAAGGTGTTACCGTGGATTTTCTTAACATCAGTAAATCAATTAGAAGAGATTGAGAAAAAGTCATTTGAAAAGCCTCAAATTCTTTTTAAGCATTCTACGCGTTGTAGTATCAGCAGTATTTCTATGAATAAATTTGTTAAAAATTATAGTATCGCTCAAGAAAATGCAGATTTATACTATTTGGATTTGTTGAATTATAGAGAGGTGTCAAATGAAGTAGGGTATAAGTTTCAAATTATGCATCAATCGCCACAAGTTTTAGTTATAAAAAATGGTAAAGCAATTTATGATGCATCACATTACGCTATACAGACAGATAAAATTTTAGAACTGATTTAAATCACCCCAAGAGATAAATGAGTTTTTTAAATTAAAAGCGACCCAATTGGGTCGCTTTTTTTTGTTTATGTTTTATCAATATCTTTTTGTTGTTGTGTTCGTTTGGCTTGTTTTAAACTTTGCATCAGCATCCATTCTATTTGTCCATTAGTACTTCTAAATTCATCAGAAGCCCATTTTTCAATAGCTTTTAACATATCTTCGTTTAATCGCAAAGCGAATGCTTTTTTCTTAGACATCTTATCTGTTTTTGTCTCTTTCAATAATTACCATGCTATAATTAGGTCCCACATGTTTTAATACCCACCCTTCTCGAGCGTATTTATTTAACAATTCTTCCATTTTTCCATTCCAGTTACCAAGCCCTAATTTTGGTTTTACAACTTTATACTCTTTCATGTTTTAATGGTTTAAAGTTCCTGTATTTAAAACCGGTGAAGCATCTTTGTCACCACATAATATAACCATTAAATTACTAACCATAGCTGCTTTTCTATCTTCGTCTAAATCAACAATTTCTTTTTTACCTAATTCTTCTAAAGCCATTTCAACCATACTTACTGCACCTTCTACAATTTTATGCCTAGCTGCTACAATCGCAGTTGCTTGCTGTCGTTTTAGCATAGCATTAGCAATTTCTTGTGCATACGCTAAATAACCAATTCTTGCTTCTAATACTTCTATACCTGCAATAGATAAACGTTCTTCAATTTCTTTTTCTAAAGCATCGCTTACTTCATTTACACTAGAGCGTAATGTGATATCTTCTTTATGACCTTCGTCTGCAAAATTATCATAAGGATACATGCTAGCTAGTTTTCTTACTGCAGCATCAGTTTGTACACGTACAAAATTCTCATAATTATCTACATCAAATGCGGCTTTATAAGTGTTTTCAACTTTCCACACAAGTATCGTGCTAATCATAATTGGATTACCTAGCTTATCATTAACTTTTAAACGTTCACTATCAAAGTTACTTGCACGTAAAGATATTTTCTTTTTTGTGAAAAATGGGTTTGCCCAATACAACCCGTTTTTTTTCACGGTACCAATATATTTACCAAATAATAATAACACTCTTGAGTTGTTAGGTTGTACAAGCACAAATCCTGGAAGAATTATGAATATAGGTAATACAATTGTAATTATAAATAATGGGTTTTCAGTAGCTATCATTGCTATAATACTTCCTGCTACAGTTGCAAAAAACACAAACAACATTAAATAGCCATTTGCTAATGTGATAATTTTTTCTTCTTTCATATATTTAAATTTAAAGCGATATTAAAATGATATTATAAATATATCGAAAAAAATTATATTAATTATGGTTTTTACTACTTATTTTTTGTCATAAACAAAAAAGGGGTTCAAAATTGAACCCCTTTTACTACTTAATTGTAATATGAATTATCTAAAATGTTGATTGGTAATAATGTGTTTGAGTTTCGCTTTTAAGTCTTCGCCAGAATCAAATATCATTTGTTCGTTAGTAGGGAAGGGCACCACTCTTTGGTTTATTAAGCCAATATACACATCATCCAATGCGTTTCTGTCTCCATTATATGTTGCATAACGGTGTTCGAATATAAATTCACTCTCTAAAGGGAACGTATCAATAAGTTGCTTAGTAACTAAATCTTTATAAAATACTTGACCTGTTACTTGTACAGATTTAAATTGTGTGAATTCATGCACATCACAAACAATTGTTTTAAATTTATCAACTTTAATAGGGTTCCCTAAGCTGTCTTTAACGACATTTCCATTATTATCTAAAAGGCTCTTTTTTCCATCAGGTATTTGTTTTTCACGAATAATCTGACGCTCTTTTACTTGTTCAGGCGAAATATTAATATCTCTTAAATTAATATTCATACTAAAGTCATAAGTATTTCCTTTAATTTTATTGTTATGGTAAACCGTCCATAAATCATTTAAACCATAAGTTCCAAAGTTTAATAAATCTTCTTCTAAGCGTTTAGGTATCACTTTACGCGTTTCATTTTTTATGTCAACAATAACAAAGTCAGTTCCTCTAACATGGGCTTCTTCAATTAAAGATCTTGTGTTTTTGTAATTTGGATTAATTTTATCTAAATATGTAAAATCGTCATAGGCTTGTCTAAATCCAAACTTACTTGTAGAGTTCATTAGTTTGTTAGCGTTTTTATACAGATATCCAGATAATTGATTTTTAGTATTAATAATTTTAGAAGAATAGTTCGTAAACTTAAATGTAGCATTTCTATTCTCATTCATTATATATAATGGAAGTATAGGTTTTATTTTTTCTTGCCTACTATTTAGTTGTTGGTAGATATTATAAACTTCCTCTAATTGCGCTTCATTACCATCTTTGGTTAGGAAATCTATACGTTGCAAGTCACGCTGATTTGCTTTGGCATAAGCGCTTTCTAACATTAAGATATAAGCTTGTTTTCCTTTTTTTTCTTTATTGGTTCTTAAGTTTTTTAAAGCAATGTTTATTGCTTGGTTGTAATTACCAGAGTTTAAGGCCTCTTCTGTTTGTCTTACAGAACTACAGGCTAAAATTAAACTTAGTGAAAAGAGTGCAAGTAATAGTTTTTTCATGATAGTGTTTTTATGAGATTGTTAACAATCCAAATCTTGTGCCAAAAGGCAAAAAATAAGCCGCTTTTTAGCGGCTTAAATATACAATTATTTTAATACTGTACTACTTATGTTTTGATTTATCCCATACAGGTAAAAGTTTTGTAGACACTTCTCCAAAACCTATTCGTGTAGTTCCATTATCACAGTAACCAGTCATGATTACAGTATCATTATCGTTAATGAATTTACGTTCTGTACCGTCATTTAATTTTACAGGTTTTTCTCCTCGCCAAGATAATTCTAACATTGAACCATAAGAATCTGGAGTTTTACCAGAGATAGTTCCTGATCCCATCATGTCACCAGAATTTACCGGACAACCGTTAACTGTATGGTGTGCTAATTGTTGCGACATGTTCCAGTACATGTATTTGAAGTTAGATTTAGAAACTGTTGTAGGCGTACAGTTTTCTGGTTGTATAGCCACTTCTAAATTAATGTCATAACTCTTATCTCCAGAGTATTGTAAGTACTCTAATTGTGGTTTTAAAGGTTTAGGTCCGGCACATCTGTAAGGCTCTAAAGCATCTAAAGTTACAATCCATGGTGATATAGAAGAGGCAAAGTTTTTTGCTAAGAATGGCCCTAATGGTACATATTCCCATTTCTGAATATCTCTTGCGCTCCAATCATTAAACACAACCATTCCGAAAATGTGTTCCTCGGCTTCATCAACAGGAATTGGTTCTCCTAAATGATTTGCTGCAGTTGTTATAAATGCTGTTTCTAATTCAAAATCAACTAATCGTGATGGGCCGTAAACAGGCGTGTCACTATCAGCAGGTAAAGTTTGTCCCATTGGTCTGTGTACAGGAACTCCTGATGGGATAATAGAAGAACTTCTTCCGTGATATCCAACAGGTATGTGTAACCAGTTAGGTAGTAAAGCGTTATTAGGGTCTCTAAACATTGTACCAACATTAGTAGCATGCTCAATACTTGAATAGAAATCTGTATAATCACCAATTTGTACCGGAAGTTGCATTTCTACATCTTCCATTCTAAATATAATTTTATCTTTATGAACAGGGTTGTCTCTTAAACTTCCGTTTTTGGTATCAAATATTTCAGCAATTCTATTACGAACCAAACGCCAAGTTTTGCGTCCGTCAGCAATAAAGTCATTTAAGGTATCTTGTAAAAAGATATCGTCAGTTAATGGCACACCGTCAAAATACCCTAACTGATGTAGGGCACCAAGATCAATGGCAAAATCACCAATTCTTGTTCCAATAGTGATTATATCATCTTTTGTAATAAATACTCCGAACGGAATATTTTGTATAGGAAAATGTGAATCTTCGGCTACTTTTAACCAACTTATACGGTTTGGGTTATTTGCAGTAATATTCATTTTATTGTTTTATGTTTTTTTATAAAAATACGTGTAAGTCAAAGCTACATAATTTTTTATTTTTCTACCTATAAAAACTAATGAATTTTATACTTTTGAACATTATTTATAAAACAACAATTATGCAACGCGACGAACAGATTTTTGAATTAATTCAGGACGAAAAGGACAGACAAATAGAAGGTTTAGAGCTTATAGCTTCAGAAAATTTTGTAAGCGAACAAGTTATGGAAGCTGCAGGTTCTGTATTGACAAACAAATATGCTGAGGGATACCCTGGAAAGCGTTATTATGGTGGGTGTGAAGTAGTAGATGAAGTAGAACAATTGGCAATTGATCGCGCAAAAGCTTTATTTGGTGCAACTTACGTTAATGTACAACCACATTCCGGATCTCAAGCAAATACAGCTGTATTTTTTGCATGTTTAAAACCCGGAGATAAAATATTAGGATTTGATTTATCTCATGGAGGGCATTTAACACATGGATCATCAGTTAATTTTTCGGGTAGATTATACACACCATCATTTTATGGTGTAGAGGAAGCTACTGGGATGTTAGATTATGATAAAATTGAAGCAAAAGCTATTGAAGAGCAACCAAAATTAATCATTGCTGGTGCCTCTGCATATTCAAGAGATATTGATTTTAAAAAGTTCAGAGCTATTGCTGATAAAGTAGGTGCTATTCTTTTAGCAGATATATCACATCCGGCAGGACTAATAGCTAAAGGAATTTTAAACGATCCATTACCTCATTGTCATATTGTAACAACAACGACTCATAAGACCTTAAGAGGACCAAGAGGAGGGATGATTATGATGGGACAAGATTTTGAAAACCCATTCGGAATCACGTTAAAATCTGGTAAGTTACGTATGATGTCATCTCTATTAGATTCTGCTGTATTCCCAGGAAATCAAGGTGGGCCATTAGAACATATCATTGCAGCAAAGGCAATTGCTTTTGGTGAAGCGTTAACGGATGAGTACATGCATTACATGTTACAAGTTCAGAAAAATGCTAACGCAATGGCGGAAGCTTTAGTGTCAAGAGGTTATAAAGTAATTTCAGGAGGTACTGATAACCACATGATGTTAATTGACTTACGCAATAAAGATATCACTGGTAAAGATGCTGAACAAGCGTTAGTGAAAGCTGATATTACTGTGAATAAAAATATGGTGCCTTTTGATGATAAATCACCGTTTGTAACAAGTGGAATTAGAATTGGTTCTGCCGCAGTAACTACACGTGGTATGAAAGAAGCTGATATGGACAACATTATTGCTTTAATTGATGAAGTGATTATGAACTGGGAAAATGAAGAAGTCTTAGAAACAGTAGCTATAAAAGTTAATGCCTTAATGAGCGACTTGCCATTATTTGCATAAGCTAAACAGTATACTCATAAAAAAAGCCACTCATTGAGTGGCTTTTTATTATTATATAGCTTTGTGAAAGTTATGCAACTTCAACATCTCTTTTAGATTTTCTGTACGTTAACCCAGTGCTGAAAAAATTACGTTTCGCAAAACGCAATTGTTTATCAGTATTCACAAACTTTTGAAATAATGGTTTTGATACACCAAAGTATTCATATGTAGCACCATCTGTAAATGAAATCTCTAACACTTGTCCTTTATGTTGAAAATCTGCAATACCAGCTGTAGTAATTGTTGTTTTATAATCCTCTGAATTTGCAGCTAAAGTTTCAGGATTGATACTTACTAAAAAGTGGTATCCATCAATTACTTTTCTACCCATTTCATCTGCTAAAGCAGCTTTCTCATCATCTTGTTGAAACTTATCAGGGTGCCATTCTTTTACTAAATTTCTGTAAGATTTTTTAAGTTCTTTAAGATTAGTGTCTTTAGTAACATTAAATAACTTTTTGTACTCATTAATACGTTTCATAATAGGGTATTTTTTTAATAAGGCGCAAATGTACAGTTTTTATTAACATTAGAACTGACTATTTTCAGAGAATGTTGATGTTAGTTAGTTTTAACGTAACATTATACCCAATCAGGCGTTAGCTCATAACGTGATACTTAGTGTTTTTAGTTGGTATTGTTAATTGCCAATTTAAATTTTTCAATTTGTCTTCTGTGCCGAAGTATATGAACAATTGCATGTTCAAGTAATTGTTCAACATCATACTTTTGACCCCAACGTACTTTAAATTTATCACTTGAATTATATTCTTCAAGTTTTATGTTTGGGTAGTCTTCAAATAATTTTTCGTTAAAAGCAAACATTTTATCTAATGCAATTGCATATTCTTGCGTTGAACTCAGCACATCTTTATTAAAATAATTTACATTTTCACCAAGTGATTTTCGTATTTCAATAACATATGTATAACCAGATTCAACAACATGACTTAAAATTGTTTGGATAGATTTGCAATCTTTATCGTTGGTTTCTTCATCAACTATTTTAATTAATTCTGATGCTGTTAAATTTAAAATGACGCATTTAAGTTCACGTACACTTTTTTCATATTCATCTAATAAAGCACCAATTGCACCATTGTTTCTATATTTTGTTTTCATTGGAGTATAGTTTTTCTTTTCGTACCTCTTAATTTAGTGCCTTTAGGTAATCTAATATGTCATCTGATACCTTAATCATATTGGTTTCTATTTGTGAGGTTAGTGCATCTAAATTATTAAAATCTGGATTTTCAACCAATGTGGTTTCAAGAATTGAATATTTAGGCATTACCGTTTTGTCCGTATTCCACTTTGTTGTTTTCAACAACTCCCAATAGTTCTTTTGGTTCGCTATGGTGTTTCCTAAAAGCCAAACTTCAAATCTCATATCTAAGTGATTTAACACAAGTCCGAATTTTAGCTTTTTACGTTTTAAATATTCATTGGAGTAGTAGAAGTATGTATAGTCCATATATCCGTGAAGGATTCCAGAAAATGAATATTGGTCCGATACGTTTTTAATAAGATCTGTTCTTAATCTCATAACAAATTTCACTAATTCGTTATACGCAATTAAGATGTCACCTTTCTCTAATTGTTCTTTATAAATTAGAACATATTTATTTAAATCTTCCATTCTTTCCTTTCACAGCTTAGTTAATTTACGGGGTCTTTCTGTTGCTGCCGATTTCGTCTAAGGTGTTTGTTTATAGCTTATTAGTTTTATTTATATGCTATTGCAGCACTTGTTGGTCCTGCTAATGGCAGAGTTGTAGTTGATTTAAATCCTACTTGTTTCGTCCATTTATTAAAGTCAGTTAATGTATAATCAAACCCAGTTCCAGTTTCTATTAACATATTAAGACTCATCATTAAACCGAATACATTTTTAGTTCTATTTTCATCAATAATACTTTCTATTGCTATTAAAGCACCACCTTCAGGTAAAGCATTATACGCTTTTCTAATAAGCATTATTTTAGTGTCTTCATCCCAATCATGTAAAATATTACCCATAGTTATGATATCTGCTTTTGGAAACTCGTCTTTAAAGAAGTCTCCATCTTCTGCTTTAACTTGGTTTTGTAATTGAAACTGTAGAATTGTTTCAGTTGCAATTGGTGTGACTGGAGGTAAATCCCAAGTAGTACAATTCATATGCGGTTGATGTTTAGCAACCATCAAGGAAAGCAACCCTGCTGATCCACCAATATCTACTAATGTTTTAGTATTTGAGAAATTATACTTTTGAGCCAAAGCCATAAAGCTGCCCATTTGGATGCCACTCATTGCATGAATAAATTCTTTTAGCTTACTGGAATCTGCATAAATTTTTTCAAAAAGATTATCTCCTTGCTTAGCTTCATTTTGAGGTTCTCCTGTAAGTAAACCGTCTTCAAGATTACCCCAAAAATTGTATAGCCTGTTATTTAACATTTCAAGCATTCCTCCAATGTATGAGGGTTTATTTTTATCTAAAAAGAAGTCTGTATTTTGACTATTTGTATAGCTTGCTGTTTCTAAAATACCGTCACGATTTAAAAAACCAAGTGCGGTTAAAGTATCTAAGTAGTCAAATACATGTCTATCTGTACATTTAAATCCTAGAAAAGATTTTATTTGTGACGCTGTCATTGATTTTTGTTCTGCAATTATTGTAAAAACTTGAAATTTGACAGCACTCAATAATACCTTTGAGGCCCAAAATCCTGTACCAATTTGCATGATGGTTTCAGGCGTCGGTTTGTGGTGTTGATGTTCCATTTTATTTAGTTTTATTGTTTATCAAAGTAAGCATACAATGTCACTAAAACTACAGCTAACATGTTTGTATATAGTTTGTTGGGGAGTTAATCAACTAAGTTAGCAAATATAAACTGAATATAAAACTGTAGAGAATTTTCGTAAATAAGCCAAATTACTTAAATACAAGTTTTAAAATCAACACTACAAAAAGAATAATAGCTAAAGTTAGACCTGTTATTTTTTTAGTTTTTTTATTATAAACGCACCCATTAATCACTCTTTTTTATATTTTTTATGTTCAATTTTCTTTTTTTCTAAAATAGCATAAAATTTCCGTGGTGATATTTTCAAGTCTTTTGTTATTTCACTCACCTTTTTCGTTCCTTTTTTATACAACTTTAAATTCTCGTTTACTTTTTTATTAAAGTAATGTTTTTCTAGTTTTTCAACGATTTGTAATTCAGTTAAATTTGAGTTATTCGCATATTTTTCTAGTTCAGATTTAAGGTCTTTTAAATTACTCATAACGGTCATTTTAACGGTTTTTATTAATGAATACCAACGTGTTTGTATTTGGTTTATTACGTGGTTTAAGCATTAAAGTTAGCAAATAAAAAGCAAATATAAAATCCGATAGAATTTTAGTAAGTTGGTTATAGCCAGACTAATAATGTTGTACGGTGTAGTGGTTAGGGCTTGTTTTATTTACCTAATTTCAATATTCTAAATGCACCTTGCATTACCAAAATAAAAACGATTGTTCCGATAATTAAATCAGGTTTGCTTGAACTCAGCCAATTTACTAAAACTCCTGCGGTAATTACACCTAAATTAATGATCACATCATTTGACGTAAAAATCATACTCGCTTTCATGTGAGCTTCATCTTTACTTTTAGATTTTTGCAAAATATAAAGGCAAATTCCGTTTGCTATAAGTGCAAAAATTGAAACGATAATCATTGTTGAAAAATTTGGAAGTTTCTCGTCTCCGAAATACCTTCTTAAAACTTCTACAAATCCGATAAATGCAAGTGTAATTTGGAAGTATCCAGCAAGTTTTGCAATTCGTTTTTTCGTAATAAAAGTTCCACCTACCGCAAACAAACTAATTCCGTAAACAAAACTGTCGGCAAGCATATCCAAACTATCTGCAACAAGTCCCATTGAGTTTGAGATAATTCCTGTGGTGATTTCGATAATGAAAAAGGCGAAATTTATAACTAGTACTGACCACAGTAATTTTTTTTGGTTTGCATTTTCTTTAAACTCAATTTGGTCGGTTTGTTCAGTCGATATTTTTTTTCCACCTAAACTTAGTTCGATAATGGCCTTTTCAATTTGTTCCATTTCACCACTGTGAAAAACGGTTAATTTTCGATTCGGAATATCAAAATCCAAATTTACAATACTTGAAATTTCGTCCAATTTCATTCGGATAAGGTTTTCCTCTGAAGGACAATCCATTTTGGGAATTTCAAATACTGTTTTTTTCACGTGGCTTTTGTTTTTTTTTGGTTAGTGGCGTGGTTAAGGACTAAAGTTAGCAAATAAATCACAGATAGAACCTCTGCGAGGATTTTCGTAAATAGGCTTTTACAAGCAATTATTCTCTATTACATGCAGTATTTTCCGAAAATATTTTTCAAAGGCAAAACTATAGCAGGATGAGAAAATGTAAATGGCAATATTGTTATGTTCTACTTGATGGTTAGGTGTTTTAGTCAACTAAATTTGTAAATTAATTACCAAATAGAGCAACTTTGAGGGCTTTCGAAAGTAGGTAAATTAAGTATTAAACTATT
>JBMZDR010000030.1:0-19034 GCA_049614485.1 Flavobacteriaceae bacterium
GCGTCCACCACATTTAATAGTAATGAAGTGGTGTTAAAGCAGCCAGTGTTGTTGTTAACTACGTGTATGTAAATTGTTTGTTGTGGTGTTGTAGTGTTTGTAAAATGAAACGGGTCAGTAATTAAACTTGTTCCGTTGCCTGCTTCAGCATCAGCTTGATTTGTAAAATACAATATAGTAAGCGCTGTTTCAGAACCAATAATATCATTTTCTCTTATGGTTAAATCAAATTCAAGAAAACCTGTAGATTGATCATCATTACATTTGTCTATAGGATTTGGCGTGTTTACAGACGGTAAAGGTTCAATAACTAAGTTAACGGACATTGTTGTGATGTAGCAATTAGTTGTTGTGTTTTCAGCTCTAATATATACCGTTGTTGCGGTAGAAGTGTACGGGCTTGAAATAGGATTTGTTCCACTTTCAGCATCTGCTAAACTTTCATGGATAGTGATTAGTACATCAGTTGCGCCATTTGCGGCTTCAGTGTATAGGTTTGATAAATCAAAATCTGCAGATGCAGTATCACTACAACCAATGACTTCTGTCAAAGTAATCTCTTCAGGAATAGTATTTACAGTTAAAGTAATATGTTCACCTAGCCCTAAACATCCATTTAAATCGTTACTATCTACTCTTACCCAAATTGTTTGCGTGTTTGGAGAGTTGGTGTTTTGATGGTTGCTAATATCTAATATGGGATTTGTTTCTGCTAAGGCATCAGGTTCATTTTCATAATATGTAATTGTACTGTTGACCCCTGTAAAAAGTGCAGAAATAGTTGCATGAGAAGCGCTAAAATCGAATGTTGCAATACCGTCATAATTATCATCACATTCAGTATAAGTATCTTGTATTGAATTTGGAATTGTACTTGCTCCAACTACTAAATTAACTTGTCCGTAATTAACACAACCATTCGCGTTTGTAATACTTGCGTAAACAGAGTTTCCGTTTGAGTTAGTATAACTTGTAGCGTTTTGTATTGGGTTATTACTTGTTTCAGCATCAGTTAAAGAATTGTAGTATATAAAAGTCTCATTGATGTAATTGCTTGATAATAAGCTATTCGCTTCATTTAAATTGAAGTCAACGCTTCCGTCAGTATCAGTGTCACATTGTTCCAAGGTTACTGGAGATGAAACTACTGGTAATGGGTTGACAACTAAAGATACAGGAACTGCAGAAATACACCCTGTAGTATTGTTTATTAACCGGATGTGTATTGTTTCTCCAGCTGATGAGTAAATTGTATTTATAGGATTGGTGTTAGCTAAAGCATTCGCTTCTGTTGTATGGTATGATGCTACAACTACTGCAGGATCTTGCCCAGCTAATGCTTCGGTATTTGCATCTGATAAGGTAAAATCACTTTCTCCATCGGTAGGATCGTAACACTGTTCTAAAGGGGTAATGGTATTAGTAAGGGGTAGTGGTAATATGGTTATAATTGCCTCTCCTAAAAACGGACAATCGCCATTGTTAGGATTAACTTCTACTAAGTATGTGCCTTCTGCAGAAATATCTATAAGATCATGTGTTGTATTTGCAATAGGATTTCCGTCAAGTGTCCAAGTATATGTAGCGCCAGAGATATCTTCAGCAGCCAGAGTATAGGTATCTCCTTGACAAAGCTCTAGTGTGTTTGTTACTGTTGTTGGGTCATTATCATTATTAATAATGTCTACTTTTTCAGCAAATAATGATTGTATGAATGGAGGTAAGCCTAACCTTGTGCCTTCATTTGTGGCTGTGGAAGTAATGTTTAAAAGAAGACCTTGTTCGTTGTAATCACAAGAGGGTCCTAATAATTCAGGGTTATTAATGACTCCTAAGTAATTTCCAGCGCCTGAATTAAAGTTTAATAGAGCTCTGTATATTTTACCGTCTGGTCCCAATTGTAAAGCGCCATGCGCAAAAACACTAAATTGATCAATCAAGAGCATAGAAGCAGGAATGTCTGCGCTGGTAAGATCAAGTTGTATTAATTTTGAGTTTAAAGCAGGATCATTAACTGTGGTGTATAACCTGTCGCCACTTCTTGAAAACTCTACACCGTATGGGTTGTCTCCATTAGCTCTATTGTATACTTCTTCTTCATTTGAAATCACTCCAGAAGTTGTGTTAAAATCGTAGAGAAAAACACCACCTGGGGCACTGTTATTGTTTCCTGTAGTTGTACCAATATGACTATGTGCTACAGCTAACTTGCTACCATCAGGAGAACTTTTTATATACCCAATAGCATTTCTTCTATAACCACTTAATGGTACTAAAGTTGGTGTTGGGCTAACAACCGGATTCATTTCAACACCAGTAGTAGTAACTTCAAAGCTGTAGAAGTTGTTTGCAAAATGAGTAATTACCCAAAAAGAATTACAATCGCTACTCTTAACTGCAGTGATTTTTTCTGAACATTTGTATTTGTTTTCTAAAGGGTTAGAGCTGTTATATGTTACTAATTGAATGTTTTTTTGTACAGTTACTACAGCACCATTACCGCCATCTAAATTCATGTCAATAGTGGTGTAATTTAAACCGTGGTTACTTGAAGCTGAACCATTGTGATTAGGTTCGTCTACGGTGAAAATGTAATACAGGTCACTATTTCCAGGGCTTGGAACGATTAAGCCTGATGAAGTACTTGATGGGTTACCATTTAGTCCAGTACCCCCTGGCATAATTAAGTGGTTTTTATTCCACACAGAAATACCATCGGTATAAAACAGTAAATTTCCAGAGGCATCAGATATTGAGGCGCTTCCTTCATTGGTGTGTATTTGTCCGTTTGCTATGGCTGTTGGGGTTCCTGAGTTAAAGCTTACTCCGGCATTATAACCAAAAAACCAGTTGTTTGCTTCTCCTTGTGAGTAAGAGAAATTACAACAGATAATAAAGAGTAAAGTAGTCAGGTAGTTTTTAAAAGTCATTTTTTATGTATTAAGTAAGTATCCACTAAACGCAAAAATACAATTTTACCCTACCCTTGTCGATAAAATAATGCGTTTTAACAGAAAAAGCCTCTTTATTTTAAATAAAGAGGCTTTTTATATTGAGGATTATTCTGTTATGCTTCGAAAGGCACAATAGAAACGTAAGACTTATTGTCTCTTTTCTTTGTAAATTTTACAAGACCGTCAACTTTAGCATGTAAAGTATGATCTTTTCCCATGTACACGTTTTCACCTGGGTTATGTGTTGTTCCTCTTTGTCTGATTATGATGTTCCCTGCAATAGCAGCTTGTCCTCCAAAAATCTTAACACCTAAACGTTTTGATTCTGATTCTCTACCATTCTTAGAACTACCAACTCCTTTTTTATGAGCCATCTCTTTAAGGTTTTAATTTATTAATACTTAAGTGTTGTAGATTATTTTTCTACGCCACCATCTAATTTATCTTGCCAAACTTTAAGCTCATCCCATTTACCTTCAGCAGCCATTTCAGCTTGCTTTGGCCATGTATCAGTAACGTGGTTACCTCTAACATCTGCAATGATTTCAGAAATTTTTGAAGATTCAGCTTTAGCTAAATCAGCAAAAGTAACAATACCTGCTGCAGCTAAAGTTTCTGCAATTTTTGGTCCGATACCTTCAATTTTCTTTAAGTCATCACCTTTTGGCGTTGCTTTTTTAGTTGCTTTCTTTGGTGCTGCTTTTTTAGCTCCAGAAGCTGAAATGTTCTCGATTAAGATTTCAGTTAAGGCTTGTCTATGACCATTTTTTACACGGTAACCTTTTCTTCTTTTCTTCTTGAAAACGATAACTTTGTCACCTTTAAGGTGTCTTAAAACTTTTACTTCAACAGAAGCTCCGTTTATAGCTGGGGCGCCTACAGTAACATCTCCATCGTTATCTAATAATAAAACATTATCAAAAGAAACATTGTTCCCTTCTTCAGTTCCTAAACGATGAACAAATACTTTTTGGTCTTTTGCAACTTTAAATTGCTGCCCTGCTATCTCTACAATTGCGTACATAGCGTAACGTATTTAAATTTATTGTTAAAAAATAATTGGAGGCAAATATACGCTTAATTCACTAAACCACAAATTGTAATGTGGTTTTTTAGTGATATTTAATAATTGCGCCTTTTTTAAAATTGAAGTATCTTCGCTTTTTAAATTATTACATACCGTGAGTAAACAACACCTTCTAGCAGTTTTTGATGAGGCAACTCAAACAAAACAGCTTATCGAACGTTTGTCTAGCCCTAAATCAGATACCAAAATATCTAATTTAGTTGGCTCGTCATTGTCTTTTGTTATTTCAAATCTATTTAAAGTTACTGATGTACCTTATCTTTTAATCGCTGAAGATAAAGAAGAAGCTGCTTTTTATTTGAATGATTTGGAGTTATTACTTAATGATAAAGATGTGTTGTTTTATCCTGGTAGTTACCGCAGACCGTATCAATTAGAAGAAACTGATAATGCCAATGTATTGCTCCGTTCGGAAGTGTTAAACAGAATTAATTCGCGTAAAAAACCAGCCTTAATAGTCACCTATCCGGAAGCCTTGTTTGAAAAGGTGGTGACAAAAAAAGAGTTGGATAAAAACACGTTGAAGATTGCTGTTGATGATACCATTTCTATTGATTTTATAAATGAAGTGTTGTTTACTTACAAATTCAAACGTGTCGATTTTGTTACAGAACCAGGCGAGTTTTCGGTTAGAGGAGGAATTGTAGACGTGTTTTCATATTCAAATGATGAACCCTATAGAATAGAGTTTTTTGGAGACGATGTGGATAGCATCAGAACCTTTGATGTGGAAACGCAACTCTCTCAGGAGCAACTTAAAAAAATTAGTGTTATTCCAAATGTTGAAAACAAACAATCTCAAGAAAAGAGAGAGAGTTTCTTAAAATACATTTCATCTAAAACAACAGTAGTTGTTAAAAATAAAGACTTGTTTGCCTCTAAAGTAGACAAGTTGTTTGCGAAAGCAACCTCAGTTTTTGAAACTTTAGATACTGCTACGAGCCATTCAGAACCAGCAACATTATTCTGTGATTCTGAGTTACTTCTAAAGCAATTCAAAGACTATTCATTAGTTGAGTTGGCAAAAAGTACCGATTCTGATATTGCTTATCACGTTAAACCACAACCATCTTTTAATAAACAATTCGATTTATTAATTGAAGATTTAAATAAAAACTCAGCAGAAGGGTTTACTAATTATATAGCCTGTTCAAATGAGCAGCAAGCCAAACGTTTCAAAGATATTTTTGATGATGTTGAGCAAGAGGTTTCATACAAAACAGTTGTATTGCCATTATATCAAGGATTTATTGATTTGAATAGCAAAACGGTGTGTTATACAGACCATCAGATTTTTGAGCGTTATCATAAATTTCATTTAAAAAATGGGTACGCTAAAAAGCAAGCCATCACTTTAAAGGAGTTAACGCAGCTTCAAAAAGGCGATTATGTCACGCATATAGATCACGGAATTGGTCGTTTTGCAGGATTGCAAAAAATTGATGTGGAAGGCAATCAGCAGGAAGCTATCAAATTAATTTACGGCGAACGTGATATTTTGTTTGTGAGCATTCATTCGCTGCATAAAATATCTAAGTATTCTGGCAAGGATGGTAAAGCACCAAAATTATTTAAGTTAGGCTCTGGTGCATGGAAGAAATTAAAACAGAAAACCAAGAGTCGTGTTAAACACATTGCGTTTAACTTGATTAAATTATATGCCAAACGTCGTGAACAAAAAGGCTATCAATACGCACCAGATTCGTATTTGCAACATGAGTTGGAAGCGTCGTTTATGTATGAAGATACACCAGATCAGTCTACTGCTACACAGGCAGTAAAGGCAGATATGGAAAGTGAACGCCCAATGGATCGTTTAGTGTGTGGTGATGTAGGTTTTGGTAAAACGGAAGTGGCTATACGTGCAGCGTTTAAAGCTGTTGATAATAGCAAGCAAGTTGCTATTTTAGTGCCGACAACCATTTTGGCATTTCAACATTATAAAACATTTTCTGAGCGTTTGAAAGATTTACCAGTAAATGTAGGGTATATCAACCGTTTTAGAACAGCGAAGCAAAAATCAGAAACCTTAAAACAACTTGAAGAAGGAAAACTCGATATCATTATTGGTACGCATCAATTAGCTGGAGCAAAAGTAAAGTTTAAAGATTTGGGACTTCTTATTGTAGATGAAGAACAAAAGTTCGGAGTTGCTGTAAAGGAGAAGTTAAAAACGATTAAAGAAAATGTTGACACGCTAACCTTAACGGCAACACCAATACCAAGAACTTTACAGTTTTCATTAATGGCAGCGCGCGATTTAAGTACAATTAACACACCACCTCCAAACCGTTATCCGGTAGAGACACAAGTTATAGGTTTTACGGAAGATGTGATTCGTGATGCCGTATCTTATGAAATTCAACGTGGTGGACAAGTGTATTTTGTGCATAACAGAATTGAGAATATTAAGGAAGTAGCTGGTATGCTACAACGTTTGGTGCCAAATGCTAAAATTGCCATCGGTCACGGACAAATGGATGGTAAAAAGTTAGAGCAATTGATGTTGGCTTTTATGAATGGCGAGTTTGATGTTTTAGTGGCGACAACTATTATAGAATCCGGTTTAGATGTGCCAAATGCCAATACCATATTTATCAATAACGCCAATAATTTCGGCTTATCAGATTTACACCAAATGCGAGGAAGGGTTGGACGTTCAAACAAAAAAGCATTCTGTTATTTTATCACGCCGCCATATACTGCTATGACGGATGATGCCCGAAAACGTATTCAGGCTTTAGAGTTGCATTCCGATTTAGGAAGCGGATTCAATATTGCTATGAAAGATTTAGAAATTCGTGGTGCGGGAGATATTCTTGGTGGAGAGCAAAGTGGGTTTATTAATGAAATTGGTTTTGCAACCTATCAGAAAATATTAAATGAAGCCATTGATGAGTTAAAAGACAATGAATTTAAAGACTTATATGAAGAGGTAGATAAAGGAAACGATAAGGTATTTGTAAAAGAAACACAAATTGATACCGATTTTGAATTGCTATTCCCTGATGATTATATCAATAATATTACGGAGCGTTTAACCTTATATAATAAACTAGGCACTTTAAAAACAGAAGCAGAGTTAGTACAATACGAAAAAGATTTGGTGGACCGTTTTGGAGAGTTACCAACCCAAGCAGTAGATTTATTAGATTCGGTACGTATCAAATGGATTGCCGCCAACATTGGTTTAGAGAAAATAGTGATGAAACAAAACCGATTGATTGGCTATTTTATTTCAGATCAAAACTCTGCGTTTTACCAAAGTACACAGTTTACCAAAGTGTTACAGTTTGTGCAAACACATAAAACCTTGTGTAAAATGAAAGAAAAACAAACTAAAAATGGCTTACGCTTATTACTGACTTTTGAGAACATTAAAACCGCTGGTAAAGCCTTGGACGTATTAAGTAAGTTTTAAATACTAGTAATACAACAATTAATATGTTGCAGTAATGTTATATATTTAGTTGTTGTGAATAATTAAAAATAATAATGAAAGTTACCGCTGAAAAAAACAGAAAAGTTGCAGACATGATATTCGCGTCTATTTATCCACTTTATTGGAATAGATTAGAAAAAAATGGGAGAACTAGAGAAGAATTCCATCAAGTTTTAGAATGGTTTACGGGTTTTGACGAAAATAAATTGCAATGTTTGATTGATGAAAAAGTCACTTTTGAAGCATTTTTTAAAGAGGCAAAGTTACACCCCAACGCACACATGATAAAAGGCGTTGTTTGTGGGTACCGCATTGAAGAGATAGATGATGAGTTTGAAGTGTATAAACAATGCAGACAAATGGAAAAGCTAATTGATGAACTCGCAAAAGGCCGTAAAATGGATAAGATTTTACGAAAAGAAAAGAAATAATAAACAAAAAAAGAGAAGCATTTTGCTTCTCTTTTTTTGTTTGAATGAGTTGTATTGAAAATTAAGCAATACTTTCACCATTAGAAACATCAGCTTCATCAGGGTTTACAAAAACTAATTTCCCGTCAGAATTTTCAGTCATTAAAATCATCCCTTCACTTTCTACGCCACGTAATTTTCTTGGCGCTAAGTTGACTAATACCGTTACTTGTTTTCCAATGATATCTTCAGGTTTAAAACTTTCAGCAATACCAGACACAATTGTTCTCGTGTCTAGTCCTGTATCAACTTTTAAAACCAATAGCTTTTTTGTTTTTGGCATTTTTTCAGCTTCAACAATAGTTCCGGTTCTTAAGTCTAACTTAGAAAAATCTTCAAAAGTAGCGGTCTCTTTTTGAGGTTCTACAACTTTGTTTGCTTTCTCGTTTTCCAATTTGATGTTTTCCAATCGATCTAATTGTTTTTGAATAGCTTCATCTTCAATTTGCGGGAATAAAATAGGAGCTTTTCCTTCTTTTATTTTATGTCCAGATGGTAACAAGTTGGTTTTTTCAGCAACATCGTTCCATTTTGTTTCTGGTTGTTGTAATAAGTCTTGTAATGTTTGAGATGCAAACGGTACAAATGGCTCACTTAAAGTCGCTAAAGCGGTTGCTATTTGTAATGCTACATACATAACTGTTTTTGTGCGCTCTTCATCTACTTTTACAGTTTTCCAAGGCTCTTGTTCTGCCAAGTATTTGTTTCCTAAACGCGCTAAATTCATCATTTTCAAGTTCGCTTCTCTAAAACGGTAGCGTTCAATAGAAAATGAAATATCTGCAGGAAATTGCTTCATTTCGTCTAAAGCTTCAATGTCAGCTTCAGTATATTCATTTGGCACTGGAATGATACCATCATAATATTTGTTAGTCAATACTAAAACTCTATTGATAAAGTTTCCGTAGTTATCTGCCAATTCTTTATTACGAGCTTGGAAATCTTTCCAAGTAAAATCGTTGTCTTTAGTTTCTGGTGCAGTTGCAGTTAATGTGTAACGTAACGCATCTTGCTTTCCTGGGAAATCTTCTAAATATTCATGTAACCAAACTGCCCAGTTTTTAGAAGTCGATAATTTATTACCTTCTAAATTCAAGAACTCATTTGCAGGTACATTATCTGGTAAAATATAACTTCCTTCTGCTTTTAACATTGCAGGGAAAATAATACAGTGGAATACAATATTATCCTTTCCTATAAAGTGTACCAACTTGGTGTCGTCACTTTTCCAATACGGTTCCCAGTCTTTTCCTTCGCGTTCTGCCCATTCTTTGGTTGCTGAAATATAACCGATTGGCGCGTCAAACCATACATATAATACTTTGCCGTCGCCACCTTCAACTGGAACTGGAATTCCCCAGTCCAAATCTCTGGTTACAGCACGCGGACGTAAGCCATCGTCTAGCCATGATTTACATTGTCCGTACACATTCGATTTCCAATCCGATTTATGGTCTTCTAAAATCCATTGTTTTAGGAAGGCTTCGTGTTTGTCTAAAGGTAAAAACCAGTGTTTTGTTTCTTTTAAAGATGGGACTGCGCCAGTAATTGCCGATTTAGGATTAATTAAATCAGTTGCGTTATGACTCGTTCCGCATTTTTCACACTGATCACCATAACTTTCCTCGTTTCCACATTTAGGACAAGTTCCTACAACAAAACGGTCAGCTAAAAACTGATTTGCTTCAGCATCATATAATTGTTGTTCTACTTTTTCTACAAATTCTCCTTTTGCATCTAAAGTTTTGAAAAACTCAGAAGCTGTATCGTGGTGTACTTTTGCAGATGTTCTAGAATAATTGTCAAAAGAAATTCCGAAGTCCTCAAAAGATTTCTTGATAATACCATTGTATTTGTCAACAACATCTTGAGGTGATACACCTTCCTTCTTAGCTTTAATAGTAATGGGCACACCATGTTCATCACTTCCGCAAACAAAGGCAACATCTTTACCTAATAAACGTAAATAACGCGCGTAAATATCTGCAGGCACGTAAACGCCTGCCAAATGACCAATATGAATTGGGCCGTTAGTGTATGGTAATGCTGCTGTTAGGGTGTATCTTTTCGGATCTTGACTCATCTGTTCTAAAATTTTCAATTGCAAAAATACACAATACAAGTTATAACTGCCATAGTTTTATTATTTTTACTACTATGAATTTAACTCAACCAAAAGCCTTGCAAAGAGGCGATCTTGTAGCCATTGTGACTACTGCCCGAAAAATTGATAAAGAAGACATTCAATTAGCTATTGAATTGTTAGAAAGTTGGGGTTTAAATGTTGTGCTCGGAAAAACGATTGGTTTGGAAGATAACCAGTACGGTGGAACTGATTTAGATCGCGCAACCGATTTCCAACAGGCGATGGACGACCCCGCTGTAAAAGCAATTTGGTGTGCCCGTGGTGGTTACGGAACTGTTCGAATAATAGATAGTTTAGACTTTACTCAATTTGTAAAAACCCCAAAATGGGTGATTGGCTTTTCTGATGTAACTGCGTTACATTCGCACTTGCATAATATGGGCATAGAAACACTGCATGCTGCAATGCCTATTACCGTAAAAGGAAACACGCCACAGGCATTAGCCTCTTTACAAAAAGACCTGTTTGGTTTTAAAAACAGTTATACAATACCACCAGTAGCCATAAATAAACTAGGCGAAGCTACAGGTGTTTTGGTCGGAGGTAATCTATCGATGTTGTATAGTTTGTTAGGCTCTCCATCGGCAATAGAAACCAAAGGGAAAATATTATTCATAGAAGATTTAGATGAGTATTTGTACCATGTAGATAGGATGCTAATGAACTTAAAACGCAACGGGTATTTTGATAATCTCGCTGGGCTTATTGTAGGTGGTATGACTAAAATGAACGACAATGATATTCCGTTTGGGAAAAACGCAGAAGAGATTATTTTAGATGCTGTTTCAGACTATGATTTTCCTGTCGCTTTTAATTTTCCTGCTGGCCATGTGAAAGATAACCGTTCATTACATTTTGGTAAAACTGTTGATTTTGTAGTGACTAACTCGGCAACGCATTTGAAGTTTATATAAATGGCATTTCATATTGACCTAGGTAAAAAAGGAGAAGAATTAGCTGTAGTGCATTTACAAGATAAAGGCTATAAAATTCTAGAAACCAATTGGCGGTATTTAAAAGCTGAAATAGATATTATTGCTCAAAAAGAAAATACTTTAGCAGTTGTTGAAGTAAAAACCAGAAGCTCTGACGTGATTAGTACTCCAGAAGATGCTGTAAACCCAAAGAAAATAAAATTATTAGTGAGCGCCGCTAATGAATATGTGATTCAAAATGACCTTGATGTAGAGGTGAGGTTTGATATTATAGCTATACTTAAAAAAGGAAACGCCTTTTCAATAACTCATACTGAAGAGGCGTTTTTATTTTTCTAAACGGTATAGTTTCTACACAGTTTTTGTACTTAAACTTTTTAGCATGACGTTTGTCATTTCTTTTAAGTCATAGTTGTGTTTCCAATTCCAATCGTTTTGTGCAGCAGTATCATCAATACTCATTGGCCAAGAATCTGCAATAGCTTGTCTGAAGTCTGGCGTATAACTTATTTTGAAGTCTGGTAAATGTGTTTTAATTTCTTTTGAAATCATATCAGGGGTAAAGCTAATACCACCTAAATTATATGACGATCTAATTTTAATAGACTCACTTGGAGCTTCCATAATACTCATTGTGGCACGAACGGCATCATCCATATACATCATTGGCAAGGCAGTGTTTTCACTTAAAAAGCAGTCGTATGAATTGTCTTTAAGAGCTTTATGAAAAATATCCACGGCATAATCAGTAGTTCCTCCACCAGGTAATGTTTTCCAACTTATTAATCCAGGGTAGCGAATACTTCTTACATCTACACCGTATTTGTTATGGTAGTATTCGCACCAACGTTCACCGGTTTGTTTAGTGATTCCATATACTGTTGTTGGTTCCATTATGGTAAACTGCGGTGTGTTTTTTCTCGGTGTTGTTGGTCCGAAAACAGCAATACTAGATGGCCAAAATAGTTTTTTAATTAATCCGTCTTTTGCTAAATTTAACACATGAAATAATGAGTTCATATTTAAATCCCATGCTTTCATTGGAAACTGTTCTCCTGTAGCAGAAAGCATAGCGGCCAATAAATAGACATCGGTGATTTGGTGTTTTTCAACACAATTTTTAACCACATCATAATCCATTGCATTAATAATTTCAAAAGGACCAGAAGTCATTAATTCGTCTTTTCCTTCTCTAATATCTGCAGCAACGACGTTGTCATTACCATGTATTTGTCGTAATGACATTGTCAATTCAGAGCCAATTTGCCCGCAAGCACCGATAATTAATATTTTTGGAGTCATGAGTATTTAAATTTAGGAATGACAAATATAAATATTTCTTAAATTTATTGTTGTAAGAACTATGAATGCTTTTTTAAAATTATATTTGTGTAAATGCATTTTATAATGAATAAATATACCTTAATAACTGTTTTGGTTCTTTTACTTTCCTGTAAAAGTGAAACAGAAAGTGTAAACCCATCTCAAGACGTTAATTCTGTTAATGAAAATAAGAGTGTACAAAACGTAAATTGGGCTTTAAAAAGCAGTTCTGAATTTACTGAAAATTGGGCTGAAATTATAGCTTTTGAAGATGAGTTGAAACGTGTGTTAACTTCTGAAATTCAAACAGAAAAAGACATTGAACTATTAAAAAAAATAATGGGAGACGTTAAGTCCACATGTCCAGAACGTTTTAAAGTACCTGCCATTCAAGCAAGGATAAAAGTGCTTGAAACGGAAATATTAATGCTTGAACAAGAATTAAAAGACGGGGTATTAACAGATGTTTCTAATAAAAAACAACATATTCAAACGGCATATAATGTGTTTATAGGGCAAATAGAAGCCTTAATTTATAAAGAGAGAGATTATGAGAAATACAATTAAAATACTACTAATAGCACTTTTGTTAGTTTCAAGTAATTTTTCATTAGGGCAAAACTCTGCTGAAAAAGCGGCAATTAACACGGTTCTAACCAAATGGCATCAAGCAGCTTCTGAAGCAAATTATAATAATTACTTTAACGTTATGGCACCTGACGCTGTGTTTATAGGAACAGATGCTACTGAGAACTGGCAAAACAAGGCGTTTAAAACATTTTCAAAACCTTATTTTGATAAAGGAACAGCATGGAGTTTTACGGCTCTAGAACGTAATATTTATGTAGATGAGAAATCAAATATAGCATGGTTTGACGAGTTGTTAGACACGCAAATGAAAATCTGTAGAGGGTCTGGAGTGTTGCAAAAAATTGACGGAAATTGGAAAATAAAACATTATGTGCTATCAATGACTATACCTAATGAAAATGTTACAGAAGTTGTGGAAATAAAAAAAGCTCTGGAAGATGAGCTGATTGAAAAATTAAAATAACTGAGTGATGATATCTATAGCAAATGTTGAAATAGGTGGCCAGACCCACACCATAGATTTATCAAAACCACTTGATATTTCATTACCATTAAATTTCAGTGAAAACAATCCTGTTGCATGGAATTTGACTGCGCCCAAAAAAGCACCAGTTGTTTTTGGCGATTGGATAGGAAGTGTGGCAAAAGGCGCTCCTACAAACTTTAACAACATCTATTTTAATCCGCATGCACATGGCACCCATACCGAGTGTGTAGGTCATATTACCAAAGAGTTTTATAGTATAAATGATTGCTTGAAAACATTTTTTTTTACTGCAGAAGTTATAACGGTTAGCCCGCAAAAAAGTAATGATGATTATGTGATTACTAAAACACAATTGAAGGCAGTGATGCAAACTAATCCTGACGCAATTGTTATTAGGACTTTACCTAATACAGAGCGTAAGTGTGCTCAAAAATATTCCGGAACAAATCCACCTTATCTTGATGTTGAAGCTACACGGTATCTTAAAGAAATAGGAGTAAAGCATTTATTGATTGATTTACCAAGCGTTGATAGAGAAGAAGATGAAGGAAAATTACTATCGCACAATGTATTTTGGAATACTAGTGGCGAAATTAGATTTGACGCTACCATAACAGAGTTAATCTATGTACCAAGTACGGTTAATGATGGGGTGTATTTATTGAACCTACAGATAGCTTCGTTTCATAATGATGCTGCACCAAGTAAACCCATCTTATATAAAATTAAATAAAAAATGGACATTCTTTTAGGTATTATATTAGGCGCGTTATTATCTTATTTAGGGTTGGATTTTTTTAAACGAAAATCCAGAAAAGAAACCACGGAAAAACAATCTGCAATCTTGTTAGAGAAAATTACAAATGTTTGTAAGTTGATTTCTGTTGAAGGTGATTTTTCTGAAATTTATCATTACGAAAATGTGAAAGAACGTTTTTTAAGTTTAATATCTAGTAAAAAGAAAGCCATTTTATTGGTAAATGCAAAAGCACATGTAGGTTATGACTTGTCTAAAATTACTTTAAAGTCAAACCCAAATTCTAAAACAATCGTAATTGAAGCCTTTCCTACAGCGGAGTTACTTTCAGTAGACGTAGACTTAAAATACTATGACAAGTCAGATGGATTATTTAATAAATTTCAAGCAGACGATTTAACAAGTTTACAAAAAGAAGCTAAAGATTTTATTATTACAAAAATTCCAGAAAGTGGTTTATTAGATATAGCAAACAAAGAACTCCTTGAGGTTATAGGAATAATTAAAAATATTGTAGAAACCATAGGATGGAAGTTGGATTATACGGCTTTAGAAATTAGTTCAGAATCAAAAAAATACCTTAAGTAATTTAGACTATGACTATTGAAGAATTTAGAAATTTTTGCCTGTCAAAGAAAGCCGTTACAGAACACTTTCCTTTTGATAAAGATACCTTAGTTTTTAAAGTTGCTGGAAAAATGTTTGCCCTAACCTCATTGAAAGATTGGGAATTAAACCGGCAATTTTTGAATTTAAAGTGTGACCCAGATTATGCTCAGGAATTACGCGCTGAATATAACAGTATTGACCCTGGTTGGCACATGAGTAAAAAACATTGGAACTCAGTTAGAATTTGTAATGCTGATATCCCTTTAGAATTGGTTTATGAGTTGATAAACCAGTCCTATGATTTAGTGGTAAAAAGCTTGACTAAAAAACAGCGTGAGGCTATGTAAACGTTATTCAATTCATATAAAAAAGGAGGCCAAACAGCCTCCTTTTTTATCTTATCTCCAATGGTGTTATTCAACAGTAATCGGTTCTTTTGATAAGCGAACTATTTTGTCTTTTGCTAGAATATTAATGTCGTTACTTTTTTGTACAATTTCAATGGCTTTTTTTGAGCTTATTTTATCTCCTTCATAATAAAAGCTATATCCTTTTTTAGCGTTATGTTTTATAAATTCTAGTGGTGACATTGGCGGTGGTGGCGGCGGAATATTTGAAATATCGCCTTTGTGTACAAAGTCATTTGCATGATTTAAATCATTGTGTGCTTTCTCAACTTCTTTTTCATATGCTTTTATGGTCTTCTCGTATTTTCTGATTTGCTCTTCTGTTGCATCAGCAGGTATTGGTGGCGGCGGTGGTACAGCAATGAAATCTTTATGGTCATCATACTGCAGCTCTACCTTAACATCTTTTTCATTTTCATCTTTATACGTGTAAAATTGTTTTGTAACACGCATTGTTGTTTTTGGGGCAGGCGGTGGCGGCGGGCAATCAGGAAACGGTTGTGCAGATTTTTTCTGTGCTGGCGTCATCAGTTTGTATAAGTACTCTAATCTGTTGATGTCTTTTAATTTTATAATACGATTGTCTTTTGGTTGCTCATTATAGTGTTTAGCCAATTTGTTATACTCTGCAACCTGTTTAGGCGTTGCTTTGTCTTGCTGAATTGTTGTGCTAAAACTAAATAATAATAGCGCTAGTACTGGTAATAAAATGATGCTTTTAAACCAGATTTTTTTCTTTGATGTGTGTGTTTTCATAACTGTAAATCGTTTTTTGATTGATGAATAATTAATGGCATTTGCCAAGGGTAATTGGTATGCATGTGATGAATATGCAAGCAATGTTTTTTGATAATTTTGAGTTTGTATGCCGTTACTAATAACAGCGTGATCTGCTAAAAACTCATGATTTAATTTCATAGCCCTCTTTATCAAATAGATGATTGGGTTAAACCAAAATAATACTTGAAGAAATTCAATGAACAACACATCTAAACTATGCTTTTGTTTGGCATGTGTTTGCTCATGTAAAACAACTTCTTTGGGTATTTGATGTGTGAGATACTTCTGCTTGTTATAGAAGATATAGCTGAAAAATGTATGCGGTACGATATCTTCTTTTAATAACACAGAAACTGTATGGTCTCCTTTTTCATTCGGATTGCGTTTTATTTTTTGAATTATGCTGATAAGATTTTTAACAAATTTAAATCCGAATAACAACACGCCTAAACCATAAATACTCCATAGAATTTCTGTTGTATAAGATATGCTTTCAGCTTCGTTAATTATTGGTGTTTCTATTGAGCTTTGTGACGCTATAATTGGCTGTATAATTTCAACGACTTCCACATAACTCGTAAAGGTTACAAATGGTATTGCAAATGCTATGAATAGAATTGCTATGAGGTAAATGCGTTTGTACACGTGCATGTTTTCTTTTTCTAAAAACAACACATAGAAAAGATAAAATACTGCTAAACAGCTTCCTGATTTTAAAAGATAGTCTATCATGATTATTTCTTTTTAAGTTCGCCGTCAATTAATGATTTTAAATGCTCTAGCTCTTTCTTAGTCAAGTTAGTTTCTTTAGTGAAAAACGACGCAAATTGAGATGCACTATCATTAAAAAAGTTTTTGATTAGGCCATTAACATGTTTAGAAAAATAGGCATCTTTTTTTACTAACGGATAATATTCTCTTGACTTGCCGTCTAAATTATAGGCGATATACCCTTTATCAGTCATGCGCTTTAACAGCGTAGCCAAAGTTGTTGTTGCTGGCTTTGGCTCAGGATAAGCATCTAATAAATCTTTCATAAAAGCAGTTTCTAGTTGCCATAAATAATTCATTAAAGTTTCTTCTGTTTTTGATAATTTCATAATGGGTATTCAATTTGTTCTCTACAAATGTAGAAACAATTTTTTAATTCTACAAGTGTAGAGTAAAAAATTAGGCATAAAAAAAGTCCGCGTAATAGCGGACTTTAATTTTTGTATTAAAAAGTTATCTATTTAGATAATTCAGTAAAGTACTTGTAAAATAATGGAATAGTTTCAATTCCTTTTAAGTAATTGAAGACCCCAAAATGCTCATTTGGTGAATGGATAGCGTCAGAATCTAATCCGAATCCCATTAAAATAGTTTTACTTTTCAGTTCTTCTTCAAACAAGGCTACAATAGGAATACTTCCTCCACTACGTTGCGGAATTGGTTTTTTTCCAAACGTGTCATTATACGCCATACTAGCAGCTTGATACCCTACACTTGTTGTAGGTGTTACATACCCTTGACCACCATGATGAGGTGTTACTTTTACAGTAACTCCAGCTGGAGCGATGCTTTCAAAATGTGTTTTAAATAAGTCTGTAATTGTTTCCCAATCTTGATTTGGTACCAAGCGCATTGATATTTTTGCATAAGCTTTAGAAGCGATAACGGTTTTTGCGCCTTCACCAATGTAGCCTCCCCAAATACCATTAACATCTAAAGTAGGCCTGATAGAATTACGTTCGTTTGTAGTGTAACCTGCTTCACCATAAACGGCATCAATATCTAAGGCTTTTTTATAATTGTCTAAAGAGAAAGGCGCTTTAGCCATTTCATCACGTTCCTCACGAGATAATTCTTCTACACCATCATAAAATCCTGGGATTGTAATATGATTGTTCTCATCTTGTAATGATGCAATCATTTTAGTCAAGATATTTATTGGATTTGCTACCGCACCACCATATAAACCAGAATGTAAATCTCTATTAGGACCGGTAACCTCTACTTCAACATAACTTAACCCACGTAATCCAGTTGTAATAGAAGGGATGTCATTAGCAATCATTCCTGTATCAGAAATTAGAATGACGTCGTTTTTTAATTTTTCTTGATTGTTTTTAACAAACACACCTAAGTTTACAGAACCAACTTCTTCTTCACCTTCAATCATGAATTTTACATTACATGGTAATTGATTAGTAGCAGTCATAAATTCTAAAGCTTTTACATGCATGTACATTTGACCTTTATCATCACAAGCACCACGAGCGAAAATAGCTCCTTCTGGATGTTTGTCAGTTTTTTTAATAACGGGTTCAAATGGTGGAGATGTCCATAATTCAATAGGATCTGCTGGTTGTACATCATAATGGCCATACACTAATATAGTAGGTAAGGCTTCATCAATAATTTTTTCACCATAAACAATAGGATAGCCATCTGTCTGACAAATTTCAACGGTATTACACCCTGCTTTTTCAAGACTGTTTTTGACCATTTCGGCTGTTTTATGTACCTCTTTTTCAAATGCAGAGTCGGCACTCACAGATGGTACTTTTAACAGCTCTACTAACTCATTTAAAAAACGATCTTTGTTATTTTCAATATAATTTTTGATAGAATTCATGCTCAAAATATTTAGATTTTCAAAGGTACTAAAAAAGGAAAGATTATTTTTTTAATTTTTGTTTGTATATTTATAGGAATACGTATATTTGCAGTCCTTAATAGCGGGCGTGGTGGAATTGGTAGACACGCTAGACTTAGGATCTAGTGCCGCGAGGTGTGAGAGTTCGAGTCTCTCCGCCCGTACTTTTAAAAAGACTTAAATTCTGTTTTTCAGTGATTTGAGTCTTTTTTTTGTACCTTTTCAATTGTTTTGAAAGAATTAATATCTTGAAAGTAGATATTATATAAAACGTAAAGGCCAGCTCCCCAGCCGACCTTTACTCCCTAACCACGATACTTTAACCCGAATTAAAGCACGAAAAAAAAATTGTTTATTAGTTATTATCTTTTAATAGAGAAGTGTGCTTTAAATTCTTTTTCAGTTGGT
>JBMZDR010000031.1:0-18700 GCA_049614485.1 Flavobacteriaceae bacterium
TTTCAAGATGACACAGGTTCTATAGAATTGGTTTGGTTTCGTGGTCAAAAATGCACGCCCAATCATACAGCCGTCTAAACCGTAGTCATCACGCATACGCATAGCATCTTCTGGAGTGGTCACATCGCCATTTCCGAATACAGGAATGTGCATACGTTGGTTGTTTTTAACTTCTGCAATTGGCGCCCAATTGGCATCGCCTTTATATAATTGTGCACGTGTTCTACCATGTATTGCAATTGCAGCACAACCAACATCTTGTAAGCGTTCTGCAACTTCAACAATTTTTATAGAATCTTCATCCCAACCTAATCTGGTTTTAACCGTTACAGGAAGTTTGGTGTGCTTCACCATGGCTTCTGTAAGGGACACCATCAAGTCAATATCTTTTAAAATACCTGCTCCGGCACCTTTAGAAACTACTTTTTTAACCGGACAACCAAAGTTGATATCAATAATATCTGGGCCGCTGGCTTCAACAATTTCTACAGAACGCAACATCGATTCTAAAACGGCTCCAAAAATTTGAATTCCAACCGGACGTTCTTTTTCATAAATGTCTAACTTCATGGTGCTTTTGGCAGCATCACGAATTAATCCTTCTGATGAAATAAATTCTGTATATACCACATCAGCACCCTCTTCTTTACATAATGCTCTAAATGGAGGGTCGCTCACATCTTCCATTGGTGCTAGTAATAACGGAAAATCTGGTAATTCTATGTCGCCTATTTTAACCACAGTTCAAATTTTAAAGTGCAAAAATACTATTTAAATTACAAATAGAAAGAAGTTTTCCTCTCCTTGGTAGAGGATTAAGGTGTAGGGTTATTGCTTTTGTTGCAAAATTCTGATTTCAGTAGCGCCCATACCGTATTCTTGGTAATCTGCTTCATAAAATCTAATGTTGTCATAACGGCGCAACATGCTATGAATGTCTGCCTTTAACACGCCATCACCAACACCATGTACTAAAACGACTTTCGGAAAACGCTTCTGAATACTGAAATCTAACTTGTGTTTTGCCGTGTCTAATTGTAGTGATAAAATATCATAATTACTCATCCCGTGTTTTGATTTCACGAGTTTTTCAATGTGTAAATCGACCACTAATACAAATTCATTAGTTTGTTTTTTTCCTTTTTGATAGGTTTTCTTTTTTTCTTCTTTTAGAGATTTTGCATGAGCCAAACCTTTAAAATGATAAGCCTCGGTACCGATTTTTACTAGTTGGTTTTCTTGAAAATTTAAAGGAAATCCATCAGTAGTTTCAATGGTAATTTGAGTATTTTCAATAGCAATGACCACACCGTCAATAGTATCGTCTAAAACAGAAACTTTATCGTTAATTTGAAATTTCATAGCAGATTATAAATCGAATATCAAAAATAGCGCTTTTTTGCAAAGGAATTGCACTATATTTGCAAATTGATGTGTGTTTGTTTTAGACAATACACCGTAACGAAAGACGACAAATGAAGCATATTAGAAATTTTTGCATTATTGCACATATTGATCACGGTAAAAGTACCTTAGCCGATAGATTATTAGATTATACAGGAGCAGTAACAGAGCGTGAAAAACAAGCACAGTTATTGGATAGTATGGATTTAGAGCGTGAACGTGGTATCACGATTAAATCGCACGCCATTCAAATGGAATATGTCCATGAAGGACAAGAATATGTCTTGAATTTAATTGACACACCTGGTCACGTTGATTTCTCTTATGAAGTATCACGATCAATAGCAGCCTGTGAAGGGGCGTTGTTAATTGTTGATGCCGCACAAAGCATACAAGCACAAACAATTTCTAACTTATATTTAGCCTTAGAGAATGATTTAGAAATCATCCCTGTCTTGAATAAAGTCGATTTGCCAAGTGCTAATCCAGAAGAAGTTACAGATGATATCGTTGATTTATTAGGGTGTGATCCTGAAGAAGTTATTCATGCAAGTGGAAAAACTGGTTTTGGGGTAGATAACATTCTTGACGCCATTATAAAGCGTATTCCAGCACCAACGGGTGATCCAGAAGCTCCATTACAAGCCTTAATTTTTGATTCTGTTTACAATTCGTTTAGAGGTGTTGAAACATACTTTAGAGTATTGAACGGAACGATTAAAAAACGCCAGGAGATTAAATTTATCGCAACAGATAACAACTATTTTGCTGATGAAATTGGAACTTTAAAATTAACACAACACCCTAAGCAAGAAATTAAAGCTGGTGATGTTGGGTATTTAATAACGGGTATTAAAGAAGCAAAAGAAGTTAAAGTAGGTGATACAATTACCGATGCTAAAAATCCAACTCAAGAAGCTATTGATGGTTTTGAGGATGTAAAACCAATGGTATTTGCTGGTATTTATCCGGTTGATACTGAGGATTATGAAGAGTTGCGTAACTCAATGGAAAAGTTACAATTGAATGATGCGTCATTGGTATTTCAACCAGAAAGTTCAGCAGCTTTAGGTTTTGGTTTCCGTTGTGGATTCTTAGGAATGTTACACATGGAAATTATTCAAGAACGTTTAGAACGTGAGTTCAACATGACGGTTATTACAACTGTTCCTAACGTATCATACCACGCGTTTACTAAAAAATATATTGACACACCAATTATAGTAAATAACCCAACCGATTTGCCAGATCCTTCTGGATTGGACCGTGTTGAGGAGCCATATATTAAAGCAACCATCATTACAAAGTCTGATTTTGTTGGAAATGTAATGAGCTTGTGTATTGAGAAAAGAGGACAAATAACTAGTCAGACGTACTTAACTACAGAGCGTGTTGAATTAACGTTTGATATGCCTTTGGCGGAGATAGTATTCGATTTTTATGACCGTTTAAAAACCGTGTCTAAAGGATATGCCTCATTTGATTATTCACCAATAGGTATGCGTCCATCAAAATTAGTACGTGTTGATATCTTATTAAACGCACAAGGGGTAGATGCGTTATCAGCTTTAATACACTTTGATAGTGCACACACCATAGGTAAGAAAATGTGTGAAAAATTAAAAGAATTAATACCTCGTCAGCAATTTGATATTCCTATTCAAGCAGCAATTGGTGCTAAAATTATTGCGCGTGAAACAACTAAAGCCCTACGTAAAGATGTTACTGCAAAATGTTATGGTGGTGATATTTCTCGTAAGCGTAAGTTATTAGAAAAGCAGAAAAAGGGTAAAAAGCGTATGCGTCAGGTTGGTAATGTAGAAATTCCGCAAGAAGCATTTATGGCGGTTCTAAAACTGAACGACTAACTTATTAGTAAGTTTTGAATATCATAAAAGTCCGAAAGACATCTGTTTTTCGGATTTTTTTATGTTTTAGATTTATTTTGGCATAATTTCAGTATATAATTTATTAAATTACATTTATGAAAACTAGTTACATTTTTATCATCGCTTGCTTTATTGTTTTAACAGTAAGGTCTCAGGAACAGGATAGTATTCCAGTAACTTCAGTTGTTAAGGTTGCACTTACTGAAAAAATTGCCTTAGATGAGCGTGTATCAATTGAGTTGGTTGAGGTGCTTTCAGATTCTCGTTGCCCTAAAAATGTGCAATGTATTTGGGCAGGTGAAGCGCAAATTCTTGTTAATATTTATAAAAAAGGGCAGAAAATGCGACAAGAAATACTAACACTTCATCCAGCTGCTATACAAGAAAATGTATTTCAGCTCCTATCATCTAAGCTTACTAAAGTCACCGCAGTACATTTAAGACCTTATCCAAATGGGATTGATAAAGTAGCGTTAGGTGATTACAGTTTAGAATTAACAGTATTGCACTAGTTTTTATACTCGTCTTTTAGAATAACAATATCTTCTAAAAGGCGGTCAATATCTTCATCATCGGTACCATCGTATAAGCCTCTGATACGTTTTTGTTTATCAACTAAAACAAAATTTTCAGTATGTACCATACCATAAGCGTCATCTTTAGTGGGGTCGTATTTTGCTACTAAATAAGATTTTCTAGCGAGGTTGTATATTTCTTTTTTGCTTCCAGTGACCAAGTTCCATTTATGACTTAACACGCCTTTTTCAATTGCATAGCGCTTTAATTGAGCCACAGTGTCAATCTTAGGAGTTACGGTATGCGATAATAACATGACGTCATCATCTAACAAAATAGCGTTTTGAACCTTTTTCATGTTACTTGTCATTATTGGGCAAATGGTACCACAAGTTGTAAAAAAGAAATCGGCAACATATATTTTATTGTTATAATCAGCCTGAGTAATGGTTTTTCCATTTTGGTTTGTTAATGAAAAATCAGCAATATGATGCTTCTTTTTAATATGAACAACTGTGCTGTCTACGAGCTCTTGGTTTACATTTTTTCCTGGTGCAAAGGTGGGTAGCCGTTTAACGGGTTTTAAGGCGTAATAAAAAAGAGAAAGTATTATAGCCGATAGACACAGAAAAAAAATGGCAAATTTTTTATAACCCTTAAAGAATTCAAGCATGGTATTTTATTTAAGGTTACAAAGGTAAAAAACGTTTCGTTGTGCTTTGTGATTTCACTGAAATTTAAACGAAATAATAACAGGAATTACATCAAAACATAAACTCTTCTTAATAGCCGTTTTATTTCGCTTAAAAAGCCTATTTTAGCGCGTAAAATTTAATTATATCTCATGACATTTACAGAAATATTAATCATGGTTGCTCAATTTTTATTGAGTTTGTCTTTTCTAATCATCCTTCACGAATGGGGGCACTATTATCCAGCGAAATTATTTAAAATAAAAGTTGAAAAATTTTACTTGTTTTTTGATGCGTTCGGAAAATCGCTCTTTAAAAAGAAAATTGGCGATACCGTATATGGTATTGGTTGGTTGCCTTTAGGAGGGTATGTGAAAATTGCTGGAATGATTGATGAAAGCATGGATAAAGAACAAATGGCTGAAGAACCTAAAGAATGGGAGTTCCGTTCTAAACCGGCTTGGCAACGTTTAATTATTATGCTAGGTGGTGTTACTGTAAATTTTGTGTTAGCCTATTTGATATTTGTATTTGTGTCATTTACTTGGGGGGACACCTTTTTAGCTAATGATCAAGTAAAAGATGGGATTGTAGTTCCTGAATTTGTAGAGCAACAAATTGGTTTAAAATCAGGGGATAAGATAGTTTCTATAGACGGGGAAATTCCTGTAAAATTTAGCGATGTACGTTCAAGTTTATTATTCGGTAATGAAATTGTAGTTAACAGAAATAATGAAATTAAAACACTTCAGATCCCAGAAGATTTTTTAGGAAATTTAGTAGATTCTGATGCAAAGCGTTTAATTGATATTCCTAGACCAGTAGTAGTTGCAAAAGTTGATAAAGAATCACCTAACAAAGCATCAGGTTTAAAAAAGAACGATATAATTACTGCTATTAATGGTTTAAAGGTTAATTACAGTAATCTTGAAGCCTTATTAAAAAGTAATGCTTCTAAAGAAGTTGAACTGACTTTGATGAATACCCATAAAGAGTACAGAACAATTACTGCATCAGTAAGTAAAGAAGGTAAATTAGGTATCGTACGTACATCATTAAATTCTGATGATTTAGATAAATTAGGGTACTACAAGTTATCTGTTAAAAAGTATTCGTTTATAGAATCTTTTGGTGCTGGTGGTGAAAAATTTATTGGGAAATTCAAGTTGATGATCAAGAATATTAAAGCTATTGGAAACCCTAAAACAGGTGCTTATAAAGGTGTTGGTAGTTTTGTGTCAATTGCAAAGATATTTCCAACAACTTGGGATTGGCAGTTCTTTTGGAACATCACAGCATTCTTATCAATTATGTTGGGAGTCTTAAACTTATTGCCAATACCAGCGTTAGATGGAGGGCATGCTGTATTTGTGTTGTACGAAATGATAACTGGAAAAAAACCAGGTGATAAATTTTTAGAATATGCGCAAATGGTTGGTTTTGTGTTAATGATGGCGCTTTTTGTATATGCATTTGGTAATGATATTTACCGACATTTTATAAAGTAGTAAAAAAATTTATTTTTGTGTTGCAACAAACATAAATTAAGCATATATTTGCACCCGCTTATATAAGCTAACACTCCTCCTTAGCTCAGTTGGTTAGAGCATCTGACTGTTAATCAGAGGGTCCTTGGTTCGAGCCCAAGAGGAGGAGCAAAATAAGCAATGGCAACGTAACAGCCGATAATTGTTACAACTTACATAGTTCTTTATGAACATTCCTCTTTAGCTCAGTTGGTTAGAGCATCTGACTGTTAATCAGAGGGTCCTTGGTTCGAGCCCAAGAAGAGGAGCAAAATCACCCAACTTATGAAAATAGGTTGGGTTTTTTGTTTGCTCTAACAGTTGTGTTGTATTTTTTAAAATAACAATTGAAAGTTTGTGATGTGTATTTTAGTTAAAACCTAATGAGTATTTCAATTAATTTGTTTAAATTAGAGGGACTTAAAGTTTTAGGTATGAAACTAAAATTACTTTTTTTTATCGCGTTTTTTGTTGTAAACCTTAGTTTAGCGGAAACCCATGTAATCAATTGGGGGGTTAATACTCATGGCGTAACAAACATATTTGTAGGCGATACTGTTCAATGGAATTTTGTAGGATTTCATGACGTTACAAGCAGTGGTTCTCCGTCTTTTGTTTCATCTGCACAGCAAAGTGGAGGGTCATACTCCGTTACATTTAATTCCGTAGGGGATTATAATTACTTTTGTAGTGTACATGGTGCTATTAGTATGGATGGAACAATTGTGGTTTCGTTAAACTTAAGTGTAGATGATCAGGCTCAGCCTATTTTTTCTATCTATCCTAATCCATCTAGTGATGTGTTAAATTTAAAATTACCAAATAATAGCTCTAATGCAATTGTAGAAATTTTTGATGTAACAGGAAAGAATGTTTATAAGTCTAAAGCAACTAAACAAACATCTGTTAATGTGATAAATTGGAAAACCGGATTGTATTTTGTTCAGGTTAGCTTTGATGACTATAAAGTCACAAAACGCTTTGTTAAAGAGTAATTAAAACCATATAAAAAAAGACTAAGGCTACCATCTTGATTGATGTCCATAGTCTTTTTTTAGTATCTTTTAATAAAAGTGTTTTCTAGAGTAATTATGATTTTTTACGCGCTAAAAAGCTTAGTGCTACTGCAGCAAGACCAAGTCCAATTGTAATATATGAATTAGTATTGTTTTGTGTTTCAATTTTAAAATCACCTATACCAACTGAAGTTTCTGGAGCAATCAAAGTGTAAATTCCGTAAATTAAAAGTATTGAGCCAGCTACAAGTAATATGTTTTTAACGTGCTTGTTCATAATACATAGGTTAAATTATTTCTTAAAAAGTCCAGCAACAAATAGTACTACAGAAGCACCTATTGCACCTTTAAGCACATCACCAATAATTCCATCAATAAAATTAATATTAAGCGTACTAAATAGCCATCCAGCTACTAAGCCCCCAACTATTCCGAGTACAATATTTATTAGTAGTCCAAATCCACCACCTTTCATGAATTTTCCGGCTAACCACCCTGCTAAAGCACCGATGATTAATGAATAAAGTAATCCGCCCATATGTTATAATTTTAGTTAGTATTAGTTTTAAATATAGTGAAAATAAATTAATTAGGAAGAATAGTTTGCATAGCGCTGAATAAAGTAGGCTATTAAAACTAGTATAAATAGCATTTTATAATGCAGTTTGTTTTTTATTTAAATAGTCAATATAGCACTTAAAATGTTAAATTATTTTGAAAAGATATTGGTAATTATTATGTTGTCACCTTCTTATTTTAACCTACTTTATACCCATTGAAAAAACTGATTAAATATCTAGCTTTAGTACTCGTAGTTGTTATTGGCTTTTTTGTATTCTATAACATATCAGAATCAATAAAAACTGATAAACAATTAACAGGTAATACTCCTGCTCAAAAAGCCAAAGAACAGTCCTCTGTTTTGGTTAAACGGTTTTCTGAAGAAGTGACTAAAAAAGTGAGTGAGAAGTTAGATTTGTTATTGAAACAGATTAATAAGCAACATGATTTTCACGGGTCATTATTAGTAGCAAAAAGTGGTAAAATACTATATAGTAATCAGGTTGGATATAAAGATTTTAGAAAGAGAGAACTTTTAGATGAAAATTCGGTATTTCAACTGGCTTCGGTTAGTAAGCAATTCACGGCAGCGGCCATAATGATCCTGTATGAAAAACAACAAATAAAGTTAACAGATACCGTAAATAAATATTTCCCAGATTTCCCATATAAAGATGTTACTATTAAAAATCTTTTAAACCACACAGCAGGTTTACCTAAATATTTTTGGGTTGCAGAACACAAATGGGACCATGAAAAAGCACCAAATAATAGAGAAATGATGGCATTGCTAGAAAAAAGTAATGTGCAAAGATTCTTTAAGCCAGGCCGCAATTTTGATTATTCAAACACAGGTTATTTTGTGTTGGCATCTATCGTTGAAAAAGTTTCAGGCATGTCTTTTAGTTCGTTTGTAAGTAAAAATATTTTTGACCCTTTAAACATGGATGATTCTTATGTGTACAGTTTTGAAAATGATTCAATTGGAGCCAATCAATTGGATGGGTATCGTTTGTATAGAAAATGGCGACACAGGAAAATAGGTAACACTGTAAATGATGCTATTGTTGGTGATAAAAATGTGTATTCTACAAGTGAAGATTTGTTCAAATGGACGCTTGGATTAACTAATGAAAAATTGTTTTCTAAAGAATCTTTAGAAATGATGTACACTCCTGGTGAAACAATTACCGGCAGAAAAGTGCCCTATGGTTTTGGGTTCAGAATTAATACTGAAACGGATAATAAAATATACCATCATGGTAAATGGAATGGTTTTAGAACCGGACTTACGCAATACTTAGATGATGATTTAACGGTTATTGTTTTAGAGCACACCAGCTATGAAGGCATAGCTGCTTTAAATAAACGTGTAAAAAATATTGTCTCCCAAAATTTCAATCTTTAAAACAATCCGTCGTCACTACTTAGTTTGATGACTTTTAAAACAGAGGCACCAAATGCCATAGAACGTTTACCGTTCCATCCATGCTTTAAATCAGGATTCACATCACTATCTTTAAAAGGCATTTCTAGGGTGTAGGCCATAGTTCCAAAACGTTCGCCAATTTGTTTAGAGCACACTTTTAAATTTGCTTGTCCTGGTAAGCTGTTGTCATACCTGTGTACATCTTGAAATTCGTTAGTCACATTCATCCAATGTTGTTTGAATTTGTTTTCTTTCTCAATAGTATTGGAGTTCAAGTTTGGTATGCCCATTAAACTGGTTACAAAATTATATGGAATTGCTTCATCGCCATGTACATCAATTAAAAAATCAACACCAATAGCATCCATTTTTTCTAGACAATAATAGACTTCCGGACTTTTTTCTTTACATGGGTTTTCCCATTCTCTATTGTAGTTTATACCTAGGCTATTCACACGTAAATTACCAGAAATACTACCGTCAATATTCATGTTAGGTATGATGTAGAAGCAGTGGCTTTCTAATAATAAATTGCTGTTTGCATTGGTGTCATCTAACAATTCGTCTAAAAGTCCTTTTATAAACCATTCTGCCATCGTTTCCCCTGGATGTTGCCTTGCCGTAAACCATACTTTTTTTGTAGCAGTATTTGGTTTTCCAATTACTAATAATTCTACTGGTTTGCCTTCAGGTGTTTTACATAAAGTTTCAACAGTACATAATGGATTACCAGATGCTTTATCAATCAATTCTAAATGCTGTTGATAAGAAAAAGGCTCAAAGTAGGCGACGTATATTTCATGTTGGTCTGTTGGTATATCAAAGGCCAATACACCATTGTGATAATCAGTATCTATACGAAACCAATTTTCATTATCATAAGATACGTTTACACGGTAATTCTCCCAGCCGTCTGGAAAAGCACTATCACCAGCATTAGTGATTTGGACATGTTGAGAACGTCCTAATTCAATGTCAGACATTTTAAAATAAAACCATTGTAAAAAATCTGAATTGGTATCCTTAGGTATTTTTAACTCTACACGTTCTGGTTTTATAGAAGTTACTTCAATGTTTCCGGCGTCGAAATTGCTGTGTATCTGCATTAATAAGGGGGCTTTAGTTTGAAAAATTACACACCTAAAATTTTAGCATCTACTCTAAATCTTGAATCAGCTTTAATTACATGATCTTCAGAAATTAATTGATCTGTTACTGTTTCAACCCTAAGTGTGTAGCTGTCTTTTTTGATGTATGCTTTTAAATCAGAACCAGAGGTAATTAAATCTAATGTATCCATATCATCATCTGGAATATCAGTGATACTGGCAATTTCAATTTCATCTAAACCATCAGCATCAATATAAATTGTTACAGACTTTAAAAAGTTGAAATTTCCATCTGTAGGTGAATTAATACTAAGTTTCAATGATGTTAATTTGATGCTTTCTATCAAATCTGCTCTAGTGTCATTATTACTAAATTCAGAAGATGAATTTGTAGTTATATCAGGGGTATTTATATCTATTGGTGTATTAATAACTGTTGAAGAACCAACAGTAAACTCCGTTTGATGATCAATATTAAATTGAGTAAATTTGTCTATTATATCGCACTGACTCAAGACTACTAATAGGCATATGTATAAAATGTTTTTCATTGTAAGTTTTTTTTTTTTGATGTAGGCGTAAAAATAACAAATTACAAGCAAAGATAGCTAGTTATAGAAATCAATTGTTATAATTTAGACAGATAACTATGGAGATACGATCAATTTCAGGACAAATAGTAGATGTTGTTGCAAAACGAATTTTTAGTGGAACACTGCATTTATCAAACGGTAAAATTTCTAAAATAATTGAACAAGCGGTTTCTGAAACTCAGTATATCATTCCCGGTTTTGTTGATGCGCATGTTCATGTAGAAAGCTCAATGCTAATCCCTTCTGAATTTGCACGTTTGGCTGTGTGTCATGGTTCTGTTGCAACTATTTCTGATCCGCATGAAATTGGAAATGTATTAGGTGTTGATGGTGTGAAATACATGATTGGTAACGGCAAAAAAACGCCATTTAAATTTCATTTTGGTGCGCCATCTTGTGTGCCGGCAACAACATTTGAAACTGCAGGTGCAGAAATTACCGCTACTGATGTTAAAGAGTTATTAGCGCTTCCTGAAATTCACTACTTAACAGAAATGATGAACTTCCCTGGAGTTTTATTTGATGACCCCGTTGTGTTAACAAAAATACAAGCAGCAAAAGATGCAGGAAAACCTATTGATGGCCATGCGCCAGGATTAATGGGTAAGGATGTAGAAAAATATATCAACGCAGGAATAACAACAGATCATGAGTGTTTTACCAAAGAAGAAGCGTTAGAAAAATTAAAATTCGGCATGAAAATCTTGATTAGAGAAGGAAGTGCCGCTAAAAACTTTGATGAGCTGATTTCATTGTTAGATGAATACCCAGATGACATCATGTTTTGTTCAGATGATAAACACCCAAATGATTTAGTAGAAGGTCATATCAACACTTTAGCTAAACGCGCCATAGCTAAAGGTTGTGATGTGATGAATGTGTTAAGAGCAACATCATATAATATTATCAAACACTACAATATGAATGTGGGCTTATTGCAAGAAAATGATCCAGCAGATTTCTGTGTTGTAGATAATTTAACCGACTTTAATGTGAGTCAAACTTACATTGATGGTGTGCTTGTGGCAAAACATAACAAAACACTAATACCATCTGTTGAAGAAGTTTTAGTGAATAATTTTAATTGCTCATCAATTAAGGTTGATCAAATAAAAGTACCGTCAAGCTCAGAGAATGTTAAAGTGATAGAGGTGGAAGACGGACAACTAATCACTAAAAAAGGTGAAGCAATTCTTGCTTCTAAAACTGGTTATTTAGAAAGTGATATTTCACAAGATGTTTTAAAAATAGTAGTTGTTAACCGTTATTTTGATGCGCCGCCTGCTGTTGCTTTTGTGAAAAATTACGGCTTGCAACAAGGCGCTTTAGCGTCATGTGTAGCGCATGATAGCCATAATATTATAGCAGTTGGTGTTAGCGATGAAGATATTGTAAAAGCTATTAACTTAGTAATAGAACACAAAGGAGGTGTATCCTTAGCAAACGGTGCTGAAGAATTGGTTTTACCACTACCGGTTGCGGGAATCATGTCAGAAAAAGATGGGTATGAGGTGGCAAATGCCTACGAAACACTTGATGTGCGATCTAAAGAATTAGGCGTAAAACTTCAAGCGCCATACATGACCATGTCATTCTGTGCGCTATTAGTAATTCCTGAGTTAAAGTTAAGTGACAAAGGGTTATTTGACGGGAATACATTTGAGTTCACAGAGTTATATAATTAAAGTGAGTTGTGTTTAAGTGATTGAAAATCAGTAAGTAATAGGTTTTTTGTTGATGAATTTCGTATCTTAGTATGATAGACTATTTTAAATCATCCTGTTATGAAATCTACAACTCTTAGTATAATCATTGTTTTTTCTTTTTTCTTTATTTCATGTTTAGATGATGATAGTATAGACAACGCACCAGTGTTAACTCAAATTCAAGATATTGCAACATCAGGAACTTGGATTATTACCAATTTTAATGATTCTGGAAATAATGAAACGGGACACTTTAGATGTTATTCGTTCACATTCAATCCCAATGGTGTTCTAGTTGCTTCTAATGGTATCAATACTTATAATGGAACGTGGAGTATTACAGATAGCAATAGCAATAGCAATAGTTCCGACGACTTGGATTTCAATATTAATTTTAACCTCACTAATGAATTTGAAGATTTAAATGATGATTGGGATATAGTATCATATAGTTCAAATACAATTTCTTTAATTGATGTTAGTGGTGGAAATGGCGGGACAGATTTATTAACGTTTCAGCTAGGGACACCAGTAGGTAATTGTACGTCACAAATACAAAATACAATACAAACAAATATGCAATCTGGGACTTGGCGTATTACTTTTTTTGAAGATTCTGGTAATGATGAAACAGTAAATTTTAATGGATATAATTTTATGTTTAATAGTAATGGTGAGTTAACTGCAACAAACGGAACATTAAATTATATTGGAACATGGAGTGTTTCGGATAGCAATAGTCAAGATGATAGTCAAGATGATTTGGATTTTAATATTAACTTCAACCTCACTAATGAGTTTATGGATTTAAATGATGATTGGGACTTTATCAGTAATTCAGCCACTAAAATTGAATTGATTGATGTTAGCGGAGGAAATGGCGGGACGGATTACTTAACTTTTGAAAAGAATTAATTGAATAGTATTATAGGTCATTATACCTAAAACAACTTGTAATATGGTCGTTGACCATACCAGTAGCTTGCATATAGGCATAAATAACTGTTGTCCCAACAAATTTAAACCCGCGCTTTTTTAAGGCTTTAGAAATGGTGTCAGATAACTCTGTAGTTGCAGGAACATCTGCTAAAGTTTTAAACGAATTTGTAATAGGTTTTCCGTTAGTAAAACTCCAAATATACTCTGAGAAACTTCCAAACTCTTTCTGTATTTCCATAAACAATTGCGCATTCGTAATGGCGGCTTTAATTTTTAGTTTATTACGAATGATTCCTGCGTTGTGGAGTAACTCTTCGTATTTATGGTCATCATAGGCGGCTACTTTCTTATAATCGAAAAAATCAAATGCTAACCTAAAATTCTCTCGCTTCTTTAAAATAGTAATCCAACTCAAACCCGCTTGAAAGGTTTCTAAAATTAAAAACTCAAACAATTGCTGATCATCATATACAGGAACGCCCCACTCTAAATCATGGTATTGCTCATACAATTCATTGCCTTCACACCATCCGCAGCGTGTTTTTTTCATGTTAATTTTTGTTTTAATGAACTGACAAAAATCAGTATTTGTGTTTAAAAGAGTATGTATATTTGAGATAAAGATACAAAAGTAAGGAGGACTATTTTTTAGCGTCTAAGCATTTGTTGAAAAAATTAAAAGCTATGATGACCTATCCCAAATACCGCGCATTAGTTGAAACTTTAGTAGAAGAAGGGAAGTCTACCGGAGAAGTGCAATCTGATGATTTGACAAACTATTCGTTTTTGAATAATAAACGTATGCAGCGTTTAGATAAAAAAGGTGTAGTTCCTGAAGAATATGTTGAAAAAATTAAGCAATTTAACAGACCTGTTGAATGGATAGTTTTAACAGAAAGTTGGTGCGGAGATGCAGCACAAATATTACCGTACATTAATAAAGTAGCTGATTTAAATGACCATATTGATTTGAAAATTGCATTACGTGATGAACATTTAGAGTTGATGGATGCGCATTTAACTAATGGCGGGCGTGCTATTCCGAAGTTAATAATGAGAGATAAAGACACCAAGGAAGTTCTGGATACATTCGGTCCTAGACCTAGTGAGGCAACCAAAATGGTTGAAGCGTATAAAAATACTTATGGTGCATTAACACCAGAATTTAAAAAGGATTTGCAAATTTGGTATACTAAAAACAAAGGGGAAAACGCAATTAATGATTTAGTTAGTTTACTTGACTAAAGATTGTTATTTCGAGCACTTGTGCCATTTCGACTTTAGGGGGAATGGCACCGAAATAATCACGCACAGTTAAGTCTTTTTATGTGATTTCTCACTCCACTGCGTTTCGTTTCGAAATGACTAAATTAGTGAGCCTACTCTCCTAAATACTGTTTTTCAAAAGCAATGGGGCAGATGGCGTTTTCGGCATTAAAATCGCCTATTTTCGTGCGGCGTAATTTTGATAAATGCCCACCTGATTGTAAAGCTTTACCGAAATCAAATGCTAAAGAACGAATATAAGTTCCTTTACTACATACGACTCTAAATTCAACTTTAGGCAAATCAATGTTTGTAATTTCAAATTCAGAAATGTTGATTTGTCTTGGTTCAACAATAACATCTTCGTTGTTTCTAGCGTATTCATACAAACGTTTTCCGTCTTTTTTTAAGGCAGAAAATACAGGGGGATATTGTTGAATGTCACCAATAAATTGAGTTGTAGTTTCGTGAATTAACTTTTCAGTAATATGATCTGTAGGAAATGTTTCAGTAACCTCACTTTCTAAATCGTAAGACGGTGTTGTGCCACCTAAGGTAATTTCTCCAGTGTACTCTTTTATTTGGCCTTGAAATTCACTCAAACGCTTGGTGAATTTTCCTGTACAAATTACTAATAAACCTGTTGCTAACGGGTCTAAAGTTCCGGCGTGACCTACTTTTATTTTCTTGATGTCAAATGCTTTTCTGATCACCCAACGCACTTTGTTTACTGCTTGAAAAGAGCTCCAAGTTAAGGGTTTGTCAATCAATAATATTTGTCCAGATTTAAAGTCTTCTGCAGTCATTTTTTAATTCAATAAAGTGTAACTAATAGCAATTGCACCTACAATAAAGCAGTAGATAGCAAAATAGGATAATTTGCTTTTCTTAACCAAAGATATCATCCAAGTGCAGGCAAATAGCCCAGAAATAAAAGCGGCAATAAACCCAGCTGAAAGCGGTATAATTTGGTTGCTTTCAAATGACAAATCACCTCCTAAAATATCTTTGGCTATTTTTCCAAAGATTAATGGTACCACCATTAAAAATGAAAAACGTGCGGCTTTTGTTTTGTCAACACCTAATAATACTGATGTAGATATGGTTGCTCCAGAGCGTGAAATTCCTGGTAACATGGCTATCGCTTGTGAGATTCCGATCAATATAGCGTTTGTTGTTGATACATTTTTTGTGGTGTTCTTTGCTTTGTCTGCTAAAAATAACAAAGCTCCAGTGATTAGTAACATGAATCCAACAAGCATGATGCTGCCGCCAAATAATTGTTCTAATTCATCTTCAAAAAACAGTCCAACAATTACGGCCGGAATCATAGATAATCCGATTTTAAAAACGAATTGCATGTCGTCATTCCACTTGAATTTTAGGCAGCCTTTTATGATGTCTAAAATATCTTTTCTGAAAATAACCACGGTACTTAATGCCGTTGCAAAATGCAATACAACTGTGAATAGTAGACTTTCTTCACCAACAGATGTATCGCCTAAAATGGCTTTTCCTAATTCTAGATGTCCAGATGAAGATACTGGTAAAAATTCAGTTAACCCTTGAATAATGCCAAGGATAATTGCTTTAATGATGTCCATTTAGTTGTCTTTCTTCTTATTAAAAAGAATGGCGTAAACTTGAATTCCAAAACCAATTAACACTAATGTTGGTGCTAAACGTATGCGTTGAAAATTGTAAATAGCCGGATTAAAAACGTTAGGATCATCACTTCCACCGCCAGACATTAATATGAAACCAACGGCAATTACAGCCAAGCCAATAAACATAAGCTTGTAGTTTGCTTTTTTAAAAATGAAATCTGGTTTTTGTTCTTTACTCATAGTAGAATGGTATGTTTTAATGCCAAGTTTTGGCTAGTATAAATCTTCTGTTTTTAAATTTAAGAAACGCTGTGTTGCAAAGAAGGTACTGATCCATGTAATTACGATTCCTAAAATTACTACGCCTAAACATAAAATGGCAAAAATAGTTGGTTGCGCTAAGAGTTGTAATTCAGGTAAATTCTTATCTAAATAATAAGCTACAACTACTAAACCAGCTACGGCAATTAAGGATCCTATAATCCCCAAACGGATGCTTTTCCATATAAATGGACGTCTGATAAAATGCTTTGTAGCTCCAACCATTTGCATAGTTTTTATAATAAAGCGCTTTGAATAAACAGCTAATCTAATAGAACTGTTAATTAATAGCATGGCAATAAATGCAAAAACACCACTAATGGCAATTAGCCAAAAACTAATACGTTTCACATTTTTATTCATTAGTGACACTAAGTCGATATCATAGCGTACTTCATCAATATAGTTTTTTTTAAGTAAATCGGTTTTAATCTCTTCTAAACTATTTAAAGTTACAAATTCACTATTTAAAAACACATCAATTGAATTTTGAAACGGATTGTAACCAATAAAGTCCATAAACTCTTCACCGTTTTCTTCTTGAGCAATAGTTGCAGCTTCCTCTTTTGAAATAAATCGTGATGATTTTACATAGTCTGAGAGCTTCAAACTTTGTTGCAGTTGCTTAATTTCAACGTCTTTCACGCCTTCTTTCAAATCAATAGATAAGGCAATTTGTTCTTTAAAGTGTTTTTCTACTTTAGTAGCATTGATGACTAATAAGCCTAAAACACCTAATAAAAACAGTACTAAGGTAATACTGAGAATTACAGAAAAATAAGAGGATATTAACCGTCTTTTTTGATATTTCTCAAAGGATGCGCTCATGAAATTAGATTGAATTTAAAGGGTAAAAATACTAAAAGTAAAATGAACTTGTAATTAAATTAACTAAACTTTTGTCTTTCATGCATTAACTGTAAATTTGATTGAACATAAATAACTCCAATATGTTAAAAGATTTGAAAATTTCACGCCCAGGTTTGTGGTTTCCAACACTATGGATTTACCTGATTCCGTTTAGTTTATCTGATAGTTATTGGACAACTCCAATATTCTGGATAGGTTTACTCTTTGTTACTTTTCCGCTAAATTATTTGGTTTACGGATTAAATGATTATAATGATATTGCAGCAGATGCTGTCAACTCTAGAAAAGGAAATTATCTGTTTGGAGCAAAAGCAACAAAGCAAGAATTAAGTCATGTGCCCAAACGAATTGCATTAGTGTTATTACCTTTCATAATTGGATTCACTTACATTGCAGGAATCGAAATGTTTTTTCTACTTCTATTTATGATTGTTGTAAACATAATCTATAATTTCAAACCGTTTAGAATTAAAGAACGACCGCCATTTGAAATTTTTATACAGATTGGGTACGTAGTTACAGCCTATTTTTCGGTGGTTTTAAACGACATGCCAATGTTACCTTGGCAAACAGTGTTGTACTTAACGTTATTTGCTTTTCAAGCACATGTTGCAGGAGAAATTATGGATATAGAACCTGATAGAATTGCAGGTAAACGTACAACTGCAACTTTAATAGGTAGAAAAAACACGAAACTTCTCATGCTAATATTATTACTTTTAGAATGTTATATCCTTAGTGTCTGGTTTCAAGATTATGTGTTAGCTGGGTTCTTAGGGGTCTTTTCACTCTGGTTAATACTTGATGTTTTTGTATTTTTTAAAGACAAGCCTTACAGCTTACCACAGATGAAATTATTCGGGTTAGCTATGAATATTTCAGCTATTGCTTCAATGATTTGGGTGTTGTATTCCGGTAAATTATTATCACCAATTTTTTAAAGCAATTCAATTTTTCATTGTGCGACATTAACAGTAGATTTGCATTCATAAAATTATCCTTTTCAAAGTGTATTTTGAAGAGTGACTAAGACACAGAAAATGCAATATAATTTCAACGAGATAGAAGCCAAGTGGCAAAAACATTGGGCAGAGAACCAAACGTTTAAAGCATCAAATAGTACGGGTAAACCAAAGTATTACGTGTTAGATATGTTTCCATATCCTTCGGGAGCTGGGTTGCACGTTGGACATCCGTTAGGCTATATTGCATCTGATATTTACGCGCGTTTCAAGCGTCATCAAGGCTATAATGTA
>JBMZDR010000032.1:0-18534 GCA_049614485.1 Flavobacteriaceae bacterium
GCTCTAGCCAGCTGAGCTAATCCCCCATTATAGCAATTGGTAATTTTCAATGCACAATTAATAATTGTTATTTGTTAATTCTCAATTGTTAATCGAATTTCTCAACCTCTAGAATTTCCTTAAGAAAAAAATTAGTAGTCTCAGGCAGACTCGAACTGCCGACCTCTACATTATCAGTGTAGCGCTCTAACCAGCTGAGCTATGAGACTCTACTATTCTTCTTAGTTTCTTTTTGTTCTTTTATTAATTAACAGCTAAAGTAAACACATCTCTGTGTATATAATTTTTCTAATCGTAGATTCTTTCTCTAGAAAGGAGGTGTTCCAGCCGCACCTTCCGGTACGGCTACCTTGTTACGACTTAGCCCTAGTTATCAGTTTTACCCTAGGCCGCTCCTTACGGTGACGGACTTCAGGCACCCCCAACTTCCATGGCTTGACGGGCGGTGTGTACAAGGCCCGGGAACGTATTCACCGTATCATTGCTGATATACGATTACTAGCGATTCCAGCTTCACGGAGTCGAGTTGCAGACTCCGATCCGAACTGAGATAGGTTTTAAAGATTCGCATCCCCTCGCGGGGTAGCTGCCCTCTGTACCTACCATTGTAGCACGTGTGTAGCCCATCCCGTAAGGGCCATGATGACTTGACGTCGTCCCCACCTTCCTCCGGTTTGCACCGGCAGTCTCCTTAGAGTTCCCGACATTACTCGCTGGCAACTAACCACAGGGGTTGCGCTCGTTATAGGACTTAACCTGACACCTCACGGCACGAGCTGACGACAACCATGCAGCACCTTGTAAGTAGTCCGAAGAAATAGCTATCTCTAGCTAATGCAACCTACATTTAAGCCCTGGTAAGGTTCCTCGCGTATCATCGAATTAAACCACATGCTCCACCGCTTGTGCGGGCCCCCGTCAATTCCTTTGAGTTTCATTCTTGCGAACGTACTCCCCAGGTGGGATACTTATCACTTTCGCTTAGCCACTCAGCCTTACGGCCGAACAGCTAGTATCCATCGTTTACGGCGTGGACTACCGGGGTATCTAATCCCGTTCGCTCCCCACGCTTTCGTCCATCAGCGTCAGTATATTGTTAGTGATCTGCCTTCGCAATCGGTATTCCATGTAATCTCTAAGCATTTCACCGCTACACTACATATTCTAACCACTTCACAATAACTCAAGATAAACAGTTTCAAAGGCAATTCTACAGTTGAGCTGCAGGATTTCACCTCTGACTTATCTATCCGCCTACGGACCCTTTAAACCCAATGATTCCGGATAACGCTTGCACCCTCCGTATTACCGCGGCTGCTGGCACGGAGTTAGCCGGTGCTTATTCATATAGTACCGTCAAGGTTTCTCACGAGAAACTGTTTCTTCCTATATAAAAGAAGTTTACAACCCATAGGGCAGTCATCCTTCACGCGGCATGGCTGGATCAGAGTTGCCTCCATTGTCCAATATTCCTCACTGCTGCCTCCCGTAGGAGTCTGGTCCGTGTCTCAGTACCAGTGTGGGGGATCCCCCTCTCAGGGCCCCTACCTATCGTAGCCTTGGTAAGCCGTTACCTTACCAACAAGCTAATAGGACGCATACTCATCTTACACCGTAACCTTTAATTCTAAAATGATGCCACTCTAAAATACTATGAGGTATTAATCTTCGTTTCCAAAGGCTATCCCTCAGTGTAAGGCAGATTGTATACGCGTTACGCACCCGTGCGCCGGTCGTCAGCAGAAGCAAGCTCCTCTGTTACCCCTCGACTTGCATGTGTTAAGCCTGCCGCTAGCGTTCATCCTGAGCCAGGATCAAACTCTTCATCGTTAAATTTTAAATATTATTTAAACCTAACAATCCAAAGAAATCAAATACTCAAAATGGTTTACTTTAATTATTATTGTATTATTTATTAAAAAATAATACGCGCTGTCAATCAATATGTCAATGAACTCACCCCTCTCGAAGCTTTTCTTGTAGAGCCGCAGAACTCGAACCTGCTTACTTTCCTATAACTCTTTTACTAAACTAGTATTCCGTTTAGCGGGTGCAAATATACAACCCTTTTTGTTTCTCACAATGTTTTTGAAATAAATTTTTAAAAAGTTTTTTACTCTTAAAAATCAAACTCAAAACAACACCTTTTAAAGAACTTTTTACCAGCAAAAACTTGTTTCGCTAAGCGGATGCAAACTTACACCCTTTTTAATTCCCCACAATGTTTTTTTGACTATTTTTTAAAGTTTTTTCTCAACCTTATAATTCAAACCAAAACACACTATTCAATGAACTTTCTTACGCAACAACCTCGTTGTAAACTCAGCCGTTTTGCGGGTGCAAATATACCACCTTTCTTCTTTAACAAACAAACTTTTTAACAAGGTTTTTTGAAAGTTTTTCTTGTTAACTAATAACGAAGCTTTTAGCTAAACAAATAAGGACAGTGAATTTAAGAATTAAATCTGAATTGACAAAAAAAATGAGTAAAATGATTGAAAAACACTACGAGATTTATTTTACCACCATTAATTTTTGAGCTCAAAATAATCGAAATCTAATTTATGCTCTTGTTTTTCGAGTATTTGATTTAGAAAAGATCGCATCAATATATCTTCGATATAGTAATCCTCTTTATTATTTAAAGGGTCATACGTTTCTTTTAGAGAAATATTAAACATACTTGCCGTAGAATTATACCAAAATGCACGCCAACCACTTCTTAACTCTTTTACAAGTTCATATGCAGTGACACCTGTTTGCCTATGAATTAACTTTACTAATATCTGTCCTTCTGTTCGTGTTAACTTTTTTAGTTTGGCAGAAAATTCTTCTTCTATATATTTCTGAATGTGTTTTGTGTATTTTTTTTGTTTACGCCTACCTTTAATATGCTTTAAACTATCATTTAAATCAGTTAATTTTTCTGAAGCCATTTTAGCATACGGATATACCTTCCTAACCTTTCGTCGTAAAATCAAATATTTTATACGTTCTTTACTAGTAGAGAACTTCAGTTTTTTTAACACCATAACATCGTCTAAGTTAATAGCATCATTATATAAGGAGTCACCTTTAATTAAAAACACATCTTTATTGATACTATCAATATTAATCAAAGAATCTTCTTGAGCTACAAGAGTCATAGAAACCAATAGTATATATAGGTATAAAAACAGCTTCATTTGTATTATTTAAATTATCAACTACGAAAACCATTCCAAAACTAATGAATAAATATGAAAGCAACCATGCATTGACACCACATATATACCAACAAATACTTAAAAAATAGTTACTTTAGTGCCAAATAAATTTTTACATTAAAATGGCAAAAAAATCTATACTGAATAAGCAATCGATTGAATTTTTAGAAAAATACTTAAACAACGCGGCTCCAACTGGCTATGAATGGGAAGGACAGAAAATATGGATGGACTACTTAAAACCATATGTAGATGAGTTTATTACTGACACATACGGTACTGCTGTTGGTATTATAAATCCTAAAGCTAAATTTAAAGTTGTTATAGAAGGTCATGCTGATGAAATTTCTTGGTATGTAAATTACATCTCTGATAATGGTTTAATTTACGTGATTAGAAACGGAGGAAGTGATCATCAAATTGCGCCGAGTAAAATTGTAAACATTCACACTAAAAAAGGCATTGTAAAAGGTGTTTTTGGTTGGCCTGCAATTCATACCCGTAATAAAGCTAATGAAGAAGCACCAAAACCTGATAACATCACAATTGACGTTGGTGCAAAGGATAAAGCAGAAGTAGAAAAAATGGGAGTACATGTAGGCTGTGTAATTACATACCCAGATGAATTCCACGTTCTAAATAAAGATAAATTTGTCTGCCGTGCATTAGACAACAGAATGGGTGGCTTTATGATTGCTGAAGTGGCACGTTTGCTTAAGGAGAACAAGAAGGACTTACCATTTGGATTATACATTACCAATTCAGTTCAAGAAGAAATTGGTTTACGCGGTGCTGAAATGATTACACACACCATTAAGCCAAATGTGGCAATTGTTACAGATGTAACTCATGACACCACAACACCAATGATTGACAAAAAGAAAGAAGGTCATTTAGAACTTGGCTTAGGCCCTGTAGTTGCATACGCTCCAGCAGTGCAACAAAAACTACGCGATTTAATTACTGATACTGCAGAAGAAAAGAAGATTCCTTTTCAACGCTCAGCACTTTCAAGAGCTACTGGTACAGATACCGACGCTTTTGCTTATAGCAATGGCGGTGTAGCGTCAGCTTTAATTTCTTTACCTTTACGCTATATGCATACCACTGTAGAAATGGTACATAGAGATGATGTAGAAAATGTTATTAAACTAATTTATGAAACTCTCTTAAAAATAGAAGACGGCGAAACGTTTTCTTATTTTAAATAAAAGCATAAAAAAAGCCTTTCAGTAAGAAAGGCTTTTTTTATGCTTTTATAATCTACCCTTAATTATTTCATCAACAATTTCAGGATTCAATAATGTAGATGTATCTCCTAAATCATCCAATTCATCAGCAGCTATCTTACGCAATATTCGACGCATGATTTTTCCGCTACGTGTTTTGGGTAACCCAGATACAAACTGAATTTTATCGCACTTAGCTATTGGGCCAATTTTATGAGCTATAAGCTGATTAATTTCTTTTTGTAAACCTGAACTTACATCAACATTATCATATAAAATAACATAGGCATATAAGGCATTTCCTTTTATATCATGAGGAAATCCTATAAGTGCACATTCTACAACTGCTTCGTGCTCGTCAATTGCATCTTCTATTGGTGCTGTTCCTAAATTATGGCCTGAAACAATTATTACATCATCTACTCTACCTGTAATTCTATAATCCCCATCCTGGTCACGTAAAGCGCCATCACCCGGGAAATACATATTTTCAAAAGTCGAAAAATACGTTTCTTTATAACGCTTATGATTCCCATATATAGTTCGTGCTAAACTTGGCCACGGGAATTTTATTGCTAATTTACCTTGTACTGAATTATCTAAAATTTCATTTCCATCATCATCAATTAATACGGGTTGAATTCCAGGCAGCGGTAATGTTGCATAGGTTGGTTTCCCTTTTGTTACACCTGCTAATGACGATAACATAATTCCGCCTGTTTCCGTTTGCCACCATGTATCAACAATGGGGCATTTTTGTTTTCCTATATTATCATTATACCAATGCCAAGCCTCTTCATTTATTGGCTCACCTACAGAGCCCAAGGTTTTTAAAGCTGACAAATCATACTTTTCAACCAAACTTAACGGGTGTTTTTCTAAGGCTCTAATTGCCGTTGGCGCAGTATAAAATTGAGTAACTTTATGTTTCTCACAAATTTGCCAAAAGCGTCCGAAATCAGGATAACTTGGTACACCTTCAAACATTACCGTTGTTGCACCATTTAACAAAGGTCCGTACACAATGTAACTATGCCCCGTAATCCAGCCAATATCTGCCGTACACCAATACACATCATTTTCTTGGTATTGAAATACATTTAAAAATGAATAGGCCGTGTACACCATATAGCCACCACAGGTGTGTACCATTCCTTTTGGCGCACCTGTAGATCCTGATGTGTATAATATAAATAGCATATCTTCAGCATCCATTTCTACAACTTCAAACTGGTCATTAACTTTAGCCAATTCTTCATGCCACCAAACTTGATTTTCTAATAAACTGACTTCTAAATTACATCTGTTTAAAACAATTGTTTTTTCAATAGATGTGCAGTTTTGAAGAGCTTCATCTGCAATACTTTTTAACGGTGTTATTTTATCCCCTCTAAAACCACCATCGGCAGTTAACAGAATTTTACAATTGGCGTCATTAATTCTCGCTGCTAAAGCTGAAGCTGAAAACCCTGCAAACACAATTGAATGTACTGCACCAATTCTTGCACATGCTAAGGTTGCAATTGCGAGTTCTGGCACCATTGGCATGTATAAACAAACTCTATCTCCTTTTACAACACCTGTATTTCGTAACACATTTGCGAACTGACATACTTTCGAGTGTAATTCTTTATAAGTTATGTGTTGGGCTGCTTCATCCGGATTGTTGGGCTCAAAAAGAATCGCGGTTTTATTACTTCTTTCTTCTAAATGCCTATCCAAACAATTTTCTGTAATATTTAGTTTTCCTCCTTGAAACCATTTGACGTCAGGTTTAGAAAAATCCCATTCTAAGGTTGTATCCCATTTCTTTTTCCAAACAAAACTCTCCGCAACTTCTTCCCAAAATTGTTCTGGTTGGTCAATACTGGTTTTATATGTGTCTTGGTAATCTTTAAACGACGTGATTTTTAGGTGCTGCATTGTTAGTTGTTTAGTGCTAAATGTAGTATTTATTTTATTTTAAAAAAAATAAAAGTACCTTAGCAGTTACACACTTATACATAATGATCAAATATATCTTACTACCGTTTTTAGCTGCGTGTTCTTTAACATTTAGTCAAAAAAAATCTGACCCCACTCCTGAGCATATTCAACAGGCCAAAGACTTAAAAACTCAATTTGAAAATGATGACATCATCATTTTAAACAGTAAAGAGTATATTCATTTTTCGTTCAACAAAAAAGATGATAAAGTAAAAGTTACTCATCAAAACAATGAAGAGCTTATGAATATTAGTAATCGTACAGATATCCAAAAGTATGTTCAATATGATGGCGAATCAAACGTAAGTTCTTTTGAGTTAAAATACCGGAATAAAAAACCTGCATATTTTCAAATTATTGATGAAGCAATTTCAGATGACGGTATGTTTCATCATGATGCTAGGGTTAAATTCACTAATGTAGATTTCCCTGTTCAAGGATACAAGTATTACTTTGAAAGCGTGAAAGAAACAAAGGATATTAAATACTTTACAAGCTTATACTTTACAAACACCTACAGAACTTTAAAGAAAGAAATTAAAGTCATTATCCCTAAATGGTTAGACATTGAATTTAAAGAAATGAATTTTGAAGGGTATTCTATTACTAAAAAAGAACGTATTGACCCTAAAACTGAAGCCCGAATAATTACATATACTGCAGAAAATTTAAATGGTATTTATGATGAAAAACAGGCTCCTGGACCTAGTTATATATACCCACATTTATTAGTCTTAACAAAGTCTTATGAAAATGATGGCGTAAAACACAATCTTTTTAACGAAACAAAAGACCTGTATGCTTGGTATAATTCCTTAGTTAAATCTATGGATGAAAAACCAGAAGAGTTAAAAGAAAAGGTTAACGAATTAATCAAAGATGCTATAACTGATGAAGAGAAAATAAAAAACATTTATTACTGGGTACAGGACAATATCAGATACATTGCTTTTGAAGATGGTATTGCCGGATTTAAACCTGATGAATCACAAAACGTGTTTAAAAAACGCTACGGAGATTGTAAAGGTATGGCCAATTTAACAAAACAAATGCTAAAACAAGCTGGGTTTGATGCACGTTTAACATGGATAGGTACAAAACGTATTGCTTATGATTATTCTACACCGTCGCTTTCAGTTGACAACCACATGATTTGTACTTTGATTAAAGATGGTGAAAAAATATTTTTAGATGGAACTGAAAAATATAATTCATTTGGTGAATATGCTGAGCGCATACAAGGCAAACAAGTGCTAATAGAAAACGGAGATGATTTCATACTCGCAAAAGTTCCTGTTAACCCTGCATCAAAAAATGAAGAAACCTTTCACTTTAATGCAAAAATAGTTAACAATGAGCTTGTAGGCCATGTTGTTAAATCTTTCGATGGCGAAAGCAGAGCCACATTTTTATATCATTTTAACGCTACAAAAAACAATAGAAAAGAGGATGCCTTAAATTACTATTTAAATAATGATGATAAAAATTTATCCGTTTCAAATATTGTTACATCAAACTTACACAACAGAGATAATGTTTTAAATATTAATTATGATTTAGCTCAAAAAAATGCCATTTCATCGTTTGATGATGACATTTATATTGATTTAGACTACTATAAAGAATTTGGAAAATTTGAGTTTTCAAACAGAAACACTGATTATTTATTTTCTCATAAAAAAAACCTATCCTCAGTAATTACCCTAGAAATACCTGATGGATATAAAATTACTGAAACTCCTGAAAACCTACATACAGAAACTGAAAACTATAAAATAGATGTCAGTTATAATCAAAAAGGGAACACGTTAACATATTCTAAAAAAATAGTTCTGAAAAATGCCATTTTAAAAACTACCGATTTTAATGAATGGAACGACATTGTAAAAAAATTACACAGCATTTATGAAGAACAACTGGTCTTAACAAAAAAACAACTTAACTAACCTATATTATTTTAATTTACACATGACAAACAAAAAACATCTGTCGTTATTACTACTATTAGTAAGCCTCGTAACTTTTTCACAAAAGAAAAAAGAGCCAACCATTCATGAAAAAGTATGGAATAATAAAAATGTAACTGCCTATCAAAACACTGAAACACCTAGCAATTGGCTAAATGAATCTGCAGTGTATCTGTTCCGAACAGAAAATTATATCTATGACAGACCTCATAACAGCATTGAGTATACAAAAATATCACACTCCAAAATAAAACTTCTAGACCAAGCCGCAGTAAAAGAATTCTCTACATTTAAATACCCTAGTGACGATAGCCGAGGCTTCAATAGAGTTACCTATACACTAACTGTTGGCGTTAAGGTTATTAAACCCGACGGAACTGAAATAGTTATTGACACTGAAGAAGAAGTTATTGAAGATGAAAAAGGGCGAAAGCTAGCCATTTCAAACCTTGAAAAGGGTGATGTTATTGAATACTTCTTTCATAAAAACTACATCATGAGTGAAAATGACTTATACCATTATGCTCCTGTTGAAAACTATGTGAATACTGAATACCCTATTGTTAATTACAGATTTTCCTTAACTACTGAAAAAGATTTTTTCCTTAACTACTCCTCTTTAAATGGGGTTCCTGAGCTTAAAAGAGAAAACATTAAAACAAAGAGCAAAAAAGACAATAGACGTGAATACTCTTTTGAATTAAAAAATGTTGCTAAAAATAATTCTAAAAGATGGTTCTACCCATATATAGAACTACCAGCATATAAATTTCAAGTAAATTTTGCTAGAACAGGTAAATATGAAAAGAAGGCATATACCTTTATTTCTAGTGATGCTAACGTCATTAAAAACAGTGTTAAAAAGGAAGATATTTTTAACTTTTATGAAGATCAGTTTAAACCTTCAGGAAAATTAAATGATGTTCAGCGTTTTTTAAAAGATAAAAACTTCTCTAGTGATGAAGAAAAAGTAAAGGCTGTATATTATTACATTAGGCACATCTACTTTACAAATTATATTGAGGCAATTGTTGTAAATGATGCTAATATTATATATCCATACGGTTATTATGATAAATCCCCTATTTTTTTCAATGAAGAAAAAGAGTTTATCAAATTTTTTGCAGCCTTCTTAAAAAATGAAAAAATAGATTATGAAATATTAGTAGGTACAAAAAGGTATAATGGTGATATAAAAAACCTTCTCTTAGAAAGTAACGTGAACTTTTTAATGAAAGTAAACACGTCACCTTCTCTTTATATTGAATCATTCAACCATATTTCTAACGTTAACCGAATTAATAACTTACTAGAAGATACAAATGCATATGCTCTAAAAGTTACTGATAGAAAGCATATTGAAGATATAGAAACCATTAGTTTTCCTAAATCTGATTATACTGAAAATAACAATACCGAAAAGCTAAATATTGTAATACCTGATGATTTTTCTACTGCAACAGTTCAAAGAACGTCAATATATAACGGTCATAATAAAGTCGATAAGCAAAAAGACATATTAAAGTTTTATGATTATGTCTATGAAGACTATAAAAAGTATGGCACTAAAACATTATATGATAAAATCAAGAACAAAAAAGAAAAAACAAAATACAAAAAAGAGTTTAACGCTTTAATTGCTAAATTAAAGGAGAAACAAGAAACTGATTTTTTATCTAAAATTAATAATGAGTATTCTTTTGATTTAGACAACTATTCATTTGAAATATTAAAAACAGGAAGGTACGATGCCTTAACCCCTCTTGAAGTTACAGAAGAATTTAATATTACCAGCGATTTAATTAAACGTGCTGGTAAAAATTATGTTCTTGAAGTAGGAAAACTTATTGGAGGACAAGTAGAGATTGACGAAAAAGAAAAAGAAAGAAATCACAACATTTATATGGGGTACTCTAGGTCTTTTAATAACGAAATAGCTATTACCATCCCGAAAGGGTACACGGTAACAGGTTTAAATAATTTAACCAAAAAAGTTGAAAACTCAACCGGAGGTTTTACAAGCTCAGCAGTTATAGAAGACGGTGTTTTAAAAATTAATACTCAAAAATATTACACTAATAATTTTGAGCCAAAAGAAAACTGGCCAAAAATGATTTCTTTTTTAGATGCTGCATATCAGTTTACACAGGAGAAAATACTACTTAAAAAATCGTAATTATTTGGTTTTTATTTTTAATCCGAGTAATTGTTTTTATCAATACAAAAAAAAGATGTTCTCACATAAGAACATCTTTTTTTTGTATAAATAGTAACTTATACTATTCATTAGAAAGTGTTCTAACAAAACGTTCAAACTCATGTTTGAATTTTTCATATTTGTCACCAGTTGCTGGACCACTGAATCCTGTGTGAATTTTACGAACCGTTCCTTTCTTATCAATAAATATTGTTGTTGGATATGACAGTATATGATTTAACATTGGCAACTTTTCTGCCGCCAACTTTTTATCCACAGAGCCAATTTGGGCAATCAAAATAGGATAATCTATACCTATGCGCTCTTTTAGTCTATTTAAATTTGAAGTTACTGTTTCGATTGTTTTTGCATTTTCGAATGCTAAAGCTACAATTTCAAAATTATCGTTCTTGTTATCTTTATAAAACTGACTTAAGTATTTACTTTCATCCAAACAGTTTGGACACCAACTTCCCATAATTTGTATGATCACAGCTTTGTCTTTAAATCGGTCATCATTCAAGCTGACTGACTTCCCAGATAAATCAGGAAATGTGAATTCAATTTTATCAAAACCGTCTTTTAGATACGTTAATGTGTTAGGATCCGTTAATTCGAAATTTTCATTTCTAACAGCAACCCACGGTTCGCTATAATGATTTCCAGAATAAAACATTCCAGAAGTGATGCTATCATTTTTAACTTCACCATCAAACAAAAAGGCATGAGCGCCATCAAAACAACTCAAATTTAATCGGTTACCATCCAAAGCACCTTCCAGGAAACGATAATCGCCCGTTTCTGTCAGAAAAGTTCCTGAAATTTTATTATCTACACCATCTTTAAATACGCCTTTAGCTTTATAACTGCCTTCTGTATTAGGACTAAAAGTTACTTCCCAATTTCCAGCAATTGGCTGGTGGTTTTTTGAGATAGTTGGGTAGCGAAAATGCACATCATACATGGCTTCAAATGGCACTTTTATATGCGTCGGCCCTTTTAAATAATGTCCTTTTAAATTACCACGTTCATCAATTACTGCATCTACTTTCGCATCAAAAACAGGCATTAAAATATGTATAGAATCTCCTACAACAGTTATATCATCAACTAAAATTTCTTCTTCGGCATTGTAGATTATCATTTTTTTTGAATCGTCTACTTTAAAAACAAAAGGGAGTTCTTTTTGATCTTTAACCTGTAATGTAGCGCGGTATGTACCTGATTTAAATTCTGTATGTTTTGTGGTTAGCTCTTGTGACACGTCTTTTTTACATGAGCATAGCGTCAAAATGCTTAGTGCTAAAATTATTTTTTTCATGTTTAATATTTTACAATTTTAAAGCTACAAAAAAAAGGCATCAATTACTGATGCCTTTTAGGTATAATTTAGTTTTAAAATGTTAGCTCAAATATGAAATGACATTTTTTTCAATACGCGATTCAATATTTGTTAAATCGGCTTTTACAAATTGTTCTCCTGTTATTTGCTCATACAATTCAATATAACGGTCAGAAATTTCTTTGATTTTTTCTTCTGACATTTCAGGAATTTGCTGTCCATCTTTTCCTTGAAATCCGTTTTCAATTAACCATTGTCTTACAAATTCTTTCGACAATTGCTTTTGAGTTTCCTTAGCATTTTGACGTTCTTGATAGCCTTCTGCGTAAAAATAACGAGACGAATCTGGTGTATGAATTTCATCAATCAATACAATTTTTCCATCTGAAGTTTTCCCGAATTCATATTTAGTATCTACCAATATCAATCCTCTTTTTGCAGCGATCTCTGTACCTCTTTGAAATAATGCTTGAGTAAATTGCTCTAACACGTCGTAATCTTCAGTTGAGACAATACCTTTAGCTAAAATTTCTTCTTTAGAAATATCTTCATCATGCTCTCCATTATCAGCTTTTGTAGATGGTGTGATAATTGGCATTGGCAATTTATCATTCTCATTTAAGCCTTCTGGAAGTTCAACACCGCATAACATGCGTTTTCCTAATTTGTATTCTCTTGCTGCATGACCCGCTAAATAGCCACGAATAACCATTTCTACTTTAAAAGGTTCGCATAAATACCCAACTGCCACGTTAGGATCTGGGGTAGCAAGAATCCAATTCGGGACAATATCTTCAGTTTCCTGCATCATTTTTGCAGCAATCTGGTTTAATATTTGTCCTTTATAAGGTATTTGTTTTGGCATAATTACATCAAAGGCAGATAACCGGTCTGATGCAATCATAACTAGTTTATCATCATTGATGTTGTAAACTTCTCTAACTTTTCCTTTATAAACACTTTTTTGGTTTGGAAAGTTAAAATTTGTGTCATTAATCGTTGTACTCATTAGTTGTTGTGTCGTAGTCGTTTTTTATTCGTTTTCAATGGTCTTATATGCTTCAATAACTTTTTTTACTAAACGGTGTCTAATTACATCCTTATCATCTAAATGAATAAACCCAATTCCAGTAACGCCTTTCAATACCAAAAGGGCTTCTTTTAAACCAGATACTGTACGTCGTGGCAAATCAATTTGACCTGGATCACCGGTAATTATAAAGCGTGCGTTTTTACCCATACGGGTTAAAAACATCTTCATTTGTGCGCGTGTGGTATTTTGAGCTTCATCTAAAATCACAAAAGCATTATCAAGAGTTCGCCCTCTCATAAATGCTAGTGGTGCAATTTGAATAATTCCTTTTTCTATATGAGATTCTAACTTTTCAGCAGGAATCATATCACGAAGTGCATCATATAATGGCTGCATGTAAGGGTCAAGTTTATCTTTCATGTCACCTGGTAGAAACCCAAGGTTCTCTCCTGCTTCAACTGCAGGACGTGTTAAGATGATTCGTTTTACCTCTTTTGCTTTTAAAGCTTTAACAGCTAGTGCAACAGCAGTATAGGTCTTTCCCGTACCCGCTGGCCCTACAGCAAATACCATGTCATTTTTTGCGCTTGTAGCTACTAATTTTCTTTGATTAACACTCTGCGCTTTTATTATTCTACCTCCTACGCCATGCACCAAAGTTCCGTCGCTATTTTTTGGGGTATTGATATCCTCTTGTCCATTAGATGTTAACACACGCTCTATAATGTTTTCATCAAGTTTATTATACTTGGCAAAGTGCAAAATTAACATGCGCATGCGTTTATCAAACTCTTCAAGGATTTCTTCTTCCCCAATGGCTTTGATCGTGTTTCCCCTAGCTACAATTTTTAACTTCGGAAAATACTTTTTTAGTGTTGTAATGTTAGTGTTTTGCTCTCCACAAAATTCTCGTGGATTGATTTCGGTTAGTTCAAATATAAGTTCTTTCAAAAGCTAAAGTTATTTGTTAAAAATTAACTAAAAATTCACTTGATTTACTCCACAAAATTACGCAATTTTGCTTTGGCAAACCTAAAATTCAACAATTTATTAATGGCAATTATAACTTTAACAACCGATTTTGGAATTAAAGATCATTATCTAGCGGCTGTTAAAGGTTCTATTTACACAGAAATACCAGAAATAACCATTGTTGATATCTCTCATCAAGTTACACCTTTTAATTATAACGAAGCTGGTTATATTATAAAAAATGCATATCATAATTTTCCTAAAGGTACAATTCATATTATTGGTGTTGATGCAGAGTTAAGTTCCGATCAGCAACATGTTGCTATACTGTTTAATGGCCACTATTTTATTTGTGCTAATAATGGTATTTTATCAATATTATGCTCGGAAATTCATCCAGAAAAAATAATTGAAATTACCACTCATCAAACTGCGCATGATAATTTTCCTGTAAAAACAGTATTTACAAAAATTGCTTGCCACTTAGCGCGAGGCGGAAATTTAGATGTCATTGGTAGGCCGTTTAATCAATTAAAAGAGGTTTCACACGTTACTCCAGTTATAAATACCGATGAGACATCTATTGTTGGTCATATTCAATATATTGACAATTATGGCAACGTCATTACAAATATTAATAAGGAGTTAATTTCAAGAATAGCTAAAGGGCGTGCTTTTAAAGTTAATTTAAGGCATTTTAGTTTTGAAGTTATTTATAACTCCTATGGTCATTGTATGGCGCAAACCAATTTAGATAAAAATAGTAAAGATGGTAAACGAATAGCTTTGTTTAATTCTTCAAATTTTTTAGAAATCGCTTTATACAAAAGCAGCCTAGAAACTGGAGGAGCCTCTAGTTTATTAGGTATTAAATACAGAGACACTGTTTCTGTTACATTTTATGAAAAACAATAACTTATGTTAGTACGCATTGTAAAATTGAGTATACATGATGATTATATTCAGGAGTTTAAAACTAATTTTGACAATCAAAAACAACACATCAGACACTTTGAAGGTTGTCAGTTTTTAGAATTATATAATGATAAACACATCAAGAACATTTTCTTTACTTATAGCTATTGGGATAACGAAGATGCGCTAAACAATTATAGGCATTCCGAGTTGTTTAAAGGTATTTGGGCAGTAACAAAACCGATGTTTAACGCGAAGCCTGAAGCTTGGAGTGTTGATAAATTGGAAAGTTTAAAGTAATAAAAAAAGCACCATTTTAAATGGTGCTTTTTTTATTATAACCACTTCGTATCAAGCGACTAATTTCTTTACAATATCTTTAACTGGTAATATAGATTTAGTATACTCTATACTTGGTCCGGCCACCCAAACTGTTTTATAAGTTGCTTTATTAGCTGCGTTTGCTACTGCTTTCATACCAATAGTAAAACGTATCATTTTTACCCATTTTTTTAGTTTTTTATTCTTATTTAAAACAGATTCCAACCAAGAGTTTTTAGTTCCAATCTTCTCAACATAAGGTGTTTTTATAACTGTACATGGCGTACCAGAAATACGTTCTGTCATTACAATATCTTCTGCACCATAATCAACACAAGCTTGTTTATATTCTTCTGAGACAGACGACTCAACACTTGCAATAAAGGGGCTTCCTACAGAAACTCCTACTGCACCATAAGACAATACTTTATCTATATCAGCCTTACAACCAACACCTCCCGCAGAAATTATAGGGATACTACAATTGGCATTTAACTCTTCAATTAACGCTTTAGGGTCTTTTCCTCCTCTATGTCCACCTGCTTGGTTATTTACTGCTATTAGTGCATCAGCACCTAAACTATCAACTTTTTGTGACATTGGTAAGTCAACAACATCACAAAACACCTTTATTCCTACCTTGTGAGCTGCATCAATAGTCGTTTTTGGATTTCCTAAAGAAGTGATAATAAAATCAGCTCCTTCTTCACAGATAACTTCCAATTGTGCACTAAACTTAGGATTAGATTTGTTTACTATTAAGTTAAAACCGTATGCTCCGTTACTTGTTTTTGCAGCTTTTAACGCTTTACATGCTGCTCGTAATTCTTCAAGTGTTCTATAGTTTAATGCAGGTATACAGGCTGCTACTCCTTGTTTCATACCTTCTATTGTCATTGCTACATTAGACACTAAAAACATGGGAGCCATTATTACCGGGTGTTCTATTTGTAATAGTTCTTGTAAACTAGATTTTGCCATTGTAAACTAAATTTATGGTATAAAATTACATTAAAATTCGCATATATTACTATGCGCGCATAATTTATTTTTTGAATTGCTGTTTTAGCACTTGAATTGTTGTATTACTATTGATATAAGCTAAAATTATATTTTGCCTCAACTCATTAATATCGGTAGTGTAGTATTTTGCCCATTTATCTTCTTTTAAAAGTAATCTAATTTGTTTAACCCGTTTTTGTGCTTCCATAGCTGTGAACAAAAACGGGGTACTATCTATTGCTTGTCCCTTATGTTGAAAATTTACCTTTAAAAGCTTTAAATCTACTTGAATAAAAAACAGTTTGTCAGTGTCATTTAGGTGGTAAAAGTCAACCCAATTAGCATAACCTAAATGCATTTTCTGATTTTTAAAGTCGGAATTTGGGAGCAGTTTCCACCGGCAATTTGCTACTCTTCCCCAATGATCTGAATACCTGTATACCCCTTCTTTGGTATAAAAATATTGACTATCTGATTTGGATTTATAATGCACTTTGTTTTCTTCAAACAATGTTGAAGATACTTCAACAAATTCACAATAGGTGTGCTTAAAAAAATTGTACTTTGTATATGTTTTCAAATGATTCTTTTGATGTGTTTATTACTTTTTAACATGAATTTCATAAGTTGATATCCATTGTTCTGGTGTTATTTTAGCAACCAATTTTCCAATTAAATCGTAAGGAATATGTGCTTCTTTTTTAAAACGGATACAGCTTTTACCCATATTCAACTTCACTTTAATATTAGTTTTTTCATACTCAGACATAAACCATTCTAACAATTCTGGATTTGCATAAATACCCATATGATAGAACCCTATATGCGCCTTTTGTGATGCTAAATTTATAAATGGTAAAGGCAAACTAGTATCACAATGATAGCCATCAGGATATAATGAATGTGGTACCACATAACCTAACATGCCGTAATTCATTTGCTCTTGAAACCCTTCTGGTAAATTATCTAAAATCACTTGACGCAATTTAGAAATAATTGGTTGGCGTTCTTCTGTTAATTCAGCGATATATGCTTCTGGAGTACTTGCTTTTGATTGCATTTCTTAATCTTTTAAATTTTGTAACAAAGTACTAACTTCTACTTTATAAATCCTACTCAAACCGTTGCTATAACTTGAAATTTCTTTTAAAAACTGATGTGTATCTAGTTTTTCTGTTGGCCTAACTGCAGATCGTCTGCTTGTAAAATATAATGTTTTACGTTGTCTATCAACAAACGGACAATAATCCATTGCATTAGAGTTTACAGTTTCTCCCATATTTCTAGCCTGAGTCCAAGTGCCATTTGTGTTCTTAAAACTTATGTACAAATCGCCACTTCCTAAACCATCTTTTCTGTTATACCCACTAAAAATAATAAAACTTTCATCTGGAGCAATATAAGCGTTAAACTCATAGCCAACAGTGTTTATCGATTCAGATAATGCTTTGACTTTATTATACTTACCATTATTCCATTTTGACATAAAGATATCATCTTTTCCAATAGCTGAAGGTCTGTCACTTGTAAAATAGAGTGTTCTAGAATTAGACACAGCTGGATAAAATTCATTATGTTCAGTATTTATCGGCGTGCCTAAATTCTTGGGTTCAGACCATGGTTCATTTGTAGCGTTACGAGTTACAACCCAGATATCGAAATCCTTTAACTTTGTTTCAGATTTAAACAAAGGCCTGTTAGATGCGAAATATAAACTCAAACCATCAGGCGATAAATGTGGTTCTAAATCTTTATATCTGCCAGAAAAACTAACTAAAACAGAGGGTTGCCATACACCTTTAGTTTTTATTGATTTAAAAATACCTGACAATTCTTCATTCGGACTTTGTATGGTAAAATACGCTTCATTTAAAGTGCTAGAAATTGTAAAATCTCTTGTTTTTGTATGTGATTTTATATTAGGTAAAGCTGGCTCTTGTGCGTAAATTACAAAACCATACGATACAGACAGTATTAAAAAGAGTAATCTCATAAAATTAGTTTTGATTTTAAAAGTACTTTAAAATCAAAACTAAACATTTCAGTTTATTAATATTTTAACACTAATAATACGACACTGCAAACTGAGTTAAGTGTGACCTAAGCAGGTTAGCAAAAAAATAAGTTAATCCCATAGCTATATACTACTATTTCTCTTAACCTTCGTTTTTATTAAATTCGTTAAAGATTCTTTTATAATTTGATATTACTTAGGTGTTTTGGCTTTACAGTTTTTATTATCATTTTATACTCCGTAGTTCTTTCTCTTGAAAAATTATTAAAATTAAATAGCAAACAAGTATAAGTGAAAAACCCCAGCAATGCTGAGGTTTTGAATTGATTACACTTAAAAATTAATGTCAG
>JBMZDR010000033.1:0-17578 GCA_049614485.1 Flavobacteriaceae bacterium
TGCGACCTCCTCGTCCCAAACGAGGCGCGATGACCGGGCTACGCTACACCCCGAATTAATATATTTTGCGGAGAGACAGGGATTCGAACCCTGGGTACCCTTGCGGGTACGCTTGTTTAGCAAACAAGTCCTTTCGGCCACTCAGGCACCTCTCCAATATGTCAATTCACAAGTATTAATTGCGGTTGCAAATATATTGCAAGTTTCCTTTTCTTACAAGGTTTTTTTAGCTTTTTTTAAAGTTTTTTTTAATCGATTAATTATCAACACTTTTAGTCAGGGTACTCAATACGCAAGTGGTATATATTAATAAGTTTTTGCTTCAAAACCTTTTTTATCAACTCTATTTCTTTAAAAGTAATATCTGCATTTAAAAATTGACCGTCATTTTTTTGCTTTTCTATAATTTGATCAACAAAAACACTAATTTTTGTGTAATCTGGATTCTTAATACTTTTTGAAGCAGCCTCAACACTATCACACATCATTAGTATAGCTGTTTCTTTTGAAAATGGTTTTGGTCCTTTGTATTGAAAATGCTCCATAACAACACCGTCGTTCTTTAAGTTTTTTTCCATACTGTAAAAATAATAGACCAAACTTGTTCCATGGTGTGTTCTTATGAAATCAATTATTCTATCGGGTAAGTTATGCTTTTTAGCAATTTCAATACCATCTAACACATGATCTATAATAATCCGGGCGCTTTCTTTTGGCGCTAATTCATTATGCGGATTAATGTTATTGCTTTGGTTTTCTATAAAGTAAGTAGGGGCGTTCATTTTACCTATATCATGATATAAAGCACCTACCCTAACTAACATGGCATTGGCGCCTATTTCATTTGCTGATGCCTCTGCTAAGTTTGCTACATTTAATGAATGATGAAATGTTCCTGGTGCTTTATCTGCTAAAAGCTTTAATAATTTTGAGTTGGTATCTGACAACTCCAATAAAGACACGTCAGACACTAATCCAAATATTTTCTCATAAATATAAATTAACGGTTGTGCAAAAAGCATTGCCATTCCGCATAATAAAAACAAGCCGAATGTTTCTAACTTTAAAGTTGAAATATTACCTTCATGAATAATGAAAAAAGAAAAGTATGCAATAATATAAACCAATGTGATTTGAGCTACAGAAATAAATAGATTAACACGCTTATACAGTTCTGAAACCGTAAGGATTGTAATAATTCCCGCTATAATTTGCAAAAACATATACTCATAGCTATTTGGCATTATAAAACCAATAAGCAATACTGTAATAACATGGGTAAACAACCCCAATCTTGCATCAAAAAAAGCTTTTAAAATTAATGGTAAAATACACAACGGTACTATATATAAATAATTTGGCTGATACTTTAAAATAACTGTTGTAATAAAAATCATTACAATGATATTGAAGAATATAAATGTTAGCTTGGTATTATTATTATAAACCGACACTCTGTATTTTCTTAAAAATAAAATTAGCATTAACAAAGCCAACACCACCAGTATCACATATCCAAATACAATCCAGTTGTAATTAGACTTATCCCAAACCTGTGATTCATATATCTCTTTTAAAGAACTCAACTTTTGATACTTATCACCTTCTATCACCTCTCCTTTTGAAATGATTATTGCATTCTCTTTTAGCAAGCCTATAGTTGGTGATAGTTTACTTTTTTCGTGTTCAAAAATTTCATCATTAAAAGCTTTATCATAACGTACATTTTCTTTAATGTGATTAAAAAAAACTTCTGTTAAGTAATTTTTGTATGGGTTATAAATAGAATCTGAAAACCTTTTTTGTATCACAGCGCTAATGTTTTCAGTAGTCAGCAAACTTGAAAAAAGGATGCTTTTTGCAACATCAGACCCTTTAGTTTTCAAAACAACACTTTTTGTAGACTCCAGGGTAATATCCTCCGAAAGTACTCCCGTAGCATATATATCATCTACTGTAGATGTTAACACTTGTTTTACACCTTCTTTAAAATTAGTATTTAGTGAATCTGGAAATGTCGCTTCAAAATCATTAATTAAACTGCTTTTAGATTTTTCTGGAATTGTTGTATCTAAGATAAAGTACGAAGGCAGTTCGTCTTTTATTTTAGATATTTCATCTACTAATTGCTGATCTGTTTTTTGTATAGGAAAATCAAAAGGAGCGTATAAATTTTCATTTTGCCATACTTTTCCTTTTTCAAAATTGTACTTAAATGCCCCGCCTTTAGGAAATAAATACACTATAAAAAATGTAGATACCACAAACAAGAACACTTTATAAATGACAGATTGATATTTATATAACCTATTGAAGTTTTTTCTCATCATAAATGCATAATTCCTTCAAAAATACTAAAATAAAAACGCCATTTCCGTTTATGAAAAGCTTTTTAAATCAATTTCATTAAATCGACATTAATATTATTTACAATCCCCATAAAATTTCATTAAATTCGCGAACATATAATTTTATTAAGATTTATAAAAAACGTAACGATATGAGTACAAAAGTTGTCATTGTTTCTGCTGCAAGAACTCCAATAGGAAGCTTTTTAGGAAGCCTATCTACTGTTCCTGCTACAAAATTAGGAGCAACCGCTATTAAAGGTGCATTAGCAAAAATTAATTTAGATGTTAATGAAGTTGATGAAGTAATTATGGGTAATGTTGTTCAGGCTGGAAACGGTCAGGCACCAGCTAGACAAGCTGCTATTCATGCTGGTCTTTCAGAAAATGTTCCTGCTACCACAATTAATAAAGTTTGTGCTTCAGGTATGAAAGCTGTAATGCAAGCTGCTCAAGCTATAAAAAGTGGTGATGCTGATGTTGTTGTAGCTGGTGGTATGGAAAACATGAGTTTAATACCTCATTATTTTCACGCGAGATCTTCAACTAAATTTGGCCCAACTAAAATGTTAGATGGTATGCAAGTTGACGGTTTAGTAGATGCGTATAGCCAAGAAGCTATGGGTGTTTGCGCGGATGCTTGTGCAACTGAATATGAAATATCAAGAGAAGATCAAGACAAATATGCTATTGAGTCTTACAGAAGATCAACTGCTGCTTGGGAGGCAGGAAAATTTGACAATGAAGTAGTTCCTGTAGAAGTTCCTCAACGAAGAGGTGAACCAACTATTATATCTAAAGATGAAGAATATACGAATGTAAGACTAGATAAAGTTCCGGCTTTACGTCCGGCATTCACAAAAGACGGTACAGCGACAGCTGCCAATTCATCTACTATTAATGATGGTGCAGGTGCTGTAGTCTTAATGTCAGAAGAGAAAGCGAAAAGTTTAGGATTAACGCCTTTAGCATACATTACCGGATACGCTGATGCTGCACAAGAACCAAAATGGTTTACAACTGCTCCTGCAAAAGCTTTACCTAAAGCATTAAACAAAGCAAATACTAAACTTGAAGACGTAGATTTCTTTGAATTTAACGAAGCTTTTTCTGTTGTTGGTTTAGCAAATATGAAACTATTAGGATTAAACGACAGTAACGTTAATGTAAATGGTGGAGCTGTTTCATTAGGTCACCCATTAGGATGCTCTGGTGTAAGAATTTTAATCACACTTTTAAACGTATTAGAGCAAAACAATGCTAAAACTGGTGCTGCAGCTATTTGTAATGGTGGTGGAGGCGCATCAGCAATTGTTATTGAACGCGCTTAATATTTAGGTTAATAATGCAATACGGAATTACACATTTAAGCATTGTCCCTTTAAGACTTGAACCAGCAGATCCTAGTGAGTTAGTTTCACAGGTGCTCTATGGTGATTGTTTTAAAGTACTAGAACAACGTAAAAAATGGAGTAAAATACGATTGGCGTTTGACAACTACGAAGGCTGGATTGACAACAAACAATATTTAGAGATCTCTGAAGACATTTACAAACAATTGTCTTCAGAATCTTTAAAAGTTTCTGCCGACCTGGTAGAATACATCACCACAAAAGAAGGTCATTTAAACTTAATTCCATTAGGAGCCACACTTAATGGCTTATCTCTTTTACAACACCAATATGATGGCGAAATATTAAGTGGCAAACAAATAAAAGAAAACCTTATTCCTACAGCATTTATGTATTTGAACGCACCGTATTTATGGGGCGGCAAAACACCTTTCGGGATTGACTGTAGCGGATTTACACAAATGGTTTACAAACTTAATGGCTATAAAATTTTCAGAGATGCTTCTCAACAAGCAAAACAAGGTGACCCTTTAAGTTTTATAGAAGAAAGTGAACCTGGAGATTTGGCTTTTTTTGACAATAGTGAAGGTGCCATCACACATGTTGGCATCATCATGAAAGATAATTATATTATTCATGCTCACGGTCAAGTTCGCATAGATAGACTAGACCATACAGGTATTTTTAACACTGAGCGAAACACCCACACTCACAAGCTTCGTGTCATAAAACGAATCATATAAAAACAAAAAAAGGAGCTAATTAATTAGCTCCTTTTTTTGTTTTTAAACCTCTATAATTATAGAGATTCTAGCAATGTTTTCATCGCTTTATACTTTTCTGTTTCCCCTAAAACACTATACATGTTTTTTAATGTTTGAGCTGCACTTTCATTTTTAGCATCAACTGATAGTATTTTTTCTAAAAACGGAACTGCCGTTTTATATATTGAATTTCTTTTCTCTTGCAATACATCATACTTCTTGTTATCAGCAGCAGAAGTTCCTAAAGAGTTCATTTGCTCAACAACTGTTGTTTCTTCTTTTAAAATTAATGCCGCCATATTAAAGTTTGAATTAACATCATCAGGCTTCAGGTTTAAACTTTTTTGATAGTATTGCTTGGCTGCAACATCATCTCCCTGCTCCGCAGCAATAACACCTAAATTAAAAAATAACGTTGAATTTGTAGGATCTTGCTTAATTGCTTCTTCCAACAACTCTTTAAACTTATCTTTCTTACCTAATTTTAAATACAAATTAGCTTCTGTTATAATTAAATCAATATTAGTTGGCTCCATGACTCTAGCTTCCTTTATTGCTTTTATAGCAGCGTCAGTGTTACCTAAATCTAGATTCATAAATGCAATATTCTTAATTATAGAAGGCAATACAGATTCTGATAGTTTTTCAGTTGGTTTTATGTGTGACCCTGATTTCACAGCCAAAAACCTCATATCTTTATTAGGAAAAGCTTCTTCTGATTTTGTTTCTTTATTGTAGGCAAAATATTGCTTTTTTACTCCTGTATAACCTTTTTCTTTAAGCTCAACAAACAAAGGTAATGCAGCTTTATAATCTTTAGCTGCTACATAAGAATTGGCTGCATGATACAAATATATCTGATCACCGGATAACTCATAAGCCGTGTAAAGCTTCTTTGCAGAAGCAACTTGGTTTCCTTGGCCTTGATCAGCAATTGCTTCATTTATCAACTTAGACGCTACCGCCCCTTTTAATTCTGAAATTTCTGCTGCATACTTTGGTGTATTATTTGCCTCAAACTCTTGAAGAGCTACAGACATTCCGTTATAATCAGTACCATTAAGCATTGCTTTTGCTTTTAAGTAGTAATACTTTGCTTTTGTTTTATCATCTGCTTTTGATATTACACTTTCTGCAACTGCAATTAACGCCTTTGTATCTGCGTATTTTTCAGATTTTACTGCTTTTTCTAAAGCTTTTACTTCACTTTTTTGGGCAAACGTTACACTTGTCATTCCTAACAGCGCCAATGCCAATACTTGCTTTTTCATATTCTTGGGTTTTAATATAAAAAACCACATACTGCTTTTCAATAACAACTATGTGGTTTTATAATTTAATTATATACTTATTATTCTATTCTTCTTCTTGTGAATTATCTGTTGCAACAGTTGTGCCACTTTCATCTAACAAATCATCAGATTCTATATCACCTTCATCTTCTTGCATTACTTTAGCAACAGCAGCTATAGAATCTTTTCCTTTAATATTTATTAAACGAACACCTTGTGTTGCACGTCCCATAACACGAAGGTCAGATACCGCCATACGAATAGTTAAACCAGATTTATTAATGATCATTAAATCATCTTCATCAGTTACATTTTTAATTGTAACCAATTCACCTGTTTTTTCAGTTACAGAAATTGTTTTAACTCCTTTTCCACCACGATTCGTAATTCTGTAATCTTCTAAACTTGAACGTTTTCCGTAACCATTTTCAGAAACCACTAAGATGTTACTTTCCATATCATCAACAGCAATCATACCAACAACCTCATCGTTGTCATGTGCTAAAGTAATACCACGTACTCCTGAAGCTCCTCTACCCATAGGTCGCGTTTTACTTTCTTCAAAACGAATAGACTTACCAGATTTTAACGCTAGCATTACTTGACTGTTTCCAGTAGTTAATTTTGCTTCTAATAACTCATCACCCTCTTTAATAGTAATTGCATTAATACCATTTGTTCTTGGACGAGAATATTGTTCTAAAGATGTCTTTTTAACTTGTCCTTTTTTAGTAGCCATAATTACATATTGGCTATTCACATAGTCTTCATCTTTTAAATCTTGAGTACAAATGAACGCTTTCACTTTATCATCTTGCTCAATATTTATTAAATTCTGAATTGCACGACCTTTAGACGATTTACTTCCTTCAGGAATTTCATACACACGCATCCAGAAACATTTTCCTTTTTGCGTAAAGAACAGCATGTATTGATGGTTTGTCCCTACAAATAAATGTTCTAAGAAATCTTCATTTCTTGTAGAAGATCCTTTTGCACCAACACCACCTCTATTCTGTTTTTTATATTCATCTAATGGTGTACGTTTAATGTAACCTGCATGTGAAATTGTAATAACAACATTACTGTTTGGTATCAAATCTTCAATACTTACATCACCACCAGCGTAGTTAATTTCCGAACGACGCTCATCACCATATTTCTTTTGAACTTCTAACAATTCATCTTTAATGATTTGCATTCTACGAGATTCATTAGCAAGAATATCTTTTAAATCTTCAATAGTTAACATCAACTCATCATACTCAGCACGTAACTTATCTTGTTCAAGACCAGTTAACTGACGTAAACGCATTTCAACAATTGCACGCGCTTGAATTTCTGACAAGCTAAAACGTTCAATCAACTTACCTCTTGCCTCTTCTGTATTTTTAGAACCTCTTATTAACGCAATAACTTCATCAATATTATCAGAAGCGATAATTAATCCTTCTAATATATGCGCGCGTTCTTCAGCTTTCTTTAGTAAGTATTTTGTTCGTCTGACAACAACATCATGTCTGTGTTCAACGAAATAATGTATCAACTCTTTCAAGTTTAACATTTGTGGTCTTCCGTTTACCAATGCAATATTGTTTACACTGAAAGATGATTGTAATGCCGTGTATTTGAATAATTTATTTAAAACGATATTTGGTACAGCATCACGCTTTAAAATATAAACGATACGCATACCTGTTCTATCAGATTCATCTCTAATAGAAGAAATCCCTTCTAATTTTTTATCATTAACTAAGTCGGCAGTTTTCTTAATCATATCTGCCTTATTCACTTGATAAGGAATTTCAGATACAATAATACATTCTCTACCTTGAACCTCTTCAATAACGGCTTTAGCTCTAACAACTATTTTACCTCTACCTGTTTTAAAGGCATCACGCACACCTTCGTATCCGTAAATTATTCCACCGGTAGGAAAATCAGGAGCTTTAACATGTTGCATTAACTCGTCAACCTCAATATCATTATTTTCTATATAGGCTATTGTACCATCAACAACTTCAGTTAAATTATGAGGTGGCATGTTTGTTGCCATACCTACAGCAATACCTGAAGCACCGTTTACTAACAAACCAGGAATACGTGTTGGTAAAACTTTTGGTTCTTTTAACGTATCATCAAAATTCAATTGATGATCTACAGTATCTTTATCTATATCCGCCAACATATCTTCAGATATCTTACGCATACGTACTTCCGTATAACGCATTGCAGCAGGACTATCACCATCTACAGACCCAAAGTTACCTTGTCCGTCAACCAACATGTAACGCAAACTCCATTCTTGAGCCATACGCACCATGGCGTCATATACTGATGTATCACCATGTGGGTGATACTTTCCTAAAACCTCTCCAACAATTCTCGCAGACTTTTTATAAGCTTTGTTTGAAGCTACACCAAGTTCATGCATACCAAAAAGTACACGTCTATGAACTGGCTTCATTCCATCTCTTACGTCTGGCAAAGCACGTGAAACAATAACCGACATTGAATAATCAATGTAAGCTGATTTCATTTCATCTTCAATATTAATTGGTATCAGTTTATCTCCGTCTATCATGTACTAATATTTATTTTTAACAACGAGCCAATATACACAATTTTAATCTAATAACTAGGCATATTTTTTTAGGTTTTCAACTGAATTTATCAACAACAATTTTCACGAAAAAAGTTGATAAATTTCAGCGCTTTTCCTTTGATATTCAATCTTTATTTTGTCACTTAGCAAGGTTAGTTAGTTTTTTGTGACTAAAACAGCTCTAAATGCAACTAATTTTAATAAATTTATAAGATAGTTTACAAAACATATGGATGATAATTTCACACCAAGAGTAAAAGATGTTATTGGATACAGTAAAGAAGAAGCCCTACGATTAGGACATGACTTTATTGGTACTGAACACCTAATGCTTGGTATTTTGCGTGATGGTAATGGAAAAGCTATTGAGATTTTAAATATTCTAAACATCAATTTAGATCACTTAAGAAAAAAAGTAGAAACATTAAGCCCCGCAAATCCAAACATCGCTTTTGAAGAAGGCAACGAAAAAAAGAACTTACATTTAACTAGACAAGCAGAACGCGCTCTAAAAACGACATTTTTAGAAGCTAAGCTTTTTAAGAACACGTCAATTAACACAGGACATTTACTCCTATGTATTTTAAGAAATGACAACGACCCAACAACCAAACTTCTTAATAAGCTAAAAGTTACTTATGACAATGTAAAAGAACATTTTAAAAATATGAACACAAGCAATCAACATATAGACGATTTACACGAGGATGAATTACCAAGAGCAGAATCATTTCCAGGTGATGATAGCTTAAGTAGTGACAACCCAAAAGAAAACCCTTTTTCTTCTGGAAGCACAGGAAAGTCAGCAAAAAAATCAAACACACCAGTTTTAGATAATTTTGGAAGAGACCTTACAGCTATGGCTGAAAACGGAAAATTAGACCCCGTAGTTGGACGAAGCAAAGAAATTGAACGTGTTTCTCAAATACTGAGTAGACGTAAAAAAAACAACCCGCTTTTAATTGGTGAACCAGGTGTGGGTAAATCTGCAATTGCTGAAGGACTTGCCTTAAGAATCATACAACGTAAAGTCTCAAGAATTTTATTCGGAAAACGTGTAGTTACCTTAGATCTTGCCAGCCTAGTTGCAGGAACTAAATACCGTGGACAGTTTGAAGAACGCATGAAAGCCCTAATGAATGAGCTTGAAAAAAATGATGATGTCATTTTATTTATTGATGAAATACACACTATTGTTGGCGCTGGAGGAGCAACCGGATCATTAGATGCATCCAACATGTTTAAACCTGCCCTAGCCCGTGGAGAAATTCAATGTATAGGCGCAACAACCTTAGATGAATATAGAGGTTCAATAGAAAAAGATGGCGCCTTAGAACGTCGTTTTCAGAAAATCATTATCGAACCAACTAACATTGAGGAAACAATAGAAATATTACATAATATAAAAGGAAAATATGAAGACCATCATCATGTTTCATACACTGACGAAGCTATTGAAGCCTGTGTTAAGCTAACCAACAGATATATGATGGATCGTTTTTTACCTGACAAAGCCATAGACGCTTTAGATGAAGCTGGATCCAGAATACATATCACAACCATTGAAGTCCCTAAACAAATTATTGAATTAGAAAAGAAACTAGAAGACGTAAGAGCTCTAAAAGTTTTAGTCGTTAAAAAACAAAAATATGAAGAGGCAGCAAAATTACGTGATGACGAAAAGAACCTTGAAAAAGAACTAGAAATCGCTCAAGAGAAATGGGAAGAAGACACAAAGCTTCATAAAAAAACTGTTACCGAAGAAAATGTTGCAGACGTAGTTTCTATGATGACTGGAATACCTGTAAACAGAGTTGCACAAAACGAAACAAACAAACTTGCAGAATTACCAGAACTTGTTAAAGGGAAAGTAATTGGGCAAGATAATGCCGTAGCTAAAATAGTTAAAGCAATACAACGTAATAGAATTGGCTTAAAGGACCCTAACAAACCTATTGGATCTTTTATATTTTTAGGATCAACCGGTGTAGGTAAAACACAATTAGCTAAAGTGCTCTCAAAAGAGCTTTTTGACTCTAATGACGCGTTGATACGATTAGACATGAGTGAATACATGGAAAAATTTACCGTATCACGTTTAGTTGGTGCACCTCCAGGATATGTGGGCTATGAAGAAGGCGGACAACTCACAGAAAAAGTAAGAAGAAAACCATATTCTGTTGTTTTATTAGATGAAATAGAAAAAGCACACCCAGACGTGTTTAACATGCTATTACAGGTTTTAGACGATGGCCATTTAACCGATTCATTAGGAAGAAAAATAGATTTTAGAAACACGATTCTTATTATGACATCTAATATTGGAGCCAGAAGGTTACAAGATTTTGGTAGCGGTGTTGGTTTTGGCACAAAAGCAAAAACCGATCAAGAAGATGATGCCGCAAAAGGTGTTATAGAAAATGCTTTAAAGAAAGCTTTTGCTCCAGAATTCTTAAATCGTGTTGATGATGTTATCATATTTAACTCTTTAGAGAAAGAAGACATCCACAAAATTATTGACATAGAATTAGAAAAACTCTACAACAGAATTGGAAATTTAAACTACAATTTAAGTCTGAGTGAAAAAGCTAAAGATTTTATTGCCAACAAAGGTTTCGATAAAAAATATGGTGCTAGACCTTTAAATAGGGCAATTCAAAAATATATTGAAGACGCGTTAGCTGAACAAATAATCACTTCTAAAATAAAAGAAGGAGACTCTATTTATATGGATCTTAACAAAAATGGTGATGAAATTATAATTACTGTAAATAAATAATAATTAAAACGTCACTATAACAAAAAAAAAGACGCCACTAACGTGGTGTCTTTTTTTTGTTATTATTTAAATTATTGTTTAATATTTAACAATCTGCTTCACTGATTTATGAGAATCATCTTCAATGCTTAAAATGTAGGTTCCAGCAGACAAATCTTTTATATCAATAATAACACTATTATTATCTATTACAGACTTATTTATACTTCCTGTCAAATTCCTCCCCATCACGTCATATACAGACAGCTTAGCAGTGCTTAATAAGGTTGAACTTACAACTGTTACAATACCATTTGTTGGGTTAGGGAAAACTGAAAGCTTCTCAAATTCATTTTCATTAACTGTAAGCGGATTTTCCACACCTTCAACAACAAAATTGTCTACCAACGCCCCTTCTTCTGCATAAGCATCATCAGCCTGATACACAAATCTAAATACTATACTAGACTCAGCCGTACCTGTGCTATCAAAAGCACTTAATGAATAACTATAATTATGCATCTCTCCTACAGTTCCTCCATCGGAATGCGTGCTTGCATCCGCAGCTTCCCCAGTCCATTGTTTACCTATACAATTAAAGCAATTAATCCCATTAGGTAGTCGTGTACTATTATACCAATCTGGATCTGCTGCTGTACCTAAAACCGACCAAGACGTTCCGCCGTCTGTAGAATACTCCATATATAAAATATCCCAGTCTTGCTCAATATCAAACGCCAAATCAAACTTAACAAACGTGTTTTCTAATGTTGATATATCATAACATTGAGATACCAAATAAAATTTAGAAGCATCGCCATGTATATCATCTAAATTAGTTCCGTAAACTTTTGAGCCACCTGTAACTGCTGTAGTTAATGACCTTCCAGCTCCTGGCCCATAGGCATCACCTCTTTCCCATGTTCCTATTTTTCCTCCCAAATCATAAGCTACTAAATTCTCAGCAACGGTCTCAAATGTATTAATCACATTTTCTACTCCGGAGTCATTTACATTAACAACAACTGTCGTTGTTGTTGTTACTGGATTTGTACCAGTAATAGCTATTTCATGTGTTCCTCTTGTTAATGAACCATAGTCAAATGGTATTCCTGAAACAACAGAACATGACGCTATATTTCCTGACCAGCTAGCCGCAACACTTGCACCACCATCAACACTATAGCTATAATCAAATTGTGTAATCGCACTAGTGTTTAAGTTTGACAACATCAACTCAACGGTTTCTGAGCCACAAGCATCAGGTGTAACCGCGGCATTTATTGATGCCACTGGCATATCAAATGCTTCTGTACCATCAGTTTTTGATGCTGACGATCCTTGATCAGCTGAAGCACCTAAACCTCTAGCGGCAAAAACTTCCCAAATAAGACATTGATCAACTCCTCCTGTTAAAGCTACATCAGCTGCTAAAATCGCATCTCTTGAATCGACAAAACCAGAACCACATGGTTGAAGCTTTAAACCATCAATAACTAATTGCATTACTTTATTATTTCCTCCAGTTCCATTATATAAATCTGGATCATAACCGTATTTATCAATATACGCCCATGTTAAATCCCATAACATAGCACACCAAACAGAACCAACACCATGAGGTACTGCTTCAGTTTTAATACTATCATAAGTATGCGGGTTTATTCCTGTATCCGTAGAATATCTATATGTTCTTATTCCTCCTCCATTTACACCTTGTCCAATTGCAAAAGTTCCAATCCCTCTACCGTCGGTAGCGATATCACCTGGCTCAATTGTTATCATTAATCCGAACCAATCAGACCAACCTTCTCCTTGTTGTTCACTACCTGAAAGGCAACCGCTATTATTTGGACCACCAGCTAATCTTGTAGAAATTCCATGACCGTATTCATGAGCGATAATCCCATTATCTAAATCACCATCTCTATCAGGGTTTCCTGATGTCCAAAGATACATTTGCATTCTTCCATTTCCGCCATCTGTGGGTGTACTAAAGTTTGCGTTATTAGATCCGCTACCGTCTTGTGCTTCTGCTAAAACATAATCTCCACCAATACCTCCATTACCATAATTGTTCTCCTGAAAGTTACCAGCTGCCTCATCAAAACCATAGCTATAATATACATCATGCATCATGTTTGTCATATAGAACACATTTGCCGTATTAGCTGCTAGGTTCTGTGATGTTGTAGGGGCTTGCGATAGGTTTGCTGTGAAATCAAAAGACAATGATGCAGTACCATCTGGCTCATTACCAACACTAGAATTATTGTTTCCACTATCGTCATATGCATGTGTATTATTCCCTCTTGTTATAGTATATTCCGCTCCAGGCACACCGTTTGTATCATGCCAACCATATGGTGAAGCAGTAAGGTTTTCTGGATCTGTAAGAAGTGTTCGCCCAGCAGCACCCCCAACAACATGATTTGGGCTTTCTGCAGGCAAAGCATACACTCTGTAGTTTGCACCATCAACCATTACAGATTGAGTATTTTTAAATAATTTGAAGTGAGACACCTCTCCCAAAGCTAAGTGTCCAGGGTCATTTGAATGCACGTGCTCTGGCGTACCAAAATCGCAGGTTATTACCAAGTCATTAGAATCAATGATCTCACCGGTTAACGCATCTACTCGTGCGCTCCAATTGTGTTTTCCATCTAAGGCATATAAACTTAAGTCCCAAGAAAGTCTTAGGTTCTCTTCATCTAAGGCACTATAAACTAACGTTACAGAAACATCTTCTAAAAAAAGTCCTCCTTTATTGTAAGTATATTTATTCCCTTCTGATTTTAAGAGATCTAAGCGCGTCACTTGAGGCATTTTAAATTGTGACGCAACAGTATTAATTGCTTGTAATTGAGATATTATTGGCGTTACTGAATTAACTTTATTTGCAACGTCGTTAACAAATGAATTACCGACATAAAAAACTTTGTCGTTTTTAATTGCAATACTAGATATTGCGTTAAAAACAGGTATCCCATTATGCTGTTGCCCAACATAAACATGTGTAATTTCTGTTTTCTTAGACAAATACTCACTATCAACATATAAATTTTGAATGTCATTAGTTGTGATATTCAATTTATGCTGTTTTAAATAGTTTTTTATTTGGCTTTCAAATTTTGTTTTTTTTAAATCATCTTGTGCTTTTACATCATTAGGAATACTTATAAAAAGCAGCAGTAAGGTTAATAATTTCAGGGAGTCTTTTTTCATTTTTTGGGTAAGTTAGGGGTTGATTTTTGCTAATATAGTTAATTTAATCAAACCACTCCCTTAGAAAAACAACCAATACTTTTTAAAAAAACCATAGTTTAACAGACAAAACACAGATCATTATAACAACGAAGGTTTTGACTAAGCCATCTCCCTTCCCTACAGACCATCTACTAGAAATCCAAGCTCCAGAAGCATTCCCGATGGCTAAAATTAACCCTAGTTTCCAGTTTACCTTATCATTTAACGCAAACATAAAAACAGCACCAATGGTATATATACACACCACAGCTACTTTAGTTGCATTAGATTTCACCAAGGATAATCTATTTACATACGGTAAAACTATAAGCATCATGAAACCGATGCCAGCATTCACAAAACCTCCATATATACCTAAGAAGAAAAAAATAACAATGGATATAATGAGATGCTTTCCTGTTGTTCGTTCTATCATTTCAATCATTTTCATTTTGGGTTTTAATAAAATCATTATAACCACCAACACCATAATAACTGAAAGTATTTTATTAAAGGTATCTCCTTTTATATCTACCGCTATTTGAGCACCAATTAACGACCCAAATAACGCTGAAATACCTAAGTAGACACTAAACGGGTAAGTTGACACTTCTTTACTCTGAAACCCTTTTACACCAATTGCTGTTTGAATTAAAATTGCCACACGATTGGTTCCATTTGCAACACTTGGAGGCAAACCCATAAATATAAGTATAGGCATTGTTAACAAAGTTCCTCCCCCAGCAATTGTATTAACAAATCCAGCAATAAACCCTACGCCTATCAATAATAAATACTCTAACATATACATACAAAAAAAGCCTTACAATTATGTAAGGCTTTTGCGGAGAAGGAGGGTCTAGAACCCACTCTCGAAAAGCCTATTTTTATTAGGCTTGACAAATATAATAATAAAAAGGTAACCGAATTGGTCACCTAATTTTTAATTTATTTTATTAGAGATTGAGCCTCTTGATATTTTTTATCTAGTTCCAATAACATCATTTCTAAAGTATTTTTAATTCATTAATCCTTAATAAACTGACTGATGACTTCTATTTTAATTCCTGAATACTCAGAGAATTCTTTGATGGTTACATACTGATGTGCTTCTTTACCTAGAACCTTTCTAATAGCCTGTAATATTTTACGTCCGTACCGATCACTCTTTCCTGTGATTTTCTGGATGTCTTTCGGATATATACAAACTCTCTTTTTAGTTATCATACTTTATCTATGCTTTATCTATGCTTTTAGGTTGCCTTATGTAAAGATAGCGTGTTTTTTTGAAACTTAATTGGCATAATCGGAACGTATGTACCAAAACGGAACTGAATATTTGATTGATTTCTAAAAAGTTACGTGCTTTATACAAGTAATCAAAAAATCATTAAAATTATGGCAAAGCAAATTGGAATTATTAAGTTGAAAGGAACTATTGGAGATATTTCTTTTTACAAATCGCAAGATGGGCACTTGGCTCGTGGTAAAGGTGGTGTGGAAGCATCACGAATTGCAAATGATCCTGCGTTTCAAAGAACCCGTGAAAACGGCTCAGAATTTGGACGTGCTGGAAAAGGTGGAAAGTTATTGAGAATCGCATTACGTACGTTGTTACAGAAAGCTTCTGATAATAGAGTCACAAGTCGATTGACAAAAAACGTGCTTACTGTTATTAAAGCTGACACCACCAACGATCGTGGGTTACGAACTGTACCAGATGGTGATTTATCATTGTTGGAAAATTTTGAATTCAACAAAAACGCAAAATTAGGTGGTTTATTATTCGCGTCTTATGCTGGAACAATTGATCGTGTAGCCGGTACTGTTGTTGCAGATGTCGCTGAGTTTATTGCAGTAAATGACATTGTAGCACCAAGTGGGACGACTCACTTTATGATTTCAAACGGTGGTGTTGAGGTTGATTTTGCTGCAGAAACTTATGTTTTTGACAGTGAAGCGTCTTCAATTTTACCTTGGGATAGTAGTACAGTTGCACCACTGTCATTGACGGCTAATTTAACTGCTAACTCAACACTACCAATTTTTCAAGTTGTAGGAATTGAATTCTTTCAAGAAGTGAATGGACAAATGTACTCTCTTAAGAACGGGTCTTACAATGCTTTAGCAATTGTTGGTATTGATATTCAATAGTTATGGAGTTGACACTTTACAGAGCGTATTTTGAAGATGGTACCAACGGTACTGTCTTCTGTTCTGGACATTTTTTATGTCACACTATAGAATTGCCTTGGAAAAACAACAAGCGTAACATCTCCTGTATACCAGAAGGTCGCTATGAAGTGGTTCCTCGCTATTCTACGCATTTCAAACATCATTTGTTAATTAAAGGTGTTTCAGAGCGGCATTTGATATTATTTCATCCCGCTAACGATGCACTGAACGAATTACAAGGCTGTATTTCACCAGTTACTTATTTAGGAGGTCCAGGTAAAGGGTTGCAGTCTCGACATGCGATGCAGAAATTAACGTCAGTAGTACAACAAGCTATTGACCGTAAAGCACCTCTTTTTTTAACCATAACATCACATCATCATGAATTTAGTAGAACGGTACAATAAACCAACACCAAAGTTTTTTAAAATCTTACGTAACATAGGCATCGCCTTAGCTACCGCTGGAGGTGCTATCATCGCAGCACCAATTAGTATGCCTGCATTGGTTGTCACTATTGCAACTTATATGACTGTTGCAGGAACTGTCGCCACTGCAGTCAGTCAAGCAGTTGTTTCTGATAACCTACCTTAAGTCTTGATCTATGTCAATTTTCATTGCAGATCATCACACGAAAGCAGGTATTTTAGGCGGTACGCTTTTTTCAACTTTTTTAAATTTAAATTGGAATGCAATTGTCTATACAATCATTATGGCTGCCATCGGAGCTGTTGTTAGTTTTGTAGTCTCCTTGTTGCTTCGTTGGATCGTTAAGCAGTATTTCAATTAATTATTTTTAAAAGAGAACAGAAAAAATCGTCAAAAAAAGAAAAGAGAAAGCAATTTACATTGGCACGATAGTGCCGAACTTTGCAGTCTCTTTTCTTTTTTTATACTTCAAATTATCTAATATTCATTTTGTCTTGATACAAAACGAATCAAAAAATCAATTCTCTAATTAGGAAATTACTTCGTAGCATTCACTTTCGAATCTTCATGCGTCATGCTACGCATCGCACTTCCGATTCTTCGTTCATT
>JBMZDR010000034.1:0-6019 GCA_049614485.1 Flavobacteriaceae bacterium
GTTAGTTATTAATTCTTTTTTGATTTTAATAAACCATAACGTTTAGCTATGAACATTACGGAATAAGAACTTTACAGTCTTTCGTTTATGCATAAGCCAAAGCCTTTATTTTGTGTTTAAATTTTTTTGTTTTAATGTCAAATCGAGGATTTGGCGATGATTGTAAATATACAGAAACTTTAGAATATATGCCCAAACTTCGTATTGTTTATAGGTGCTGTTAGTATTAGTTTTTACATTTTACGCGTATTAGTTATTCGAGTCAGATTCCGTTGTGCTAGGCGTTTTGTAGCTCCGTTAATCAAGCTAACACGAGAAGATAAGGAAGAGTTTATAAAGGTATTGTTACCAAATTATCAGGAGAGTGAACCTTTGAATAGTGAGGACAAGAGTAGTAACTTGTCTATTCTTATGTATATTGATATAAACAACAAATTAACAAGTTACTACTATTTAATCGCAAATACAAGCTTAATGTTTTGATTTTCAGTTGTTAATGTATTTTTAAAAGCTTTCTGTCTGTTCGTTTTTGTCTTGACACAAAAAGAACCAAAAAAGTCAAGACTAGAATTCTAGTACTCAAATTACTAATCCTCGTATCAAGACCAATCGAACTCGTCCTATTGTCCTCAAACAGCGATTGCTCAAAATTTGATACTTGCGGTTGTAATTTTTACGTACGATAATTGAGGTCGAAAAAACTATATTAGCGTTAACATAGATAATTAATACTAACGGTAAATGTAAACTGCGTTTTAATGCAGTTTACATATTGTTATGGTTTGTTTTCTAATTTACTTTTGTTAAAGTTAAAGTTAAAGGTAACCTATTATCTTTTCTGCACTCTTCTTCACTCGGTACAGGCTTGTTTGGTAAAGCTCCACACCAACCGATTTGAGTAATTTTTAAATCCCAATTAAGTTGTGATGGGCTTTGTAGGCCCCCTTTTGTGTAATCTATGAATAATCTATAAGACAACCTTTTTCTTTCTGGATCAGAAATAAACATATAAATTCTGTTTTTGTTGTTGAATGAAATTAAATTTCCGCCAAATAGATCATCATAAAAATATAAATAATCTGCGATTACGATACCATTTTGGACAGATTTAAAACCAGCAACAAGTATGTCTTCATAATATTTACTGTTAAATTTTTGAATTACTTTTTGTACAACAACCGTAAACTCATTATTTCCTTGGGTATATTGCCATGTACCTACAAATTTATCTAAATCATTATTAGTATCTTTTAAATATGCACCATCTGGAATATTATGTCTTTCTATTGTAATTGGATATATGGGATTTTGTGCATTTACGATCACAATTGTTAGTATAAAAAAGATTTTTGTTAAAATTATATTTGTTTTCATTTTTTGTATGTTTCTAGTTGCAATTTTCATAAGTTGTTTCGTTAATGTTTGTTGGGTGAGGTTCTACTTTTTGCCAACCGCTTAAATCATCTTTGGCCTTCATTAAGAATAGACCATATTTGTTTAGCGTATTATTATTACTTATCATTAATCGTTCCACTTTTTGAGGGTTTGTTTCTATTACTCCCGTATTTGTATCCTTTATAAAATTTGTTTCATATTGGTCTTTTATACCTCCTTGAGATTCAAATTCAGGTTCGTGCAATTTATAACCCTCTGTTGCAAATTTTTCTTCATCATCTATTACTAAAGCATAAACACCACCACGACTAATCAACATTATTGTCAAATCCCTTAATGGTTTACCTTTAAATTTACGCCATTGGTATAAAGCATTAAATGTTTTTATGTCACCAATACTAAAATTAGGAACTAAGCCATCATAATGCGTGTGAACAAACCCTGTGTCCGTTCCTTCTTCGTTAACTGAAACTTCAATTGAATTTTCATTTGTATTTCCGCTAATTTCAGTCCAATCTAAATCACCATTATTTGGTGTTGTAAATTTATAACCTTTTTCATAATTTAAAGAAAGATTGGCATTGGTATTCAATTCTTCGATTAGAGCTTTGATATCGTCATTTGCTAAAAGCGTATCAATGTACGAACAAGGATCAGGGTCTGTTTTAGGTTTAGTAGGAGTTGTACTAATTTCATTACCATCAGCATCTTCAAAACCAGCAGTATCGATGCTTGTATCATCAGGACTTGTTCCTGTTGTAGTATCTTCATCTGTAGAAGCTGTTCCTGAGCCAGTTGTAGAATTATTATCTGGAGTAGGATCGTAATTTGGACATGAAGGGCATGATGTATCTCCTCCTCCAGGACTACTGTCCCCAGGATCTAAAGATTCATTATAACTACATATGGTTTGTGACTCAACATATAGATATGCCTCTGTGCAATCTGGACCAGCTACATGATTTCCACCTATACCATTTGGAGCTACCCAGCTACACATTTGTGTAGTAATGGTGATGCAATCACCTCTTTGAGCATATTGATTATCCATAAACCCATCATAATCAATATCAGTAATATTAAATTTACCTTTAAAAACAGTTAGTTGATTATTTACATAGTCATCAAGATATTCTTGTGTTGGATAATAATCTATTATATATGCAATAGTTGGTTTATTTTCTTGAAACCTAACAATTAAGTTACTAAAGTTATACTCTTGGAAGCCATCTCTCTTGATTACCAAGGTATAAGTGTTAACATCATCAATTATATTCAATGTTACATCTTCATCTTCAATAAAAGAAAATCCATTTACATCTTCTGTTGTGGTACGTAAACTAACTAATGCTTTCTTTGAAGCTACATACCTGCTCAACTCTTTAAAATTGGTTAAAGGGCCTTTCTTGATAATATCATTATGTCCATTTTCTTTTAAATTAAGGACTTCTGTAGTTTCAAAGTCATCCTTTTGACAATTGACAAGTGTTAATGAAATTCCAAATAGCAGAATTCCTAGTTTTAGATAGTTTTTAAATTTGTTTTTCATTTAAACGTTTTTGTTTTAAAGTTAGTTAGTCAATTAATAGTTCTTTAAAAATGGTTTTTGTTACCCAATTATTTTGATTATTTTTTTTCAATATTGAGTTTTAATAAACCATAACGGTTTATGTATGAAATGTTGCGTTTAAGAAGACGCTATTTTTTGATGATTAACACAAAGGCTCAATAAAAAAAAACATAACTTCTAAATTATAAACTTAAAAGCTATGTTTTATACATATTGTTATGGTTTGTTTTTATTGTTTGATTAACAACATGTTATCAGGGGTTTGATAAATGTTCACTATTTCATTTGTAATAGCATCATAACCATTACTATATGTATTACTCCAATTAAGTTTTTCGACTCCGTTATCCATTTGATAAATTAATTTAAGGTCAGAGTCAGCTCCTGTATTAGAAAAACTAGGTTCTGAATAAGACATAAAAAATGTATTTACATTTGGAGGAGTATTTATTGCATCTCCTCTAAAAGTAGATGTAGCAGATAAGAAACCACTTGAGTATATGCATTCTTCACAAAAGGTTGTATAAGTATCAAACTGTACTATATTATTTATTGTTAACCTGAATTCTGCTTTTAATTCATCATTAAATTGATTATTGGGATAGCTTTCATGTATTAGTTTAGAAAATGTAACCTCAAAAACGGTATTATCATTTTCATATTTCCAAGTACCTACAAATTTATCCAACACAAAATTAATATCTTTAAAATAGGTGTTTGATCCGCTATTACTAGTTGTATATTCTGATTCAATTGGTTTTACTATTGTTTGTGCTAAAGTTGAGTTATACCCAAATAATACTATTACTATATAAAGTATGTTTTTCATGTTTTTATAATTTAATCCAATTAATAATTTCTCCACTATTATTAAATACTGCTTGGTACAATGATAGTGCAGGGTAGTTTGTATTTAAAAATTCCATAAATGGTTGTATATGACAGCTGGAATTAGAAGGACTACAATTAGCTTTAATTTTTTCAATAATTTTTTCGCCAATTTTTTCCTTTTTAGCCTTTTTTGTAAAATCATCTGTTAATCCTAAAATTTCAGATTCATTATTCGTTCTAATTGCAAATGTATAACCTTGTGATACTACAAAATTAGTAACTTGGTTTATTTGACCTTCCTCACTTGGATTGTTTTCAGCATATTTTTTTACCATTACAATATGTTCAGCAATATCTGTACCACTTGGAACTGGGGATATATACTTATTTGTTCCGCTTGGTGAGCCATTAGGTATTACTCCAGGGTGATAATGTGCTCCATATACTGTATTGTTGGTAAGAGAGGGGAACTTTAATTTATCTTCAAATTTCTTTTCAGGAGATACGGGGTGGAAATTATCATCTAATAATAAGCTTATATCATTGATATTAGAACCTGTATAAGTATATTGTTTACCATCTTCTATTGTAGAATAATTCATGCCAGTTCTTAATCTATTAAGTTCTGTTTTTATTTTTGGTATTTTAGAAATGAAGTTGAGACTTGTTATATGTGGATCCTCTGGTTCAGGTTTTGGTGTTGTAAGAATGCTTAAACAATTACCATCAATATCAGAAGTTAAACATTCTGTGTTTTCTGAATTATTATCAGTTTCTGTTGCTGTAGTATCTCCACTTGCTGTTCCACTAGGACTTGTAACAACAGTATTTGCCCCTGTGTCAGTATTGTCAAATGGTATTCCTTCATAATCAGGGCATGTACCACACCCATCATCTGGTGTATTATCTGTAGTACCTCCACCTCCCCCGTCATTACCGTCTCCTGTGTCAGAGGTTAAGTATTCTGGGCATTCAACAGGTATTTCTGTCATTCCAATTACCTCATCGTTATCTCCATATATTGTGGTTCCATATGAAAAACAAGAACCGTCTGGTCTTTGATGAATGATTCTGTCACGAGAAAATATATCAGAATTAAAACTTGTTAACGGCTTAAAAGTTACTTTATATTCTATATCATTAACTTTGCCACCATTTCTAATAGTATTAATTTCATTTTCAGAAATTGCATATTTAGCCAAGTATGCTAAATAAGTGTTATTAGCTGTGTTTTGTCTTAAAACTAGATTTTCTAAATCGGTACTATCACTGTTTCTTTTAATAGAAAAAGTTAACCAATGAAATCCATCTTTTTCTATTAAAATTACTTCGTCAGTATTTATATAAAAATCGTTTTCAGAGTCATAAACAGCTCTGTTTAGTTTTTCATTATCATTAGCTGTAAGCTTGTTAATAGTTTGAACAACTGCTTTTTTATTTTTGAAGTTTGATAGCGATATATTTTCAATACGCAATGTTTCTTTTTTAGATGTATTAACATTTAAGGCGTCATCTTTCTCACAACTTGAAAGAGTAAAGGAAATACCAAACAACAGAATTCCTAGTTTGAGATAATTTTTAAATTTGTTTTTCATGTAAATGTTTTTGTTTTAAAGTTAGTTATTAATTCTTTTTTGATTTTAATAAACCATAACGTTTAGCTATGAACAGTACGGAACTAGACTATTATAGTCCATTGTTTCTAGCACAAGCCAAAGCCTTTATTTGGTGTTTATATTTTTTTATTTAATGCGAAATCTAGGATTTGGCGATTATGTAAATATACATAAACTTAGGAATATTTAACCAAAGCTCCGTATTGATTATAGGTGCTGTTAGTATTAGTTTTTACTATTTAAGAGTATGAGTAGTTTTCAGTTAGATTCCGTTGTGTTTGGCAGTTTGTAGCTCCGTTAATCAAGCTAACACGAGCAGCGAAATTCTGTGTTTTAAAGGCTATTGATCACTAATTTTCAGGAGGGTAAACCTCTGAATAGCAAATAGAAGAGTAGTAACTTGTCTAACTTTTATGCTTATTGATATAAACAACAAATTAACAAGTTACTACTATCTTATTGCAAAACCAAGCTTAATGTTCTGATATTTAGTTTTTTAGCTGTGTTTTTAAGCGCATTTTCTTCTGTTCGTTTTTGTCTTGACACAAAAAGAACCAAAAAGTCTCTTCAGAATTTGAACACTTTAATGAATTAGTAGACAGCTCAA
>JBMZDR010000034.1:6029-15751 GCA_049614485.1 Flavobacteriaceae bacterium
TCTTGACACAAAAAGAACCAAAAAGGTCAAGACTACAATTCTAGTACTCAAATTACTAATCCTCGTATCAAGACCAATCGAACTCGTCCCATAGTCCTCAAACAGCGATTGCTCAAAATTTGATACTTGCGGTTGTAATTTTTACTTACTAGTATTGAGGTCGAAAAAGAGAGTTAGGGTTAACATAAGTAATTAATACTAACAAGTAAATAAACACTATTGTGTTTATATCTTTTATATGCGCTAAGATATGTAATCTAATGGACTTTTAATGGCTTGAATATATTTTATGGCTACCTGTGTGTATATTTCGGTTGTTTTGCTACTGCTATGACCAAGTAGTGTTTGTATGTATCTTAAATCAGTGTTGTTCTCAAGCAAATGAGTTGCAAAACTATGCCTTAAGATGTGTGGAGTTACTTTATGTGGTATGTTTGACCTCTCCGCAGCATTTTTTACAATTACAGCAACACTTGTTGGTGAGTATTTAGCCCCTTTTATGCCTTCAAATAAATAATGCTTTGGCTTCCATTGCTTACAATAAAGTCTTAAATCAGCTAACGTAGTTTCTGATAATACGGTGTACCTGTCTTTGTTTCCTTTTGCATGCTCAACCAAAATTAGCATGCGTTTACTGTCAATGTCACTGACTTTTAAATTAAGTAATTCAGACCTGCGCAAACCAGCAGAGTAAAGCAATGAAATAATACATTTGTGTTTAAGGTTTGTAGTGTTGTTTAGTAATGATTTTACGTCATCAATACTAATCACTTTCGGTAATTTAGTTTCTTTCCTAGGCCGTTCAATACCATAAAACCTGCTTGGCATATCAAGTACAATTTCATAATAAAACTTAATGCTGTTTACCATCTGATGCAAGTAGGAATTAGATAACTCCCTGTCGTGAAGCTCTTTTAAATAAGTGCGAATTTCTATTTCTGATAACTCATTTATCGGAATGTTTTTAAATCGATTTATAAATTTTTCAAATAATGAAATATATGTTTTTGCTGTATTAAATGCGTAGCGTTTTAATTCTAACTTTTCTAAATAAGCTTCCGGACAGGCCTTATAATTAGGCGGTAAATTCCTTTTCCTGAAGGAATCAATATTTAATTTAGGATTCCCTTTTATTGGCTTGTCTTTAATGAATTGTCTGGTGTCAACCCATGCTACACCTCTAAACGTATCAAATATTAGAGTTAAGTTTTCTTTAGTATTGTTAACGTAAACACTATTAAACTCATTACTCCATTTTGGGGTAGGTAACGTTTTAATGAGCTTCTGTATTAATGTATTTGGCTGAAATTGTATGCCAATCATTTTTTTACCATTAATCAGTAAATGTATAAGTGTGATATGTAGGTTTAAGTGATTCATATATAAGTATATAATATTACAAAAAAGAAAAGGTATAATGTAAATTATACGTATATTTATACGTAAAAAAATACGTTTAATATTATTATACGGTTATGGAACGTTTGTGTTTGTCATGTGATAAAAAATTAGAAGGAAGGATTGATAAGCTATTTTGTTCGCCTTATTGTAAAACGTCTTTTCACTACCTTAAAAACAAATCTAAAGCTAAAACAAGATTTCAAATAGTTGACGCACAACTGAAGCGTAATAGAACAGTGCTAAAACATTTTCATAAAGTTGGCAAGACAACTATTTTAAAAGAGGAGTTACTAGCAAAGGGCTTTAATCCAAACTACTTTACAAATTATTGGAAAAACAAAACAAATGATGTTTACTTATTTTGTTATGAGTATGGTTTTTTATTATTAAAAGATGGTGTAAAAGAAAGGTACCTTATTGTAGATTGGCAAGAGTATATGGCGTATTCATAATAACTTTAAAAGAATACATGTGTTAATTCAACAGCTTGTTTGCCATAAAATGTATCTTTGTGAGATGGTTTTAGATATGAAATTAAAATAATCCTTAGAAAATAAAGAGCTTTTAATGAGTTACCCAAAAATACCATTAGCACAGCAAGTTATACAATTGTGTCATGCCAAGAACGTTCACCATGTGGTGATTTCTCCAGGAAGTAGAAATGCGCCTTTAACAATAGGGTTTTCTGCACATCCAACAATTAAAACATATAGTATAGTAGATGAGCGTTGTGCAGCGTTTTTAGCATTGGGTATGGCGCAACAACTTCAAAAGCCAGTTGCTGTTGTTTGCACCTCTGGTTCTGCCTTGTTAAATTATTACCCAGCAATTGCTGAAGCGTATTACAGTAATATTCCTCTAATTGTAATTTCTGCCGATAGGCCAAAACATTTAATTGATATAGGTGACGGGCAAACAATAAGACAAGAAAATATATTTGAAAAACATGTGTTGTTTTCGGCAAATTTAAAGCAAGGCTTAAATGAGAATGACGAACGATTTTCTCAGGAAACAGACATTCCTTCGTTTGTTCTAAATAAATTACTGGCACTTGATACCCCCCGTTTGCAAACAAACGAAAAACTGATAAACACCGCTATAAATATAGCCACAGCTCATAAAGGACCAGTGCATATTAATGTGCCATTTGCTGAGCCATTATATGAAACTCAAAATGAGTTTTCAGAAGATGTTAGCGTAATAGCTCCAGAAGTTCAATCAAAATCCATTGATACGTTGGCGTTTAAAACGTTTGTTGAAACTTGGAATAAATCAAAAAAACGACTTGTTTTAGTTGGAGTCAATCTTCCAAATGCCATTGACCAACGTTATTTGGATTACTTAGGGAGTGATAACGCTACAGTAGTGTTTACGGAATCTACATCAAACATGCATCATGCTAATTTTTTTCCAAGTATAGATCAATTAATAGCCCCTCTAACAGAAGAAGAATTTACGGAATTACAACCCGACGTTTTACTAACACTAGGTGGATTAGTTGTGTCAAAAAAAATAAAAACCTTTTTAAGACATTACCAACCTAAGGCACATTACCATTTAGGAAATGAGAATGGGTTAGATACATTTTTTTGTTTGAAACACCATTTTAAACATCAGGAGAACCTCTTTTTTAAAGCTTTTTTTAAAGAACAAACAAGCATAAAGAGTGATTATCAATCAAAGTGGTTGTTGGAAAAATCAAAACGACTGGTGAAGCATAACGCATACTTAAAAACAATTCCATTCTCAGATTTTAAAGTCTTTGAAACGCTATTAAACCACATTCCTGCTCAAACACTATTGCATTTAAGTAACAGTTCTACTATTAGATACGTACAGTTGTTTAACTCCAACCCAACAGTCAATCAATTTTGTAATAGAGGTACAAGTGGTATAGATGGTTCTACAAGTACAGCAATTGGTCATGCCATTGTTTCAAATACACAAAACATATTAATTACGGGCGATTTAAGTTTCTTTTATGATTCAAACGGATTATGGAATAATTACATTCCTAACAACTTTAGAATTATAGTTATTAATAATAGTGGTGGTGGTATTTTTAGAATATTACCAGGGCAAAAAAACACCGAGAATTTTGAAACCTATTTTGAAACAAAGCATAATTTAACTGCAGCTCACTTGTGTAAAATGCACAATATAAACTACAAATCAGCTTCTAATGTAACGGCATTAAATTCTGAATTGGAATCCTTCTTTTTAGAAACAAATTCCCCAGCTCTTTTAGAGGTTTTTACGCCTAGAGAGTTGAATGATACAGTGTTGATTAATTACTTTAAATGTTTAGGAGAGAAATAACTAAGTGCAATTTTTTTTTTAGTTATAAATTATTATATTTGGGAGAACACTAATAAAAACAAACTAATATTATGAGTAAAAGAGACGAATTAATTCAAAAATACGCTGCTGATTTAAAAGATAAATGTAGTGTAAGTGCTGATATGGATTTATTAACTAAAGTAGTGATTGGTTGTGGCCCTTCTATTTATAATAAAGATGCTTCTACAGTTTCAGGTACTGATGAAAAAGAATTAGCAACTGTTAAAAACAATTTCTTAATTAAAAAGTTAGGATTGAGTGATGGTGCTGATTTAGACAAAGGAATTGACGCTGTAATGGAAAAGTACGGACGCTCTAACAGGAATAAGTATAGAGCAGTAGTGTATTATTTATTAACAGTACATTTTAAAAAGCAATCAGTTTACAACTAGTAAATTGAAAATTATATTTTAAAAGCGCTCCTAATATGAGCGCTTTTTTTTGTTCGTAATTTAAAAGAAACTAATAGACCTCTAAAACTCAAAAAGACTTACTTTTGCACTTAGTAAATTAGGATTATGGAATTAGGAAGAGTAAACAGACTAGAAATTGATAGAGATACACCACCAGGATTATTCTTATTGGATGAAGAAGGTAATGATGTATTGTTACCAGGGAAATATATCCCAGAATCATTTGAAATAGGCCAGTTGCTTGATGTGTTTATTTATTTGGATAATGAAGAACGATTAATTGCTACAACAGAAATGCCTTACATTCAGTTAGGTGAATTTGGATGGTTGCGTGTTAATCAAGTAACACGTTATGGCGCATTTTTAGACCTAGGAATAGAAAAAGATTTATTTGTGCCATTTAATGAGCAAGCAAGACCAATGCAAGCAGGTAAAAGCTATTTGGTGTACATGTTTTTAGATGATAAAACCGATAGATTAGTAGGAACCAGTAAAATAAATAAGTATTTATCAAATGAACAGTTAACTGTCAAAGAGTTTGATGAAGTTGATATTGTCGTGTCTCACATGACAGATATTGGAATTAATGTGATCATTAATCAATTGCATAAAGGATTGGTTTATGAAGATCAGGTTTATAAAGATGTTAGAGTAGGTGATGTGATGACTGGGTATATTAAAAAAATTCGTCCAGGAAACAAAATAGACGTGTCTTTTCAGCAAATAGGATATAGAAATATAGAACCAAACGCACAATTCATTTTAAACGAATTAAAGAAGAATGATGGGTTTTTAGGCCTGACAGACAAATCAAACCCAGAAATTATTAAGCAATTAGTACAAATGAGTAAAAAGACCTTTAAAAAGGCTATAGGCTCATTGTATAAGGATAAAGTGATTACTATTGAAGCAGATGGGATTCATTTGGTAGAAGATGTTGAACAAGACTTTGAATAGTAAAACCATACTCAGACTTTGTTAAACTAAAAAGAGGACTTACGTGATGTAAGTCCTCTTTTTAGTTTTGGTTGGTTATTGGTATTAGTTATTTAACATTACAGGCATTACAAGCATGGTAATTTGCTCACCTTCATCTAAGCCATCAATAGGAGTTAAGATTCCTGCTCTGTTTGGTAAACTCATTTCTAAAGACACATCATCAGATGTTAAGTTGTTTAACATTTCAGTTAAAAAACGTGAGTTGAAGCCTATTTGTAAATCATCACCTTGATAATCACAAGTTAAACGTTCTTCTGCTTTGTTTGAGTAATCAATATCTTCTGCAGATATATTTAACTCTGCACCAGCAATTTTTAAACGAATTTGGTGCGTTGTTTTATTTGAGAAAATAGACACACGCTTCACAGAGTTTAAAAACTGATTTCTCGCAATAGTTAATTGGTTTGGATTTTCTTTCGGAATTACCGCTTCGTAATTTGGGTATTTTCCATCAATTAAACGACAAACCAAGTCAATGTTATCAAAAGTAAATCTTGCGTTAGATTCATTGTATTCCATTGTAACATCACTATCACTCCCAGCTAAAATTCCTTTTAATAAGTTTAAAGGTTTTTTAGGCATTATGAACTCTGCAGTTTCTGAAGCAGTAACATCTGTACGTTGGTACTTTACTAACTTATGAGCATCAGTAGCTACAAAGGTTAAGTTTTCTGTAGAGAATTGAAAAAACACACCGCTCATCACAGGTCGTAAATCGTCATTTCCAGCTGCAAAAATTGTTTTACTAATAGCTGTAGCTAGTATATCACCTGTAAATAGTGTTTTGCTAGGATTATCTAAAGATACTGATTTAGGAAACTCTTCGCCGTTTGCATACGCTAAGGCGTATTTACCATGATTAGAACTAATTTCAACAGTATTATTATCTTCAATAATAAATGTTAAAGGTTGCTCAGGGAAAGTTTTTAAAGTGTCTAAAAGTAATCTTGCAGGTATGGCAACACTACCATTTGATTCAGACTCTACTTCTAAAGTAGATGACATTGTTGTTTCTAAATCACTTGCAGAAACAACTAATGTTGATTGTTTTAGCTCAAACAAAAAGTTATCTAAAATAGGTAATGTGTTATTGCTATTAATAACGCCTCCAAGAATTTGAAGTTGTTTCAATAAGTATGAACTTGAAACTATAAATTTCATTTTGATTTCTTTTTTTATACGAATTACAAATATATCTTAATTACTTGGAAATAAGAAAGAATGTTATTAACAAGATTGCTTGTTTTTCAACAAAAACTAGCTGTATTTACGCCTTCTGATGTAAGTATATATAATTCCGAAAATAGCTAATAACAGAAGTGGTAATAAAATGTTTAGTAATTGCCATTTTGTTTTCTCCTTAGCAACACGTTCAACATCTAAAAATGGGATTTTCACCTCTTTATTTCTCACGCTAATTAATCCGGTATCATCAAGTAGATAATTAACGGCATTTAATAAAAACTCTTTGTTTCCGTAGTTTTGCTGTGTCCATTTATCATAACCTAAAGGTAATGGTTTTCCTCTGTCCATTTGATTTTTTATCACATCACCGTCGGCAACTACAATCATTTTAGCCGGTTGGTTTTCATCGTTATGATTCTTATATTCAAAAGGCTTTACTCTGTTTTTATAAGTAGAAGTGAAGTTGCCTTCTAATAATGCTGCAAGTGTTAGGTTTTGTTTTTTAAACGATTCAACATTTGGTTTGCTGCTAATTTCGTTTAAGCTAATAATTTTAGGCATACCAACTGTTGCAGAAACTTGCGAGCTTTGTAATAACGGTGTTTTTTTTATATTAATCCCCTGTTTTACAAGATCAATAGTGTTAGCAAATTCAAACTTTACTGGGTTGATGTTGTTTACAATGGCATGTTTTATTTTTGGGATAACCACAGGGTTATATAGCCATGGGTAACGATTTGGCTGATTGTTAGAGTCTAATAAAACAATATCTGAAGCATACATGTCTTTTACCAGAACAGGATTTACTCTGAAACCGTACTGAAAAAACATATCCTTTAAGTTTAGATCTTTGCCTAGGGCTAAGGTTTGTCCCTTTTCAGATATGCTATCCATTTCGGCGTGTACAGCATCTATAAGCCAAAGCGACTTTCCACCGTTTATTGTGTATTGATCTAAAGCGTATTTCTGATTGTCAGAAAATGGTTTTTGTGGTTTAGCGCTTAATAATAAATCTAATTTTTGAAGATTTTTAAGTGTTTCAACGGGTTTTGTATTGGCAGAGTCTAGCGCTACAGGAATGATGTGGTAATTGCGTTCTAGTGTGTTTAAGAAGTCATAAACATATTTGCTTTCCAATTGATCATTACCAATTAAGACTCCAATTGTTTTTGATTTTTCGGCGATAACTTCTTTAAAGGCACTTGCGAATGCATATTCTAAATGCTGTACAGAATTGTTTACTCTGTCAATTGCGTTTCTAGAATTTGTTTTTATTAACGATACTTTTGATACTTTTTTATCGTGGTTTATAACGGCCCAAGGAAAAATAACTTCTTGAGATGTTTTTCCGTTTTCTTTAACATCAATTCTTAAAGCAGGCATGCCGTACTTTTCCATTTCTGATGTCAGTACATTTATGTCTGGATTTTCGTCTTTTGGGTTTACGTAAGAAATGATTATATTATCATTTACTTCTGTAAACTCTTCTAATAATTGTTTTGTTTCTGTTTGTAAACGTTTGAATTCTGAAGGCATCTCTCCAGTTAAAAAAACATCTACATAGATAGGTTCGTCAGTAATAACTGTTTTTTTTGAGGCTTCAGATAAGGTGTATCTACCGTCTTCAGTAATATCTAATCGCGAGTATGTTTTGGAGGCTAAAAAATTAACACCAAGCACGATTATTAAGGCAATAAATGCTTTTATAATGTTGTTTTTTAGAGTCATTTTTTTGTGTTAAATCTGGTGTTAATAGAGTCAAGTTTTTTGTTTGATTCTTCTTTTTTGTTGTCAAAATGATATTCTGCTTGTGATAATTTCACAGCACTTACTTTGTTGTTTGTGAACGTAATTTCTACATCTTCTTTAGTATCTTGAAAAGCTCCTGGTATTAATCCTAATCCGTAGTTCCATACATCTGGGTCAAAATCTTTATTGGTGTCATTCCAGCTTAACCACTGTACTTTTCCTAACAATTGTGCTACGTCTTCTTTTGATTTTCCAATTAAAAAATTTGTAGCAATCATATTGTCAATCATCTCATAACGTAAGCCTGGTTTTTCACGCCATATTTCACTGTCAAATTGCTTTTGATGGTGGTATGGTAAAAATATGGTTGAAATTGGGTACCATATATAGAAGTAGGCTAGTGGTGTTATGACTATTGCTAAAATGATGTTTAGCCATTTTCGTTTATTATCAATAGTGTTTAAAAATAAAAACAATAATACTGCAATTATGATGCATGATATAATCAATATAGGGGTGAAAATCATCATTATTTTTTTGCTAAAATTAATTTAGTGAAGTATAAAAATAAAGCTGTTGTGCTTATAAAATAAATAATATCTCTGGTGTCAATAATACCCTTACTGACAGTTTCAAAATGACTTCTGATGCCTATTAAATTAACAGTGTTTATTGTGTTTTCTGATAAAGTATCGAAACCAAAGTACATCGTAAAACAGATGATTACTGCTAATATGAACGATACAATTTGATTGGTGCTAATAGTTGAAGTAAATATCCCAATAGCGCTATATATCATGGCAATACCTAGCAAACCTGTATATGCGCCAATTGCACTTCCTAAATCAATGTTGCCTACGGGGTTACCAAGCTGATGTACTGTATAAATGTATAACAACGTTGGAATTAAGGCGATAATAATTAAGCTCATTACACCTAGATATTTGCCTAAAATGAGTTGTGTTAATGATATTGGTTTGGTAAGAAGAAGTTCTAAAGTTCCTTGTCTTTTCTCTTCAGAAAAACTTTTCATAGTTATTGCTGGTATTAAGAACAAAAACAGCCACGGGGCTAAAAAATAATATCCAGATAAATCTGCAAAGCCGTAATTAAATATGTTGTAATCGCCTTTTATCACCCATAAAAATAAGCCATTGGTGATTAAAAACACACCAATAACTAAATAGCCAACTGGTGAAGCAAAAAACGATTGTATTTCTTTTTTTAATATCGCAACCATAGGAGAGTACGTGATTAAAGTTCTATTAATTGTGAGTTTGACATGAATGCATTCTGAAATTTATCAAACTTAGGATAGTATTTATCTGCAAATATTAGATACTGGCATTTTTTAATGCTTTCAGAAAGGCGGATAATTTCTGCATGTAAATTATTAGAAGCTAAAAACTGTGCATCTTCAATAATTAAGAGCTGTACCTCACCAATATGAATACCGTTTATAAGGTATAGTTTACTTAAGCGTTTTGTGGTGGTAATGATAATGTCTTGACCATAATAAATTTCATCTTTTTGAAAATCGATGTTATACTCATCATAAGCAGCGTAAATTCTTAAATCGGTTCCTCGAGTAAATCTTTTGAAATTAGCTTCTAGTTCTAGCGCTGCTTTTTTGTC
>JBMZDR010000035.1:0-14311 GCA_049614485.1 Flavobacteriaceae bacterium
GTTGTTCCAACTCCTACTTGAGCGAAACTGGTTGTTGTAGTAGCTAAAAATGCAGCAATAACTACAAATTTACGGGTAATTGTAAACATATTAATTCGGGTTAGATTAGTAATTCGGGTATTTAATTGGCGCAATAGTATTTAATAAAATTTAAAATTTTCGTTAAAATGTTGCGTTTTGACGATTAAAAGTACCCTTATGTATTGATATGCAGTGCTTTGTGGTTTAAGTGTTGTTTTTGTGACTTTGTTTTTTTAATGAAAGATGATGGGCTTTACTGTTGTTGAGAGTAATTTTTAACCCTCTTTTTCTATAACCTATACGGGATTAAAAAACATACTTAATATGTTGATTTGATTGTGTAATTTTGCAGACCTTTATGAGATAAATCAACACCGTATTTAATGCAAAAAAACCAAATAGATCCATCAAGTTTTAACCAAGAAATCTCTGAACATTTGATTTTAAAAAGAGAAGATTTGTTAGGTAATGGAATTTCAGGGAATAAGCTTAGAAAGTTAAAATTCAATATTCTTGAAGCTCAAAAATTAGGAGTTACAAAAATAATCACTTTTGGTGGAGGCTATTCCAATCATATATTAGCAGCTTCTTATATCAAAAAAATATATGACATAGATATTATTGGGGTTATAAGAGGTGAAGAGTTGATGGGTAAAATTGATGATAACCCAACATTAAAAAAAGCACAAGAAAATGGGATGCAATTTCATTTTGTGTCAAGAGAACAGTATAGAGAAAAAATGTCCTTAAGTTTTATTGAAAGCTTAAAAATGCTGTATGGTGATTTTTACCTCTTGCCCGAGGGTGGAACAAACGATTTGGCTATAAAAGGGTGCGAAGAAATTTTAACAGAAGAAGACTCTCAATATAATTACATTTGTTGTGCGGTAGGAACAGGAGGTACTTTAGCGGGGTTAATTAACGCTAGTCAATCGCATCAACAGGTACTTGGTTTTTCTGCTTTGAAAGGTGATTTCTTAAAAGATGATGTGTCTAAATTAGTCACCAAAGACAATTGGAGCATTCAAACCGATTATCATTTTGGAGGCTATGCCAAAGTAACGAAAGAGCTCATTGATTTTATGAATGTATTTAAAACTGAAACAAATATTCTTCTTGATCCTATCTACAATGCCAAAATGCTATTTGGTGTTTACGATTTAATTAAAAGCGGTTATTTTTCAAAAAATACTAGTATTTTAGCCATTCATACTGGAGGAGTACAAGCTATTTCTGGAATGAATAAATTATTAGCAAAAAAAGGGTTGCCTTTAATCAATATATAAAAAGAAGAAAAAATGAAACAAACCTTTATACTATTACTTGTTTTGTTCTTGATGAGCTGCAGCTCAAGCCGAGTAGTAACGTCAAAAGAAGAGCATAAAAAATACAATCCAACCTCAGAGAAAACATCTCAAGATGTACGAGACAAACACGATAGTCAGAATTCAAATGATGTAGTACGCTCTCCAAAAGTTGATAATACACCTATAAGTACCACAGATAAAGTAGCCGTATATGTGCATAAATATAGAGCCATTGCTCAATATGAAATGCAAAAATCAGGCGTACCAGCAAGCATCACTTTGGCGCAAGGTATTTTAGAGTCAGGTGCAGGTCATGGTGATTTAACCAAACGTGCTAATAATCATTTCGGAATAAAATGTCATGGTTGGCAAGGTGAAAAAGTATATCATGATGATGATAAAAAAGGAGAGTGTTTTAGAAAATACACACATCCATCGGAGTCCTTTAAAGATCATTCAAAATTCCTGAGTTCAAGAAGCAGGTACGCATCATTATTTCAGTTGGATAAAAAGGATTATAAAGCATGGGCAAAAGGATTGCGAAAAGCTGGTTATGCCACTGACCCTAAGTATCCTTCAAAACTAATTAGTTTAATAGAGCGGTATAAATTACATGCTTATGATGACATTGATGTTAAAGAAGATAGTCATACAACAAATGATATTTTAGACTATAAGGTTAAGCAGGGCGACACATTATATTCAATAGCAAAAAAGTTTAATCTATCTATAGATCGATTAATGGAAATGAATAATTTATCTGAAACAGCCATACATATTGGGCAACAATTAATAGTACAATAAATGAGTATTTATAAAAGAAGCAGTCAGTTGTTTCATGAAGCAACACAATACATTCCAGGAGGAGTTAATTCGCCAGTACGAGCGTTTAAATCTGTTGGGGGAGATCCCGTTTATATTAAAAAGGCAGAAGGCCCATATTTATATGATGAAGATGGTAACAAATTGATAGACTATATCAATTCGTGGGGGCCTATGATTTTAGGGCATGCCAATAAAAAAGTTGTTGATGCTGTAATTGACCGTACAAAATTAGGAACCTCTTTTGGTACACCAACCGAAATAGAAACTGATATTGCCAAGTTAGCAGTAAGTATGGTGCCTAATATTGATAAAATCCGTTTTGTGAATTCAGGAACTGAGGCTTGTATGAGTGCGGTTAGGTTAGCAAGAGGGTTTACAGGAAAGGAAAAAATAATCAAATTCTCAGGTTGTTATCACGGACATTCTGATTCGTTTTTAATCCAAGCCGGTTCTGGTGCCGTAACTTTTGGGTCGCCAAATAGTCCAGGTGTTACTAAAGGGACAGCAAAAGATACTTTGTTGGCGGCTTATAATGATATAGAAAGTGTTTCAAAACTAATTAAAGCTAATGAAGATGAAATAGCATGTGTTATAATTGAGCCTGTAGCGGGAAATATGGGGTGTGTTCCGCCTAAAGAAAATTTCTTAAATGCGTTGCGTGCCTTATGTAATACACATAATATTTTATTGATTTTTGATGAAGTCATGACTGGTTTTCGTTTGGCTAAAGGTGGTGCTCAGGAATTATTTAATATCAATGCAGATATTGTATGTTTTGGTAAAGTTATTGGTGGAGGTTTGCCAGTTGGCGCTTTTGCAGCACGAAATGAAATTATGAACCATTTAGCGCCAATAGGTCCTGTGTATCAAGCAGGAACTTTGTCAGGTAATCCGCTAGCAATGTCAGCTGGCTTAGCAATGTTACAACAGTTAAATGATGATAGTGATGTTTACATCCGTTTAAAAGAAAAAACAGATTATTTACATAAAGGATTAAGCAGAGTATTAACTGAAAAAGGAATAACACACACTATTAATCAAGTAAATTCAATGATATCTGTTCATTTTGCAGAAGATGCTGTAGTTGATTTTGCAACATCTGCAAATGGAGATAATCCAAGGTTCAAGAAGTTTTTCCATGGTATGCTAGCTAAAGGTGTTTATATTGCACCAAGTGCTTATGAAACCTGGTTTATTTGTGATGCCCTCAGTTATGACGATTTAGACGCTACAATAACCGCTTGTAGTGAAGTAGCAGAAACATTATAACACAAAAAAAGCGATTTGAATTTCAAATCGCTTTTTTTATAATACCACTTTAAAAAATTAGTTCTTTAAAAGTTTATATTTTTTGTATTGTACCTCTGTTAAAATTGCTTTTAACTTGTTGTCAAACTCTAAATTAATAACTTTTAAAGCTCTACTTGTTGAGTTTTTAGTGATGTCTTTAGTGTCTATTACTTTTTGCATGAATGCATTTTTCACAGCATCTTGTTGTTCTTCACTGATGTTAAATTCTTGAACTAACCGATGTGTAAAAACTCTAGCGTCATTACTTACTTCTATTTTTGAACCACGTTCTTGAGCAACAGCATTGGTAGTACCTAGTACTGTAATTGTAAAAAATGCAACTACGGCAATAATTTTTTTCATAATATAATTTTTTTAAAATAAACGATTAATGCTTAAAGCCACTAAAGTACTCAAAATAAATTATAGTAGTACTGCTAATAGATAAGAAACTGTAAAAACCGATTATCTGTTCTTTTTATGATGTTTTCTTTTTCTGTTAGAAACACGATGTTGCATGTCTTCCCATTTTATGAATTGCTCTTCTGATAAAATAGATTTCATACTGTTTTTAAAAGCTATTTTTTTGTCTAAACGCCCATTCATTTTATTGAATTTTTCATCTGATGATAGCTTAGGTTTTTCTGTACTTTTATCGTGTTCTCTTTTGGCACGTTGTTCCTTTCGAGTTTTAGCTTCATCTAAATGTAACGCGTAAACATTATCATACTGTCCTTTTGAAAGATCTAAAGATAAAGTCATCTTTTTTGTTTTTAATGTTGCCACTTGTTCAGGAGATAAATCTTTCAGGTGTGCCATTTTATCTTTTTTATCCGAATACCTCTCTTGTCCAAATATTGCGCAACTCATTACCAATGCAGCTAATAGAATTAATTTTTTCATAGTTATAATTTTAAATTGTTTGACTTTTTGACTAAGATGAGTGTAAAAGGTTTAATTGCAGGCATAAAAAAAGGAGCTACATGTGTAGCTCCTTTTAAAGTAATGTGTTTATGAATTAGACAACTTCAACAAATAAACCGTCATCAGTTTTGTTTACTCTTGCTAAATTATTTTTTGTTAACCCTTTAATAGACTTATCCCATTTTTTATTACTTAAGCCAGATTGTGATTTCAAATCGTTTAAATCAATTCGTTCTGCTTTTTGTAATAAATCTAAAACGGATTTTTCATCATCGTTTAAATCTACAGATGGTGCTTGACGTTCTGGTTTCATTTGTGGGAAGAATAATACTTCTTGAATAGAAGGGTTGTCTGTTAAAAACATGATTAACCTATCCATTCCAATCCCTAAACCAGATGTAGGTGGCATACCGTATTCTAATGCACGTAAGAAATCATGATCAATAAACTCAGTTGCTTCATCATCACCTTTTGCGGCTAATTTTAACTGCGCTTCAAAACGTTCACGTTGATCAATAGGGTCGTTTAATTCAGAATAGGCATTTGCAATTTCTTTACCACAAACCATTAATTCAAAACGCTCAGTTAATTCCGGATTGTCTCTATGCTCTTTACAAAGCGGAGACATTTCTTTTGGGTAATCTGTAATGTATGTTGGCTGTATGTAATTTCCTTCACATTTTTCACCGAAAATTTCATCGATTAACTTTCCTTTACCCATAGTGTCATCAACGTCTATTCCCATGCCTTTAGCAGCATCAAAAATTTCAGCTTCTGTTTTTCCATAAATATCAAATCCGGTAAATTCTTTAATAGAATCTGCCATGGTGATACGTTTGTATGGGGCTTTAAAGTCAATTTCTTGTCCGTTAAAGGTTGCTTTTGTAGTTCCGTTTACAGCAATTGCACAATGTTCTAACAACTTTTCAGTAAAGTCCATCATCCAATTGTAGTCTTTATAAGCTACATATATTTCCATTGCTGTGAATTCTGGATTATGCGTTCTGTCCATTCCTTCATTTCTGAAGTTTTTAGAGAATTCATATACGCCTTCAAACCCACCAACGATTAAACGTTTTAAGTATAATTCATTAGCAATACGCATGTATAACGGAATGTCTAACGAGTTATGGTGTGTGATAAATGGTCTTGCAGCAGCTCCACCAGGTATAGCTTGTAAAATAGGGGTTTCCACTTCCATGTACCCAGCGTCATTAAAGAAACTACGCATTGCTGTAAACAATTTCGTTCTTTTAATAAAGACATCTTTCACGTGCGGATTTACTGCTAAATCTGCATAACGTTGTCTATAACGCATTTCGGCATCAGTAAAACCATCATGTGTATTACCTTCTGCATCTACCTTTGGTAGTGGTAATGGTTTTAACGACTTACTTAATAAAGTGAAGTTTTTTACTAAAACTGTTTTTTCACCTACTTGAGTTGTGAATAACTCTCCTTCAATACCGATAAAGTCACCAATGTCTAAGAGTTTTTTATACACATCATTATATAGAGTTTTGTCGTCTTCTAAACAAATTTCATCTCTGTTAAAATAGACTTGAATGCGTCCTTCGCCATCTTGTAATTCAGCAAAAGAAGCTTTTCCTTGAATTCTACGTGACATTAAACGTCCAGCAATTATCACCTGTTTTCCTTCAACATATGCATCTTTTATCTGTTTGGAATTAGAGTCAACAGGATAAAGGTTTGCAGGGTACGGGTTGATTCCCAAGTCTCGTAACTTTGTAAGTTTTTCACGTCTTACAATTTCTTGTTCTGATAATTGCATTTGTATTTTGTTTTGAAAAATAAGTTGCAAAATTACATAAAATATAAGTGCAGTAAAAGTGAAAAGAATATAAATACCAATACAGACTTTAGTGTGTAGAAGCTAATTAATATAAGTGTAGTTTATTAGCTCCAAATATGGGTGTTTCTAAACACTGTAAATATTATAAATAGGAGGAGTATAGTTAAGAGTCCTTTTGATGAAATGTCAATATCTGGAAAAATAACGTTAAAAGGTTTTAAGGCAAAACTGAAAAAAATATACGCTAATAATGGCGCAAAGAAATAAATGAAGATGTTTAGTTTTCCAGCTTCAATAAAATTACCGTGTAATAATTGGTGAAACGCACGTTGTCCACCACATCCTGGACAGTCGATGTTTGCAATACGTTTGGTCATGCAAATTGCAAAGGGTGTGCTGTTATTTGCAGGGTTATTCAAATAGAAATATCTGAGAACTACAAAAAACAAAATAATTGAGATTATGGAAAGTATTTTTTTCATATAAAAAAGGCCGAAGTATTGCTACCGCGGCCTAAATGTTTTTGTTGATGTGCTTATTGGTTTAATTGATACTGCTCCATGGCTTCATTAAATTTTTCCATAGTATCCTCCCAATTCATTCCAATGTATAATAAGTATATAACAGCAATACCTATAGCTACAAAAGCTAATATTTTAGCATTTTTTGCAGAACTGGCTGCGCCTTCAAAATCATTTGATTCAAACTTCTTTTTTACTTGAGTAGCCATTACAATAGCAACAATTCCGAGTATCAGACCAATGCAGCATGGTGAACAACATCCAATAATAGCAGCAGCGATCGCTAAGCCCATATTGTTGTTTGGCATGGTGTTATTTGTTGAGTTTTCCATAAATTAAGGTGTTAGTTTTTTAATTTATGCTAATGTAGTATTTTTTTAAATAAAAAGTAAATTTGTAACAAAATAGCTGTTTAGCCTACTGATATTGTACATTAATCAAAAAATCATCATGAGCATCTGGAGAGTCTTATTATCAATTTTATTTCCGCCATTAGCAGTTTTAGACAAAGGTTGCGGATCTGTAATTATTGTTTTTATATTAACTTGTTTGGGGTGGATACCTGGAGTAATTGCTGCTTTAATTATTTTAAACAATCCGAATAAATAATTTCTTAGTTTTGTGAGTTGAAAAGCGCCATTTATGAAATTAACAAAATCTACCAAGTACGCTACTTTAGTTATATCAATTTTAACGGCATCCCTAGTTAATGAGTATTTTGTAAAGTTGATCAATTCGTATTATAAAGCAGGAACTTACATGTCTGTTTTGATAGGAATGATTGTTACGGTGTTAATTTTTGTTCCCATGTTTGGGTTTGTGAAACGTATGATGGATAAAGCGTCTAAATCATATTTAAAAGCAAGTAAAAAAATAGCCAAAAAAAACAGCACAGGCTTATTTTTTGGATTCTTAATAGCATTTGGAGTATTGTTTATACTCTTTGCTCAAATAAGACATAATATTGATGTGTTAGGAAAATTATCAGCAGTTTTAAAATAGTATCTTTGTAAATCTAAATTTAGACCCCTATTTAATATGAATAAAAAAGTTATAGTACAGGATTTAGGAAGTATAGATTATAAAGCCTCTTGGGAGTATCAAGAAAATTTATTTAAGGCAATAATTGATACAAAGATAAAGAACAGAAGAGAAGCTGCAGCTCTTGAAACGGATAACTATTTATTGTTTGTAGAGCATCCTCACGTGTACACTCTTGGTAAAAGCGGTGATATGTCTAATTTGCTGCTAAATGAAGAGCAGTTAACCGAAAAAGGAGCCACGTTTTACAAAATTAATAGAGGTGGTGATATTACCTACCATGGCCCAGGGCAAATTGTGGGTTATCCTATTTTAGATTTAGAAAACTTTTTTACAGATATTCATAAATACTTGCGTTTATTAGAAGAGGCTATTATTTTAACCTTAGAAGAGTACGGAATAGCATCAGAAAGAAGCCCTGGTGAAACTGGTGTTTGGTTAGATGTAGGAACGCCATTTGCGCGTAAAATTTGTGCCATGGGTGTGCGTGCCAGCAGATGGGTAACTATGCATGGTTTCGCTTTAAATGTAAATGCTGATCTAGGTTATTTTGATAATATTATCCCTTGTGGTATACGCGGAAAAGCAGTAACCTCAATGCAGGTAGAGTTAGGAGAAACTATATCTGAAGCGGATGTGAAAACGAAAATAAAAAACCATTTTTCCAAGCTGTTTGAAGCAGAGCTTGTTTAATAGAATTAAAACAGATAATTACATTTTATAAATTAAAATAGAATTTGATTCTCCTTTTACAGCAAATTCTAAGTGTTTATCAAAATCCATATTTGTAACAGCAATTTTAGATTGCCCATAAACAGGAAATTTTTCAAGTAATATAGCATCGCTATTAAATATAGAAACCTTTCTTGTGTCAATATCTGTAACTCCGATATAGTACTTTTTATTGTAATAGAAAACTTCAGGTTTAGTGTAATTTCCTAAATCCAGTTCAATTGTTTTCTTTTTAATAGTTAACTTTTCGTCTTCTAGTTTTACAATAAGATTATTGTTAATTGTAAAATGATTTGAGTTTCCTTGTAGCAAATCAAATTTTGTAACTTTTCCTGTAGCAATATTCACTTGTGAAATGACATTTCTGGCATCCTTTAGGTATAATGAATTGCCTTTAGTTTGTAGGTTAATGGTTGGTGTAAAGGCAAACTCAGAATTAATTTTGGTTCTGGTTTCTCCTTGTCTGTTTAACACATGTAATTTTCCATTATTTTCAGCTATAATGATGTAGTCTTTTGTGCCAATTCTCACGTGTTTTGGAGCGGCTATAATGGTGCTTTTTGCGCCTTTAAATTTAAACCCTTTAACCAATTTAAAACTATTATCATACATAAAAGTAGAGTTGCCTTGCGTTAGTACAAAGCGGTAATTTCTATTTTTATCATAGTCAAAAACTGAAAGCGCTAATAAGTTGCCATCTTCAAAGGTTTTATGAAACGGGTCTACTAGTTTTCCGTTTCTATCTAAAACCATAAATTCATTATCGGTAGTAAAGGCAAGTTGCAGTTTTTTATTTTTAAATAAATCAACTTGAATGATATCTCCTTGTATTTTGCCTTTTAATTGTTTTTTCCAAAGAATAGTTCCTGAGTTGGAAATTAAATAAAGTTGGTTGTTTATATCTTGAACAATCAGCTCCTTCTGTTTTGTTTTATGGTTGATGACCCATTGCGCGTTAGTTGCCAAATTGGCATCTAAAGTGATGCTTGCAATTTGTGATACACCAATAGTGTTTTTTTGTTTCGTGACTTTTTTGATTGCAGAATTAAACTGAATATAGTTGTCCTCATAAGTAATTTGGTGCATTGTTAAGGGAAAATCTGTAAGCTTAACTTTACGAATGCTTTTATCGTTTAAAACAGTGGCTAACTTGTCTTTTATGATATTAGTTTTTAGACTTTCTGTAATATGTGCCTCGCTTAAAAGAGCGTCAGTGCTTTCTGTGTAATAGTTTTGATGGTCAAGTGTTGTTTTGTTTTGAAAATGCGAAATGCAGTTTTGTATGCCTTCTAAAGTATTTGAAAGTAAGATGAAGTCTTCAATGTAACATGCAAACCCAGGTTGAGGACTGCATATAATAGCAGGTATTTTAAAATAATCATTCTTGTAAATTGTATGATTTCGATATGTCGTGTGTGTAATCAAATTGTCAGATACAGATGAATTTAATAACTTAAAAGCGCATAGTTGATTTTTACCGTCTTTAAAAGCTATGATTTCTGTTGAGCTGTCTACTAATTCATTAAAGTGTTCAAATTCTGAAGAGACTTTTAATTCATTATAGTTATACGCTGTGTATTCAGTAAAGTTAGATGGGATAATCGTGCTGGCGTTGCTTTTTTCCGTAGTTGCGCGCTTTAACTTTGTTGCAAATTGATGATTGGTTTTAGTGCTTGTAGCAATACCATTTATGCCAATACCGTTGCTGTTGTTTAACTCGGCGGCTATCCAGTTATTCTGACCTAAAAATTTCGCAGGAAATATGCTGTTTAAAAATGATGGTTTCTTTTCAAGATTAATAAAAGCTGTGGTTTTACCGTCGTCTGAAGTTTCGTATAGCTTTATCAAACTTTTGTTGCTGTAACGAATATTTGCTTTGTTATTACGTATTAAGTTTTCAATTAAAATTTCTGAGGATGTCACTACCAATGTGCTATCTAAAACAATACTAAATGCTTTTTGGTTTTTAAGTGACTGGTAGCTTTTGTTGTTGTAATTAGTCGTTTCTGGTTTTACAGCTATAGTATTGTTAGTGCTTTTAATATTGATGCTTAATAAGAATTCTAATGACTTTCCAACTTTAGCAAAACTAATGATTGCAGGGTTTTTAGATTTTAAACTGTCGCAAAATTTAAAATTTTGCTGAATAGTTGTATAGGTGGTGGTGTTTTTAAACTCGTTTAAAAAACTGTTTTCTTTTAAGTCATTTTGCAGTTCTTTAATACTTGGTGTGCTAATAACAACTGAAGGATTATTAGGTACAAAGTCTAATAAGGTTGTTTCCTTTGTTTTTTCTTGTGTGCATGAAAAAATGAATACTACTATAAAAAGAATGGTTGTAAATGGTTTCATGCACTGTGATGTTTTTGATTGTATTTTCAATTTGCAAAAATATTAAAATAAATGAAACAAGAGAGGGTCTTTTTTTTATTGATCAGATGTCTAAACTGAGTTGTTCAGGGAGTAGCCTAAATGACTTTCTGTGATATTTTGTAACACCATATTTTCTAATTGCCTCACGATGCTCTTTTGTAGGGTACCCTTTGTTTTTTTTCCAGTTATACATAGGGTACTCGTTATGTATTTTTTCCATATACGCATCACGGTAAGTTTTTGCTAATACAGATGCAGCTGCAATGCTAAGGTATTTACCGTCTCCTTTAATGATTGTTTCATAGGGTACAGTGTTATAAGGCTTAAATTTATTACCATCAACTATTATGAAACCTGGCTGTGGGTTTAATTTTTCTATTGAACGTTGCATGGCTATTATTGATGCGTTTAAGATGTTTACGGTGTCAATTTCACTCTCATAAACATGACAAAAGCCAAACGAAATTGCTTGGGCTTCAATAATAGGTTTAAGTATGTCTCTTTTTTTTTCACTCAATTGCTTTGAGTCGTTTAAAATTTCATTAGTAAAATTACTGGGTAAAATGACTGCAGCAGCTGTTACTGGACCGGCTAAACATCCGCGTCCGGCTTCATCAGTTCCACATTCTATATAGTCTTCTTGAAAAAAAGGTAATAACATGCTGCAAAATAATATTTTCATATGAAAAAACAGTCGTAAAATCCATTAACAACACTTTAAGTGTAAAAACAATGTAGGTTTTCTAATTTGCATTACATTTGTAGCTTAAAATCCAATTTCTCAAGAGTTAAATGAAGCTAGTAATAAGGGTATTTATTGTTTTGTTAGTGTTTTGTGGTTATGCAAACGCTCAGGTAACTAAAAAGCCTAGAGCGTCTAAAAAATTAGTAAAGCGAGAATCATTAAAAGAATTTAACCCTGATACTGTTAGAGGAAACTCAAAACCTACAAGAGAAATTAAAGTAGAAACTACTACAGCGTCTGATTATAAGTTTATATCAATTGATAATGACACCACTTATATTGATACAACACTGAGTATTCAAAAAGAGTATAAGTACAATTACCTTAAAAAAGATTATTTTGAGTTGCTACCTTTTTCTAATACCGGACAAGTATTTAATCAGTTAGGTTATAATTTTACTGAAAATACTGATGTGTTTTCAAAGTTTGGAGCGCGCGCAAAGCATATGGATTATGCAGAGGTTGATGATATTTATTACTATGAAGTTGCAACGCCATTAACAGAGTTGTTTTTTAAAACAACCATGGAGCAGGGGCAATTAGCTGAAGGTTTTTTTACTGTAAACACAACTCCTCGGTTTAATATGTCAATTGCGTATAAGGGCTTACGTTCTTTAGGGAAATACCGTCATATAAAAGCAAATAGCGGAAAATTTAGGTCATCATTTAATTATAGAACAAAAAATAACAGGTATTTTGCTAGAGCTCACGTAGCAATGCAAAGTATTGAAAATGAAGAAAACGGAGGAATTACTGATTTAATGGTTGATCAGTTTGAGTCTGAGAATACAGAATTTAATGATAGGTCAAGATTTGAAGTTAATTTTGAAGATGCCGACAATAAATTATCTGCTAAACGGTTTTATATCAATCATTATTACAATCTTTTAAAACAGCAAGATTCAATATCTAACTATACTCTAAATATCGGACATGTTGCTAATTTAGAAGATAAAAAATATCAGTTTAACCAAGGTAGGGCGAATGTTTTTTTTGGTGATGCATTTACAACCTCCGTTACTGATGAAGTGCGTTTAGAGCAATTTTATAATCAAGGGTATGTGTCTTTAGATAAAAAAAAATTAGGACGTATTAAGGCTCATGTTGGTTATACAGATTACAACTATGGTTACAATAGTGTTGTAAACCTGGCAACCGGATTTGTGCCAAATCGGTTAAAGGGTGGGTTTGCGTCTTACGGTGTGAGCTATGTAAATGAATTTGGGAAACTGAAGCTAATGTCTGACTTTAAGTCAAATCTTTCTAAAGATAATAAAGGAAGTTTGTTTGATGCGTCATTAGTATATGTCACTTCCGGTATTACGGCTAAGGCAAAATTAATGTATAACGAAGCGTTGCCAGATTTTAATTACAGATTATTTCAAAGCGATTATAAAAATTATAACTGGTTTAATTCGGGGTTTAAAACTCAGCAAGTTCAAACTATAGCTGCAGAAGTAGATGTAGAAAAATACATTCAATTAAAAGCGACTTATACAACTTTAGATAACTACACATATTTTGGGCTGAACGGTATAACTAACAGTGTGAAACCTTTTCAAGAAAACACATCAATTAAGTACTTGAAATTATCAGCCAATAAAGAGTTTAAGTATAGGAAATTTGCTTTGGATAATACAATTCAATACCAATCGGTTGCTCAAGAAAATGCAATATTAAATGTGCCGGAATTAATAGTGCGTAATACACTATATTTTACAGATGTGTTATTTGATAAAAACTTGTTCTTACAAACAGGGGTTGTTTTTAATTATTTTACAGCATATAAAATGAATGCCTATGACCCTCTATTGTCTGAGTTTTATGTTCAGACGCAAAATGAATACGGCGCTTATCCTAGAATTGATTTCTTTGTAAATGCAAAAATCAGAAATGCACGTATTTACCTCAAGGCAGAACATTTTAACTCGAGTTTTACAGGTAACACCTTTTATAGTGCGCCAAATTACCCATATAAAGACTTTACGGTTCGTTTTGGTTTAGTTTGGGATTTCTTCTTGTAGGCACTAGTGATATGTTTTCTATAACATAAAGTAATATAAAATAGACTTTATTTACTTGATGGTCTCGCGTCACCATATATAGTGATGAAAATATACCTTGTTTTAGGTATTGTAATTAAGCTAATCTTCGTTTATCTTGGCATTGTATTTGTAACCCCTTAATCAAATAACTACTATTATGAATAATAAAGCGGCAATACAAAAGTTGATATTAGAAATACTTGCGTCAGATAATATTGAGGTTAAACGAAGAAAACGAAACGAAGTAGTTGAGTTGTTTAAAACTGCTGAGTTAGTAAGTCATACACCTGTAGCAATAAAAATGAATACAGCTTTAGAGTTAAAAGAAGTTATTGATAACTATATTACCCATGATAATACATCAACAAAAGAAGTGTTAAAGAACATGTATTCGTTCATTAGTCAGTTATTTCCTGATGAGGTTAAAGTGGCGTAAAGGACTTAAAGAAGAAATGATAAAATTTTAATATAGGCCAACCTTTAATATAAGGTTGGCTTTTTTTTGTTGTAAGCGGTTATTCACATGTCAAAGGTGTAATTATGTGGTTGGTTTCTCAACAAATATTAGGTTTTTGCAACAGTCAATTGTCACATTGCCAGCGCATACCTGTTTTTAGGCGAAAAACTTTCAAAAAACCTTGTTAAAAAGTTTGTTTGTTAAAGAAGAAAGGTGG
>JBMZDR010000036.1:0-13993 GCA_049614485.1 Flavobacteriaceae bacterium
TTAAATCTCTATCAGACAAATTATTGAGTAACCAAATATTAGCACTCTCTTGTCTGCTACGCTCAATACTTTTGAATAATCTTTTAAACATGTAACCTATCTCCGTTATGTAAGTAAGGCTTGTTTACCTTACAGAGATAGTTATACCATAGTTAGTTATATCATACTACAGATAATAATGCAACCCCGTTATGCATTTCTAGCAGGATTATAGTATTGACGTACAGATATAAAGACTTCTAAATTAGAAGCACCATCAAATGCTAGTATCTTATCACCAGCATGTAAGTGTATTCTATCAGAAGTAATAATGTTATATACGTCTTTACCTGCTATAGATTTATCATTTATAATATGATGATACGTATTTGTATCTGCATGGTACCATTGCAATGTAACATTCTGTACGTTAGTGTTACCATTACTTATATGTAAAAAATCTATAGTAGCATCATGGTTAGGTGGGCAAGTATACACAAGATTAGCACTAGCACCGCCTGATGTAGCAGTGATAGTTACAGCTTCTGTGTCTGTAGTAAAGTTACGATTTTCTACCATTTAACTTTATCTGCCCAGTATGCAGCACTTAGCTTACCACGTTTAATATTCTTACCATGCCTAGCTTTAAATGAAGCACGTTTCTTTTTCATTTTATCAGACTCACCAGCTTTAGGTTTACCTGCAGTACTAGCGCCTTGCTCTCCAAATCTAATCATTTTAATCGTAGTACCCTCTTTTGCTAGTACTACGTGTGATTTAGTTGGGTGCTTAGGTGTTCTCTTAGGTTTGTTATAACCTGAGAACTTTTCACCTCTATATTCTACCATACTATTCTTCTTTCTTTGCAGGTAGAATAAATACTGGTTCTACAGTAGATACTTCTACCTTTTCTGTTTTAACAAATCCAGCTCTATCCATCAAGTCTTTAGCAGCTGTCATCTTTTCTTTAGCACCTAACATATCTACATCGCCCATTACTTTGAACATTGTATATGCAGCCTTAGTAGAAGACTGTGCTATAAACTTACGAGTAAGGTCTGCTATCTCGTCTACTAGAGAAGCTGTAACTGATGAAGTTGAAACATTATCGGAGTATCCAGCAAGTTTCTTTGCTTTTAAAGGATCACCCTCTGCTTGTTCAAATAGAACAGCTAAGAATAACTCTTGTTTTTCTGTGAGGGCTCTTTTTGTCATATTACACCTTCACCCATGCTTCATTTATATCTAAAGTTTCTGGGTCATCTGCTATAAAGTGACCATCTTTGCTTCTAGCTCTTTTATATTTAATTTCTTTTTTAACTTTTACTTGACTTACAATGTCTACTATTTCCTTAATATCACATATAAAAGAACCGTAAGGATCTGTGACACCTACAACGTCTCCTCTAGAAGTAACTACTTGGTCAGAAGACACAAAGTATCCAATACTTTCTAATTTACTTTTGTGTTTTTTTAAATCCATTACTTACCCCTTTTATGAGTACCTGGGTTAGAAGCACCGCATACAACATATCCACCTTTATTGTACTTACTAGCTTCTGCTTTACGTGAAAAACTACGATTAGTTCCTTTAAGTTGAACTCTTAAATTATTTACAGAATTATCCTTGGAGTTACGGTTTTTATGGTCAACATCCTTACCGTCACCCTTTTTAACTAATCCACCTTTTTCTAACATACGTCTAGCTGCTTTACGCGAACGATTAGCTGCTAAGTCTGACTTAGGTGACTTAAGTTGAAGAGCACGTTCTCTCTTATAGTCTCTTTTATAATTAGGTGAACTAGGCATAATCAAACAAACATATTGAAGTAATTACTGTACCAGTAGTTAACTTTAATTTTAAAGATACAGACGCAGGGTCTAGGTTCCAACATCCAAAACATTTACCACAAGGCTTATCCTTGTCATTCCAACAGTAACCTAACATCTATTTTCCTTTACTTGGGTTTGTCCATTTGTCTACCATCTTTTCACCAGAACGACCAACTACGTAGCCTCCAACACCAAGAGTTAATAGATTCCAAAGTTGATCTGGTAGTTCCAATACATTATTCATAATCTCTGGATAAGCGATTGCTATTATAGGGAATACTAAATAGTTAACAGCTATGATAGCTATAACAATTAGCATTAAAAGAGGTCTCCAAGAAGCAGTCAACCAGTTAGTTGATGAAGCTTCTGCTAGTATAATCTCACCACGCACCTTCTCTATTGAGTCAGCATGTTCTAGTAAGGCTAGCTTAGTTTCTCTTTCAATCTCAGCTCTTTTATCTGAATCAGGTATAATACGCTTTAACACGTCACCCATGATAGGAGTTAGAAGAGGTAATAAAGTACTTATCATTTTATTTCCGAACTATAGTTCACAAGCATCTTCCACTCTTTGATACTCATAGAATCTATCGTTAGACCTTTTAGTTTCTATTTCATTCATTTTAGTTATCTTTTCAGCGTATACTTCTGAAGAAAGTCTTATACCAAACAGACTTGGCACATTAACCAATAACACCGTTACGATTAGTCCGTATAGAACTCCCCTAATAAGGGTAGGGAGTAATAGTTTTTTATGTTCTTCAATCACAAAACTAAACCTCCCTTTATAATAAATGTAAGTATGCCACCTAAAATAGCACCTATAAATAACTTAACAATCCAACCAATTATACCATCAAAAGATTTTAACTTAGCTTTAGTTATATCAAGATAGATGTTTATGTTGTTAATTTCTTCTTCCATATCACGGACAGTGTCTCTTAACTTAAATAGACGTTTTTCTAATTCATTTTGATCATTTTGTAACGAGCGTATATCGTCAGCATTTCTATCACTCATGTCTATTTTCTCCCTAAGACTACTTAGGGTATGTACCCCAAGATAATTGATAATGAGGCCCGTCTGGAAAGGATTTCCAATCTCCTCCCCAATCCATGTCTATTTTTAATTCTTTTGCTGCTTGCTTCATAGCATCAGCTATCTTGTGGTATAAAGGCCAATCCCACCTTACTGAACCATCTACATAAGCACCTAGGTCTACCCCATGTCCTGTTAAATGTCTAGAGTTCAAAGTTGTTGATGCACCTCTTTCGACTAACTCTTTTTGTCTATCCAGGGTACGCATACCCTCTAGCACAGTGAAGTCTACTTCAGTAATCTGTATTGCTCTTTCAACTATAGCTACTAAGTCTTTGTGGAGACCTTGTAACCTTTGTTTACTTCTTACACCTAATCTATATGTCATAATTGTCTTCCCAATGCCTTTTACGTTTAGGGTCTAGCACATCTTTACTATCTAGCTTCTTTTCTAAAAACATTGATCGTTCCATCCTGTCTAATGAAACCCAGTGTCCTGTATCCAAGTAATACTTTTCTCTTATATAGAAAACATCACTACGAGGAATATGTAGATTATATAAAGCTCTTAGGTCATCATTTGCTAGAGCTTGAAAAAATGTGTTAAGGACATCATCGGATGAGTCGTATTTATCTTTAGGGGAGGTCATTATGTCATCTTATTATTATTATTATTGTGACTTCTGACAGTTATAACACATAGTGTTTTATAAGTCAAGGGGATTTTCAAAAAACTTATACTAAGTTATGCGACAAAGAGGAACTAATTCTAGCTTATACTTAAAGTATTACTATAAGTATTACTTATATTTATAATTAACTAGTAGTTGGACTAAATCATTATGTTTAACTTAAAGTATACTACTCGTATGTTATACCACATAATGCCGCAAAGTCAACCCCTAATTTCATAATGTATACATATTAAAGCTTACGCTTAGTATACACTCACTATTACCTCTTGTCAAGTAAATAATACACATAGGCCCAAAATAGTTGTATGTAAACCAAGGTGGTTAACACCTAAACTAAAAATACCCCTCTCTGTCATTGTGGATATATAACACCGTATACACCCCCCATGCCCCATCTACCCCTCGTAACTACTATCCGAGGTACATATTCACACATTCATATATCAAGATATGTATATACGTTTCCTAGTTCATATTCACATATTGCAATATGATATTGTATACATTTGCATACATGTTTGGTTTTAGGTATCCGATTGTATACCATTGTATTTTATATACACTTTAACAAACATTAAAATACATTCAAATAACAGAATACTTGAATAAGAACATACAGTAGAACAAACACTAAACAAACAGAGAACTACCCCTGAGACGCTCAAATAAGGCCACCCACAGGCTCTAGCATCTCTAAGGTACTTTACTATAGAAAATCTCTTAGAGCCAATTCTGAGAGTTTGTTCTATATATGTCACACTATTAAATTAAATTAGAATAATTTTAGAAATCGACTTGACATTTAAATAAAAGTATCTCACGCGCGCCTGTGTTCCTTCTTATTAAATTAAATTCTATTACTACTATGTTATATTATAACGCTAGAATACCTAGATACTAGAACGAATCAGGAACGAATCACCTAACCCATTGATTTAAAAGACTTTTCTAAAAACAGCCAAACCAAACTTTGAGAACGTTTAGAGAACAACTCACGGAATGTTACAATATGTTACAATCGATCACAAAGAAAAGGTAATAAAAACAATGACTTAGAAGAAATATAAAATTAATTGAAATTAAATGAAAATAACTATTGCGATATGCAATCAATATCTGCATAAAGAATATATAGAAACAAACAAGGAAAGGAAAACAAAGCGCGGTAAGAGGCCGCTATGATCAAAATCAATCTCTCTGACTAGTACCACTTGTAAAGTGCTGACACCCTGATAGGACGGGTGAGCAAACAGGTGTGTGGTTTCGGCAGTGTGCAAAAAGTAATCTTAGTTTTTAAATCATGTATTTATTAGCGTTGTTCTGAATTAACAGGTGAAAATGGAAAATTGCACCAATATTTTATATATAAGTATACCGTGGTGGTATACTTTTATTAGAAATGTTCATAGGAGAAAATTATGACAAACGATATTAAATCATTAGAAAACAAATTTGTAAATAATATGGGTTCAGGTGTTGCGGCAGGTGCTAACCTGTTTGAGCTTGTTCGTACTACTATAAATAGTGAAGATGCAAGGCCATTAGCAAGTGCTATAGCTAGACTATTAAATAAAGGTGATACGCAAGGTGTCACCGCTGTTAAGGCCATTGTGGGTGCTGTTTTCGTTGGTGCTAAACTCAAGAAAGCAAAAGATAAAAAGACATTAATTCTTGATATTTCAAAAGCAGATGTGGATAATTTTGCGTATTCAAGATTTGCCGCGGCTATCCACCCTGATAGAAAATTGTCTTTAAGATCAACGCTAGTGAAAGAGGTTCTTAATAAGAAAAAACCTAGTAAAGTTGAATTGCCTAAAAGTGCTGAAGCGTTTGTTAAGCGAATGAATAAAGAGGGTTTCACTAAAGCGGCTGTCATTGCCGCAATCCAAGGGTTATAAGTTAGGAAAGTTATGCCAATCAGTTTCTCCCTACTGGTTGGCATACACGTTTTAACTTAAACAGTATAGGAAAATACTATGACAAGTATAATTTTAAATGGATCGAAGTCGGGTGAATTATCAACAGAAATGGCGTGGCATTTTGCAAAGCAAGTTGTGTCTGGTGGTTCAACTATAACAATGTGGACTGACAAAGTTCTTTGTGTAACAAGTAGGGAGAAGTAAAATGACTGCACACCAGTTTTTTGAATTATGTAGTGCTTACTGCATCGAGCCAGATATTGCTCTGGAAAATGCTAATCTAAAAGAGGCCGTGGAATTAGGTCAATACCATAAAATTGAAACAATATTGAAAGAGGAATTTTAATTATGAAGTTATCACAAGTGGGTTCAGAAAGTGAACTAAACAAATGGTTTTTAAGAGTGTTGAAGTCAGGTGATCGTGATCAACGGCAGTATTCAACAAAGTTATGGTTTGACTTGCATGACAAGTGGACAAATGCTTTTGAATTTGAAGGCCATGTTGACGGGACAACTGGTGTAGGTCGTATAACATTCGCTAATAATGTTTTAGCTGATGAAGTATTTTATGTATTAACAAATAATAACATTGATCGTAAATTGATCATGCAAATTAATTAAGGAGAATAGTATGACACATTTAGAGAAAGTAATTTTCGCAATAGATAACCCACATGATATACATCAGGTGGCATGTTTCACTAGGTTCATTGATACACAACGAGCCTTAAATAGATTAACTGGTGGCGTGGTGCAATGCATAGGCCATTGGGAAGGTATTCTTGAGCCTTCATATATGATGAATGCAGTTGATTACTACGAGTTTGTCGAGAAGTCAGGCTATGTTACAAACCAAATCTGTGTCCTTCATGTTCCTGGTGATACAAGACAACCTTGCCATACTCAAACGTCATATGGCATGACTGAAAATGTTGGTCGTATGGTTAAAGTTGACAAGTCAGAATTAAACCTTGTCGATCCATGGACATATGTAATTAAAACAGAGGAGTATTTTCAATGTCTATAAAAGATAAATCAGACGAATATAATCGTGGCTTTCTACACGCTTTAGATGAAGCCGAACATATGCTTTCTATAGACGTGGTGCATAGCATCTCGTCATTCAGATTTGACCCACCTGATAGTGATTATCAACGTGGGTTTTTACACGCAATGGAAAGTTACTATCAATCTTTAGGAAGGGTATAAAATGGAAACTACTATGAAAGCGTGGCAAGCTAATTCAATTTTGGATACGCTAGAAGATTATCTTGAAGTACCTACTATACCAGAGGACTTAAACGAGATGGCCGATAAAATCTTTGAAAAGGATGTTGATAGAGTTTTCTATGAAGTAGAGATCATAGAGAGTGATGGAGAGTATGCTTACACTATAGACCTTCACTTTACAGACTATATCATGGAAGCTATAGATGTTCGTGATAGGTGGGTAAAACGTGGCTGTCAAGTCTTTGTAACTAAAATAACTCATGAAAGGGTTAATCTATGAACAGAAAGAAAGTATTAGAATACCTCGTGAGTGAGGACATTCCAGCCGTTGATTTAATTGTTGAACTACTTAATAAAGATGAGACATTGATCGACTTAATTATTAAAAGTGACAGTGCAAAAGTTAAATATGAGTTGATAATATCTGAAGTTTCAGGAGGGTATTCCTCTGTTATAGATGTACACTTCACTGACTATCTTGTCGAAGCTATGGATATTAAAGATAGGTGGACTAGCCGTGGTGCATTTGTTGAGGTAAATAAGATAACAACTGAAAGGTTAAACCTATGATAGCTAGTAGAGAAAATCTAAGTCATATGCTAGGCAGAGTGAACCTAGAAACTGGTAGCCATCTTAGAGTGCAAGATAACTTAGGTGGTGTTCGTATTTATGAAGGAGATGAAGAACCGCCTAGATACTTAACTGAAACTATCCCTATTGATAATGCTATTGCATATCTTGAAGGATGCCTATATAATCATTATTTAAACTAAGGAGTGTAATATGAATAATTTAATTAAAATAACTGCGGTACTATTAACAACACTAGGATCGGCTAGTTACTCTGCTCAAGTTATGGTAGGGTCTGCTATAGATGGTGAAGTAATAAACAAAACAGATTTACTTCCAATGCCCAATATATCTTGTGACTTAGCTGTTGATATAATTGAACAGAACTTAAAATCTACGCCTGTAGGTTGGTTACGTTTTGAATTTCATTCAAGAGATGGAAAGTTTATGAGATACAATGCTAAAAAGAATGGTATAGACTATATGGTCATATGCCTTGAAGACTAACTAAATATAACTGTATTAATTATAACATAGGAAAGGATTATATTATGAAACAGTATATGGAAATATCACCAAGTGAATACCATGAGATAATAAAGGTTAAAGATCATATTAATGATGAATTACCATCTTATAATTTTACTTTATACTATTACGCTTGCCCTAACTTCGGTATAAATAGTTGGAGACGTTATCACGAGATGGACTACGCACCAGATGTTAGACCAATACTATCTGAGGCAGATATCTATGGTGCTATCTACATACACACTAGAGATAGTGTCCTAGAAGCTTTTGTTGACTCTAAGTATGGTTCACTTGAAGACATTACCGAGGCACTTATTTCTAGTGAAGAAACTAAGTTTGATCAGACTAGTGCTTTAGCTGAGTTCTTAAAGGGTACTACTGACAAAGAGTACAACATGCTAAGCAACTCTGTACTAAATTGGTCAGATATTACTAAGATATTATCTATCTTTAACCCTACTGAGTGTCCTAAGACTAAAGGTCATATAGCTATGTACCTTACACATAAGGACAAGCTTAGAGAACGTGTAACAAGTATGAAGAGTGGCAAGGCCATTCGCCGTATGTTTGCTCATCTTAGTAATCAACACGTAGCTAGTATTGTTGAAGATTACATCGAGCATACATCACCTCGTGACTTTACTCTGGTGTACTCTGAGGATACGCTAGATTTCGTGACAGCTTACGAGCATTCTACAGTGTCTTACCGCAACCCACGACTAGCGTGTGAACGTAAGAATTTAGCTACATCTTGTATGCAAAAAGTCGGAAGACACGATGACTATCACAAAGAGGGTACTTACTACAGCGTAGCAGAAGCCTATGCCTCTGGTGATTTCGGTATTCTATACGTTAAGGATGAGAAAAACCACATTGCAGGGCGTGTAGTTATCGGCATACATCGCATCGGTACTGACGTTAGGTATGTTCACCAATCTATGTATGGTGCTTGTGAACAGTCATTAGGTATGATGCAAGAGTACCTAGATAATATCGGTTCTACATTTCATAATGAGAGTCATGGAGGATGGTGTGGCCTAAAACTTAAAGTTGTAGGCGATACGTATGACCCTATTGTACCTTATGTAGATGGTGAGTACAGAGCAGACTTAACCCCTGATAATAAGTTCTTTGTACTATCTGATGATGGTGAGTATTCACTGACTGAAACAGATGGCACTGCATTTACTGGTCAACTGTGTGAATGTTGTCATGATTTAGAGAATGAGTTAATATCTACACCTGATGGAGACTCTTATTGTCAGTATTGCTTTGATGGGAACTACACTGAATGTGAAGTTACTAATCAGACTATACACAATGAAGACAGTGTGTATGCTTACATGGTTGTAGGTAAAGATCACAACGGCGTTGAGATGTACCAAGAAGTAGACATGCACATGGACGAATCAGTATACATCGAGTTTACTGAGGAGTACTGGTACATTGGAGATTGTATTCTCCATGAGCCTAGTCAAGAATATATACCTTCTCATATATACAAAGACTACATCGACTACTATGAACAACAACAATCAGAATTAGAATTGGAAGAAGCATGAATAAATTCGATAGAATACAACAGCTAGTTACAATGATGTCGTACAAGCGTCCTGCTTATAGTGCATCAGAAAAAGCTTTTGCTGATCGGTTCTTATTACCTGTCTTTGGTAATCCTGATAGATTTGGTAACTTTATTCATGTTATAGGTGATAAACCTGATACATTATTTGCAGCTCATTATGATACAGTTCACAAGACTGAGGGTATGCAAGGTGTTACGATGGATCATACAACTGGTATCATGAGTAAGACTAAGAAGGATACTGAGTGTCTTGGTGCTGATTGCACTACTGGTGTTTGGTTACAGCTTAACATGATCAAAGCAGGTGTCGAAGGTGTCTATGTTTGTCACGCCGCAGAGGAGATTGGTGGCCTAGGCTCAAGAGGTATTGTTGAAGACTACTTAGAAAACAATCCTCATGGTAAGTACGCTTGGTTAGATTATATCAAATCTGTCATATCTTTTGATAGACTAGGTACTACTAGTGTAGTAACTCATCAGACAGGTGAACGTACTTGTAGTGATATCTTTGCTTACTCTTTGATTGACATACTAGGTCATCAATGGAACTACGAACTTGACAAGTATGGAGTTTATACAGACTCTATGGAATATGCAGAAATAATACCAGAGTGTACTAATATTAGTGTTGGATATTACAATCAACACACACCTAGAGAGACACAAGACGTATTCTTTGCACTAGACCTGCTTGAGAAGCTCATACAAGCCGACTGGGGGCGGTTAGAGATAGAACGTGAACCTACCCCCTTGAACATATGGAACAGCCATGAGGAGCAAGATATGGATGTCAAAGAAATTATAGAAATTGAAGCTATCGAGAGATTGATAGTTGACCACCCTAAACGTCTAGCAGAAATGCTATACGACCTAAACTTAGATGTAGAATTATTAGTAGAACATCTACAGCTAGATCATTTTCAAACAGCTTATTACAGAAGGAATTATCACTAATGTCATTTACTTATATCGTAGAAATCAAACAAAACAAATACCTAGTGGAGTCAACAACCACTAGTTCACTGTCTAAGGCAGTATCTTATGCTGAGAAGAACACTCTTGTAGGCGACTTAGTTGTCGTCTCGGAGGGTTACGAAGGCTCAGACGGAGTCGTTGAGGGGGTTGACCACGTAACTTCTTGGTACGTTGATTAAAATAATGCTTGACAAGCTATTCAAGTATCGTTACAATACAACTTGTTGTTATACTTTAAGTATTAACTAATATTATCTTACTAAAGATATAGGAGATAAGTATTACTTAAAGTATACTTAATGTATAGGAGAGTTACATGAAAGAAACTAAACAATACACCTGCACAACCTGTTACTCCAACGACTTACAATGGAGAGCATTTGTCTCTTGGGATTACATCGCTCAAGAAATGGTTATAGATGAGGTAAGTGAAGACATAGCTAATGAAGCATACTGCTTTGAATGTGGTCAAGATGTAGAAGTAGAAACAACAACAATCATTCACAGAATAATAGGAGATTACTAGTTGAAGTTATATACAAACAACAAAGGACAATGGGTAGGCACTCAGGCAGATGCAAAGAAGTTAGGTAAGTTTACAAACCCTGACGTACCAGTAGATAAGAAAGGTCTACTAGAATTTCTCAACACCAATAGTGTTGGTACTACTATGCAAGAATTAGAGCCAGTACAAATCATTAAGAAACCAGATAAAAAGAAACCTAGAGAAGGTTCTTGGGATACATTCAACAATGTACGTGACCACCTTGAGACTTGTAGTGCCAATGATTTAAACACTGCACTGTCAATCATTACTAACCGACTGCACGATTTTATTAAATAGGAATATAAAATGATAGTTGACCCAATCCTAGTAGGGCTAGGTATACTCGTAGGCATTGTCGTCTATCAACAGTTCGTTATAAGAAACTTACAGATTGATGTCGATGATATAATAGCTGATGTTGATAACGTGATAACTGGTCACAACAACTTAGTTAGAGCTATAGTAGACTTATCCAACAAAGACATGATAGATAAATAATTAAGAGGGGGGCTTTACATAGTTCCCCTTTTACTTTATAATAGTACACATACTGTTATTACAAATACTTACTGAGTGTTTTTAATAGGGGTATAGTTCAATGGTAGAACGACTGATTCCAAACCAGTAGATGTGGGTTCGATTCCTACTACCTCTGCCAAATAATAAAGGAGAATACAATGGATGTAAATTTAATAGACTATATGGGTAGTGACTTATCTGTAGTTAACGCGGCTAGAGTTAGTTTTGGTAAGTATCACGGTATCTTTGATGAAGATAAGGACTCAAGGTTAATAAGTTATCTAGCAAGACACAAGCACATGTCACCTTTTGGGCATGCATTTGCTACGTTCCATGTATCTGCCCCTATCTTTGTAGCACGGCAATTAGTCAAGCATAAGTTTTTACGTTGGAATGAGATTAGTAGAAGATATGTCGATGATGAACCTGAGTTCTATGTACCTAAGGAGTGGCGTGGACGTAGTGCAGACAAGAAGCAAGGGTCCGAGGGTGTTGTTGGTACTGACAACCTTGTTGGGTCTGCTAATCATAACGACATATGCAAGGCGTTCTACCAAGACCTGATCGACAGTGACATAGCACCTGAGCAAGCCCGTATGGTACTACCACAGTCTACCATGACAGAGTGGTACTGGTCAGGTAGTCTTGATGCCCTAGCTGATATGTGTAACTTAAGATGCACAAGCGATACTCAGTTAGAGACAAAGATAATAGCTGACAATATTGATAACACAATGAGGGGTCTTTACCCTGTCTCATGGAAAAATTTAAGAGGAGAATACAATGACTAAAGAAACTTGTGAAATGTGTCGAGAATATAACAGAGAGGATACCTGCACTGGTAAACAGGAGCCTCATGTATGCCCGTATAGTGATGAAATACATGGTGATTTAACTCTGTGTGATTGCTGTGAAAATGAGGAGAGTGAATGTTGTGAACATATATAATAGAGGAGAAACAGAATGACCTATGAAAATATAGTGGCAGACCTATGGAAATTATAAGGAAACAATTATGAATAAAGAAGAAATAAACGTGATGCAAGTAGCACTAGATCACCTACTTGAGGTGCAACAAGAATTGTTTGAAGAGCATGCTCAGAAGAACCGAGTGTCGTTGACTGTCAACGATTGGGATGAGATGGCAACGATCTCACGCAAGATAGCTGTGATCAAAGGTCTTCAATACGATGTAGCACAACAAGAAAGAGCAAACTCCTATGCCTCTGGGATGCGCCATTATTCGGAAGATGGAGGGGAATAAGGATGGTGTTTGGGTGTCTGAAGGAGGTGCTAAATATGCTTAGCAAGTTAAATAACAGAATAGAGGAGAAGAATGATGTATAGTATTGAGTTTAACGAAATGGTCTACTGGTATCAGTTGGAAGATCATTTTAAGGAAGCCCTTAATGGCAAAGGAGATAACTTTCTAAAATATTCAGACTTGGCTTTTAACAATTTAACCCATGAGATTGTTAAGTGCAGATACGATCTAAAAGAAATAATAGATTCTTGGATGCACCGAAGGTCTCACGAAGACAAGATGAATAGGATAATGGATGATGAAGAAAAACTATCCATAAAAGAACAAAAAGAAAAAGCAACTAAAGCACTTAAGGACATTGTTTCTTCTTGGGAGGATTTTTAAATGATTAAACGCATACCCATGAAGGGTGGCGATGAGTATGATGCCCTGTGTAAATCAAGAAAGTTTTTTCTATGGAAAGTAGGGCAGTTAAAGAAAATAAAACGAGCTTATAACAAAAGGTTTCGTAAATATAATAAAAAGAATATTGGAGATGAATAATGAGTAAGAAACAAGGTATCGCAAATGAAAGCAGCATTTATCAAATAGAGAACGGATTCCTGTTGACGTATGTAGTAGTTCCGTATAACACCACAGTAAGCTTAAGTTCTTTAGAACATAAAACAGAATACTACAAAGCTGGCTTTGAAGCTACTGAAAGACTTGCCGAGATATTGCTTAAAGAGTTGGCACAGGAGATAGATTTTATGAGAGTTAGCACAGGACACCAGATGTTTATGGAGGAGAATGAATAATGAAGTTTATTAATGAAATTGTTGACGAGCTATGTGATGTTTTAGGTTTCATACGCTCTTGCATACCACTTTTTATAGTGCTGTCTTTTTTTGCACTTTTCACAGTTATACCTTGGGGACTTGGTATAGCACAAATGTTTCGCAGTTTGTTTGGGTGAAGGAATGATGATAGCTAATGAAACAACAGGTGTATTAGTGTTCAGTAACCCTGAGACTTATCCTAAAAACCAATCTGTTGAATGTACTGCCAACAGTGTCCCACTCATAATGCAGTGGTACAGTGCCTTTCACGCTGATGATTTTTATATGGTTACTTTTAAGGGGCATAATGTGCGAATGGACAATAACGGGTGTATGATGCCTGGTCAGATTTTAGAATTATCATAATGAATGATGGAAAGAGCTAATTTAATGGAAAGAAAATTACAAGACTGTGAAGAAAAGCTATCTGCAATCGATGATCTCATAGTGCGCCGCATCAAACACCACCAAGAAATGAAAGATGGTGTAA
>JBMZDR010000037.1:0-11572 GCA_049614485.1 Flavobacteriaceae bacterium
GCCTTTTTTAGTTTTTACTGTTGCTTTAATTCCGTTTCCAGATGTATCAACAGAAGTTACTTCAGCAGAAGTCATAACTTTAATACCAGACTTCTTAAAAGATTTTTCTAATTGTTTAGAAACCGCAGCATCTTCAACAGGGACGATACGTGGTAAAAACTCAACAACAGTTACGTCTGTTCCCATTGAGTTGTAGAAGTAGGCAAACTCTACACCAATAGCCCCAGAACCAACAATAACTATTTTCTTTGGTTGTTCAGGTAATGTTAAGGCTTCTCTGTATCCAATAACTTTTTTACCATCTTGTTTTAAAGCAGGCAATTCTCTTGAACGTGCACCAGTTGCAATGACGATATGATCAGCACTGTATTCAGTAACCGTACCATCTTCTGCAGTCACATCTATTTTTTTACCAGGTTTTACTTTTCCGAAACCATTGATAACATCAATTTTATTTTTCTTCATTAAAAACTTGATACCGTTACTCATGCCTTCAGCAACGTTTCTACTACGTTTTACAACTTTAGTAAAATCTTTATCAGGATTTTCTACAGATAATCCGTAGTCTTCAGCATGTTTTAAGTATTCAAAAACTTGAGCAGATTTTAATAATGCTTTTGTAGGAATACATCCCCAGTTTAAGCAAATTCCACCAAGACTTTCTTTTTCAACAACTGCAACTTTAAACCCTAATTGTGATGCTCTAATAGCTGTAACGTAACCTCCTGGTCCAGAACCAAGAACTATAATATCGTATTTACTCATTTTAATGAATTTTTTATATCGTAATTTAAAGGGACGAATTTACGAAATGAAATTGAATTTTTTGAGGATTGGTTTTTAAAAAATAAAAGCGCTCATGGTTTTAAAACTATGAGCGCCTTTACAGTGATGTTTTTTTTGAGGTTATAACCTTACAGTAACGTAGCCTTTTCTAGTTTTTCTGTAATGGGTATTGTTCCATTTATAATACCGTTTTCCTTTAATATTAACAATTTTATGTCCTCTTGGAGCAACTTTTACTATTGTAACTTTTCTAGGTGTGGGCTGTCTTGTTGCACAAGAAGTTACAATAGAAAATGTAAAACAAAGAGTGAGTAGTTGTAATGTGTTTTTCATACCAAATGTTTTTATGTTATAACTATAAGACAAGTTATTTGTAAAAAGGTTTAATATGATGGTATTTCTAGTGGTCTTCTTGAAAGTTTAAAGAGATGGAATTTACGCAATAACGCACACCAGTTTGGGTTGGGCCATCATCAAACACATGTCCTAAATGGCCATTACAATTTGTGCATATGATTTCGGTTCTAATCATTCCGTGTGATTGGTCCTTTATATAGGTGATTTTTCCTTCAATAGCTTTGTCAAAAGATGGCCAGCCACAATGGGCTTCAAATTTTTGAGAACTTTCAAATAACGGTGTGTCACAACCTTTACATGAGTAAGTTCCGTTTTTAGAATGGATGTTATAGGAGCCGGTGTGAGGTCTCTCAGTACCTTTTTGTCTTAAAACGTGATATTCTTCTTCAGAGAGTTTAGCTCTCCACAGTTCTTCAGATGTTGTGTGGTTATAATTACTCATTTTTTGATATGAATTTTAGGGCTATTGAATTTACACAATACCGTTTTCCTGTAGTGTTTTTAGGGCCATCATTAAAAACGTGCCCCATGTGTCCGTTACATTTGTTGCAATGAATTTCTATTCTTTTATACCCTAAATCAGTATCTGTGGTATAGCCGATGTTTCCTTCTATCGGACGGTCAAAAGACGGCCAGCCAGAACCAGAATCAAACTTATGTTCAGATTTAAATAAAGGGGTGTTGCAGCCTTTACAAAGATAGGTTCCTTTTTTATAGAATTTATCATAAGTACCAGAAAAAGCACGCTCAGTTCCTGATTTTCTTAAAACATAATATTCAGGTTCTGATAACTGTGTTTTCCATTCAGTTTCAGTTTTGTATATGTTTGTTTTCTGTTTCTCTTGGGCACTTAAGAATACACTGTATAACAAAAGTGAGAGAATAATTAGGTGAAATCTTTTCATCATTCTTCTGTATTATTGAATTTATGAGTAACTTTATAAAACTAAAAAATTAAACCGTATTAAAATGAATTTAAAACGAACTTTACTAGCAGTTTCAATAGTGTTAGTCGTAGCATCTTGTAAAACCAATCCGTTTACAGGGAAAAAAATGTTAAACGCATATTCAAACGCACAATTATTTCCGTCTGCGTTTCAACAATATGATCAGTTTTTAGGAGAAAACAAAGTAGTGAAAGGCACTAAAAACGCAGAAATGATTACTCGTGTAGGGGAGCGTATTGCAACAGCTGCCGAACGTTGGTTAAATGCCAATGGTCATGAAGGGTATTTAAAAGATTATAAGTGGGAATATAATTTAGTAGATGATCCAACTGTTAATGCTTGGTGTATGCCAGGTGGTAAGATTGTGTTTTATACTGGTATTTTGCCGGTTGCAGAAAATGAAACAGCTATCGCAGCAATTATGGGACACGAAGTTGCTCATGCTCTTGCAGATCATGGAGGGCAACGTATGACAGCAGGAACTATACAGCAAGCTGCCGGTACAGCTATAGCCGTTGGAACACAAGTTGGTGGTATGGATCCTCAAAAACAACAGCTTGTAATGCAAGCTTATGGTGTTGGAAGTCAAGTGGGAGGAATGCTGCCTTTTAGTAGAAGCCATGAAACAGAAGCAGATAAAATTGGGTTAATCTTGATGGCTGTAGCCGGATATAATCCTGACGAAGCTGCTAAGTTATGGGAGCGAATGAAAGCAAATAGTGGTGGTCAATCACCTCCGGAAATATTGAGTACGCACCCTTCTAATGATTCAAGAATAGCTAATTTGAAAGAGTTGTCTCCTTTTGCAAAAGCAGAAGCTAAGAAATTCGGAATATCATCTTTCAGGCCACTAGGGTCAAAATTAAATTAAAAATATTCATATAAAATTGTATTTTCGAAGCTGTTCAAATTAATTGAACAGCTTTTTTAATTATTAAGAGTATATGAAATCATTTCAAAAAGGAAGTAAAAAGGTGTTAAATGCCTGGGCGTTTTATGATTGGGCAAACTCTGTGTACAGTTTAACAATTATATCAGCAGTGTTTCCTTTGTTTATAGGGGCGTACTTGAAAAGTTTATCAATAGAAAAGCTTGACGTATTTGGTGGTGTAATTTCCCATACCGCATTAATGACCTACACTACAGCATTTGGTTTTTTAGTGGTGGCTGTGATATCTCCAATATTATCTGGAATTGCAGATTATAAAGGGAATAAAAAGTTTTTTTTACGCTTTTTCTGTTATTTAGGTTCGGTATCATGTGTTGGTTTATTTTTCTTTTCTGTAGACTATATTTACATCAGTTTATTATTTTATGTATTAGCTTTAATAGGTTTTTGGGGGAGTTTGGTGTTTTATAATTCTTATTTGCCAGATATAGCTTTTAAAGAGCAACAAGATGCCATTAGTGCAAAAGGGTATGCTATGGGGTATGTGGGGAGTGTTGTACTGTTGTTAATAAATTTAGCAATGATTATGTTGTCTCCGGAAGAAAACGCATTGTTAATGATGCGATATTCTTTCGTGTTAGTTGGTGTATGGTGGTTTGGTTTTAGTCATTACACTTATCAATACCTACCAAACCTTAAAAACTCTAATAAGGTAACCAAACATGTGTTTCTAAATGGATTTAAAGAATTAAAGTCGGTTTGGAAAGAGTTACAAACACAGTTGCAATTGAAAGTTTATTTAGCAGCTTTTTTTGTATATAGTATGGCTGTACAGACGGTTATGTTAGTCGCTTCTTTTTTTGGTGAAAATGAAATTGCTTGGGAAGAAAATGGTATTGATAAAACGCTAGGTTTAATTATTAGTATTTTGATTATACAAATTATAGCTGTTTTTGGAGCGTTTTTAACATCGTATGTGTCAAAGAAATTAGGGAACATTACAACATTAATTATTATAAATATGATTTGGGTGGGTATATGTGTGTTTGCATATTTTGTTATTACACCTAATGATTTTTTTATAACAGCAGGTGTGGTAGGAATTGTCATGGGAGGAATTCAATCCTTGTCAAGGTCTACTTACGCTAAGTTTCTGCCCGACACAAAAGACACCACATCATACTTTAGTTTTTATGATGTAGCAGAAAAAATAGGTATTGTAATTGGTATGGGGATATTTGCCTCAGTAGAAGTAATTACAGGGTCTATGCGTAATGCAATTTTATTTTTAGTAGCCTTCTTTGTTATCGGCTTAGTAATTCTTTTTAGAGTACCTAAAAAAATCAAATAATTTTGTTATGTTTGTGAGATATAGATAAAAATAGAAACCCGTATGAAACCCTTAAAGATTACTTATCTGCTAGTTATATTAGCTAGTTTTGCATTTATTTCTTGTGAAAATGAACCTTTAACTGGGACGTTTACTGATGAAATTGGAGGAAGCGGCTCTGGTTCAGGTTCAGGAAGCGGTGGTGGAGGAACTGGATCAGGAACGTCAACAGGAGATTATTTTCCTAGAGCAATAGGGAATACTTGGGGGTATTCTATAAGTGGTGGAGGAACTGAGACTTCAGAGATGATAAGTACCTCTGTTTATAATTCATCTACATATTATGATTTTCTTGAAAATGAAAATGGTTTTGGTTCAATTAGTAAGTCTGCGGCAAGTTATTTTACTAGAATAGCAGTAGATCTTGAATCGCCAGCGTATATAATTACAGGAACTCCAATAGTAATAAAGTTTTTACAAGACGATGCAGCTGTTGGAACTACATGGGAAAATCCAGTGTCTACAACGTACACATATACACCAGTTGGTGGTAGCCCTAGTATACCAGATACTGTGGTAAGTATGAATTATAAGTACACCATGGAAGAGATAGGAATTAGTAGAACTGTTAATGGTCAAACATATGACAACGTTTTACATGTGTCTCATGTGCTAGAAACTGGGTTAGGAACTCCAGATACAACAGGGGACTATTATTATGCAAAAGATGTTGGTCCAATAGAGTACTCTATTGACGGTGTTACATATAAATTAACAAACTACTCGTTAAATTAAAAGAATTATGAAAACGACAAAAACAATATTCAAACTGTTTTTGCTATCTATGATATTGGTGGCATGTAATGCAGAAGATCCAGCAGAACTAGATGCTAATTTATATCAACCAGATGAAGAAACCACTCCGGTGTCTGCAGGTACATTTACAACAATAATTGAAGGATCGCCATATGAAGTTGATATGACTACAGCTGTTCTTGACAATGGTGTCATTACAATTACAGGTATGAGAGGTACTGATGTTGTAACATTACGTATGCCTTCAAACATTAGCACAAACCCAGTTACCAATCCTTATGTGTTAGGTGGAGCCGATGCGACATACTCAGCATTCTATAATACAGGAGTTTCAGCTATTTCTGAAGCAACAACATTAAGTCATTTACAAATGACTTTTGATGATTCTGATTGGATTGCCGATACGCCGTTTGCTACAATTTTAGGAGGTGAAACTACTATTAAAGGAGTTAGGGTTGCTAGTGTTGATACGGGTAATTTGGAAAACGGAGAGCCAGTTTTTGAAAATGTAACGCAAGAAGTGAAAATGGTATTTCAGGCAACTGATTCCGGTTCATACCAATTTGGAGCAGTTAATACAGCGTATTACTTTGCTGGTGGTGCAGGAGGAGATAAGTTTGAGTCTGACATGACTATGGATAATGGAAATGTGACTATTGAAGTAGATGCTGTAAATAAATTAATTTCAGGATCATTTAATTTTGATGGAACAGAAACATATACGTCTAACTATACGCCGTTAACTGGTGCAGATACAGATGGTGACGGAATGTTGGATGGTGCAATTGATGTTCCAGGAACAGAATTGTATTATGGATATGATATTAATGATGCATGTAGCCCAATAAGACCAGCAGGGTATACAGGATACAACTCCAATAATGCTGTTTGGAATGCTGCTGATTGTGATAATGATGGTACAACAAATGAAGATGAGTTACTTGCAGGAACTGACCCTTATGAAGGAAATTTAGATTCTGATGGTGATGGTGTAAGTGATTTGCAAGAAGATGCTGATGGTACAGACAGTTCAGACCCTTGTGTGCCTCAACAATTAGAATTGTATAACAATTATGATGGTACAAACTCTGTTTGGTTAGCTGGTGACTGTGATTCAGATACTGTGAATAATGGTGATGAGGTAACAAACGGTACAGATCCTTATTTCATGGATTTCTTAAATAAAACATTCTCTAATGGGGCGTTTAAGTATATTCCATATTCTGATGGTGGTAATGCGGTAAAAAGAGGTTTAAATATATCTACACATGATGTGGCAAACAAAAGAATTATAGGAACATTTAGCTTTATATCAGCTTCTGTTGGAGAAGATCCAACTCGATGGTATTTAGTTACTGATGGTGCGTTTGATGTAACGTATACTGTTCCGGAATAACAATAAATTACAGATATAAAAAAAGCAATCCATTGGGTTGCTTTTTTTTATACCTGTAATTTTTATGGCATATTAATTGACCTATTTAACCTAAGCGATAATAAATAGCACTTACATAGTTGTAAGTGTGTTAATTAGAGTGATTTATAAATTAATAAATGATTAATAGCATTTTGTTTAATGACAGAATGACAAAAAACACATATGAGTAATTCAGAGTTTTTAAATATTGACAGTTTGTCACTGCAAGGAATAGATGAAGGAACGGAATTTATTCCGTTGATGACTACTGAGGATGAAGAGAAAATTGCTAATGAAGAAATCCCTCAAGAGTTGCCAATATTGCCTTTGCGTAATACAGTATTATTTCCAGGTGTTGTAATACCAATTACCGCGGGTAGAGATAAATCAATTCAACTGTTAAATGATGCCTATGCAAATAAGCAAGAAATAGGTGTTGTAGCACAGAAAGATGAGACTATAGAAAATCCTTCAGTAGACGATATTAACACAACAGGAACAGTTGCTAAAATATTGCGTGTTTTAAAAATGCCAGATGGTAACACGACTGTTATTATACAAGGAAAAAAGAAGTTTTCTATCAATAAAATAGTTAGGGAGGAGCCGTATTTGGTGGCTTCTGTAAATGAAATGCCCGAAGATAGATCTGTAGTTGATAATGATGAGTTTAAAGCTATCATCGATTCAATAAAAGATTTATCGTTGAAAATTATTAAGAATAGTCCAAACATTCCTACAGAGGCTACTTTTGCTATAAAAAATATTGAAAGTAGTTCTTTTCTAATCAACTTTATATCGTCTAACATGAATTTAAAAGTTCATGAAAAACAAGCGTTGTTAGAGGTAAAAGATTTGTCTGATCGTGCTTTGGCAACATTGAAGCACATGGATATGGAGATGCAGAAGTTGTCCTTGAAAAATGACATCCAATCTAAAGTTAGAAATGATCTAGACCAACAACAACGAGAGTACTTTTTGCAACAGCAAATGAAAACCATTCAAGAAGAGTTAGGTGGCGTATCTTATGAAGCAGAAATTGAAGAGATGCGTGCTAAAGCAAAATCTAAAAAATGGGACAAAAAAACTGGAGAACATTTTGAAAAGGAATTAGCAAAAATGTCACGAATGAATCCTCAGGTGGCTGAGTATTCTATACAACGTAATTACTTGGAGCTGTTTTTAGAATTGCCTTGGAATGAGTTTTCTAAAGATAAATTTGATTTAAAGCGTGCACAAAAAATTCTTGATAGAGACCATTATGGTTTAGAGGATGTAAAAAGACGTATCATTGAGTATTTAGCAGTTTTGAAATTGCGTAATGACATGAAGTCGCCAATCTTATGTTTATATGGACCTCCCGGTGTAGGAAAAACATCTTTAGGTAAATCAATAGCAGAGGCTTTAGGACGTGAATATGCACGAATTTCATTAGGAGGTTTACGTGATGAAGCAGAAATTAGAGGGCACAGAAAAACCTATATAGGGGCAATGCCAGGGCGTTTAATTCAGAGTTTGAAAAAAGCAGGTACATCAAATCCAGTTTTTGTGTTAGATGAAATTGATAAGTTGTCTAATTCGCACCAAGGAGATCCGTCTTCTGCAATGTTAGAGGTTCTTGATCCAGAACAGAATTCTGAGTTTCACGATAATTTTTTAGAGCAAGGGTATGATTTATCAAAAGTGATGTTTATTGCTACAGCTAATGACTTGTCTACTATTCAACCAGCATTGAGAGATCGAATGGAGATTATTGATGTAAGTGGGTATACAATTGAAGAAAAGGTTGAAATAGCTAAAAACCATTTGTTAACGAAACAGTTAAAAGAGCACGGTTTGTCAACTAGCGATTTAAAAATAGGAAAGAAAGAATTAGAATTGATTGTTGAAGGGTATACTCGTGAATCTGGTGTTAGAGGTTTAGATAAAAAAATAGCAAAAGTTGTACGTTTTGCTGCTAAGTCAATTGCAATGGAAGAGGAGTACAATCAAAAAATCACAAGAGAAGATGTGATTAAAATATTAGGCCCAGCAAGATTAGAACGTGATAAATACGAGAACAATGATGTGGCTGGTGTTGTAACCGGATTGGCTTGGACAAGTGTTGGTGGTGATATATTGTTTATAGAATCAATCTTATCTAAAGGAAAAGGAACCCTGTCTATTACAGGAAATTTAGGTAAAGTAATGAAAGAATCTGCAACGATTGCTTTAGAGTATATTAAAGCAAATGCAGATTTATTCGGGATTAATTCAGAAGTCTTTGAGAAGTATAACGTACATATACATGTGCCTGAAGGCGCAACACCTAAAGATGGACCTAGCGCTGGTATTACAATGCTAACCTCTTTAGTGTCATTGTTTACTCAAAAGAAAGTAAAAAAGAATATAGCAATGACAGGTGAAATTACGTTAAGAGGTAAAGTCTTGCCAGTTGGTGGAATTAAAGAGAAAATATTAGCTGCAAAACGAGCTAAAATAAAAGAGCTGATTTTATGTGTTGATAACAAAAAAGATATTCTTGAAATTAAAGACGAGTATTTAAAAGGGTTAAGCTTTCATTATGTGTCAACAATGGAAGAAGTAATAAAGTTGGCGTTAACGAGTCAGAATGTAAAAAATAAAAAGTCATTGTAAAATAAAAGCCTCATAATGAGGCTTTTATTTTTAGTTTAAAATAATTGAGTTTTGAATTCGTTTTCAAGATAAGATTTAGTTATTTTGTAGTTATGATTAGAAAAATTTGTTTTTTAATGCTGTTTTTGCTTACGTGTAGTTCCTATGCGCAAATAGGCGGAAAATACACCTACGAGTTTTTAAACTTAGTTACGTCTCCTAGACAAGCGGCTTTAGGAGGTAAGGTGCTTACAAATAATGATTGGGACTCTTCTCAAGCACTTTATAATCCATCAGCTATTAATGACGAAATGGACGGGCAGTTGGCTTTAAATTTTGTAAATTATTTTGCGGATATTAATTACGGAGGTGTATCATATGCTAAAAGTTTTGGAGAAAAAAAACACCTCATTGCTGCAGGAATTACTTATGTAGACTATGGTAGTTTTGATGGTTATGATAATAACGGCGTGTCAACAGGAGAATTTTCGGGAAATGAATTTGCGTTAACAGTAGGGTATAAATACAATGTTCCAAATTCGGATTTAAAAATTGGGGCTAACGGAAAGTTTGTATCTTCAAAATTAGAAACCTATTCTTCAATTGGTGCAGCAATAGATTTGGCTGCGCTGTATGAGTTTAAGGAATCAAACTCTGTATTAACCTTGGTAGCTTCAAATATTGGAGGGCAATTTACAGCATATGAAGATACTAAAGAAAAAATACCTTTTCATGTCGATTTAGCTTTTGCGAAAGAATTGGATAATTTACCTTTAAAATGGCATATTGTTTTTGAAAATTTACAACAATTTGATTTGTCTTTTGAAAACCCTAACCGGGGTGAACAAGACCTGGACGGTAGTGTAACTCAAGAAAATATATCAGTGTTTAATAAGTTTATGCAACACGTGGTCATTGGGGGTGAGTTGTTTCATGGAAAAGCTTTGAATTTAAGATTAGGGTATAATTTTAGAAGAGGGCATGAATTGAAAATTGTAGACAGTAGAGTGTTTGCAGGTCTTACAGCTGGTTTTGGTTTGAAATTAAATAAGTTCAGAATTAATTATGCATTTCAGAAATTTAGTGCAGCAGCCAATGTACACACCTTTGGGTTGAACGTAAATCTTAAATAAATTAATGTCAAAAAAAATCACCATTGCTATTGATGGATACTCATCAACGGGTAAAAGTACCATTGCAAAGCAATTAGCAGCTATTTTGGGCTATGTATATGTTGATACAGGAGCAATGTATAGAGCGACAACTCTTTATGCTTTAAATCATGGCTTTATAGCTAAAGACCACTTTAATATCAATGATTTTGTGTTGGAATTGCATAAAATCTCCATTTCATTTCAATTTAATGCAGAATTAGGCTTTGCTGAAGTGTTCTTAAATGGAGAAAATGTTGAAAATGCTGTTAGAACGATGCATGTATCAAGTTTTGTAAGTAAAATTGCAGCAGTACCAGAAGTAAGATACCGTTTAGTGAAACAGCAGCAATTAATAGGGGAGTCAAGTGGAATTGTAATGGATGGAAGAGATATAGGAACAGTTGTTTTTCCTAATGCAGAATTAAAATTATTCATGACTGCAACAGACAAGGTTAGAGCGCAACGCCGTTATGATGAACTAATCGCTAAAGGTGATGAGGTCTCTTTTGAAGAGGTCTTGCATAATGTACGTGAACGTGATTATGTAGATTCACACCGTGAAAATTCACCATTATTAAAAGCATCAGATGCTATTGAGATTGATAATTCTGAATTAAGTATTGAAGATCAGTTTGATAAAATAATGGAACTTGTTGAGCAAGCAAAAAAGTAACATAAAGATTATAAAATAAAAAAGCAGCTCATTGAGCTGCTTTTTTTACGTGTATATAATCTAATTATAGATTAGGAATATCTAATACTTGACCAACTTTGATCAAATCAGGATTATCTAAAACATCAGTGTTTGCAGCAAAAATCTCTTTATATTTCATTGCGTTTTTAAAATAATGTTTAGCTATACCGCCTAAAGTTTCACCACTTACAACAGTATGTCTGTGGTATACAGAATCATCAGCAACGGTAATGTTGGCCATCAAATCAGAAGGACTGTCTCCTCCAATAGCCTTAATTGCATCCCACATTAGGTTTTTTTCATATTGTGTTTTTGCAGTTCCTTTTACTTTTAAAATTCCGTCTTCAACTCTAACTTCTCCGTTAGCGATTTCTAATTTCTCTCCTAAATCTAATACATCTTGGTACTTTGCTTTTACTGGCATAATAAATTATTGTTATTTGTTAATGTTAGTTTCTCAAATATAGCTCTTTTTTTTATTTTTTAGAAGCGTTCTATTTGTTATTTCTTTGAATTCAAATCTTATGCCACAAATTAAATAGTTTTAAAATATTGTTATTCAACGAATA
>JBMZDR010000038.1:0-11411 GCA_049614485.1 Flavobacteriaceae bacterium
ATAATGTCATTGCACAAGTGTCGCCTTTTTCAAGGAAGTAAAGTAAAAGTTCATCACCATCCTCATCATCTCTTAAAATTTTTATAGCACCATTAATAAGCAAAGGCATTGCTTTAATATATTGCCCAACCTCGATTAATTTATCACCTTCACTAACTTCTTTATAAGTCCCGATTGTACTTATTTCATGAAGCAATTCATCTTCAAAAAGATGGCTGTAGTTAGTTTTTAAATCTTGTAAGATGCTCATGTCAGTTTTTTAATGTGGTAATTTATCTTTCAACAAACCATATGCCCAAGTTCCTAATAAAGCGCCAATTATAGATATTAAAATAGGTAGAAAGCCAGCGCCAAATAATGTAAACATTGGCCCCGGACAAGCGCCAGAAAGGGCCCAGCCTAACCCGAATAGTATTCCGCCTATTAAATAACGAAACAAACTTCTGTCTTTATTTGAAAAAATGATTTGATTTCCCATTATGTTTTTTGCGTTGAATCGTTTTAACAATCCAACTGACAAAACACCCAATCCAACTGCTGAGCCAATAATACCGTACATATGAAACGATTGAAATTGGAACATTTCATAAATTCGAAACCAAGAAGCAGCTTCAGATTTTATTAAAAGAACCCCGAAGAAGATGCCGATGAAAATGTATAGTATGTTTTTCATGTTTAAAAAATTAAAGGGAAAATTAAATGAATCATAATTAAGCCCCCAATAAAGAAACCAATTACAGCTAATAATGATGGTAATTGCAAATTACTTAACCCGGAAATGGCATGCCCAGATGTGCAACCACCTGCATAACGCGCGCCAAAACCCACGAGAAATCCGCCAATTAATAACAGTGAAATTCCTTTGAATGAGGTAAAAACATTGTTGTCAAACAACTCCGTAGGCATGTAGTTGTTACCAGCACTCATAAATCCTAAATTATGTAATTGTTTGATGGTATTTTCATTTAAATCAGGACTCATGTTTTCTAAAGACAGGAAATTAACAGCTATAAAGCCACCAATGATTGTACCTAACAAAACCAATAAGTTCCATTTTTGAGTTTTCCAGTCGAAACTAAAGAAATCGCAATTTTTTCCAGCACCTAAGGATGCGCAAAGCGTTCTTAGATTTGATGACATACCGAAATTTTTGCCAACATAAATTAATGCTAACATGGTTAGTGTTATTAATGGGCCTGATATATACCAAGGCCAAGGTTCAAGTATCCAGTTCATTAGTGTTCGTTTTTTGAGACTACAAAGGAATTACTATTTCCGCTATCTGAATGTAACTTTTGCTACACTCGTAAATTTATTTTGTAATCTAACCTAATAATTCACTCACAACATCCTCTATTTTAGAGACTAAAATGAGTTCAATATTTGTGTTTTTTACAGCTATTTTATTGTGTTTTGATAAGAGTATTTTACTGAATCCTAATTTTTCAGCTTCTAATATGCGTTGATCAATTTTGTTTACAGGGCGTATTTCTCCTGATAAGCCCACTTCTCCAGCTAAACAAATATCTTTATCTATAACGATATCTTCATTACTGGACATGATTGCCGCAATGACAGCCAAATCAATTGCTGGGTCATCTACTGAAATACCTCCAGTGATATTTAAAAAAACATCTTTTGCACCAAGTCTGAATCCGGCACGTTTTTCTAAAACTGCTAAAAGCATATTCAATCGTTTGGCATTATATCCTGTAGAGCTTCGTTGCGGTGTTCCGTATACTGCGGTACTTACAAGTGCTTGAATTTCTACTAAAAGTGTACGCATACCCTCCAAACTTACGGCAATGGCGTTGCCACTAAGTTGTGCTGTGTTTTTTGAAAGTAATATTTCAGAGGGGTTGTTAACTTCTCTTAAACCGTTGCCTAGCATTTCAAAAATACCTATTTCATTTGTAGATCCGAAACGGTTTTTTAAGGAACGTAAAATTCTAAAAATATGATTTCTGTCGCCTTCAAACTGTAAAACAGTATCAACCATATGTTCTAAAATTTTCGGCCCTGCAATATGACCATCTTTAGTAATATGTCCGATAAGTAGTACAGGTGTTGCTGTTTCTTTTGCAAATTTAATTAGTTCAGAGGTGCATTCTCGTATTTGAGAAATACTACCAGCTGAAGATTCTACAAAATCGGTATGTAATGTTTGAATAGAATCTATAACTACAATATCAGGAGTCATATCTTCAATTTGTTTGAAAATGTTTTGCGTTTTTGTTTCAGTTAAAATGTAGCATAATTCTGAATTACGAGTAATTCTTTCGGCGCGCATTTTAATTTGTTGCATACTTTCTTCTCCAGAAACATATAGTGTTTTAAAAGGGAGCCGTAATGCCAGTTGTAGTAGTAGTGTTGATTTTCCTATGCCAGGTTCGCCCCCAAGTAATACTAATGATCCTGGAACTATACCACCTCCAAGTACTCGGTTAAATTCATTAGATGTAGTTTTTAAACGTGCTTCTTGTGAGGTTTCAATTTCCGAAATTCTGGTAGGTTTAGCAGTCCTGTTTTTAGTAGAACCACTAATGTCCCAGCTTTTTTTTTCTTCTTTTTGAATAATTTCTTCAGCAATAGTATTCCAATTATGACAAGAGGTGCATTGCCCTTGCCACTTTGAAAATGATGTGCCACAGTTTTGACAATAAAAAGCAGTTTTTGTTTTTGCCATTATTATAATCCGAAGTCTGCTTTAATTAGCTCAACATAATGCAACATGTCGTCTTTTTTTAAGCCACCTATTTCATCCATTACATAAGCTGATTGGTAGGCTTTTATTGCTTTTTTTGGTTCCCCAATGTTTTCATAATGTACTCCCATATAGTATTTACCTAACATTGCATCAGGATATTCTTCAAGTGCTAATTTTCCTAAAAGTTTAAATGTTTCCCAGTCTTCAGCTTTTCTTAAGGCAGCTTCAATAGCATTAAAGTCATTGATTCTAATTTGTTTATCAACCCCATACATGGTTTTTATAGTGTCGTATTTTTTAACCACATAATCCATGGCAGTACCGTCGCTATAAGTTAATAGTTTTTCTTTATACTCTTTTCTATCAATGGGCTTGTAGGTTTTGTAAATTTTCTCAAAAGCTGTAGGTAGAGCATGATTAACTAGTTCATAATGAGATTTTCCTTTGTAGTAATTATAATTGTAATTAAAATTTTCATTTGAAATAGCTTCAAGGGTTTTATGAAGTGCCGAAATGCTATTTCTACTGTTTTTTCTATCATCTTCAGCGGTTGTTAATGAGTAGAAAATTGGTGTTTGAAGATCGCTAAACTGTTCCTTTAAGCGCAACTCCATTTGCTCTGTAAAACTAGGGCTTAATGAAATGTAAGCGTTAAAAAACGGTTGTTCTTGAAATAAATAAAAATTTAAGAAATTAGCCGAATCACCATGTCCAATTATGGTTCTGAATGGTACGGTTCTGTAGTTATTGTCTAAAAAGTTAAAAAGGTCATAAGTTATAAATTCAAAAAATGCTGCACCAGATTCAATTGGTAAACCATTCAATTCATCACAAGCAAAATCTTGACTTTTACTGTTAAGTTGATTTATTCCCACCACAATTGCGTCTGGCATTTCATCCCAATACGAGTAATAATCAGCAACACCAGCAACCGGTTCAAATAAGTAATCACCATCAAAAACTACGATTACAGGGTACATCGTGTCAACGTTTGCTTCGTAGTTTCTGGGCACTTGTATTTTTAGTTGTCTTTTTTCACCATCTGGTCCGTTAAGTTCTCTATATACGGTTTGTGCAATAGTGTTAAGGCTTATAAATGCAAAAGCAATAAGTAATGTTAGGTTTCTCATTTTAATAACAGTTTTTCAGAATTTTACCGACAATATACAGATTATTTTGTTCTGTTGTATATTGGTAATAAGAAGAATGAAATGACACCAGCAACAATGTTTAAGATTGTTTGTGCACTCCATAGAATCCATCCAATAGCCAAACCACTTTGGTTGCTAATATTGAACAGGTTTAAAGTTTCTTGAATTACCAGCGGGAAACTTCCTAAGCCACCATTTGTGGCAGCCATTGTAAAAGAACCTGTTACAAAAGACACTAATGCCGTACTAATAGGTGTATTTGTTGTTTCTGGTATGGAAAAGAATATTACGTAAAACATAAGGAAATACATTGTCCAAATGAAAAATGTATGCCCAATAAAGGCCCATTTTTTTTTCATGGTTACAATGCTTAAAATACCGTCTTTTAGGCCAATAGCAAAAGTTTTAATTTTGGTTTTTATTTTTTGAGAGCCTTTATAAATTATAAAGAGAATGATTAAAGCAATCAAAAAGCTTAAGGATATAAGTTTTGGATTGGTAACTAGTTTCTGATAAATAAGATCAATAATTAGAGTAATAACCTCCATGATCATATCATATTGCATGGTCAAGGCAATAAAAATGAAAAGCATGCTCATTAACAAGTCTGCAATTCGTTCTGCAACTATAGTTCCGAAAGCTTTTTCAAACGGAATATTTTCATAAGTGGTTAGTGTAGTAGCACGTAAGATTTCCCCAGATCTTGGGATTCCTAAATTTGCAAAATAGGCAATCATGACCGCCATAAAACTATTTAAAAATTTAGGTGTGTACCCTAATGGCTCTAATGTAAATTTCCAACGGTATGCTCTTGAAGCGTGGCTTGAAACTCCTAATATTATGGAAATCAGTACCCAAAAATAATCAGCATTTTTAATATACTTGATAACATCAGCTCTTTCTAAAGGAGTTGTTTTGTTGTAGGTTAACCAAATCAAGAATACTCCAAATAGAATTGGAATGATTATTTTAAGTGCTTTTATGAATGTTTTTTTAGTCAAAAAAAACTAATTCAACAGGTTGTTTTCTTCATTAGGGAACACTAAAGATGGTTTAAAGGTTTTTGCTTCTTCAATATCCATCATGGCGTAACTTATTAGAATAAGCACATCACCAGGAGCTACTTTTCTTGCGGCAGCACCATTTAAAGTAATTTCACCAGAGTTTCTAGGCCCTGGTATGGCATATGTTTCTAAACGCTCACCGTTATTATTGTTTACAATCTGAATTTTTTCTCCTTGAACAAGGTTTGCAGCATCCATAAGGTCTTCATCAATCGTGATGCTACCTATGTAGTTTAAGTCCGCTCCAGTAACTTTAACTCTATGAATTTTTGATTTTACTACGTGTACTAACATGGGGCAAATGTAATTAATTTAAAGCGATATTATCTATTAATCTAATGTTATCAATAAATACAGCAATGAATAATCGGTATTGCTGATTTTTTGATTTTCTTTTTACTGGTTTTAAGGTGTTTACGTTTGCAACAGACACGTATTCAAGATTAAAATGTGTGTGTTTTGCAAACTGCTTGGTAACCCATTCCTCTACCTTTGTAGCACTTTTTGTGCCAAAGTGTGTTTTTGCCTGTTTAAGTGTTTTAAATATAAACGCGGCTTCAATTCTCGCTTCTTTAGAAAGTCGTTCGTTTCTTGAACTCATTGCTAAACCTGAACTCTCTCTGAAAATATCACAACCAACAACATTAACGTTTAACTTAAGTTTGGATACTAGTTTTTTTACAATTTGTAATTGTTGAAAATCTTTTTCACCAAAATAGGCATTTGTTGGTTTTATCAAATTGAAAAACAAATCCAAAACAGTGCCTACACCATCAAAATGTCCTTGTCTATGTTTGCCTTCCATTTCGTGTTCTAGTCCGTCAAAAGAATATGATTTTGAGCTCACATTATTAGCGTAAAGTTCTTCAGCACTTGGAGCAAAAATAACCACGGAAGCGTCTATTTTTTTAATTAATTCAATGTCGTTTTCAAGAGTACGTGGGTATTTGTTTAAATCAGTTCTATTGTCAAACTGAGTTGGGTTCACAAATATACTTACAATTGTAACCTGATTTTCGGCTATAGATTGTTCAATCAATGAGCCATGACCATGATGTAAAGCTCCCATAGTTGGGACGTATCCAAGGGTTTTGTCTTCTTTGATGCTTGAGTTTACAAACTCAGAAATTTCTTTTTTGGTATAGAAAACTTTCATTGAAATGAAATTAAATCGAACGCAAACTTAATACATTACTATTAATCTGCATAATTTTTGTAATTTTGCAAAGTTTTAAATATTTTTTTTAACACGAGAATTGTGTTAAAATTTTGTTTTTAATATAAGAATACGAACTAAAAGATTAAAAATATATAGAATGAAAGATAAGAGAATTTTATTTGTTTCATCAGAAGTAGTGCCTTATTTGCCAGAAACTGAGATTTCATCAAATTCATTTCAAGCAGCCAAAATGGTTAATTCAATTGGTGGTCAGACTAGAATATTCATGCCAAGATTTGGGAATATTAATGAAAGACGACACCAGTTGCATGAGGTTATTAGATTGTCTGGAATGAATCTTGTGATAAATGATTTAGATATGCCTCTTATCATAAAAGTTGCGTCTATTCCTAAAGAAAGAATGCAAGTGTATTTTATAGATAACGAAGAGTATTTTAAAAGGAAAGCAACTTTTACAGATGAAGATGGGGTGTTGTTTAAAGATAATGATGAGCGCGCCATTTTTTTTGCTAAAGGTGTAATTGAAACAGTAAAGAAGTTAAATTGGGCGCCTGATGTGATACATGTACACGGTTGGATGGCGTCATTATTGCCGTTATATTTAAAAAAGTATTTTGCAGATGAACCTCTTTTTACAGATAGTAAGGTGGTTACTTCAATTTATTCTGAAGGCTTTGATGGTGAGTTAGGAGAAAATTTGAAAGACAAAATTAAGTTTGATAATATTGATGATGATGCTTTAAAAATTATAGAAAAAGCAACGTATAATAATATGATGAAATTAGCAGCAGATAGCTCTGACGGTGTGATTGTTGGATCGGAAGATGTTAATTCTGAGTTAATAGAGTATTTGGCTAGTAGTGAAACACCTACTTTAGACTATAAATCGCCAGATGAGTTTGAATCTGCATATACAGAATTCTATAAAAGCCTTATGGCCTAATTAAGAAATGAATATTATTATGAAGAGGACAAAGCAATTTTTAGCTTTACTAGTTGTTACTTTATTGGTGGCTTCATGTGACAAAGATTATAATACAACAGGAACGGATTTAGTAAATGTAAATCATTTTAATGTTATAAATGATGATAGTTTTGAAATTCAAACTACTAACGTAAAGCTTGATGGTCAACACCCTGTTCAAACAAATAACTTGCCTTATAACACTTTAGGGTATTATAATGACCCCGTGTATGGCGAAACAACAGCTAATGTGCTAACACAAGTAGGTTTGAGTGAGTACGGTAAAGAGTTTCAAGATGGTGCCGTGATAACAAAAGCGAAGTTAACCATACCTTATTTTAGCAGAAAAATTAGCACAAATGAAGATGGAGAAGGCGAGTACGAGTTAGACTCTGTATACGGTAACACTTCAATAAATTTAAAATTATTTAGATCGGAATACTATTTAAATGACTTTGATCCTAATACCGATTTTGAGGAACGCCAAAAATATTATTCAAGAGATAATGATTTTACCCTATCGCAAATAGCACCAGCCTCAAACCTTCTGTATGAAAAAAATGATTTTTTACCAACTTCAAGCGAAGTAGAAGTGCCTTGGGATGACGATGACGGAGTGACGCAGACAGCCCGATTTTCACCAAGACTTACAGATTCACTTAATTTAGATGTTTCAAATTTTGCATGGTTGTTAAATGATGCAAATGAAGAGGCGCTTTCTTCAGCAAGTAATTTTAAAAACTTCTACAGAGGAATTTATCTACAAGCTACTGTTGATACGCCATTGCAAGGAGTGCTTTTAGGGTTAGACCTGTCACTTGCAGAAATTGAAGTTACGTATGAGTATACTGATCCAGACGGAGGGGCTGACCCTCTTGAAGATTCAATTAAGATTCTTTTTGAAGGAAATTCAGTTAATACCTATGATAATAATTTTAATTATACAGAGGAAGTTGATAAAATATACCTTAAAGGTGGAGAAGGCGCTATGGCTGTACTAGATCTTTTTTCTGGATTAGATGATGACGCTGATGGAATTTCAAATGAATTGCAAGACTTGAGAAATAGAGATGTTATTATCAATGAAGCTAACTTGGAGTTTTTTGTTGATCAAAATGCGATGCAGTTTATAGATGATGAATTAGATCGTATTTTTATTTATGATATTAATAATAATACTGTTTTACTTGATTATAGTTTTGATAATACAAGTAGTCCAGATCCAAGTTTTTCAAAAATCAATCACTTAGGGAAATTAGAGCGAGATGACTCAGGTGATGGTGTAAAGTATAAAATCCGTATTACGGAACACATTACGAACTTAGTTAAAAAAGATTCTACTAATGTAAGTTTAGGGTTAATCGTATCTAATAACGTTAGTTTGTTAGGAAGTTCAAGTTTAAAAGATTCTGTAATAATTGGAGCAGATGATAGTGTTGTGAATAATGATGGAGATCCTAATAATGATGAAAAAAATGATATTCATTCAGTGTTGTCAACATCGGTAAATTCCCATAAAGGAACGGTGTTGTTTAATGAAAACGCTATAGATGATACAAAAAGATTAAAGTTAAGAATAGTATATACTGAAGAAGATAATTAATACCGTATGTGTGGAATTGTAGGTTATGTAGGTTATAGAGAAGCTTATCCGATAATTATAAAAGGGTTGAAGCGCTTAGAGTATCGTGGTTACGATAGTTCAGGAGTTGCTTTGCTTGATGATGGCGATGTTAAGTTGTCAAAAACCAAAGGAAAAGTAGTTGATTTAGAGCGTAAAGCACAAACAGAAATTTCACAGAGCGGAACTTTAGGAATTGGTCATACACGTTGGGCTACACACGGCGAACCAAATGATGTAAATTCCCATCCGCATGTATCAAACTCTGGGGACTTAGTTATTATTCATAATGGAATTATAGAAAATTATGACCCCTTAAAAAAAGAGTTGATTAAACGAGGTTATACCTTTGTTTCTGACACAGATACTGAGGTGTTAATCAACTTAATTGAAGATGTAAAGAAAAACGAAGGTGTAAAGCTGGGGAAAGCTGTACGTATAGCCTTAACACAAGTAGTAGGAGCATATGCTATTGCTGTATTTGATAAAAATAGACCAGATGAGATAGTGGCTGCAAGAATGGGAAGCCCATTAGCAATTGGTGTTGGTGATGATGATAGTGAGTTTTTTATAGCCTCAGATGCCTCCCCTTTTATTGAATATACCAATAATGCAATTTATTTAGAAGATGAAGAAATTGCAGTTATAAGAAAAGGTAAGAAGGTTAAGATTCGTAAGATATCTGATGATTCAGAAGTGGCGTTATATATACAAGAGTTGCAATTGAATTTGGAGCAAATAGAGAAAGATGGTTACGATCATTTTATGCTTAAAGAAATTCACGAGCAACCAAATGCAATAACAGATACCTATAGAGGTAGAATGTTGGTTAATGAGGGCATCATTAGAATGGCAGGGGTTGATGATAATATCGAACGGTTTTTAAATGCTGATAGAATTATAATTGTAGCTTGTGGAACTTCATGGCATGCAGGTTTAGTTGCTGAATATGTTTTTGAAGATTTGGCAAGAATTCCAGTTGAAGTAGAGTATGCTTCAGAATTTAGATATAGAAACCCAATTATTACTGAAAATGACGTAGTGATTGCTATTTCACAATCCGGAGAAACCGCCGATACACGTGCGGCAATTCAATTAGCGAAATCTAAAGGAGCGTTTGTTTTTGGTGTGTGTAATGTTGTTGGTTCAACAATTGCACGAGAGTCTGATGCAGGGGCATATACACATGCTGGGCCAGAAATAGGTGTAGCTTCAACAAAAGCATTTACAACTCAAATTACGGTTTTAACGTTGATTGCTCTAAAATTAGCTAAGGTAAAAGGCGCAATTTCTACTTCTGATTATCACATGCATTTACAGGAACTGGAATTAATTCCTGAAAAAGTAAAAGAATCTTTAGAGTCAGATGCACACATAAAACAGATATCTGAAGTGTATAAAGACATGCCTAACTTTTTATATTTAGGGCGTGGATTTAATTTTCCAGTAGCTCTTGAAGGCGCTTTAAAACTTAAAGAAATATCATATATTCACGCAGAAGGATATCCAGCGGCGGAAATGAAGCACGGGCCAATTGCATTGATTGATGAACAGATGCCGGTAGTTGTTATTGCAACTAAAAAAGGGCATTATGAAAAAGTAGTGAGTAATATTCAGGAAATCAAATCTCGTAAAGGGAAAATTATTGCTGTAGTTAATAAAGGAGATGTGAGTGTGCGTGAAATAGCAGATTATGTTATTGAGGTTCCTGAAACATTAGAGTTGCTAAGTCCGTTATTAACAACAATACCCTTACAGTTGTTATCATATCATATTGCGGTTATGCGTGAGTGTAATGTAGATCAGCCAAGAAATTTGGCAAAATCAGTTACCGTTGAGTAAAAAATAAATCAATAAAAAGTTATTAAAAAGCATTTTGAGTCATCAAGATGCTTTTTTGCTATAAAAAAGCATTGAAAATTAATTTAAAAAGAATATCTTTGCACCGCGAAAAATGAGCTAAACTCAATCGCTTATAATTTTCTAAACATTAAATAGTTAAGAATGTCAACACTTACAGGAAAAGTATCACAGATTATCGGGCCAGTTGTAGACGTAGAGTTCAACAGCCAAGATGGAGCACTTCCAAAAATTTACGATTCATTAGAAGTTAATAATAACGGAAATAAATTGGTTCTTGAAGTTCAATCACACGTTGGAGAAAATACAGTACGTACAATCTCAATGGATTCAACTGATGGATTAAGTAGAGGAGCTGCTGCAGTTGCAACAGGAAACCCTATAAAAATGCCAATAGGTGATGACGTTTACGGTCGTTTATTCAATGTAATTGGTGATGCTATTGATGGTTTAGGAGAATTACCTAAAACAGGAGATGCTGGTTTGCCAATTCACAGACAAGCACCTAAATTTGAAGAATTATCAACTTCTACAGAAGTTTTATTTACAGGTATTAAAGTAATTGATTTAATTGAGCCTTACGCAAAAGGAGGTAAAATTGGATTATTTGGTGGTGCCGGAGTAGGTAAAACAGTATTGATTCAAGAGTTGATTAACAATATAGCAAAAGGTCACGGTGGACTTTCAGTATTCGCAGGAGTAGGTGAAAGAACTCGTGAAGGAAATGACCTTTTAAGAGAGATGTTAGAGTCAGGAATTATCAAGTATGGTGATGACTTTATGCACTCAATGGAAGACGGTGGATGGGATCTTCAAAAAGTTGACAAGTCAGCAATGAAAGATTCTAAAGCTACTTTCGTATTC
>JBMZDR010000039.1:0-10411 GCA_049614485.1 Flavobacteriaceae bacterium
CGATTGCCGATGCTGGAACAATTGCTGGCGAAAGCTGGTCGCTCGGTTATGGCGATTGCCGATGCTGGAACAATTGCTGGCGAAAGCTGGTCGCTCGGTTATGGCGACTGTCGATGCTGGAACAATTGCTGGCGAAAGCTGGTCGCTCGGTTATGGCGATTGTCGATGCTGGACATAAAAAAAGGCAAGCATATTTCTACACTTGCCATAACCTTTTTTAGCCAAACCAAAAGCTAAACTACAATACTAATAAACTTTGTATTTTTAGACGCTAAAACATCAACTGTTACACATTGTTATTTGCTACAAAATATAAGACACTTTTACACCAACAAAACAAGCCAAAATAAGGCATATTTACTGTGTAGGTAGCGACCGCTAAAATAGCATTTATGTACATTGTTACAAAGGTAATACATGAGCCTAATAAAAAACGGTCTGAATTGTCACAAAAATGTTTATACCAACTTAACAAAAACAGATAATATTCTAACTCTATATAAAAAATTGGTAAAACCTAAAAAAAGATACTATTACCCAAAATCAGCATAATCATTAAGAACCTCCAAATAGCTGTTTTTGCGTACCAAAACGATAAATCTCTTAAATATGTTTTTGCCTGCTTTTTCGCAAAATTGATGCTGTCTTTTTTCTTTCCAAATAAACAGCGTTTTCATTGTGTCAAGATGCTGTTTATCACTCAAATTTATAGCCTCAAAATAAGCCTTTCTTTGAACTTGATTTTTTGCCCCTTTTACCTCATATTCATAGATGTTTTTACACAGTTGCACCAGCTCGTATTTAGTATAGATTTGGTCTAATACTATTTCATTGCCTTTTAATATGCTTGCAATATCTTTTCTAGTTTCTGCTATATTCTTTTTGCTACCTAACACATTCATTAATTGCTTATATACGTTTTCGCTTAATGTGTTGTCGTTGTTTTTCTTGTATATATGAATCGCATTTATTAACTCGCTTCTGCTATTATAGTTTCTTTGGAGGTCATTAATAGCCTCAATTTCGTATTTAGTTTTTACGGTCTCATAGATTTTTTCATACATGCTAATATTAATCAATTCCTTAATGTTAGGCGTGTCACTTTGAATTGAACGCATAGTATCGAGCCTTTCCATATGTGACTTAAATTGATTTTTGCTAAGAAGCATAATAGCCTTTAACTGCTTTCCTTTCAAGAATTTTTCATTAAAACTAAAGTGTGTTTGTATTCTTTTGAGCCGTTTAACTATATCAGAAATTAGCTTAAACAAATTATAATCGTTCAAATCTATTTTGTGCTTTATCTTAAATTCTTTGTATTCGTTACTTTCTAATACGTTATAGTTGTACTTGTTTATGGTTTCAAATACAAATGTTCTAAGTTCTGCTTTGCGTCTAAATTTAATGTCTTTATCCCTAAATAATGCTATCGTAAACATTGCATTGTCGGTTAAGATTTGCTTTACAAAGTGCTTTATATCTTTCTTTGCTTGCTTCTCATCTTCTATAACCTTGCTTATTCTTTCTCCATTTTTAACAGCAATTTGGCTTAATTCTTTTGTCAATGTCTCATTTTCATTGCCATCAATAAAAAGGCTCATTATATCGCTCGCTTGCTTTCTATATATCGTTAAATTGCTATGTGTTTTCTTGATTTCATTGAATTTTTGAAAATTGGTTTCCTCATTTGCTTTCTTTTTTTCGTATTCAGCGACAACCTTTATGCGATTTATTTTGCCATCGCTAGTTACAAGTTTTGACACATCATTAGCTAATAGTATTCTTTTTTGCTCAAATAGCACCCTTTTCAATACGCCTAAATTTTCGGTGTCGATAATACTGTATTGGTCATCTACACTTGTAAGTTTTTTTATAGTTATTTCTGTTTCACTCAATAGCTTTTTAAGCCTTTCGCTTTCAAGTAATATGCTTCTATATTTTTCGGTTGTGCTTGCTACTTCTGCTTTGAAGTTCTTAAATGTTCTAGCATATCCTTTGTTGCTGTTTTTGGTTAAGAAATAGTACACATCAATATCCTGTGCTTTCCTTGCCCTTGCTAATGCTTGCATTACATTTGCTATATATTTTTCGCCAAAAATGGCAATTTTACTTATCTCTTCGCTCTTGTTTATCAAATTTACCCCTTCATAAACAAAGGAGGTGCAAAGAATAATAGCACTTTTGTTATTCTTGATAGGAATAGGTTTGTTGTTCACTAGACATTGATAAGCTACATTGTCTTTGTTTTCTGAATTTACAATATATACGTCAAACTTTCCACCAGCTAATATAGTTTCTTTTATACGCTCCTGTCTCAATTTGTGGTTTAGAAATATCAGATGCACTTTGTTTTCGGCTTCTAACATTTCTGCATAATTCATTATTGCATTTTCATACGAATTGAAAGCCGTATTATGGTTAAAACCTTTCTCAATATCCTTTTCATTCAGCAACTCAATACAGTGTATTTTTGTATTCCTATTTTCGGTTCTTTCAAACTTTGTTATGCCTAACTTAAACTCATTTGTAAAGCTTGAAAAAGCCGTGCCACTCATAAATACTTTAGTACAATTATTATATATAATACGCTGAATGTCTTGCAATGGTGCTATGTTGTGTTGTGTTATACACTTGTGTATTTCATCATAAAATATAACTGTATTTTCTGTTATTGAGTTTTCAATAAATTTGTATGAATTAGCTACACACACGACAACATCATAACTATCAATACTATAAGCTATATTTATCTTTTCCTCAACTTCTGTATATTGGTCTAATTTCAGTATTTTTAAGCTTAAATTGTGATAGTTTTTGCTTGCCTCGCTATACTCATTTGCCATTTTTTCAGCAAGTGCATTAGTAGGCACAAAGAATACAAAACGCTTGCTTTGGTCTGCTTTCCTTGCCTCATTAATCAGATACATAGCAGTATCTGTTTTGCCTGTTCCTGTGGGTGCATCTAGCATAAAAGATTTGCCTTTTGCATTTATCATTTTACGCAAAACGTCTATTTTCTCAAATATGTATTTGCTAATTTTATGCGTACCCAAAACATTGATTATAGGCTTAATAGCTGTTTTTTGTGCCTGTTGTGGTTTTGTGTATTCTTTGTAAGTTGGGTATTCGTAAGTGCCTTTGTTCTGTATTCTATTTTCGTACTCAAAAGTGAAAGCATTGCACCGCTTTTTATCATAGTTCGCATAATAGTAGTTTTCAGCGTCAATCAATGGCACGTCCATTTTGTGAGCAAATAACGCAAATTTTGTAGCGTGTCTGTGACGGTTTCCATCTGTGAAAGGCTCATATCTCATGTGAAAACTAGCGATTTTGTCTAATTTATCGCTGTTACTAGAAAATTCATTGATAAAAATGTACTTGCCTTTTTGGTAGGTGTTTTTTGTGCTAGATGGCTGTTTTTTTGGCTTCTTAACTACTTTCTCAATCTCTCTATATTTTAGGCTATAAGGCGTTACGGTGTCCTTAGTGTGAGAAAATTCACTATAAGGAATAAAGAAGCATCTTGTATAATCACAACATTGTTTGTCTAACACTAAGGTGTGATTGTCTAAGAAGTATTTAGCCAAATCTTTGTAGTATCTAGTGTGTTTTGTAGCGTCTGAATTGTTTAAAACAGCTATTGCCTTGATGCCATTACGTCCTTTTACGGTGTCGAATACGGCTAAAACAAAAGGTAATTTGCGTAATATTTTTTTTGCTCGAATGACATCGTTATCACTCAAATTATCAAAGTCCAATTGCATCAAACCTGTGTAGCTTTCAAGGTTTTTCATACTGTGGCCGCCTGCAAAAGTAGCACTAACTGTAAATGCTTTTAGCTTTGTTTTTTCGCTGTCGTAAGCTTTTTTATCTAATGAGCGTAAGCGTTCAAACTTTGCCTTTTGTGCCTTATCTGTGATTTTTGATAGCACGTCACGCAAAGGCATTTGCTTTGGTGTTTTGTCGTAAAATATGGAACTATAAACACTTACTTTTGTGCTTAAATATGGTGTGCTTGATTGTGGTAAGACTGTATTTTCTGCTGTCGTATTTTCTAATGTCATTGTACTAATATTTGTATTTTGTTAAATATTAGGCAAGTATTAGAGATAAGAAAGTAGGTATCTATCTAATTGGTGTGCTACTCAAAAATAATGATTAATTAATTGGTTCTTTGCTTTGTGGTCACGTCATTTTTCATTAGCTTTGTAATTCAAATGAGTAAAGTAACGGCTTAATCAAACCTTTTTAGTAATATACAGAAATAGCATTACTTTCAAACTCTAAAAGCATAGGTAGGCTCAATTATCTATGCTTTTGCCTTTTTTGTGGAACTCAAAGTTAGAATATTTTTTGCTAAAAATGCAAGATGTGTTCTAACTTTTTCATGTTTTAGGCTAAATTTATTTTTTTTGTGTACTTTTTGTAGCACAAAAGGCTTTATTTGATTTGTTATTTCAGTTTGTATGCAAAAAATGCTACAAACTATCAAAAAGTGTACTTTTAGTTTATTCAAGTCGCTTACATCTTTTGTTTTGGTGTATGTTTCCAAACACTAAAACGACAACAAAAACTAACAACAATTACGCTTTTGTGTGCTAGAATACTTTATGCTGGCGATGTTTTTTTTGTTGCAACTTTGATGCTGGAACAGTCGCTGGAACTACTGCTGGCGAAAGCTGGTCGCTCGGTTATAGTGATTATCGATGCTGGAATAACTATTAACAGCAAATTTGCAACGTTTCCTATAAAGCCTTTTCAGAATACTGCTTTTTTGCAAAGGGGGGGGTACGCATAGTAATAATAATATTCCTGTGTGTAAGTGCTTGATTGTCAAGCATTTGTGAGCCTAAAACGTCCCTTATATACCTTTATTAACTGCTATGTTAGCGATATTTACCGATATTGTAGCGATTGTTATATATTGAAATAGCTGTTTAAACGGTGTTTAAGTGCCATTTAAACAGCTATTTGCTGGTTGTTTGATGCTAAAATAGTAGCAGAATAGCTTTTTAGGCTTTTTTTGCGTGAAATATTTCATATAATTCACTCAAGTCAGCAAGAATTTTGGTGTCGTACTTGATGCTTTCGGGTTCTGCTATGTCGTGTGAACTTTTGTGTATTAAAGCTTCTACTTTTGTGTGAACGTCCACCATTGCGGAATGTAAAGCATTTGAGTACCTTTCTAGCTCAGTTTTTTTGATTTTTATTTTCATGTTGTGCTATGTTTAGTTTTGAATTGTTAATTATTGACTTTAATTGAAAGCTTTATTTTCATAAATCATTGATAACAAGCATTTTATGTAGTTACACATAAAGTGTATCTTAAAGCATCATAAAACGCCTACTGTCAATTGTTACCTACCTTGATTTTGCACCTACATAACTGCAATTTTCAATTTCTTTTTCATGTAAAAATCGCTTTAAAATCTTTGTTGTGTCAGCTTCAATAGTAGCGTCACTACTATTTGCGAAATATGCAAAAGCGAGTGCAAGAATAAAGATGTAAGCAAGTGTTATAAGGTTGCTTGACTGCTGTTTTGTTTTTTTCTTTTTCATTAGCTTACACACTCATTTTTACAATAGCTTTGAAACGATGTTATACATTTCAGAACTACTAATATTAAGGCAATAAGCTTGAAATTTGTCGCAAGCGTTTCATTTGGCATCAATAGCATAGCTTCTTTTGCAGTCGCTTCTATCTCTATTTTTGTAGCATTAAATGCAAATAAAAACACATACAATAGGCTGTTTTGTGCCAAACCTGCACCTGCTCCTGCACTCGAAAGTGGAGGGGGGGGGGCAAAACTAGCTTTTTTGGCTTGTATTCGTGCTTGCATGTTCTGCTTTGCTTCGCTAAACATTGCCAAGCGACTTGCAGTAAATAATTTTGGCTTTCCTACACTTTCAATTAAATTGCATATATAAGTAGCATTAGCTACACTTTGAGTTTTTGCCATCTTTAGCAATTCAAAATGTAGTCTCAAAGCTTGCTTTTCGGTCAAAAGCTTTTCGCTTAATTGTACTGTTATATCTTTAGTGAAGTAGGCACGTTGCATTTTTTTAGGTAGTGAGTGCCAAGACAATGTAGTACTACCACCTGCATTTCTTATGACCTCGTATCTTGCATTTTTGGCTGTTATTTCATCAAATGTCAAGGTACACAAATTGACTTGATACAAGCCATTTGGCAAGGCTTCAAATTCAATTCGTTTGCTTTCAAAAGTAAGGTTGAAAGTTTGCAAGTTATTGCGATGTGTAGCTAGTGGACGTATGGCCCAAACTAAGAATAGCATTAATGCCAAAAGGAGGAAAAAGGCACTAAGCATAAGCATCGCTATGATGCCTATTTTTGAAATGGTGGCAAATAAAATGCCTGTCGTGACTATAAATAGCACGACTTTTTGTAAATTTGTCATTGTAGCAAATTTAATTTGTTATTAGATGCCTTTGCGGTGTGTTTAGCGGTTCAAAACTTAGCACACTCAAAGGTTTTTCTTATATAATATTAGCTAATATTAGCATTATTTCCTGTTTTATACATATCTCTTTTTCTCTTCAAAATATACTCTTCATATAGTATTTCTGTCAAATTGGATAAACTTCTCTTTTCCTTTTTTGCTATAAGCACCATTTCATTTAATATATTTCTATCTATTGTTAAACCTGTCCTTGCTTTGTGTAGGCTTTTATCTTTTTTGAGTGCCATAATATATTTATTTACAACTGTTAATTAAGTTTGATGCAAGGTAGTTAAATCATACTTATGAAACAAACATTCTTGCACATTTTCTGTTAAAAATCTTATTTTAGGTGGTTTTTCGTGTCTTTTAGTCTTGATTTGTGCCTTTTTCAGTCCAAAAAACAGCAGCACTTTTGAGCTTGTAAAGCCTTGATTATCAAGCACTTACATTACTGTTTTCTGAATTTCAGAATTGACACGTTTGTTATTTAGCTAATTTTGCTTTGCTTGCCTTTTTTCATTCTAATGATGTGTTCCTTTGCTAATTTCTCAAAATAATTTGCAACCGTGCGACCGTCATCTTTAGCTAACTTCTTTATTGTATTGAGTATCAAGGGGTTTATGGTAATAGAAGTTCTTACCTTTTTTTCATCTGTAAATATCATAATATCTATATGTTTTAATGTTTAATTATATGCAAAGGTAATACCTTTTTTGATACCAAGCAAGCATTTTGAAAGGTTTTGATTATATTATGACGTGTTTATTCATATGCAAAGGTAATACCTTTATTGTGTGCTAATGCCTGTGCTGGAATTGTGGCCGCTTTTGGTATTTCGCAATTAATAGTGACGTTGCTAGTTATCCACCTGTGCTGAAATGCAAAAAGGCTATACAAATTAATGTATAGCCTTTTTGTTGTAAAGTATATTATCTTGAAACTTCAATACTTTTTGTTATCCTTTTTTTTAAGTAACTTCGATAACTAAGGTCTTTGTAGGTAGCTGGTATCATACATTTTTTTTACGCCTGTCGGCTCATTTGCTACTCAATACCTGCATATTTCACAAACTAATGAACATTGCACACTATTTTTCCTACAAAATCAAGTCCTTAACTTTAGTGTCGTAATATTTCCTCAAAGTTAAGAAAAAAAATCAAACATTCACTATTTTTGAAAAGTTATGCAGAAAAAAACAGAATGTAAGGTGCTATCATTGATTTGCAAAGCTGTCTTTTACCCAAAATAGCTGTTTTTGCTGAATTGTCGATACAAAACAATGTCATCAAATTGTAATTGTCACAATCGAGTTGCAAAGCTGTTTCTTACCCAAAATAGCTGTTTCTGTCTTCTTCTCTTCTATGCTCCAAAGCGATGGAACTCAAAAAGGCACAAAAAAGCCTAAAACAACTGTTTTTCAAACAACAACCTGGTTAAAAGTTTTGTCATTGAAATATCACTATAATTTGCGTTTATGCCTGCTCCTATACATAGACATAGTAACCTTATCGTGAAATATAGCACCTAATATGACCAAAAAAGCACCTCCTCCAATGACTAAAACGTGCTTGATAAGTGGATATGTAGCTATGAGTTCGTTAATTATCGCTCCTGTTGTGTTGATATGCTCCATTAATAAGGCTTTGAAGTGAAATAATAAAAGGCAAGGAATGACTTTTGCGTTTCGTTCCTTGCCTTTTTTGGCTTTACAGTAGTGTAATTTGCAAGCCGTTATCGTATAGCACAATTTGAATAGTATCATTTTCAATCAAAAGACTACTTTGAAGCTCCTGCATTTTAAAGCTATTGGTTTCATAGATGGTCAGCGGTCGCAAATCGTTTTTGTGCCTAATACTCAAAGAAGCTGGCGTATATTCCAACTCATAGTTTTCTGTCAAGCTGTTATTTTGAAGTTGCTCAAATATGGCTTTTATGTTTTGGTAGTCTGAAAAAGCGAGTTTTTGGGTATCTATTTTTTGAACTGTTGTATTTGGCATAATATTTTGATTTAAATTGTTACTTAGTGTTATTTTGAATAGGTGCAAGGAACTTGTTTTTAATGGAAAATAATTAAAGCGTCGTTATGATTGAATGACAACGATATAAAGCTGAGATTTATTATCACATAAATTTTAATGCCATTTTGAACAAACTTTAGTGTAATTTCTGAATAATCAAGTTCACAATTGATATTTGTGTTTCCTTTTATAACTAGCCTGTTTTTTGTGTCTTTGTGCTTTATTTCTAAGCTATTTTCGTTTTTTACTATTTCATAAAATACACTTATGAAACTTTGTGCAAAAATTTCGCTTTGGAGTATTTTGTATAGTTCGTTGGTAGATAAATTATATTCCTTGCCAAACTCTATTTTTTGAACTGTTGTATCTTGCATAATATTTTGATTTAAATTGTTACTTAGTGTTATTTTGAATAGGTAGATACAAAATAGATGTACCTACCTTTGAAGCTTATTTTTTGCAATCGCAATTTCTTTTATACAATCGTTGCACCTGCATAGCTGAAAACGCTTTGCCTCGACTTGTTTTAAAGCCGTCTGCATTAAGCTTTTCTGCTATTTCTCTGTAAGTTTTGTTTTCGTAATTTCTCAAAGCACAAATCAAAGAAGTTGCTCTTTTATTGTTTTCGTTTTTGCTTGCCTTTTCTGCATTTGCCTTATATGCCTTTTCTCTTGATTTGTCTGTCAAGTTTTCGGGTTTACCTAATTTCACACCTTTTGCCTTTAGTGCTTGCAAAGCTTGTTTCGTTCTAATACTTATCATTTCTCTTTCACGGTCTGCAATGGCACTAAATAGTGTCAAAGTGAACTTATCAATCTTTTGCCCTTTCTGCATTGGAATGTCACACGAATACAAGTAACCGTCCAACTCATTAAAAACTTTCAAAATATCTTCTGTTGTTCTGCTCAGTCTGTCAAGTTTCGCAATAGCCAAACCGTAACCGTTTTCCTTGCAAAGCTTGATAGCTTCTTTCAATTGTGGACGGTCTAAGGTTTTACCGCTTTGCACATCTGTAAAATTAGCAACTATATCATTTTCATTTAGGTAGTGTTTGATAAATGCTTTTTGAGCGTCCAAACCTAAACCGCTTTCGCCTTGCCCTTTTGTAGAAACTCTAAAATATGCAACGTATTTCATAATATTTTAATTTAATGCTATAACAAATCAAAAAGGCGTCTTTGCCTCCTCATTTTTACAAAGATAACACTTTTTATACGGTCGTACAAATAATGTTACAAGTATTTTGCCTATTTTCAAAAGAAATTGTAAGTAATATGTATCTTATATGTACATAAACCGTATATTGTAGCTTTGGCTTTGTTCTATTACGAAAAACACGCAATTATACTAGCTTGAAATATTACATCAAATGTATATAAAATGTATGTTTGGCATGGAATTTTTGAGGCTCAAAAAGTGTTCACTTTTTAGAAAACGTTACATCAAAATATAACAATATGGAAAATAGAGTATATACGGCTGAAATGGCAAGCGAAGTTTTAAGCTGTCATGTTAGGACACTAAGAAAGAAGCTAACGAAAAAGGAATTGAAAGGTCATAAGCGTTTGAATAAATGGTATGTTTTGCATAGCGATATTATCAAATTCTTGAAAGGCTCAAAGCGAAAAGTCACGATTGAATCAATTTACAATAGTGTAGAAGCTTCTAAAATCTTGAATTGCAATGTTAGAACTTTAAGAGATAAGCTAGTGAAAAAGGAATTGAAAGGATATAAGAAACTTACAAATTGGTATGTACTACATAGTGATATTGTGAACTATATTGAAAATGCTTAAAACAGCTATTTGGGGGGGTCGATGCTGGAACAATTGCTGGCGAAAGCTGGTCGCTCGGTTATGGCGATTGTCGATGCTGGAACAATTGCTGGCGAAAGCTGGTCGCTCGGTTATGGCGATTGTCGATGCTGGA
>JBMZDR010000040.1:0-9579 GCA_049614485.1 Flavobacteriaceae bacterium
GAAGAGAATTGTTCAGATAATGCTACAGTTGTATTTACAGAGATTACAGAAGGAGCACAAGGGTTAGATAATTACCAAATTATAAGAACTTGGGTGATTACTGACGATTGTGGAAATGAAACCATAAAAGAACAAATTTTACTTGTAGCTCCGGAATGTGATTGTTTAGATGACAAATTTATTTCTAAAGCTATTACTCCAAATGGTGATGTATATAATGATTACTTTAAAGTTGAAGGTATAGATGATTGTGGTACACCTAGTCTAAAAATATTTAACAGATGGGGAGCTCTCGTTTACCAAAGTGATTTATACGATTCTAAAAAAGGACGCTGGAGAGGAACTTCGCAAGGAGGTATCACTATTGGAACTAATAATGAGTTACCAACAGGAACATACTATTACATTATTGAAATAAGAAATAGGGATATTAGACCTATTACCGGACATGTTTACTTAAGCACTAAATAATTATAAAACACAAGCATTATGAAAAAAGTAATTTTAATCATGATTTGCCTACTTAGTGCCCCAAATTTAGTAAGCGCTCAGCAACAACCTCAATTTTCTCACTACATGTACAACACTGTAGCTGTGAACCCAGCCTATGCTGGAAGTAGAGGAGCTTTATACGCCGTTGCTGTAAATAGAAACCAATGGGTGGGTGTAACAGATGCTCCTAGAACATCAACTATTTCAGCCAACACGCCTTTACGTAATAATAAAATGGGACTTGGTTTATCTATTATGAGTGATCAAGCTGGATATGAAAACTTTACCTCATTTTATGTAGACTATTCTTACACAATTAAAACAAGGGAAGAACACTTTTTATCTCTAGGTATGAAAGCTGGATTTAGTCAATATAAAATTGACGAAGAACTGTTTGGCTTTCCATCTGTATATGAAGACCCTTCATTTCAGGAGAAACTAAACAGATGGTCTCCTAATGTTGGTGCAGGTGCTTATTACCATACTAACAAATGGTATTTAGGATTATCCTCTCCTAGATTGTTCTCAAACGATTATAATAAAGATGATGCCTATGTAGCATTAGAAAGAAACCACTATTATGTAATTGGAGGGTACGTGTTTGATTTAAGTGCCAATACAAAGCTAAAACCATCCTTTTCTACTAAATACACAAAAGGTTCGCCTTTATCTGTTGAAGTAAGTGCCTTATTCTTACTATATGAAAAATTTTGGATTGGTGGTTCTTACAGACATGATGATGCTTTTGGAGGAATATTTGATATGAAAATCACACCACAATTTAGAGTTGGGTATGCTTATGAATATTCATTTTCAGACATCAGACAATACACATCTGGATCACATGAAATCATTTTAATTTATGAGTTCAAGTTTCCAACTACAAAATATAAATCACCTAGATACTTTTAATTATGAAAACATATATTATATATATCAGTATTTTCTTATCTAGCATAACGCTTTATGCGCAGAGTGGAAAAATAAACCATGGGGATAAACTTTTTGACAAATTCTCCTACGTGAAAGCTATAGAGTTTTATCAAGCAGCATATGACAAAACACCTAATGACCTATATCTAAATCAACAATTAGGAGATTGCTATATGCTATTACGTGAACCTCAAAACGCTGTGAAATACTATAAGAAGGTTGTTCGTAATAAAGACGCAGACCCTAAGTATTATTATGCTTACGCACAAGCTCTAAGAACTTCTGGAGATTATAAAAAATCTGAAAAATGGATGGGGAAATTTAAAGCTACAGGTGTCATTGACTCTAGAGTTGACCATTTTTTTAAGAATTTAAATTTCATCGATGTCATCCAAAAACGCAAAAAAAGATACGAAGTAACTAACAGCCCATTAAACACTGTCAATAGTGATTACGGTGCCATAGCTTACAAAGGAAATACCTATTTTGTTTCTGCAAGAGAAGATAAAGATGCTAGTGTAAAGCGTATATATAACTGGAACAACCAACCGTTTTTAGATATTTTTAAAATCAACGATAGTTCAAAAACCATTACAAGATTAAAAGAAGGCGTTAATACAAAATTTCATGAAGGAGCAGCATGCTTTACTCCAGATGGAAAATATATGTTTTTTACTAGAAATAATTATTTTAATAAGAATGAAATTAAAGATGATAATAATGTCAATAACTTAAAAATATTTAAAGCAGAATGGATTGATGGTGAATGGAAAAACAGCAAACCACTATTTTTCAGTAGTGACGCTTACTCTGTTGGTCACCCATCCATTAGTGCAGATGGAAAAAAACTATTTTTCACATCAGATATGCCAGGTGGGTATGGTGGTACAGATATTTATGTTTCGGAAATCCATGATCGTGGTGGAGTTAGAAAACCGATCAACTTAGGTGCCACAATAAATACTGAAGGAAATGAAATGTTTCCATATTACAACTCAGCTGAACAAAAATTGTACTTCTCTTCTGAAGGACATGTTGGATTAGGACAACTCGATATATTCGTTGCCGAACAAATTGACAATGAGTATAAAAATGTAATGAACTTAGGAAAGCCAATAAACAGTAATCGTGATGATTTTGCTTTTAACATTAATGATTCTGGCTCCGAAGGGTACTTAGCATCTAATAGAGATGGTGGTGTTGGAGATGATGATATCTATTCGTTTACACGCTCAATAGACTTTACTTTAAAAGGAATTATTACAGATAATGTCACACATGAACCTTTAGAAAATGCCACTATAATTCTATCAAACAGCAAAGGAGAGATCGTTTTTGAACTTAAAACAGGTAAGGATGGATATTATGAAAAATTAATTGAGCGAGATCATAACTACCAACTTAATGGTGATAAACCAAAATTTGAAAATAAAATTAAACCCTTTAATTCATACAATCAAGAAGCATACACCGAGATGGTCGTAAATTTAGAGTTAGACCCATTAAGAGACATGAATATATTAGCTGATTTAAGTACCGATATAATTTATTTTGATTTTGACAAAAGTGAAATTAGAGAGGATGCTAAACCAGAATTAAATAAAATTATTGCGGTAATGAATAAGTATAAAGATATGATTATTCATATTGAATCACATACAGATTCAAGAGGGACAGCTAAATACAATGAACGTTTGTCATCAAGAAGAGCAGCATCTACATACAATTACTTTATTGAACAAAAGATAGCTCCAGAAAGAATCACATCATATAAAGGTTATGGTGAATATAAGTTAACCAATAATTGTGGTGATGGAATTAAATGTAGTGATGATGAGCATCAAGCAAACAGACGTACAGAGTTTGTGATAGAAAAAATGAAGTAAAAATTTATTGAAAACTGCTTCGGTGAAATATCGAAAATTGTGTAAGTATTAGGGTTTAAGTTGGTATTAATCTGAAGCAGTTTTTATTATCAAAAAAAAAAACACAAAATTACTTCGTGAATACTATCAAAATTGTGTATCACTTGGGGTTTTAAAACAGATAGTAAAACACGAAGTAATTTTTATAAAACAAACAAAACTACTTCGTGTAATATCGAAGATTTTGTAAGTATTAGAGTTTAAGTTGATACGTACACGAAGTAGTTTTTTATTATGGTGATAAGCGGTCAATCTTCCAAGAATAATCCTCTTGTAATTGATATCGAATTCTATCATGTAGTCTGTTAGGTCGGCCCTGCCAAAATTCAATTTCAACGGGTTTTACAATATAACCTCCCCAATGTTTGGGACGTAACACATCTTTATTAGCATATGTTAGCTCTAATGCTTTTAATTTTTCCTCTAAAGCTGCTTTAGTTACAACTTCACTTTGATTAGACACTAAAGCGCCTAATTGGCTTCCTTTTGGTCTTGATTCAAAATAACCATCCGAAAGGTTTTCTGAAATTTTCTCAGCCTTACCTTTTATGATGATTTGTCGCTCTGCAGCATGCCAAAAAAACGATAAACAAATTTGATTATTAGCTGCTATTGCTTGTCCTTTTTCACTGTTATAATTGGTGTAAAAAATAAACCCTTCATGGTTATATTTTTTAAGCAGCACTACTCTACTTTTAGGAAAGCCATCCAAGCCAATTGTTGAAACAGTCATGGCATTTGCTTCATCAATCATGTTTGAGTCATCTACCTCATAAAACCATGTTTGAAATAATTGCATTGGGTTATCAGGAACATTAGATACTAAAAGTTCCGATTTTTCGTATGATTTTCTATAATTACTCAAGTCGTTATTCATAACTATAATTTACAAGAAATTTATTAAAAATTAAACTCTTTTCCATCATCGGCTAAAAGCACATTTTCAAAAACTATTTTTGCTTCTTTTTTAAAATAATCAATATTATTATACCGTGTAGAAAAATGCCCTAAAATTAACTGCTTAGCATTTGCTTTTCGAGCAATTGTTGCTGCTTGTGTTGCTGTTGAGTGCTTGGTTTTATTACACAAATGTTCATGTTCATTTAAAAAAGTACTTTCATGATACAATACCGAAACATCTTTAATTATAGGAATTATTGACTCTGTATATTTAGTATCACTGCAAAATGCATAACTTTTAGGCGCGTCAGGCGCAAAAGATACTAATGAATTTGGTATAAGTTTTCCTTGCTTGTTCTCAACATCTTTACCCATTTTTATATTCCTATAATCACACAACTCTATGTCATTATTCAATACTGCATCAATATTTAATTTACGCTCTCCTATTTTTTCTTTAAATAAAAACCCGTTAGTATACACTCTGTGATTCAACGGTATTGTGTGTACTGTAACCTTATCGTCCTCATAAATAAGTTCAGTCGTTTTAGAGTCCAATTCATGAAATATTAAATTATAGCCTCCGTATGAGTTCCCTAGTTTTAACTGCAACAAAGTAACTTCTTTTATTCCCTTCGGTCCATAAATATGTAGTTCTGCTTCTCTCCCCAACAATCTAAAAGTAGATATTAAACCTATTAAACCATAAAAATGATCACCATGTAAATGAGAAATAAAGACATGCTTTATTCTGGAGAATTTAATTTTAAACTTTCGTAATTGTACTTGTGTGCCTTCTCCACAATCAATTAAAAAGAGATTGCCTTTAATATCTAATATTTGAGCGGTAGGGTTTGTAAATGCTCTAGGAGTAGCACTATAACAACCTAAAATGGTTAATTTCATATACGTATTATATAAAATTTACATGATATGAGTAACGCATGATAATAATTACTTGTTTTAAAAATCTAAATCACGCTCTATTTCTTCCATTTCAATAATGTCATGCGCCTCTTGCAACGTAGGAACTATTGACAACTCTTCTGGAGCAGAATCAATATCTATTTTATCTGTGACCAAAACAAATGATTTTTTAGACGCTTTATGTTTATTAGATAACAATAAAAAATCGTTAATAGCATTATCTTCTACTCCTTTTACAGAAAAAAGGTTGACAATAACATTATCATTTTTAATTTGAGTATATTTTTGATCTATACTAGCTACCAATTCAATAATAGTAGCGCGTTCTTGGGTAATAATTGTAATATTTCCGGTTTTACTAAAAATCATAACTGTTTTATTTTAGAAGCTAATAAATATATGACTGCCATCCTAATTGCAACCCCATTTTCTACCTGATTTAATATAATTGCTTGATCAGAATCTGCTACATCACTCGTTATTTCAACACCTCTGTTTATTGGACCAGGGTGCATAATGACAAGATCTTTGTCTAGAGAGTTCAGTAAGCTTTTGGTAACTCCATATTGTTGTGTATACTCTCTAGTTGAAGGGAAGTAACTAATGTCTAATCGTTCATTTTGAATGCGTAACATGTTTGCCACATCTGCCCATTCTAATGCTTTTCTTAAATTGGTTTCAACAGTGACTCCTAACTTTTCAATATGCTTTGGTATTAGTGTTTTTGGTCCGCAAATTTTTACATTGGCGCCTTGTTTTTTTAGTGCAAAAATATTTGACAAAGCGACTCTTGAGTGTAATATATCTCCAACTATAACCACATTTTTACCTGCAACTTCGCCTAGTTTTTCGCGTATAGAGTAAGAATCTAATAGTGCCTGCGTTGGGTGTTCATGTGCTCCATCACCCGCATTTATAATACTTGCACCAATGTGTTTTGACAAAAACACACCAGCCCCTGGATTTGGGTGACGCATAACAACCATATCAACTTTCATTGAGAGTATGTTGTTTACAGTATCAATTAAGGTTTCTCCTTTTTTTACTGAAGATTGTGCTGCTGAAAAATTTACCACATCTGCTGAAAGTCGTTTTTCAGCCAATTCAAAAGATAATTTTGTACGTGTAGAGTTTTCAAAAAACAAATTAGCAATTGTTATATCGCGTAATGACGGAACTTTTTTGATAGGTCTATTAATCACTTCTTTAAAATGATCTGCTGTTTTAAAAATCAGCTCGATATCTTCTGGTTGAATATATTTTATTCCTAATAAATGGTTTACACTTAATTCGCTCATTGTTTTATTTTGATATTAAATAAACTGCATCTTCTCCATCATTCTCTACCCATTTTACGGCAACTTTTTCTTCATTTATGACATCTACTTGCCGACCTCTGTAATTTGGCTGAATAGGTAAATGCCTACTAAAACGTCTATCAATCAGGGTTAATAATTCTACATCTTTTGGGCGCCCAAAAGACTGTAAGGCTGTCAATGCTGCACTAATACTTCTACCGGTATAAAGTACATCATCAATAAAGATGACATTTTTATCTTCAACAATAAAATCAATTGTTGTTGAGTTGGCAGTTAAGGTTTTTCCTCCTCGTCTAAAATCATCTCTATAAAAGGTAATATCCAACAGCCCTAGTTTAATATTAGGAATGTTGTAAAAATCTTGTAATAAGGTTTTGATTCTTTGTGCTAAAAAAGCACCTCTTGGTTGTATACCAATGAGCACGGTATTAGAAAAATCTTCATGCTTTTCAATTAACTGAGATGTTAATCGGTGAAGTATAATGTTAACTTCTTTTGAACTAAGTAACACTTTTTGCTTTGTCATGAATTCCAAACTATTATTTGGAAAACAAATTTAAGAAATATAACTCAATTTTATCTATTTCCTCCAATACTTTTAAAAGGCACTAATAGTCTTTTCACAGTTGAATCTTTAAGTATTTCTCTTGTTATACCTATCTGTTGTCTTCTAGATCTACCTAATGGGTTGCCGTATAATGCCCAAACATACTTTTCACGTTTAGGGAATTTTTTATGCAACTCAATATAATTTTGATGTGTAAACGATAGGCTTTGTGTATGGTGTGTTGCTATCAATTTATAAATTGAATCTTTAAATCGTTGGTTTGATTTACATAACCTACTTGGCACATAATAACTGGTTATAAAACCATAATTCTTAAAATATTGCAATTGATCAATATTCTTTGACTCTACTAAAAACAGCTGTTTATTTAGCTTAAATTTTGTCATTAGAAATAATAGCCTATTTGTGGCCATTACTTTGTTTTCTGCTGTTAAATTTTTAAAATCTAACCAGACTTTTAAATTATCATCAGAAAACTTGGATAAATACGCTTCTAAACTCAACCCTATACTTTCTGCTGGCGGATGAAAAACATCAAATGTATTTGTTTCACTATCAAAACAAACATCAAGTTCAATACCTGTGTAATATAATTGTGCTTGTTTTAATTTAGTAATTGTATTTACTCTATGCGCATGTACTTTTTTTATTCCCGCTAAATGTTCAAGTCTATATGGAACATATTTATAAGCCTTATAAAGTATCACACTCATTAATAAACAGAGGACACAAAATATTATTTTTTTTCGAACCTTAGTCATGTATGGTTTTTTCTTGACGGGTATTAATTACTTGTTTTTTTTTGACATTAAAAGGCAAGATAACACAATCTAAAATTATATAAACAAAAAAAGCCTCTCGATAACGAGAGGCTTTTTAAAATTATAAATATCAGAGATTATTTCCCTTCCATTTTGTCTTTAAGTGCTTGTAACGCATTGTTAGCATCACCTAAAGTTGGTTTGTCAGCAACAGCAGCTTTTTTAGCAGCAGCCTTCACATTCTTCTCCTCTTCTTCTCTGAAAAGTGCCGTATGTGATGCTACAACTCGTTTAAAATCTTTGTTAAATTCAATGATTTTAAATTCTGCAGAATCTCCTTTTTTCAATTTAGATCCGTCTTCTTTCTCTAAGTGACGAGAAGGAATAAATGCTACGATGTCTTCATTGATTGTTACTGTAGCTCCTTTATCAACCATTTCATCAATAGTTCCAGTGTGTACAGTTCCTAAACCAAATTCAGCTTCATATTTATCCCAAGGGTTATCTTGAGTTTGCTTATGACCTAAAGAAATTTTACGTCCTTCAACATCTAATTCTAACACAACTACATCTAATTTATCTCCTACAGAAACAAAGTCAGATGGGTGCTTAATTTTCTTAGTCCAAGATAAGTCAGAGATGTAAATTAATCCATCAATTCCTTCTTCTAATTCTAAGAACACACCAAAGTTAGTAAAGTTACGCACAGTTCCTGTATGTTTAGAACCTACAGGGAATTTAGCAGTAATATCTGTCCAAGGATCTTGCGTTAATTGCTTGATACCTAATGACATTTTACGGTCTTCTCTATCTAAAGTCAATACAACAGCATCTACTTCATCTCCAACATTTACGAAATCCTGTGCAGATCTCAAGTGTTGTGACCATGACATTTCAGAAACGTGAATTAATCCTTCAACACCTTGAGATACTTCAATAAATGCACCGTAATCAGCGATTACAACTACTTTACCTTTTACTTTATCTCCAACTTTTAAGTCAGCATCTAAAGCTTCCCATGGGTGAGCGCTTAATTGCTTTAATCCTAATTGGATTCTTGATTTCTTATCATCAAAGTCTAAGATTACAACGTTGATAGACTGGTCTAATTCAACGATTTCTGATGGGTGGTTAATTCTAGACCAAGAAAGGTCAGTAATATGAACTAATCCGTCAACACCACCAAGATCAATAAATACACCGTAAGACGTAATGTTTTTAACAACACCTTCAAGTACTTGACCTTTTTCTAATTGACCGATAATTTCTTTCTTCTGGATTTCGATATCCGCTTCAATAAGAGCTTTATGTGATACAACAACGTTTTTAAATTCGTGGTTGATTTTCACAACTTTGAATTCCATTGTTTTGTTTACATACTGATCGTAATCTCTAATAGGCTTCACGTCAATTTGAGAACCTGGTAAGAATGCTTCAATACCAAATACATCAACGATCATACCTCCTTTAGTTCTACATTTAACGAAACCGTTTACGATTTCTCCAGTTTCATGAGCATTATTTACTCTGTCCCAAGCTTTGATTACTCTAGCTTTTCTGTGAGATAATACTAATTGTCCTGTTTTGTCTTCTCTAATATCTACAAGAACTTCAACTTTATCTCCAACTGCTAAGTTAGGGTTGTAACGGAACTCGTTAAGAGAAATTACACCTTCAGATTTAGCGTTAATGTCAATAATAGCTTCTCTTTCTGTTAAGTGAACAATAGTACCTTCTACTACTGTATCATCTTC
>JBMZDR010000041.1:0-8141 GCA_049614485.1 Flavobacteriaceae bacterium
TTTATATAGTTAAATCATTTTCTTCTTTTAATTTTTTAGCATTGCTTAATGTGTTGCTTTGTAGGATAAAAAACAACCCAATTATTAAGCTAACAATTGACATCTGAATATTTATATCATATGTGAATTCCATAGTTGAATTAAAAAGTTTTTCTAGGAATTGAATTGTAATAACTCCAATTGTTATACAGCCATACAGTATAAAGTATCGGCCACTTTTTTTTAAGTATTGAATAATGTTGGTAGAAAAAGGTTGGTTAGAAAGGTAATGTCTAGCCATCTTTCTTAAAAAATAAATACCTATTAAAAATAAAAGGTAACCAAGCGTACTAAGTATAAATATTAGCCAATGCGTGATATTCCAGTTTTCTAATGATGTATTCGCTTGACTAATGGTTCCAATATTGTTAGGTAGTATAAGGATAGCTCCTAGCAGTCCAAAGCATTGAAGGAAGAAAAGTATGTCAATTAATGTTTTGAATAAAATATTTTGTTTCATAGAGGCTCGTTTATTATCGTTTAACAATAACAAAAGTAAAATTAAATTATTGAAAAACAATAATAAAATTATAAATCATTGTTTTTTAGTAGTTAGCGAAACAATGCTTTTTCTAATTAATAATTGAACTCCTCTTTATTTAGTTAGCGGAGCAATCTTTATTTTATAAAAAAGATACTAGTAGTGTTAATGCTAATTTATAGGTATATTTGATGTGTTATGAATAAGTATGTTGTTGTTTCGGAGAAACAGAAGCCGTTAATAAATAGAATAGCCACATCTTTTGTGTTTACATTGTTAATTGGGTATTTGTTTTTTTTTGCTCAGATAATATTATCTAGTTTTGATATTCATTTTTTAAATGTCAGCCCCAAAATTAGTTATTATGCTTTTTATCTTTTAGTGCCAGTTATTGCATCAACACCATACATGATATCATTGTCTCAAGTTAAACAAATATATTTTGATTTAGAAAATGAATTGTATTGTGAAGGGCTTGTATTTGGTTTGGTGAAGTTTAGAAAAAAATGGAAAGTATTACCTAAAATAAGTTACGTTTCTACATTTTATCAGGCTAGTGATAATGATTTTGAAGTAGTGCTATGGAGTGATGATAATAGAAATATTGATATTTTTAAAAGTTATGACTGGGTTGAAATATTTTATTTAGGGTATAAAGTAGCAAAAGAATTGAAAGTAGAAATGTACGATGCAATTGATAGAAATAATAAATATTGGGTAGATTTAAATAAGCCAATTCAAGAGTTATTAAATAATGTTCCCTAAAAACCTACAACAGAAATTACAGAGTCGTATCGAAAACAATAGTTTTCGAAAGTTGTCTGAAACAACAAATTTGATAGATTTTTCTTCAAATGATTATTTAGGGTATGCAAAATCTGCAGTAACTTTTAAAGAATCACATCAATATTTGATTGATAATAACTTTGTCCAAAACGGCGCAACGGGTTCACGATTGTTGTCAGGAAATCATGAATTGTATATAATTACAGAGCAGGCACTTAAAAACGTGCACCATTCTGAAGTGTTGCTATTTAACTCAGGGTATGATGCTAATTTAGGGTTTTTCAGTACTGTGCCGCAGCGTCATGATGTCATTTTATATGATGAATTTTCTCATGCCTCTATTCGTGATGGTATTAGATTATCATCAGCAAAATCTTATGTGTTTAAGCATAATGATTTATCAGATTTAAAAGAAAAACTTAAGCGTTATTCAGGCAATAGTAATCTATATGTTGTTACAGAGTCTGTATTTTCAATGGATGGAGATTCGCCAGATTTAGTTCAGTTATGTCAGTTGTGTAAAACGTATAAAGCACATGTAATAGTTGATGAGGCTCATGCGGTTGGAGTGTTTAATTATGGGTTGGTACAACAATTGGACTTGGAACATGATGTGTTTGCGCGAATTGTGACTTTCGGCAAAGCATTTGGTTGTCATGGTGCTGCAGTTTTAGGAAGTAATTTATTAAAAGACTTTCTTATTAATTTTTCTCGTCCATTTATATATACCACTGGGTTATCGCCGCATAGTTTGGCTACTGTAAAAATTGTGTATGATCATTTTGATAAAGACAGTTTAAGTGTAAATACCCTCCATGATAATATTCATTACTTTAAGCAAAAATGTATAGAATTAGATGTACGTAAAAACGTTATAGAAAGTATGTCGGCAATACAAAGTTGTATTATACCAGGCAACGCTAATGTTAAAAAATGCGCAAATATGATGCAAGATCATGGATTTAATGTCTTGCCAATATTATCGCCAACAGTTCCAGAGGGTCAAGAACGTTTACGATTTTGCATACATAGCTATAATACCCCTAAGCAAATAGACGAAGTGTTAAATTTGCTTAGTACATTTGTGCATAAATAATTTCAGATTACTCAAATCAACAAAAAATTATGGACGATAGTTTAACAACCATCGCAGTATTTCAATATTCCTCAGAAGCTTTAATTATAAAAGGAAAATTAGAGTCAGAAAATATTCGAGTGTTTTTAGCGGATGAGTATACAGTTGATACTGACCCTTTAGTGAGTAACGCTATTGGTGGTGTTAAACTTCAAGTAAATACTAAGCAAGTTGCTGTAGCAAAAACCATAATTAAAAATATAGATCCGTTGTTGTTGATAGAAGAGATTAGATGCTTGAAATGCAACTCTATTAATTTTAAAATGAGATTGACATTTAAAAACTTTATTTTAAAATTAATTCCGATAAATGGGCAGTTTGAGTACAAGTGTTTAAACTGTAATTCAAATTTTAAAGCCAAAGAACTATTATGAAAAAGAAAATATTTATTACTGGTATTGGTACAGATGTAGGTAAAACTGTTGTTGCAGCAATTCTTACAGAGGCACTACAGGCAGATTACTGGAAACCTATACAAGCTGGCGATTTGGATACAGGAGATGCACATACCGTTGAAAATTTGATTTCAAATAATGAAACAACAATTCATCCAAATAGTTACGGATTGCAAACACCAATGAGTCCGCATGCGGCTGCAAAAATTGATGGTGTTACAATTGATTTGAAGAAAATTAAAGAACCAAAAACAACAAATCATTTGGTTGTTGAAGGTGCTGGAGGGATTTTAGTGCCTTTGAATAATACAGATACAATTATTGATTTAATTCAACCCGATTATAAAGTGATCGTTGTGTCGCGTCATTATTTAGGAAGTATCAACCACAGTTTAATGACTATTCAATTACTTCAGAGCAAAGGTTTTGATGTGTCTGTAATTTTTAATGGTGCAGTGCATAAATCCTCAGAAAGTATTATTGAGAAGATGACTGGAGTAAAAGTTATAGGGCGCATAGATGATGAGCCATATTTTGATAAAAATGTGGTTAAAGCGTATGCTGAAGAACTTCAAGATAAATTACAAGAATTATGAGTTTACAAGAAAGAGATAAAAAACATATTTGGCATCCGCTAACACAACACAAACTACACCCAAACTCATTACCAATTACAAAAGCAAAAGGCGCTGTGTTGTATGATGATAAAGGTAAAGAATATATAGATGGTATTGCATCATGGTACACAGCAATGTACGGACACTGTAATGATTATATTATAGAAAAAGTGTCTGAACAAATGCGGCAATTAGATCAAATCGTTTTTGCAGGATTTACGCATGAACCAGCAGTAAAACTTTCTGAAGCATTAATTGAAATATTACCCGGTAACCAAGAAAAAGTATTTTTTTCTGACAATGGTTCTACGGCAAATGAAGTGGCAATTAAAATGGCCTTACAATACCATTTTAATAATGGTGATAAGCGAAACACTATAATTGCATTTGAAAATGGTTTTCATGGCGATACTTTTGGCGCAATGTCTGCCTCTGGCTTGTCAGTGTATAATGGCCCTTTTTCAGATTTTTTTATCGACGTTGTGCGCATTCCAACACCTACAGATGATACTTTAGAGTCTATTAGCGAGCTTTTGCAACAGTATATTGATACTAAAAGTATAGCAGCATTTATTTATGAACCTTTAGTGCAAGGAGCCAATTGTATGCGTATGCACTCTTCAGAAAATTTAAATGCGCTACTAAAAGTGTGTAAAGCTAATGATGTATTGTGTATTGCTGATGAAGTAATGACAGGCTTTGGGAAAACAGGAAAATATTTTGCTTCTGAATATATAGAAGAACAACCAGATATTATATCACTGTCAAAAGCATTAACGGCCGGATTTGTGCCTATGGCAATAACAACATGCACACAAAAAATATACGACGCTTTTTTGGATGATTCAGTTGGTAAGGCTTTTTTTCATGCACACACATATACGGCAAACCCAATAGCGTGCTCGGTTGCTTTGGCTGGGATTGATTTGCTAAAATCTGAAACGATACAACAGAATATAGAGCGGATATCAAATGCACATAAAGTGTTTGAATCTAAAATTAAATCACATATTAAAGTTGATTCTACTAGGCAATTAGGGGTTATTTTTGCGCTTGATTTAGCTGTGGATATGGACCGGTATGGTGACAAACGCTACAAAATATTTGACACCTTAATGGCAAATGGAGTTTGTTTACGTCCTTTAGGGAAAACAATATATATTCTTCCTCCATATGTAATTACTGAAAAGCAATTAGAAAATATATATAATGCTATTGAGCAAGTACTAGAAATAATCTAAATTTACAGCTTTAAAAAAAGAGGAGCACTATTAATGAATTCACCAGTATCAATTACCGCATTAGCGTCTATTTCTGCATTAGGAAGTACTTATGAAGATGTCTGGTCTCGTTACTTAAACAAGGCTCATTGTATTTCAGAAAAAAAATTTTCGAAATTCTCGGCTTTAGTTGCTCAACTTTCTGAACACGATAAATCGGAAATTAACCTATTGCGTAATTCAGACCCTAAATACAAATATTTAGATGATTCTGTGTTGTATGGCGTTTATGTGGCAAGAAAAGCTGTAGCAAATGCAAAATGGCTGCCTACGGAAAATTTTGGTATAAATATAGGATCCTCAAGAGGGGCAACAACATTATTTGAAAAATACCACAAAGCTTTTTTAACTAATGATTTTGCAGAAACACTGAGTTCTCCTACCACAACTCTTGGTAATATATCCTCATGGGTTGCTCATGATTTACAAACTCAAGGGCCAAACATATCACATTCAATTACATGTTCAACAGGGTTACATGCGTTATTAAATGGTGTAGTTTGGTTAGAGTCAGGAATGGCTAATAAGTTTTTAATTGGCGCAAGTGAAGCTGCATTAACGGACTTTACAATAGCCCAAATGCAAGCTTTAAAAGTATACGCTAGGAAAAATCAAGAATATCCGTGTCAAGCTTTAAATTTAAATAAAAAGCAAAATACAATGGTGGTTGGTGAAGCAGCATCAGCCATGTGTTTAGAATATGGAGATGTAAAAAATGCATTAGCGCAAATAGTAGGTGTGGGTTATGCCACAGAGGTATTAGAGCATAATGTGTCAATATCTACAAATGCAGATTGTTTTCAAAAATCAATGAGAATGGCTTTAGGTAATACAGCGCTAACAGAAGTTGATGCAATAGTCATGCATGCGCCTGGAACAATAAAAGGTGATGTTTCTGAAGTTAATGCTATTAAAGAAGTTTTTGGAAATCATAAGCCTTTACTTACAAGTAATAAGTGGAAGTTAGGACACACATTTGCAAGCTCTGGTTTAATGAGTGTTGAATTGGCAATTATGATGCTAAATAAACAAGAGTTTATTTCAGTGCCATATATCGAACAAGAAAGCGTGCAACAGCCATTGCGTAAAATAATCGTTAATGCTGTAGGTTTTGGTGGAAATGCTGTTTCAGTATTATTAACAAAATAATATGGCTATCAATATTTAATTAGTATTTTTGAAGAATTAAAAACTCGAATTTATGAGCGAAGTAAGGCATAACTGGACGAAGGAAGAAATTCTAGAAATATATAACAGGCCAATGATGGATTTGCTGTATGATGCAGCAAAAATTCACAGAGAACAACATGACCCAAATGTTGTGCAAGTATCAACATTACTTTCAATAAAAACAGGAGGGTGTTCAGAAGATTGTGGGTATTGTCCACAAGCGGCACGTTACCATACAGATGTTGAAGGAAATGATTTAATGACTGTAAACCAAGTTAAAGCTCAGGCGTTACGTGCTAAAGAAGGAGGGAGTTCTCGTGTGTGTATGGGAGCAGCTTGGCGAAATGTGAAAGACGGACCTGAATTTGATCAAGTTTTAGATATGGTGCGAACTATAAATAAACTTGATATGGAAGTGTGCTGTACTTTAGGTATGGTAACAGAAAATCAAGCACAACGCTTGGCTGAAGCTGGATTATATGCATATAATCATAATTTAGATTCATCAGAAGAATATTATAAAGAGGTGATATCTACTAGAGGGTATCAGGATAGATTAGATACTATTGATAACGTGCGTAAAACAAATGTTACCGTTTGTTCAGGAGGAATCATTGGTATGGGAGAAAATGTTGAAGATAGAGCTGGTATGCTAGTGGCTTTGTCAACATTAAACCCACAACCAGAATCTACGCCTATAAACGCATTAGTGGCAGTTGAAGGAACACCTTTGGAGGATCAGAAACCAGTTGAAATATGGGATATGATTAGAATGGTTGCTACCACACGAATTGTATTGCCAGAAACTCAAGTGCGCTTATCTGCGGGTAGAACTCAAATGAGTAGAGAAGGACAGGCGATGTGTTTCTTTGCAGGAGCCAATTCTATTTTTGCAGGAGATAAATTGTTAACAACTCCTAATCCTGATGTAGATGAGGATATGAAAATGTTCAAGTTGTTAGGGTTAAATCCGCAAAAACCATTTACTAAAAAAGTACAACCACAAAGTGTTGAGGCTAAAGATTCTCAATTTGAAGCTTTAGGTGAAAAACCAAAATGGACCAGACCTGAGCATAAAATTGATAGAAATGAAGCTGCAAAAGCTAAAGGAAAATTAGTAAAATAAAGTAAAATGAAAAGACTTTTAATTGTTGCAATAGTGTTTAGTGTGTCCTTTGTAAATGCACAAGTGTTTAGTGGTAAAGGAGATCAAAAAGTACAAGTTGGAGCTCATTTTCAGGAATACGCTAGAGGTATAAATGCAAGTTATGATTATGGTTTGGGCGAAAATATCTCTGTAGGATTATCAAGTTCATATATTTTAGGTATTAAAAATGGGCTTAAAGCAGATTTTGAATATAAATTTGACTTAAAAGCACGGTTTAATGCTAATTTAGGTAATGTACTAAATGTAAGTGATAAGCTAGATGTATACCCAGGATTACATTTAGGGTTAAAAAATTTCGGAGGGCATTTAGGTGCGCGTTATTTTTTTACTAACGGCTTTGGACTGTATTCAGAATTTAATACACCATTAGCAAAGTATGGCTCTGAAATTGTGGGCTTTGAAAAAATTCATAACCAATTTTCGGTAAATATTGGTGCAGTATTTAATTTGTGATTTTTTTTTATAAAATGAAAAACAAAGGAGTTAATTACGGAATTAACTCCTTTGTTTTTTCATAAACTAAGTGAGATTCCCAACCTCTGTACAATAAATAGTCTGCAAGTTTTTTTCGTTTTTTGTACTTGTCCGTTTCTGTAAGGCTGTTCATTTTTCGTAATGAAATGTAATCCAGTTTATCATAGTAGTCTTCTTCTGAAAATTCTTTTAAAGCTACTTTTATGTTGTAAGCAGATATGTCTCGAAGCTTTAGTTCTCTAGTAATTCTATTGCGTCCCCAGTGTTTAATGTTAAACTTTCCCCGAGCAAAACTCTTAGCAAAACGTTCTTCATTTAAAAAGTTGTGTTCAATCAAATGCGTAATGATGTTGTCAATTGCAATAGGAATCATGTTCATGCTCTTGAGCTTTGTAGTAACATCTTTATGACACCTGTCTTGATAAACGCAATAGTTTTCAAGTGTTCTTTTTGCTTCAGATATTGTAAAGGATTTTGTTTTCAATCTATGTAATGTTAATTTAACATGGTGTCGTGTAAAGATATGGTTAAGAGTTTAATACGGTGGTAATTATATTTTAAATATTAAATAAAAAGCAGTAACTTGCCCACGGTTT
>JBMZDR010000042.1:0-8108 GCA_049614485.1 Flavobacteriaceae bacterium
ACACAATCGTAAATCTGACAATGCATTTGCTACAGGTACAACGTCTAAAAAGATTTCAAATGAAGTTACAGCAAAACAATTATCATTATTTGCATCTTGAACACGCACCCAAATTGTTTGCTGTGCCACATTATTGTTGTAGTTATCAGGGGTATTTATTGCGTTGGTGTTATCAATAGCATTGTTCTCATTTAAATGATAGGTGATATCATAGATTGAAGGGTCTTGCGTATTTAGTATTTCTGCTTCAAATTGTGTTAAATCAAAAAACTCGCTACCATTGGAAGCAATGTCACACAGTCTAATTATTGGGTTTGCTGGTTGAGTTGCTGTAGTAGCTGTACCTACTGTAATTTGAAAAGAACCAACAGTAAAACAGATATTATTATTTGCATTTTCTATACGCACCCAGATAGTTTCCGTAATATTTGTATTCGTGTATGGACTAGCTAGTGGGGTTGCATTATCAATAGCATTTTGTTCAGAACTGTGATACGTTATATTAAAATCAGTTGCATTTTGGGTAGTACCTAACACTTCAGTGTTATTATCTGTAAGCATAAATTCTTCGGTACCATCTGTGTTTGCATCACAGATAGTCAGATCAATAAGATTGTCAATAAACGGTGGAGGATAAAAGTTTACTTCTATTGATTGAGAATCGCTACAGCTTGATCCATCAGGAAAGCTAAAAAAACCTGTAAGGGTATAAGTAGCAGGCGTATTAACAGTTAATGTAGGGGTGTTTTCATCTTGAGGGTATCCGTTTGCAACGGTCATATCAACACCGTCTTGCTGCCATTGATAACTGATTGGAAGTTGATTTGAAGCATCTACTTCACCTTCAATTACAACATTATCACCATCACAAGCATTTGCTACGCCATTAATTATTTGTAACCCGTCAATATTCAAATTAATTCCTAAACCGAAACTACCACCTTCTAAAAAAACAGCAGAATCAAAAGACGAATCTCCTTGATCTGCAATAACCAACTTTATACGATAAGTGTTACCAGGTGTTACTGTAGCAGTTGCTGTTAGAGGAACCGTTTGCCCTCCATAACTTATAGGAGAATTGGCAGAAACAGTTGGGTCAGTATTGTCAAAGTTATAATAATCAAAGTACTGTTCATTTGCTGCATTACAAGAATTAGGAACTTCGGGTCTAACATTAGTACAAGATACCGCTAAACTTCCCGTGTTAGTATTAGGTAATACAGCTAAATTGGTAATTGTGCCAGTAGTTAAATCAGTTAAAATAAAGGCGAATGCATCAGAATAAGTGCACTCAAAATTTTGGTTATATTCTTCTGAGACAAATAGGTAATTAAAACTAACCTCGCTTGTAGGAGGTGTAAAATCAAACTCTAAATATGAAGCATCATTAGTATTGGTTATACCTGCAATATTTTCTAAATCAGTATCACCGGCTGATAAAACTCCAGTGTCTGAAGTATTTGATTCCGGACCAGGTGCGTGCATGGCATTACCTGTGCTTAATACGATACCATTAGCAAACGGAAAATTTGGTGTTGCTAATGTAGCATCACGTTCAAAATAGGCAATACCATTAGGATGTGCTACTATTGAAGAACTGTAGTTTGCAGTATTGGCACAATCACCAGTAATTAAAATATCTTCTATTAATTGCTCAGGTGTATAGGTTGTATTATTTGTGCTAATTGGGTTTTGTGAATAAAGATTTATGGATGCTGTGTAAATGACTAAAAGCAGCCAAAAGTTGTGTAATTTCATTTATCTTTTGTAAGTAGGTTATTTTTGCTAAAAATAGTAATAAAAATGCAATGTAAGTACTTAGTAAACAATAAATAAAAAAGTTTATTCAGCTTTATTTGGATTCACATTTTATAAATCCCGCTTTTTTAACAGCCAATATGATGCTGACACGAAAATAACTGTCCAAACTATTATGATTAATACTTCATGCCAATGTACTGCATAATCGTATGCTAAATTAGTTTTGTCAGGGCTAGAAATCATTATAATACGCTGTATTGGCTGATTAATTAAATTATAGAGAGCAGTAAATGGTGCAAACATCATAATATTATTTGCAATATCTTCATTTGCCCAATTCCATTGTAAATTTTCATAAATTATCAGCTCTACAAAAGCAGTTACTACTAATGCCCCCAAAGCAAAAGCACTACGTTTTATAAGTACAGCCATGAATAAACAAAAACTGAAAAAACCTAACAATTTAAAAAAGTACGCAGCTACAAATTCGATATCCATAATAATGATGCTCAAATCTGTATGGGATGAGTGTATCAGACCAATTATCAGTGTTGCAATCCCTATAAAAAGTGAAGAGAGGAGCGTATAGACTAAAATGAAATAAAACTTAGAAAGAATAAATTCCTTTTTACTTAAACCATCAATCAAATTCTGCTTAACAGTTCGGTTGCTATATTCATTTGCAACCATAGAGACCACAATTAAAGCAAAAAAGAGCTTAAAATAACTCGCAAAAAAAGGGATGATATGCCAGATTAATGGGAAATTAAATATGCCGGTTTGCGCTAAATCGATAGTGAAGTATCCAAAAAAATCAATTGTAATAGATGATAGAATTAGAACAGAAAACGGGACGATAAATGACACGATAATTAAAAATCGACTCATTTTGTTTAACCATAATTTCTGAAATTCTATTTGGAGCAAACGTTTCATGACAATTTATTTATTGTTAGTTAATTGTAAAAATTGATTTTCTAAACTTTCTTTTCTTTTTACTAAATGTGATATTACAATACCTTTATTAAAAAGCATTGTATTCAGTTCATCTGAAGCGATATCCTTATTTAAAAACGCAATGATTTTTCCATCTTCTTCTTTTATAGTGCCAAATGTGTCGTTGTTATTTAAAAAGGCTAAAAGCTCTGTTTTGTGTACAGTATTTAATTCGAAAAAACCTTTCGTTGCAATCAATTCATCTACTCTTCCTTCGTATAATTTTTCACCTTGCCTTAAAATAACGACATGTGAGCATACTTTTTCAACTTCATCTAATAAGTGAGATGCTAATAAAATTGTAGTTCCTTTTTCTGCAATAGAGGTTATTAAGGCTCTAATTTGATGTATACCTTGTGGGTCTAAGCCATTTGTAGGTTCATCTAAAATTAGTATTTCTGGGTCGTTTAATAAGGCAGAAGCAATGGCTAAACGTTGTTTCATACCTAATGAAAACGATTTAAACTTGCTGTCTTTTCGTTCAATCAGCCCTACTAAAGTTAACTTTTCAATAATTTTGTCTGTTGGAATGCTTTTGATTTTACAAACTAAATTTAAATTTTCATACGCAGACATGTAAGGGTAAAAGTTTGGGTGTTCAATTATCGCTCCAACTTTTTTTAATGCCGCATGTGTAGAGATTGAGTTGTTAAACCAAGAAAATTCTCCAGAGCACTTATTAACAACATTTAAAACAATGCCTAGAGTTGTAGATTTTCCACTTCCATTTGGTCCAAGAATACCATATACATTTCCTTTTTGAATGGAAAAAGATAAGTTTTTAACGGCATGAAGTGTTCCAAATTTTTTATTCAAATTTTTTATTGATAAGATGGTGTTGTTCATTCTTTGATAGATTATAATAACAAGACGAATATGATGTTATTTTGTTACATAAATTGTTTTTTATGTTTCTTATAAAAAAAATATACACAAGATTTGGAAGAGACTTCAAAAATTGTATATTTGAAATGTAATTACACTAATATTTACTGTGAGGACATTAGCTATAGCCCCATAAGCTTACTAAAGAGAGTAGTAAACTAACTGTAATTTTTTTAAAAAACATTCTAACTTATTAGAATGTTTTTTCTTTTTTAGAAATATGATTGTTTACCATATTATATTAATCTCTTTTTTTTGGAATGTGATTTCCTGGTTAACGGTAATTTTTTATAATACATAAAGTTATAAGATCATTAGTTTGATGCTCCTCAACTTAACCTGAATAAATAAAGGCAGTATATCTGTATACGATCATAATAAAAAACCTCTTAAATGTAGTTTAAGAGGTTTTTTATTATGATCCTTTTTGTTCTTTGTTGAAATAGACTAAGTAATAATACATTTGTTTTTCTTCATCCCAACCTTTTTCAACAAACTTTTCTGCAGATTCTGGGTTGATAAAATCCATTTTAATTTGAATGTTCGTATCTAAATCAATAACGTTTTTTATTTTCTTTCTAGAAGCTGTTACCGCGGTATTTGAAATAGGGAATTCAGTTAAGTCCTCAACATTAAACTTTGGGGCTTTTTCCTGCTTGTAATGTTTAAATTCTGGTATTAATTCTGGGTTTTCGATAACATTATTTAAGAAACTTGTTTCTTCAAAATTGTCGTTTTTTGCAAAATAATCCATAGAACGGTTCATGAACATCACTTCTTCCTTTTTATCTTCTGCAGGAAATACCACATCTTTTGCAAAGTTCTGACATAACTGTAAGTACTTTTTTGTAAAGAAGTTATCATCTGCTAAAGCATCAACACCTAAGAAATGTTCAAGCCAATATTTTGTGTCGTATTTATTAGAATCTGAAGATAAAATCTTGTAACCTGTTTCTTTTTCAATATTAAATATAATACAACCTTTATCTAATTTTTTTAGATTGACCCCTTGTTGTAATACAGCATCTAAATTTTCATTAGTTTCCTGAAATTGAAGAAAATCATGTTGTAATTCACTTTTGAAAATTCCAATACCATCAACTTTTTGATTGTCAATAACCAAGTTGTTTAAATAGGTAATGTACACTTCGCCACTTTTAATATGTGGGTGCATAGATTGGTCATACAAATGGCTTGTAATTTGTCTTGAAGCCTCATGAATAGTACTTGGGTTTAAGAAAATTTCCGAAACAATTTTATGTAGTTCATTAAATTCTACATCTACCTCATTAGAAAATTGAAAGTAATTTTCTTCTTTTTCTCTGAATGGTTTAAAGAAAAACTCCTTTAATAAAGGCATTAATTCGTCATCCATTTGGTAGGGTTCTTTTGATAAAAAAGCACCTTCAGCTTTACTTTTGTTGCCAACTCTATGAATTGATAAACTGTCTATATTTGTTTGGTATAAGTTAATCATTTGTGTAAATATTTAATGTAAAACTGTAAGGTAGTAAGGTATGAATTAAGAATGGTTTAATTCCATAAATCGTCATAATTATCAAAAGCTTGATCGTCTAAATCTTCAAACTCGGTGAAATCTAAATCACCGTCATTTTCTTCTTTTTCGGCTTCAAAAACTTTATCTGGCGGACTGTCTGGTAGTTCACCATGAGCAAACATTAAGTTCGGATAGCTTACGTTATCTTGAGGTTCTGCAATTTCTGCAAGCTCTATTAAAAAAGTCCACATTGTAAAGAAATCATACACGTAAATAAGTTTGCGTTCATGTTCAGTAATGATATCATCTAATGATGTTTCTGCCATTATTCTTACAGAATCACCACCTTCACTCATGTCAAATAAGGCAATTTCCTCACCTTGATTCCATTCTTCATCACTGATATAAAATGACGCCATTTCTCCGCCTTCAAAACCAAATGCTTGTACAATGGCATTGTTAAAATCTTCTGCTGTTGCTGAAGCTTTTATTTCGATGTCTCTAAACACATCTTCCTGATCATCAAGTATAACTCTAAAACGGTATATCATGGTAAAATTTAGTTTTTAAAAATGCAAAAATCGACAATTATTTTATTTACTGAAACGATGTAAGGTAAAAGTCATGGCTGATAATAAAAAAAATGCGCCTACTTGGTGTGCAACACCTAGCCAAACTGGCACATGTAATACTAATGTGCTTACGCCCAATATGAATTGTATGGTTACAAGCACTAATAGGCTATTAACTCCTTTTTGTTGCCATGTTGTTAATGTTAGTTTTTTAGACTTGATCCAAATTAAACCGATTGACAAAACAACAAGGTAGGCTATAATTCTATGTACAAATTGAACACCGCTTTTCCCTTCAATAAAGTTTCGGTATAATGGGCTTTGTTCAATATATACAGTTTCATGTATGAATTTACTTTCATTCATTAGCGGCCAATGGTTATGAATAAACCCAGCATCTAACCCAGCAACAAAAGCACCATAAATTATTTGAATAATTAAAATAACTAAAGCAATTCTAGTCAAGTTTCTTAATTTAGTATTGCTCTCTTTTTTTTGTGGGAACATCAGATCTAAAGCGACCCAAAACGTATATGCAAATGTTAGAAACGCAGTGGTTAAATGTGCTGATAGCCGATAATGGCTAACATCAGGGTTATCTACTAAACCACTTTTTACCATATACCAGCCTAAGAACCCTTGAAAGCCTCCCATTATCAACAGTATAATTGATTTTTTAATAGTTGAATTTGTGAGCTGTTTTCTGATTAAAAAGTAGAGAAACGGTATGAAAAATACCAAGCCTATAAACCTTCCTATAACTCTATGAAGCCATTCCCAGAAGTAAATGTCTTTAAAATCTTGTAGAGAAAAATGGTTGTTAAGCTTTTGGTATTCAGGATATTGTTGGTACAATTCAAAGGCCTCCTGCCACTCTGTTTCACCAATAGGTGGTATGGTACCGCTTATTAATTTGTAATTAGATATTGATAACCCTGAATGAGTTAAGCGTGTAATACCACCTACTACTACCATAATAAAGATGAGTACACAGCCTGTTAACAACCAGTAAATTACGTTTTTATTATCTTTTTTCATGAGTACTGTATTAACTCAGTTTTTTATTTAAAGTTAGCCCTAAAGCTAATCCTTTTTTGATCATCAATTGATAGGCATCATCATGATTATTTGTGATTTCACCTTCCAAAATGGCTTCTTTTATAAGTTCTTTTAAAGTTCCAATCTCTCTACAGGGTTTTAAATTAAAGGCTTCCATAATTTCTTCTCCTGTAACTGGTGGTTGGAAGTTTCTGATTTTATCACGTTCTTCAACTTCAACTATTTTATCACGTACAATTTTAAAATTGTGATGGTATTTTTTAAACTTTTTAGGGTTTTTAGTTGTGATATCGGCTTCACAAAGCGTCATTAAATCTTCAATATGATTGCCCGCATCAAACACCAAACGTCTAACAGCAGAGTCTGTAGTAGTCGTATCAGCAATGACTATAGGTCTAGAACTCATGCGTACCATTTTCTGAACAAATTTCATTTTGTCGTTTAATGGCATTTTTAGTCTTTTAAAAAGTTTGTATACCATTTTAGAACCTACAAATTCATGCCCATGAAATGTCCATCCAACTTTTTTACTAAACTTTTTGGTTGGTGCTTTTCCAATATCATGCAATAAAGCAGCCCAGCGCAACCAAAGGTTATCTGTAGTTTTGGCAATGTTATCTACAACTTCAAGTGTATGGTAAAAATTATCTTTATGTAATTGGCCTTCAATTTCATCAACACCTTTTAAAGCTACTAATTCAGGTAATAAATACGGGAGTAATCCAGTTTCGTCTAATAGTAAAAACCCAATAGAAGGTTTTGGACTAGACATTATTTTATTTAACTCATCAACAATACGTTCTTTAGTAATAATATTGATACGTTCCTTATTCTTTGTAATGGCTTTTAAAGATTCGTATTCAATTCTGAAGTTTAATTGGGTGGCAAAGCGTATAGCACGCATCATACGCAATGGGTCATCAGAATAAGTAATGTCTGGATTTAAGGGGGTTTTTAAAAGCTGTTCTTTTAAATGCATACACCCATTAAAGGGGTCTAGTAAAAGGCCATAGTTTTTTTCCGACAAACTAATGGCTAAGGCATTTATAGTAAAATCTCTGCGATTTTGGTCGTCTTCAAGTGTGCCATCTTCAACAACAGGATTTCTACTTTCTTTAGCATAGGATTCTTTACGGGCACCAACAAATTCAATTTCAATGTCATCAGTTCGTAACATGGCAGTACCGTAGGTGTTGAATACTTGAACCTTAGGAGAATTAGGTAAAAGAGATGCTACTTTTTGAGCTAACTCAATACCACTACCAATTGCAACAACATCAATATCTTTACAAGGTCTTTCTAAAATAATATCTCTAACAAAACCACCAATTACGTAA
>JBMZDR010000043.1:0-7143 GCA_049614485.1 Flavobacteriaceae bacterium
ACAGCATCTGTTAATTTAATATCAGTACCACGTCCTGCCATGTTTGTGGCTATTGTAACAAAACCAGCTTGACCCGCTTCAGCAACAATATCAGCTTCTTTTTTGTGCATTTTTGCATTCAAAACGTTGTGAGGAATACTACGTATTTTAAGCATTCTACTTAATAATTCTGATATTTCTACTGATGTTGTTCCAATTAATACTGGTCTACCTTCTTTTGAGAGTTTGGTAACCTCGTCAATAACAGCGTTGTATTTTTCACGTTTAGTTTTGTAAACCAAATCATCTCTATCGTCTCTTGCTATAGGTCTGTTTGTAGGAATTTCTACAACATCTAATTCGTATATTTCCCAGAATTCACCAGCTTCAGTAACCGCAGTACCTGTCATTCCTGAAAGCTTGTTGAACATTCTAAAGTAATTTTGAAGTGTTACTGTTGCAAATGTTTGTGTTGCAGCTTCAATTTTACAGTCTTCTTTTGCTTCAATAGCTTGGTGTAAACCATCTGAGTAACGACGCCCGTCCATGATACGACCAGTAGATTCATCTACAATCATAACTTTATTATCCATTACAACATACTCTACATCTTTTTCGAATAAGGTGTATGCTTTTAATAATTGGTTTAAAGTGTGGATGCGTTCACTCTTGATACTAAAGTCTCTGTATAAATCTTCTTTTTGAGCAGCTTCTTCCTCAACAGCTAAGTTTAAAGCTTCAATTTTAGCAACTTCAGTACCGATGTCTGGCATTACAAAGAAATCTTTGTTGTCACCTCCAGATAAATATTCAATACCTTTATCTGTTAATTCTATTTGATTGTTTTTTTCTTCAATAACAAAGTACAACTCAGCATCTACCTTTGGCATTTCCTTGTTGTTGTCTGCCATGTAGAAGTTTTCTGTTTTTTGTAGTAATTGACGGATACCATCTTCACTTAAAAACTTAATTAAGGCTTTGTTTTTAGGTAAACCTCTAAACACACGTAGCAACTGAATACCACCTTCTTTAGTATCACCTGATGCAATTAGTTTTTTAGCTTCTGCTAAAACACCAACCAATTGCTTGCGTTGTATTTCTACAATATCAGAAATTTGAGGTTTTAACTCGTTAAACTCATGACGGTCACCTTGTGGTACGGGTCCTGAAATAATTAATGGCGTACGCGCATCATCAATTAAAACAGAATCGACCTCATCAATAATGGCATAGTTGTGTTTACGTTGTACCAAGTCATTTGGTGCGTGTGACATGTTATCACGCAAGTAGTCAAAACCAAATTCGTTATTTGTTCCGTATGTAATATCAGCGTTATAAGCTTTACGACGTTCTGGTGAGTTAGGTTGGTAGTAGTCAATACAATCAACTGTTAGTCCGTGAAACTGAAATATTGGCGCCATCCATGCGCTATCACGTTTTGCTAGGTAATCATTTACTGTTACTAAGTGCACACCGTTTCCGGTAAGTGCGTTCAAGTAAACAGGTAAAGTTGCTACTAAAGTTTTTCCTTCTCCAGTATGCATTTCTGCAATTTTACCTTGGTGCATGGCAACCCCACCAATAAGTTGCACATCATAATGTATCATGTTCCAAACTACAGGTGTACCGGCAGCATCCCATGAGGTTTGCCATACCGCTTTGTCGCCTTCAAGCGCTACATAGTCTTTAGTTCCTGAAAGTTCTCTGTCATAGGTAGATGCGGTTACACTTACGGTGTCTTCATTTGTAAAACGCTTAGCCGTTTCTTTAACAACAGCAAAGGCTTCTGGTAAAATGTCAAGCAATACTTGTTCAGTAATGACATAAGCCTCTTCATTAAGCTTATCAATTTTTAAGTACAACTCTTCTTTTTTGTCAATATCTGTGGTAGCTTCTATCTCTTCTTTTAAAGTAGAAATGTTACTATTGATTTCAGAAATTGAATCTTGAATTTTTGCTTTAAAAGCATCTGTTTTTGCTCTTAAGTCATCATGAGATAAATTGACTAAGGTTGGTTCAATTTTTTTAATTTTCTCTACCAAAGGTTTGATCTCTTTGATGTCTTTTTGAGATTTATCTCCGACAAATACTTTAAGTATTTTATTAATAAAATCCATAGTGTAATGTGTTTTAACCCTTGTTTTAAAGAAAGGGTGGTTGTTTGATGTTTGTCAAAACAGCCTGTTGTTATGGTGTAACTACAGCAGTGTCTTAATACTGAGGTAGTTACTTATGACACAAAAAAAGCCTCTAGTTATAGAGACTTTTTGCTTATTTATTTAATATTCTTCTTCGTTCCAAAGATAATCTTCTTCGGTAGGGTAGTCGGGCCAAATTTCTTCAATAGAATCATATTGATCACCTTCATCTTCAATTGCTTGAAGATTTTCTACAACTTCTAAAGGAGAACCGGTTCTAATTGCATAATCAATTAATTCATCTTTTGTTGCCGGCCATGGCGCATCACTTAAATGAGATGCTAATTCTAGAGTCCAATACATAATTGTAACTAATTTTTAATTTTAAGCAAAAATAATTTTTTAAATGAATAAATCAAGTAAAAAGTTAATTATTTCAAATATTTTTTAAAAGAACGTTTTTTTGTTATTAAGCAGTGGTGTTTAATGAGTTCTTAATATTTTTTAGGAATCCATTTAATTTCCTCTGCCTTCAAGTCATAGGACAACTTTCGTGCCAATACAAAAAGATAGTCAGAAAGTCTATTTAAATACTTTAAAGCACGTTCGTCAAAGGGGGAATTGCTATACAATTCACTCGCTAAACGTTCGGCACGTCTGCATACACAGCGTGCAATGTGACAATATGACACGGTAGTATGACCGCCTGGTAATACAAAGTGAGTCATTGGTGGTAAATCTTGTTCCATTGTGTCAATTTCGGTTTCTAAAGTTTCAATATCAGCCTCTTCAACCTTAGGAATATTCAAGCGTTCTTTACCGTTTTTCAAAACTTGTTTGTCTGGGTCTGTAGCTAAAATGGCTCCAAGAGTAAACAATTTGTCTTGTATGTCAATCAGGACGTTTTTAGAGTTCTTGTCAATAGGCTGATCTCTAATTAACCCAATGTATGAATTTAATTCGTCTACAGTTCCGTAACTGTCTATGCGTATGTGGTGTTTAGGAACTCGTGTGCCGCCAAATAGAGCAGTGGTACCTTTATCTCCTGTTTTGGTATATACTTTCATCTTGTAAAATTAGTAATTTATAAGATGAAAACGAAGTGTTTATAAGGTCAATTTTTTATAGGCAAGTTATGCTCTAATTATGAAATGCTCTTTGTGTTTGTTTTCTGTTCTGAAGAATACAAAGCCCCAGTAAAACGTGTCTATGGTAATTGTGACCTTTGGGTGGTTTTTTAACTCTGTCCACGCATCTTCCATGTCTTTGGACCAATGAATATCGTCAAAAATAAACACGGTATCGTTGGTGGCTTGTTGCACTAAAGTGTTAAAGTATGATAATGTTGCTTCTTTTTGGTGGTTACCGTCAAAATAAACCAAATCAAAAGCTTGTGTATTGGAGTTTAAGTACTCTGAAAAGTCCGTAACTATGGGGGTGATGTTGTGTAAATGATGTGTTTCAAATTGCGCTTTAGCAATAGCGGCAGTTTCTGGGCACCCTTCTAGAGTGGTTATTTTTGTTTTAGGAGCAGTAAAAGCTATTGCAGATGATGCCAAGCCTAATGACGTGCCCAGTTCTAAAACTGAATTAAATTTGAAATACCCTGCTAGTCTAGCAAGTAGCTTAGCTCTTTTTGGGGTGATTCCTGCAGTTTTGGCAATTGCTGAAATTTCTCGTTCAGCGCTTTTAAACCGCCTGCTGCCTGCGCCAAAATCAGTTACAGAAATAGTGTTTTTATTAGTAAGTAGGCCAGCTCGGTATAGCTGTAGCTTTTTATAAACAGGAAGTTCTGATTTGTTGTAAAAGCATTTGGTAATTAAGTCATACACAAAGGGTGAGTGCACACCGTGCTCATTGGTAGAAGCAAATAAAAACTTAAAATATGCAATAACCTGAAACATGATTCGTTTAGTCTTCTAGTTTAGCTGATAATTCAAACCAACGCATTTCTTTGTCTTCTATTGCGTTGCTGATGGATTTAATTTCTTTTGAAACACGCTCAATATCGTCAACAGAATAGTCTTTTGTGGCAAAACTGTTTTCAAGTTCTTTTTTCTCGCGTTCTAATTTTTGAATGTCTTTTTCTAAGCGATTGTATTCTTTTTGTTCGTTAAATGATAGCTGAATTTTTGTTTCTTTTTTCCACGTGGTTTTTTCCTTCTTTTCTTCAGTTTTTAGTTCAGGTGTACTGCTATCTTCGTATGTTCTGAAATCAGAATAATTTCCTGGAAAATCCTCTACAACGCCTTCGCCTCTAAATACGAATAAATGGTCTACAACTTTATCCATAAAATAACGGTCATGAGACACAACAATTAAACAGCCTGGGTAGTCTAATAAAAAGTTTTCAAGTACGCTAAGTGTAACAATGTCTAAGTCGTTTGTTGGTTCATCTAAAATCAAGAAGTTAGGGTTCTGAATTAAAACAGTACATAGGTATAAGCGTTTGCGCTCACCACCAGATAATTTCTCAACTTGGTCATACTGTTTCTTTTTGTCAAACAAAAAGCGTTCTAATAATTGTGATGCTGATATTTTACGTCCTTTAGAAAGTGGAATATAATCTCCAAATTCACGAATTACTTCAATAACTTTTTGGCCTTCTTTTATGGGGATTCCTTTTTGGGTGTAATACCCAAACTTAACCGTATCACCAACAATAACTTTACCAGCATCTGGCGTATCAGTATTGGTTAACATGTTTAGAAAAGTAGATTTCCCTGCGCCGTTTTTACCGATAATTCCAATACGTTCACCTCTTATAAACGAGTAATTGAATTTTTCAAGAATTGTTTTTTCTCCAAACGCTTTGTAAACATTGTGGTATTCTACTATTTTGTTTCCTAGGCGTTCCATGTTAATCTCCAGTTCCATGGTGTGTTCTTTACGTCTGGAATGTGCTTTTTCCTTAATGTCGTAAAAATCATCAATACGCGATTTCGATTTTGTGGTACGTGCTTTCGGTTGGCGACGCATCCAATCTAATTCTTTTTTGAAGAGATTTTTCGCTTTGCCAATTTCAGTGTTTTCGGCAGTTTTTCTTGCTTCTTTTTTCTCCAAATAATAGGAATAGTTACCTTTATAGCTGTATATCTGTCCGTTTTCTAATTCTATGATTTCATTACACACACGTTCTAAAAAATAACGGTCGTGCGTTACCATAAACAAGGTGATGTTTTCTTTCTTAAAGTAAGTTTCTAGCCACTCAATCATTCCTAAATCTAAATGATTGGTAGGTTCATCTAAAATTAACAAATCAGGTTTGTTGATTAGTATGATGGCTAAAGCTAACCGCTTTTTTTGTCCACCAGACAGCAAGCTTACTTTCTGGTCTAATTGGTCAAGTTTTAGTTTGAAGAGTATTTGTTTGTATTGTGTTTCAAAATCCCATGCTTGATGCCGCTCCATAAGTTCAAACGCTTTTTGATAAGCATCGGCGTCATCAGGATTTTCTAAAGCTTTTTCATAGTGCTGAATAACTTTTAACGTAGGGTTATCTGACGCGAAAATTGTTTCTTCAATAGTTAGGTTTTCGTTAAAAACATCATCTTGAGAAAGAAAAGAAATGCTTAAATCTTTACGTTTTACAATTTGTCCGGTGTCAGATTCATCACGATTAGTGATAATGTTTAAAATGGTTGATTTTCCAGTACCATTTTTAGCAATAAAAGCTATTTTTTGGTCTTTGTTAATTCCAAATGAAACATTGTCAAATAACACACGTTCACCGTATGCTTTTGAGATGTTTTCTACAGATAAGTAGTTCACGTTTTTAATTTTTTACAAATTAAGTTGAAATTCTTTAGATATAAGGTATAAAGTTTTATTATTACTATTGAAAAGTTATATTTGTCACTTACTAAAAAATGAATACCAATGAAAATTAAGTCTTTACTTATTTTTTTTATACTAATAGCCCTCACGTTTACATCGTGTATTTCTAACAAACAGTCTGCTTATATGCAACAACGAGATACAGTGTTAGAAAATTTGATGTTAAGTAAACAGTTGCCGCCATATCGTGTGCAGATTAATGATGTGTTGAGTATTCGTGTTAAGGCGTTAGATCAAGAATTGGTAGGGATGTTTAATCCAATTGGAGCAGAGGATAATGTAAGTGCATTAACTCGTGAAGCACTATATTCTGACGGATTTTTAATTGATGATCATGGGGAAATTAACATGCCGGCTTTAGGTAAAATTAAAATACTAAATTTAACCGTTGAGGAGGTAAAAGCAAAAATTGAAGAGCAATTATTAGAGCAATACTTCAAAAAAGAAGCGAATATTTTTGTAACAGTCAAATTAGGAGGTGTTAAGTACACCACTTTAGGAGAATTTGGGAAAACGGGGACTAAAGTTATTTTTCAAGAGAAGGTTAATATTTTTGAAGCTATTGCCAATTCAGGAGATATTCCATTGATAGGTAATAAAAAGGATGTGTTATTAATCAGGCCTTACCCTGGGGGGAATAAAATTCATCATATTGATTTAACGGATGTGAATATTTTTGAGTCGCCATTTTTTTACATTCAACCAAATGATATGATTTATGTTAAGCCGCTACCTCAAAAAGCATGGGGTACAGGTAAAACAGGACTACAGTCGTTTACAACAATTTTAAGTGTGTTTACAGCAATTACGACAACTTACTTTTTAATACGAACTTTATAGGCAGAAAATGGAAGACGAGTTTAAAATATCTGACTACACACCTGTAATTAATTTTAAAGATTTGTTCTTTAAAATTTTAAAAAATTGGTGGTTATACGTATTGTTTTTGGTCTTGAGTTTTATAACTGCTTATCAAATTAACTTAAGAAAAAGGGACAAGTTTTCTATCAAATCACAATTTGTGGTATCCAATGATAAAAACCCCTTTTTTACGTCAAACACAAACTTAACATTTAATTGGGGTGGGGCGTCAGATAAAATTCAAACAACAACAACCTTATTCAAGTCCAGAACACACAATGAAAAAGTAGTAGAGTATTTACAGTATTATGTTAATTATAAAAAGCAG
>JBMZDR010000044.1:0-6474 GCA_049614485.1 Flavobacteriaceae bacterium
AAATATACCTTTTCTGCAGTTTTTGAGATCAATGATAAAACTGAAGTTGTAAACGAATGGTTTGGAAGAACTGTTACGTATTCTGACAGACGTTTTGCCTATGAAGAAGCACAAGCCATTATTGAATCAGGAGAATCTAGTGTTCCTGCTGATGTTTCTCTTACTGGAGAAACGTATGCCGTGGAACAACATATTACCGATGCCATTTTAAAATTAGATGAATTGGCTAAGAAAATGCGTGCAGATCGTATGGATGAAGGTGCAATTTCTTTTGATAAAATTGAAGTAAAATTCAATCTTGATAAAGATGCTAACCCTATTGGCGTGTTCTTTAAAACAGCTAAAGATGCTAATAAATTAATTGAAGAATTTATGTTATTAGCTAACCGTAAGGTGGCTGCTTTTATTGGTAAACAAAAGAAAACATTTGTATATAGAATACATGATGAACCAGATTCTGAAAAGCTAGGAAATTTGCAAAATATCATCTCTAAATTCGGATATAAACTGAATTTAGAAAATGCTAAAACTACCTCTAATTCTTTAAATAAATTATTAGAAGATGTGAAAGGAAAAGGCGAGCAAAATTTGGTGGATACTTTAGCGATTAGAACCATGAGTAAGGCCGAATATTCCACTGCCAATATTGGACATTATGGTTTAGCATTTGAACATTATTCTCACTTTACATCGCCTATTCGTCGTTATCCTGATGTCATGGTACACCGTTTACTACAGCATTATTTAGATGGTGGAAAAACAGTAGATGTAGAAGAATTTGAAGCAAAATGTAAACATGCTTCTAATATGGAAAATTTAGCCACAAAAGCTGAACGTGATTCTATAAAATACATGCAAGTAAAGTTCATGCAAGATCATCAAGATGAAGAATTTGTTGGAGTGATTTCTGGTGTGACTGAATGGGGAATTTATGTAGAAATTGTAGCTAACAAATGTGAAGGAATGGTGCGCATTAGGGAAATAAAAGACGATTATTATTTCTTTGATGAAAAGCAATATGCTTTAGTGGGTGAAAACTCTGGAAACACCTATCAGTTAGGAGATGAAGTGATGATAATGGTTAAAAGTGCCGACTTGGTAAAACGTCAGTTAGATTTTGTAGTTTTAGGAAAAGCAAATCCATCATAATAAATAATTTGGAACACCATCATTCCCATAGTCATAACCATGATATAAAAGGGAGGAAACTAGTTATAACAATTATATTAAATACTGTTATAACAGTTTCTCAAATTATTGGTGGATTACTTTCAGGAAGTTTATCATTACTAAGTGATGCATTACATAATTTTACAGATGTTATTTCATTACTTATAAGTTATATAGCTACAGTTTTATCAAAAAAAGAAGCCTCAACCAAACGTACTTTCGGATATAAACGAGCAGAAATAATAGCAGCATTTATAAACTCCTCTACGTTAATAATTGTTGCTATAATATTAATAATTGAAGCTATTAAACGCTTCAGTCATCCGCAAGAAATAGAATCTGAATTGGTTATATGGTTATCTTTATTAGCTATTTTAGCCAATGGTTTTAGTGTGTTATTAATAAAAAAACATGCTGAAAATAATATGAATATGCGTAGTGCCTATTTGCATTTATTAACAGATATGTTAGCAAGTGTGGCAGTATTGTTTGGAGGTTTATTAATGAAATTTTATCACCTCTATTGGATAGATGCTGTACTTACTTTAATTATTGCACTGTATTTAATTTGGGTGAGTTATAAACTATTAAAAGAATCGTTTAATGTGTTAATGTTGTTTACACCAGACACAGTTAAAATAGAAAGCATCGTAGCAGAAATTCAAAAACAACCCTTAATAAAAAATGTGCACCATGTACATATTTGGCAACTCAATGATTCTGAAATGCACTTTGAAGCTCATATTGACTTTAATACAGATATTAAACTATCGGAATTTGAGAATATTTTAAATGAAATAGAAGAAACTCTTTTTCAAACCTATCAAATTAACCATGTCAATATTCAACCTGAATTTAAAAAAGATGATAGTAAGTTTATTATTGTTCAAGATTAAATAAACCTTACATGAAAATTTCAATTAAAACATTTCAAGAACTTACAACAACCGAATTATATGATCTTCTACAACTACGTAGTGAAGTGTTTGTTGTTGAACAAGATTGTGTGTATCAAGATGTAGATGGTAAAGATGACAAGGCATTGCATGTGATGGGGTATAAAAACAATGTTCTAATTGGTTATTCGCGCCTTTTTAAGCCAGGTAATTACTTTTCTGAAGCAAGTATAGGTCGTGTAATAATTAAAGCCTCAGAACGTAAATTTGGCTATGGTCATGCGTTGATACAAAAATGTATTGACGTGATTGAAACTCAGTTTAAAACAAAAGAAATTCATATTTCTGCGCAAACGTATTTACAAAAATTTTATGAATCACACGGATTTGTACAAATTGGTGAAGGCTACTTAGAGGATGAAATTCCACATATTAAAATGGTGAAGGAGTAATTATATATCTATTTCCACCATTTCAGCCCTTGCTCCAAATCGTATTGGTAAAATACTAGTTCCAATCCCTTTTGATATATACATTTTTGGTTCGGATTCTTCATACCAGCCTTTTAGATACTTTCCGCTTCCTTGAGGTTTGAAAGGCACAATGCCTAAAAATGTAATTTGTCCTCCATGTGTATGACCTGAAAGTACTAAATCAATAGTTAAATTACCTTTTTGTTTTGTAATGATATCCCTGTGTTCAGGGCAATGAGATAAAGCAATAGTAGTTTCAGTTTCTTTTAGATTTTCAATTGCTTTTCCAAAATCAGCAGTTCCTCCAACAAAATCATCAATTCCGATTATTGAAATGTCTCGATTTTTAATAGTAATAGTTCTATTTTCATTTATTAATAATTCACAATTATTTTTAGCATAGACGTTTTTAAGTTCAGCTAGATTAACACCTCCCCAATACTCCCAATTTCCTGTTATGGCATACTTTTGAATGGAATTATCTATTAATTCCAGAAATAAATTTAATGATTCTATATGTTCATTTTTATCAACAGAATCTCCAGTAATACAAATTAAATCAGGTTTAATTGAATTTATTTTCTTCGCAATAGATTTATGAAAATACCTTAATTTGTTAAAATGTAAATCAGAAATTTGAATGATTTTTATTTTATTATTTGATTTAGAGATGTCAAAATAATTCCATTCAATAACGTATTTTTCAAACCAAAAAGCATCTAAAAAGAATAGACCAATTGTAGCCAATACCCCACTTTTTATAAACTTTCTTCTAGTTAACTTCGTCATTTATAAAATCTACAGAAAAATTAGAATTAACCCTAATTCGCGTGATAACGTCTGTTTTTTACAATGTTTTTCACAACAATTTCCACACGTCTGTCATACTCTGCGCCTTTACCTAAAGGCTGTGTACGGCGCATACCTTTGTAGCGCATTCTATTTTTGGCAATTCCTTTACGACGTAAGTACATGTAAATGGCTTTTGCTCTTGTATGCGATAGGTTTTGTTTTTTTGTTTTACGGTCAATAGCATCTCTACCATAACGTGTACAACATACATGCCCTAAAATTTCTATATAAATGTCGGGTCTGTCTGTTAAAATTTTTGCTAATTTTCTTAAGTGTGGGAATGACTTTTCAGTAATCCAGGCATACCCTTCTTGAAAATGTATGTTTTCTAAAACATACTTATCTCCTATGTTTATAGGTTCTACAATTTTATTTTCTATTAAAGTTTCATTTACTTTAGGTTTTGGAATACCAGTTTTAATATCAATGGTTACTTTACGGTTTAAACCACGAACAATATCTGTTTCAACTTGATCAAACTTTCTAATAACAACTTCACCTTTACCTTTTACAACTTTAAAAACTTCAGGATTTACACCTAAGTCCAGCAAGTGTTTTTTTACATTTCTGGCACGATTAATAGATAAATTCATGTTGTATTTGTCACTTCCTCTATCATCGGTGTAACCGTATAAAATAATTTCTTGAATTTGTTCAGGGCCTAAATCAGTAATAAATGCAGAAACTTTTCCATGTTCTTTGTCATTCAACTCATAGATGGCTGTATCAAAATAGACATTTAAATCTCTGTGTTGAGTTTGAGCAATTAATGTAGTTGTAAGAAATAATGTAAGTATGGAAAAGTAAATAAATTTCATAAAATAGAGGTGTTTTAACAAAACTAATAAAATGTAATCAAATGATATACCAAATTAGTTTAAAATAGATTTATAGGACTTTGACTCTAAAACTGAAACCGCTTTTATGATTGCTTCATGATGTGTTAATTGGTAGTTATATAACCCTTCTTTATAAAAATAACGTGTAATTAATTGATCTGTGATAAGACGTTTTAGCATGTCTTTATTTTTAGTTAAAGCAGCCGTTTTTTCACGTGAAATACTATTGGTTAAATTGGATATTTCTGTGTGTAAATCCAATTGGTCTTTATCTGATTCACGAGTTAAAGTTTCTATTATTTTTTCAGTAGCAGTTTGGTAGTTAAAATTACTTGAAGCCACATAGTGCTTAAAGGCCTCATAATCACGATCTGTAAATTTAAAATCGTCTAAGTTGTTAAACTGATGTTTATAATAGAAATCTGTACAAAAATTAAAAACTACTAATTCACTTAACAAGGCCTTAGTAATGTTACTAACATTATGTTTTGAAATAGCAATATCTGGTGCTACGCCCCCACCGTCATATACTGTTCTTCCTTTTTGGGTTTTAAAAGCCGTATAGTTTTTTTCATCAGTACGTACAGCATTTCCTTTTGCGTCTCTGTTCCAATAATCTAAAGCTTGAATACATCTGCCAGAAGGCGTATAATATCGTGATATAGTTACTTTTAACTGTGTGCCATAGGTTAATTTTTTAGGACGCTGTACTAAACCTTTACCAAAACTCCTAGATCCAATAATTACAGCTCTATCTAAATCTTGTAATGAACCAGAAACAATTTCGCTTGCAGATGCACTATGATCATTTATTAAAACCACCAACGGAATTTCGGTATCTAAAGGGTCTTCTTTAGTTTTATAGATTTTATTATATTTTTTAACTTTTGATTTTGTTGTTACAACCACTTGGTTTTTAGGTACAAATAAATTGACAATTCTAATCGATTCTCTTAATAAGCCTCCAGGATTATTCCGTAAATCTAAAATTAATTGGGTAGCTCCTTGTTCTTTTAATTTTACAACAGCCGCTTTAGTTTGCTGAAATGCTTTGCTGTTAAACTTACTTAAAACAATATAGCCTGTTGTGCCGTTTATTAATTTATAAAAAGGCACAGCATTAATATCAATTGCAGAACGCGTTAATGTGGTTTGCAATTCTTTTCCTTGACGCTTATACACAATTGCAACTGTTGAGTTTGACGCCCCTTTTAAAAGCGTAGCCGTATCTTCTTTAGAATCTGCCACCTTAATATTTCCAACTTGTATAAGTTCATCTCCAGCCTTTAAACCAGCTTTATCAGCTGGATAGTTTTTAAATGCTTCTGTAATATATAAATGACCGTCTTTTCTATTGATAGAAGCACCAATACCCGTATACTCTCCAGAGTTATTTATTTTATAAGACTCGACATCTTGTTCATTATGAAACTGGGTGTATGGATCCAGGCTTTTTAACATGCTTTTTATGGCGGTATCCATTAATTCGCCCGGATTGGTTTCATCAACATAATTCATGTTGAGTTCTTTAAATAGCGTGGTAAATATTTCTATTTGTTTGGCAATTTCAAAGAAATCATTTTTAAATGCAGATGTTGTTACCAACAAAAAGATTGCGGCAACCGGTATGAGGATTCTTTTTTTAAGTAGTGTTTTCATAATATGCTATCGTGTTTGTGCTTTTAATAACTACTTTATAAGAATTTTACTGTCCTTCTTTTACAAGTAATTTAGCTAATAAGAGTTCTATTTTTGAATGCAACTCTTCAAAAGTTGGCATTTCTTTCCCAAGATACAAAAACATACAGACATGCTTTTTATCAAGTCCGTCATGTATAATGTGTTTGTTAAGGCGATATGCTTCACGAAGTAAGCGTTTGATTCTATTTCTGTCTACCGCTTTTTTAAAATTACGTTTAGGTACAGATACCCCAGCTTTAATTAAAGTATCATCTTCAAAATCCAACTGTTTATATACTAATTTTACAGGATAAGCATTGATTTTTTTTCCAGAAGAAAATAACTCATCTAAGAGTTTCTTACTTTTTAATTTTTCTATGGATGGGTAAGTTTGATTCATATATAAACGGGTTTTTTTAACGTGTTATTTTATACATTGTGTAAAAATCAGAACTGAATTAAACCCAGAGAGTGCTAAAATAACACAAAATTTAAACCAAAAAAAACACCAAGGAATTACCTTGGTGTTTTTATAAAATAAATCTGTTTTGATTACTTCACTAT
>JBMZDR010000045.1:0-5827 GCA_049614485.1 Flavobacteriaceae bacterium
AAAAACCGTTACAGTAATTGTAGCGGTTTTTTTATGCGTTGAGGTTACTTGTTTTAAGTTTAATTATAGGTGTTAAAAGTTGTACCTATGTTGTACCTATTGTAAAAATAGTTTTAAAAATTCAATAAAATTAATACTTACGAGATTTTATTGACACAAGGTGTTGTTATGGTTTGTTTTTAATTCACGTTAATATTGCATAAACAAAAATTAAGACAGCCGTTGTTGACTGTCTCAATTTATATTTCAATTAGTTATTACATTTATTGTCTTATAAGAACCATGTTAAGTGGCATTTGATAATTATTAGTTCTTACATCAGTGTCATAAGTAAATACCTCCATTACTGTGTTGGTCCAGATTAAAGTATCATCTGTATTATTATAATATAATTTTAGGCTTGAAGCATCTACATCATCTTCAAAAGAAGGTTCTGCAATTAGCATAAAATATTTCCTTGTGCTTATTGGCAGATACTCTATATAATTTACGCTGGAGTTATAAATACGTTCTTTTCTAAACCCACTAACAATTATACACTCACTACAAGGATTCGTATAAGTATTATATTGCTCCACTCCACCTATAGTTAACTTAAACTGTCCTTTTAGTTCATCTGAAAATGAGTTATTGCCTAAAATTGGCACATGGATATCTTTTTCAAAGGTGATTTCAAATACGGTATTAGTAGCCGTGTCCTCATATTTCCAAGTACCAACAAATTTGTCTAGTACGCCATTGATGTCCTTATAATATTTATTTTCAGCTAAAGCTGAGTTTTCCCATTCTGATTCAACTGGATCAGGTAACACCAAGACTTGGGAAACTCCACAAAAACTGTTTAATAAAATTACTATGTATAATAAATTTTTCATATTTCTTTTTTTTATAATTTTATACAATCTACAATATCTCCGTTATCGTCATAAACAGCTTTATACAATCCAATTCCAGGAAATTTACCTTCTATGAAGGTTGATAATAAATTTTCATGTTGATTATATTGTGTATCATTTACAGTATTAATTAGATCTTTAACTTCGTCTCTTAACTTTTCACGATTTTTTCTCTTACTATAATCTTTCGTAATGCCTAATATACTTTGCAAATTTTCTACATTTAATACGTATGTAGTCCCAACATTACCACTACCCTCTTGACTTACTACAAAGTTAGTAACTAAGCTTGGCAACTCTGTCCCTGGATACTCTTGTGCTAATTGCTGAACCATTAATATATGTTCAGCTAAATCTAAGCCGCTAGGCACTTTTCTTACAGGACCAAAAATTGTAAGCGCTGGGTGAAAATGAACCCCACATATAGTGATGGGTTCTGGAGAAGGGAATTTTAATCCCTCTGCAAATTTTTTATTTGGCAGCTGAGGAGTTAGATTAGTATCAGTATAGGTTGTATTATCAAACACATCAGGTCCAGTATAGTAGAATTTTTTCCCATCTTCTGCATCAGGATACCCAGGCGTATTTCTTAGGTTTTTGACCTCATTTTGAACTTGCTCTAATCCTGAAAAAGGATTCTTGCAAGGGTCTGGATCTGGTTCAGGTCTTGGAGGTAAAATTAACACTCCTGAATCTTGAAAACAATCTCCATCTATTGAAACTTGTAAGCAATTATCTTCACTATCTGTATTGTCATTAGAATTATTATCAGTATCATCATCAGGTGTGCCACTACTTGTACCACTTGGTCCTGTTCCTGTGCCACTTATTCCTCCTGGTCCAGTTCCTGTGTCATTTGATGAGTCTGTTCCTGTTCCAGTACCTGAAGTAGTACCTCCACCACCACCTCCACTATTTAAGTCGCAGAGTGAAAAATCATAAACTGTAACGTCATGTCTCCAATTTCCCCAGCATTCACCTGGTTCACCATTATTCGCACCAGTGTCAATTACCTCGTTACCTTCAGAATCATGACAATAAGTTTCTACGGAAACCTGTACACATGAATCAGTTCTATTCATTAAGCTATTAGTCCAACTTATATCATCTAATAATATACCGTTTGTTTTATCTGTTAAATCAACTTCTATTCCGTTTTTATAATTTTCTATTTCTTCCTCAGTAAGATTGTATTGGGTTAATACAGACTTGTATGATCCATCGGCTTGAAGACTTAGAAATAGATTTTCTATTAACCCATTATCTTCATCCCTGTACACAGGAAATGTGTAAGAGTGATAAGCCCCATACTCAACATAATTAGCTACCTCAGTATCCACATAAAAGTCCATTTCAGAATTATAAACTTCTCTTGAAGAGCCTCTATTAGATCTTGCTTTTTTGTTTATATCATCTATCTTACTTAACAAAGCTTTGTTACTAGATAAATCTGGTTTAATACTTCTTTGTACAGTCAACCCAAGTTGATTAGTATCTGCAAGTGGTTCTTGCTCGGGTTCATAGTCATCCATCTGACAACTAATAATTACTATGGAAATTCCCAAAAGTAGAGCTCCTAGTTTTAAATAGTTTTTAATTTTTTTTTTCATAGTTTAATTTGGTTAAGTCTTATGTTAGTTTGATACTATTTACCTCCTACAAACCTAACTACTCTTTCATGAAAATAATACTCTCAATGAATGTGCCATACTTTTAAATAAGTAAACAAGGTAGTGTAATTAGTAAACACCATATTACAACGCGAATCTAGAACTATTATTGCTAATTATAACTCATATAACTTGGGTATTTTATACTCATCACAATTAGTGATATTTCAACTCTACAACTACATATTCCAATTTACTCAATTATGTTACCCATTATTTTCAACAATTGAGTTTTAATAAACCATAATGGTTAATGTAAACCGCGTTTTAATGCGGTTTACATATTGTTATGGTTTGTTTTTTATTGTTTGATTAATATTAAGTTTTTAGGAATCCTAAACGGCCATACTTCATTACCATGTGTATTATATTCTAAATCCCATTTCAATTGTGGTTGTACACTTAAATTACCAGGAGTTAAGAATTCTATTTTTAGAATAGGAGGGTTAACAGTTCTGTACGGTATAATTGAAGGTTCATCATAAAAAAGTTCCATTTTATTAACACCATCAAAAACAGCTCCATTAATTTTTTTATGAGAATCATAGTTAGCAAATGTATCATAAACTAATGTGCTATTTTCAGTATAAGTAAATTTTGCATATAATTCATCTTGAGCATTACCACAACTATAATCAGTTTCTTTAAAAAAAGTAACAAATAATTCCTTGTTACCATCGGTATATTCCCATGTACCTAAAAATTTATCTAAATCGTTGTTTAAATCTTTATAGTAATAACTAAGGTTGTCTTCTTCTTCTTCTAACCAACCATTTTGGTGTATTGAAACTGTTACGTCTTGCTGTGCAAATGTTGATATTGTAATTAATGTTAGTATCGTAAATATTATATTTTTCATTTTATTTATTTTTTAAAGATTAACCCAACCATTAATAGTTACAGTATTATTTTGATTAGGTGTAAGTGTAGAAAAATAAATGCTGATGCCTAAATTTTGACCATTCACTTCTACATTTTTAATAAACTTTTTTAAACGACGCTTAAAACAACTGTCGCCACAATTCGAAGAACTTTTCAGAATATTATCTTTAAAATCATCAGTAAATTGTTTATAAGTGTCATTGTTTATAAGTGCGTTTTGAGCTGCTAACGCTTTTGTTTTATCATCAACCACAAGTGCAAAAATACCTGCTTGACTCATTAATAATGAAGCTACCTCGTTTGTTAAAGTTGCATCTGTACTTTCAATATACTCAATATTATCTAAAAATTCTAAAATATCACCATCAGAATATAGAGAGCCATTAGTGTCGTATTTAGGGTTTCCATCAGCATCAAACTGTATAATACCATTTATCATCTGATAAGTTAATTGTTGATGAATATGGGTTGATACCGTTTCGTTATTTTGATAAGCAGGAGTATAACTTGTTTTATGAGGGTATGTTGCCGAAGGAGATCTCATAATATAGCTATTTGGAGCTATACGATTAAAACGAGCACCGTCTTCTTTAAAATTATTTGCTGGTAAAGAAAATATTTTTGGGGCTAATTCGTCTAGTTTTTGTTTTATGATGGGGTTGTTTGTTAATCTTGTAAGGTAGTTAATGTGTGGGTCTACAGGTTCAGGTTTCGGTTTGGTAAGAATATTTAAACAATTACCATTAATATCAGAAGTTAAACACTCCGTGTTTTCTGAATTATTATCAGTTTCTATTGTTGTAGTATCACCACTTGCTGTTCCGCTAGGACCTGTAATAAGATTATCTGATCCTGTTCCAGTATTGTCAATTGGTATTCCTTCATAATCAGGGCATGTGCTACATCCGTCATCTGGTGTGTTATCTGCGGAGCCACCGCCCCCGCCTCCGCCATCACCATTACCCGTATCGGATGTAAGGTATTCAGGACATTCAACATGTATTTCAGTCATTCCAATAACCTCATCGTTATCTCCATATATTGTAGTTCCATATGAAAAACAAGAACCGTCTGGTCTTTGATGAATGATTCTGTCACGAGCAAAAATATCAGAATTAAAACTTATTAAAGACTGAAAAGTTACTTTGTTTTCGATATCATTAACTGTGCCACCATTTCTAATAGTATTAATTTCATTATCAGAAATAGCATACTTTGCTAAATAAGCTAAATAGGTGTTGTTAGTTATGTTTTGTCTTAAAACTAGATTTTCTAAACCAGTGCTGTTACTGTTTCTTTTAATAGAAAAAGTTAACCAATGAAATCCGTCTTTTTCTATTAAAACTACTTCGTCAGTATTTATATAAAAATCGTTTTCAGAGTCATAAATGGTTCGGTTTAGTTTGTTATTATTATTAGCAGTAAGTTTATTTATTTTTTGAAAAACCGCTTTTTTGTTTTTGAATGTTGATAGCGAAATGTTTTCAATACGTAATGTTTCGTTATTTGATATATTAATACTATGGGTATCATCTTTCTCGCAATTGGTAAGAGTAAAGGAAATACCAAATAGTAGAATTCCTAGTTTGAGATAATTTTTAAATTTGTTTTTCATATAAACGTTTTTGTTTTAAAGTTAATTATTTAGTTTATAGTTCCTTTAAAACGATTTATGTTACCCAATAATTTTAACTTTTTTTTCAAAAGTATGAGTTTTAATAAACCATAACGTTTATATATGGTGCGTTGCGCACATAAAAGTATGACATTTGGTCAAAACAAAAGCCAATATTTGGATTTTTGTTTTGAGCTTTTAGTCGAATAAAACTATAATTTAAAAATTGGCGTAGCTCACAAATACAAAACTGCTTTTAGTCAAAGACTTACCAGCGATGCATTATATATGCTGTTGGCAACAGTTTTTACATTTACTAACTTAAGCAAACACAGAAATAACTTTTTTTAATTGCTTTTTAGCAGAGTAGAGTGGAAGCAAACATAAACCATAGTTACTCGATTTTGTACACTTAAACAACAAATAAACTTCATCCAGTGTTAACAGACTTATTTTGACTTTAAACATCAAAAACCCGAATAAAAAAAGTTAAAAAGTGCGACTACTGTTGGCGACTCTGATTGGGTCTAATGCAATGACTTTAACGGTTTAAAATTCATATAACTCTTTCTATATACCCGACTAAAATAAGTGCCGACCTAAAAAGCAATTTAAAAAAGGGAATTATAACTGACTAAAAAAAGGAATGACTGCGAACTGTAACACACAACGATAAACATAGAATTGATAAGAAAAGACAATTGTTGCCAATGGTTAATGTAAACCGCGTTTTAATGCGGTTTACATATTGTTATGGTTTGTTT
>JBMZDR010000046.1:0-4747 GCA_049614485.1 Flavobacteriaceae bacterium
ATTAGTTTCAACGGAAGACACTTTACTTTGTTTTATCCCTTTACCATCAGTCCAAACATCATATGTGTATCTTTTTTCAAGTCCTTCAAGTTCTGTTGCATTTATAACTTCATTTTCACTAAATGCATATGGACTATTCCAAGGATAATCTTTCTCTAACGGGTCAACCGCAAAGAATCTACCAACACGTGGGTCGTGCATTCTAAATTTATAGTTTAAACTATTCCCTTCACCCTTTAATTCATCATCTTTTTCTTGTCCTTGGAAGCCGTAACGGTAGGCTGCACTTGATGCGTGTCTATTAGGTACTAACATACCGAACGGATAGTACTCATTATAAGCAAGAGCATCCATTACATATCATAAAAAAACTGCTCTCGTACAATTTTACCATTTTTTACTTCGTACACGCAAATTTCTGAAATTTGAACACGACCTTGTTCTTTAAAAGTAATATCATTTTCCATAGTTACAGCAAAATAATTTCCTGTAACAATAGGCTCAGATACTTTAGCATCATGTATTTCTACAACTGCTTCATCCCATGCAATAGTTTTTTGTCTTATTCCAGCCATACCTTTTGTTATCGGCGCGCCAGATTTTTCATCTTCAATACTAACAATATCGTCGTGATACAATTCTTCTTGTGCTTGTGGGTGCTTTTCTTGTCGGCATAAATCTACCAAACGGTTTGCTATCTCTTGTGTAGTCATGTTATATTCTGTTATTTGTTAACATTCTTCTCAATCAGTTTTATAATTTCTCCTGCTATATTCACTTTTGTCGCACCTTCAATACCTTCCAAACCAGCAGATGAATTTGCTTCTATAACTAGTGGTCCATTTTTGGAGCGAATCAAATCAATACCCGCCACATCCAGACCTAAACATTGCGCTGTTTTTACCGCAATGCGTTGCTCTTCATCCGTCATTGAAATCACAGATGTACTTCCGCCTCTGTGCACGTTACTTCTAAAGTCTTTTCCGCCACTACTGCGTTTCATTGCTGCTACTACCTTATCACCTACCACATAAGCGCGAATATCTTCACCGTTAGACTCTTTGACGAATTCCTGAATTAAAATTGGCTTGTTTAAACTGTGCATAGTTTCAATTATTGAAATTGCCGATTTTTTACTTTCAGCCAACATCACACCCAAACCATGCGTGCCTTCTAAAAATTTAATAATACACTGTTCACCTTCTAATAAATCCAACTGTTCTTTTAATAGCAAGGTATTTTTAGTGTAGAGAGTTTTCGGAATGGGAATCTTGTTTTCTACCATGTGTTGCATGGTCAATAACTTATTTCGAGACCTCAGAATCCCTAATGCACTCGCAACATTATAATTCCCTAATTTTTCAAACTGGTTAACAATAGCCAAACCATGCTCTGTATATGATGCGCCAACTCGAGGGATTATTGCATCCGAAAAATTGGTCACATCTTCGTTATTAAACAGAATTTTAGGCTGATTTTTATCAAATAAAACACTACATTTAGTGTGATCTATTATTCTAATATAGTGCCCCCTTCTAGACGCCTCATTAAATAAACGTTGCGTAGAATACAAGCTACCGCTAACTGATAAAAGATAAATTTTCATGAAATAAATTATATACAGGCTAAATATAACCATAGTTTACTTTAAATACATTCTAAATAAGCGATAAAATTGAGTGATAGTTTTGTTTAACACACGATTAAAATTAAATTTGCTTGAATTTCACTAACTCAACATATACAATGAGCGGATTATTAAAATCATCAATTGGAAGAAAATTTGCAATGGCAATATCAGCCTTCTTCCTTATGTTTTTCTTATTACAACACTTTGTAATAAACTTAACATCTATTTTTCCTGACCACGGGGCAACTTTCAACAACCTATCACACTTTATGGGTACCAACCCATTAGTGCAATACCTTATGCAACCAATTCTTATTTTTGGTGTGGTATTTCATTTTGTAATGGGGTTTGTTCTAGAACTTAAAAACAGAAACGCACAAAAAATTAAATACGCTAAAAACAACGGCGCTGCAAACTCTACTTGGATGAGTAGAAACATGATCTGGTCTGGTTTAGCAATTTTAGCATTTATTGTGTTACACTTTATCGATTTCTGGTTTCCAGAATTAAACACAAAATTTGTACAAGGAGATTGGTCTGGATTACACAATGGTGAGTTCAGATACTTCCATGAATTACAAGAAAAATTTCATAACCCTGCACGAGTAGGAGCTTATATTGGTGCCTTTGCCTTTTTAGCAATGCACTTATTACACGGATTCAATTCTGCGTTCCAATCAATGGGAGCAAACAACAAATACACTAAAGGATTGAAAACTTTCGGTAAACTTTACGCTATTATAATTCCAGTTGGATTTATGATTATTGCTTTAGTACACCATTTCAATCATTCACATTAATACACAATTAGTATGGCTTTAGATTCAAAAACACCAAAAGGTCCTTTAAAGGATAAATGGACGTCTTATAAAAATAATATCGATTTAGTAAATCCAGCTAACAAACGTAACATTGATGTTATTGTAGTTGGAACAGGGTTAGCAGGAGGTTCTGCCGCTGCTACTTTAGCTGAATTAGGATATAACGTAAAAGCATTTGCTTACCAAGATTCTCCGCGTCGTGCGCATTCAATTGCAGCACAAGGAGGAATCAACGCAGCAAAAAACTACCAAGGAGATGGTGATTCATCTTACCGTTTATTTTACGATACTGTAAAGGGTGGTGATTATCGTTCTCGTGAAGCTAACGTACACCGTTTAGCTGAGGTTTCTGCAAACATTATTGATCAATGTGTGGCACAAGGAGTTCCTTTTGCACGTGATTATGGTGGAATGTTAGACAACCGTTCATTTGGAGGAGTATTAGTATCAAGAACGTTTTACGCTAAAGGACAAACAGGACAACAATTATTATTAGGGGCTTATTCTGCAATGAACCGTCAGATTGCGCGTGGTAAAATTGAAATGTTCAACCGTCATGAAATGTTAGACGTTGTAAAAGTTGATGGTAAAGCACGTGGAATTATTGCACGTAACTTAATTACTGGAGAAATTGAACGTCACTCTGCTCACGCCGTTGTAATTGCAACTGGAGGTTACGGAAACGTGTATTTCTTATCTACAAACGCTATGGGATCTAATGCTACTGCAGCATGGAAAATTCATAAAAAAGGAGCGTATTTCGCGAATCCTTGTTATACTCAAATTCACCCAACCTGTATTCCACGTTCAGGTGATTACCAGTCTAAATTAACATTGATGTCAGAATCATTGCGTAATGACGGACGTATTTGGGTTCCTAAAAATATGGAGGACGTTATGGCCATCCGTGAAGGACGCAAAAAACCTACAGATTTATCTGAAGACGAACGCGATTATTACTTAGAAAGACGTTACCCTGCTTTCGGAAACTTAGTACCTCGTGATGTTGCCTCTCGTGCAGCAAAAGAACGTTGTGATGCTGGTTACGGAGTAAACGCAACTGGTGAAGCGGTTTACTTAGATTTTAAATCGGCAATTGAGCGTTACGGAAAAGAACAAGCAAAATTAAAAGGAATTTCTAATCCTTCTGATGCTAAAGTATATGAGTTAGGGCAAGCTATCGTTGAAGCTAAATACGGTAACTTATTTCAAATGTACGAGAAAATCGTAGATGAAAACCCATATGAAACTCCAATGATGATTTACCCAGCTACACACTACACAATGGGTGGTGTTTGGGTTGATTATAACTTAATGACTACAGTTGATGGTTTATACTGTATTGGTGAAGCTAACTTCTCTGATCACGGTGCAAACAGACTTGGAGCTTCTGCTTTAATGCAAGGTTTGGCTGATGGTTATTTCGTATTACCATACACAATCGGAGATTATTTATCTAACGATATTCGTACTGGTAAAATACCAACTGATACTAAAGAATTTGACGAGGCAGAAAAAGAAGTTACCGAGCGTATCAACTTCTTCGTGAACAATAAAGGATCAAAATCTGTAGATTATTTCCATAAGAAATTAGGAAAAATCATGTGGGAAAAAGTAGGAATGGCTCGTAATGAAAAAGGCTTAACTGAAGCTATGGCTGAAATTAAAGCTGTTCGTGAAGAGTTCTGGAAAGAAGTAAAAGTTCCTGGTACTGCAGATGAAATGAACCCAGAATTAGAAAAAGCTGGAAGAGTAGCTGATTTCTTAGAATTGGGAGAATTATTTGCTAAAGATGCTTTAAACAGAAACGAATCTTGTGGAGGGCACTTTAGAGAAGAATCTGCTGAAACTGATGGGCCTCAAAAAGGAGAAGCAAAACGTGATGATGCAAATTACGCGTACGTAGCTGCTTGGGAATACAAAGGAGAACCTGCAGATGCAGTTTTACACAAAGAAGAATTAGAGTTTAACGATATCGAACTTAAGCAACGTTCGTATAAATAAGAAAAGATATGAGTAACATGAATCTTACGCTAAGCATTTGGAGACAAAAAGGAGCGAACGATAAAGGGAAAATGGTTGACTATAAAGTAACCGACATTTCTGAACATATGTCTTTCTTAGAAATGATGGACGTATTAAACGAACAACTAATAAATAAAGGTGAAGAGCCAGTAGCATTTGATCATGATTGTCGTGAAGGAATTTGCGGTATGTGTTCAATGTACATTAACGGTGAAGCACATGGTCCTGATAGAGGTGTTACAACCTGTCAGTTACACATGCGTATGTTTAA
>JBMZDR010000047.1:0-4496 GCA_049614485.1 Flavobacteriaceae bacterium
TTAGTACCCAGCTCTACAATAGCACCGCCATTGTCTTCAGTAAATAGTCGTTTGTCAGCTACGTTGACCGCCAGTTCACCCTGTACAAGATCACTTGCTGTTGGAACGGCAGAAGCAGTAGAGCTGTTCTTTGTTACAATTTTTGTTGCCATAGTTATATACCCTTAGTATGTGCCGCCGTTCAGCGTACCAGTAGTCATGTTGTCTGCGTTAAGTGTTGAGTTAGATTGTAAAGCTGTGTCAGCCTTCGTACCCTGTGCCGCTGTAGCGTAGTCCGTAGCCGCTGTAGTTGCCGCAGTGCCTAAGCCTAAGTTAGTTCTAGCTGTACTTGTACTAGCCAAGTCAGACAGGTTGTTAGCCTTCAGAGCTGCTGTAGACAACTCCGCTGCTGCCGCTGTAGCACTGTTGGCTGCTGAGGTTGCACTGCTTGCCGCTGCTGTGGCACTAGAGGCTGCTGCTGTAGCACTGGCTGCTGCATTAGTCTCAGCAGTCTCAGCGTTAGTCTCCGCAGTCTCTGCATTAGTCTGTGCCGTCTGTGCTGCTGTGGCGCTAGTAGCTGCGTTGGTAGCCTGTGTAGAGGCTGTAGACGCGCTTGTGGCTGCGTTGGTAGCGGAAGTAGCTGCCTCAGATGCTTTAGTGGTAGCCGTTGTAGCTGACCCTGCTGCCGCTGTAGCGCTTGATGCTGCATTAGTCTCGCTAGTGGCTGCATTGGTTGCGCTGGTGCTTGCCTCTGCTGCCTTAGTAGTTGCAGTGCTTGCAGAGGTTGCTGCATTGCTTGCAGAGGTTACTGCTTCAGCAGCCTTAGTCGTTGCTGTAGTGGCGCTAGAGGCTGCACTAGTAGCTGAGGTTGCAGCAGTAGTAGCACTAGTCGCTGCTTCGCTGGCCTTGGTGGTAGCCGTAGCTGCACTGGCTGCTGCGTTAGTCTCTGACGTAGCTGCTTCACTAGCCTTTGTAGTGGCTGTGGTAGCACTGGTAGCAGCGTTAGTGGCTGATGTAGCCGCTGCACTAGCATCCGCAGATACAGAGGACTCTGAAGCTGCTGCCGCTGTAGCACTAGCTGCTGCATTGGTAGCTGAAGTAGCTGCACCACTTGCTGAACCAGCCGCTGCCGTAGCGGAACTAGAAGCAGCCGTGGCTGAAGAGGAAGCATTAGAGGCCGATGTAGCAGCATTGCTTTCGGAGGTTGAGGCATTGCTGGCGCTAGTCGAAGCCTCTGATGCTTTAGTCGTTGCCGTAGAAGCACTGTTAGACGCACTGGTTGCGCTTGTAGCGGCTTCTGCGGCTTTAGTAGTAGCTGTGGTAGCGGAAGTGCTTGCGTTGCTCTCAGAGGCACTAGCGGCTGTCTGAGAGGCACTGGCTGCTGTAGCACTTGTAGCAGAGGCTGTGGCACTATTGGCCGCATTAGTCTCTGAAGTAGCTGCGGCAGTCGCTGAGTTACCTGCGGCAGTAGCATACCCTGCAACACCTGAAGCACTGTTGGCCGCATCAGTTGCAGATGTAGCCGCCTGAGTTGCTTTGGTAGATGCTGTGGTTGCAGAGTTAGCCGCTTCAACAGCACTGGCCGCTGCATCGCTTGCTTTCGTAGTAGCTATGACAGCTTGTTCTGTAACGGCTAATAGCGTGGCGTCCGTATTGGAATCACCTGCACCACCGTCACCTCTAAATATAGCCATTAATAACTCCTACGAAAACAAACAAAGGGAAAAGGGAAAGGGGACTCCGTAGAATCCCCTTAGTTGTATTAGCTTACTGAACAGCCAATACGAATCCTGCTTCAGGACGCATTACTTGACAACCGTAAAGCGTATCAGCAGTGTAGAGAGTACCCAAGAACTCTTGCTTGTACTGAGTCTGTGAGCGAACACCTTGCTGCTCTGCAAGAACATTAGTGTCCTTGTGGATTAGCTGCGCGCCACGTACACCAGATTCAATAGTAGGTACGTTAGTAGAAACGAATACATCAACGCCATAGAGGTTACCAATCTTGCCAGTCTCTACGCCTTTGCCATTAACAAAGTCAGTAGAAGTGTAGCGATCAATACCCATGATAGCGTTACGCAGTGAAGGAGGAACGATAAAGCTACGTCCGTCCATAGGAACGTCTGCGTCATCCATCTTCTGAATCAATGCGCGGAACGCACCGTCAGTGAAGGCATTAACGTCAGCAGTGCCGTCAGCATCGTAGGCTTCCAAAGCTCCACCAGAAGTGATCTGGAATGCAGCGTTGTGTACCCAAGAAGAACCGTCACCGTTACCGAAAGACTTACCAAGAGTAAACAGATCATCGTCTACTTGCTTGGCTAGGCCGTAACCTGCGTCACCAGTGTAGAACTGACGCAAAGAAGCTAGAGCCTGTACTTCAGTGATGTCTTCAATCAAACGTGAGAACTCAAAGTGCTTGTTGATGTTGATTAGTACTTCAGACTCAACAGAGTTCTGAATAGTAACTGCAACACCTTCGGCTTTGGCGTGAGCCGCACCACGAGTTGGCTTAGGAACATGGATGGTGTCGCCTTTCTTACCAGTCATGCTCATTTTTTTAACGAGGTTAGCTAGAACAAGATTGCTCTTGTATGCAGCAATTACTTCGTCACTCCAGATTTCTGGAATAAATTTAGCAGCAGATGTGTTGTCTACTGCACCGCCCATTGCGGGATATACTGAATCAGTCATAATAATAGTCCTATAATGAAATTAGTTTCGGACTCTCCCTTCAGCATATGCTTGCATGATTTCATCAGACAAAGACAAATACCTATCAGGATCATCCTGCATTAGTTTAATAATGTCTGAGCGTCTATAGACCTTTCGCGTTGCTGTCTCACCACTTCCCTTTGCACCGCCTGTTGAGGCAGTTTTAACAGCTTGCTTCCTGCTTGCTTTCTCCTGTGCTACAGTCTGACCAACAGCTTGTTGACGTTCCTTCCATAAACTGAAAAGCTCATCAGCGGCTTCATAGTCATACTGCGTATCCGCTTGCGCAAAGAGTTGAGTACGAATCTTTGATCCTTTAATCCAATCAACAAACTTACCATCTTGCAGAATCTCTTGCATGTCGGGATGACGTTGTTGCAATTGAGCCTGCGCTGTTTGTTGCTTGTACTGCTGTGTTTGTGCTTCAGCAGCTTTGATTGAAGGATGATTCTTAATCGCTCTCTCGACTGCCTTGTCGGGATCAGAGAAAAAGTCTATATCTTCTTCAGCTTCTTGTGGTGCTTGTGTTGTCGTGTCGAGTTGTGTCTGTATGTAGTCGTCAACAACTTTCCGTAGTTCCCCTACTTCGCTGCTCTGTCGGCCTAATAACTTCTCAGCCTCCTGATGCATCCGTACAATCTCAGCCGTTGACTTTCCTTTGTACTTGTCAGGGATTTCTTCTTCTTGAGGAGTTGCCTCTACTTGAGGTTCCTCAGTTACTTGATCTACTACTTCTTCGTTGTTGTCTAGTTCTTCTTCTACTGGACGCTCGTCTATTAGTGTTGCCATTATTAAACTCCGTGATTTCTCATTATGGAGGTGTATTATGTAAGGATTCGGTTAGGAGTTAGCCTTACGCTCTTGCTGTAGCTTCTGTGCCCTGTTCCTCTCCCACTGCCTAGTTGCACCTAAAAAATCACCAGACAGAGGGTCTAACTTGGAACGCACAGGACTTACAATTCTTTGTGCTATCTTGTCACAGTCTAAACATGGTATGTGAGTACATTCAGAATCAACTAGTCTTTCGTTGATGTGACCGTCATCACACTTAAAGTCAACCAAGATACGCATTACTCTGTATCTTCTTCTTGCTCGTCTTCTAGTTGTTGCTGTTCAGCCGTATCAAGCTGTGCTTCAAGATTAAGTAGATTAGCTATGATTGAAAGTTGGCCTTTACGAAAGTGTAGGTCTTCCACATCTTTAGTTAATTCTACTGAGTTAATCAATACCGCATTAGAGTTCAGGTCTTCTAGCAGTTGTTTCCAACCTTCTGAACGAAACATATCTCTCATGTTGCGGTAATATAGTTCTAGCTTAGGGTCAATCATACTGTTTCTCCAATTAGGACAGCTGAGTTAATGTTAGTGTACCCTGTTATTATAACATAAACGCATAAGAAAGTCAAGCATTATTTCTTATTTTTACTTGACTTCTGTGCAGTTTTGTTGTATATAGCGTCCCAGTTGCTAGCAAACTTCTTCTGGTCTGTCTTTCTCTGGGTACTACCTTTGCCACCGTGGGTCTGACCCTTCATCGTTTCTTACCCTTATGTAGGCCATGTTTAGCGTGTTGCTTGCCCTTGGCAGTGGCTTCTCTTTTCTTCTTGTTAGCAGCCGCTAACTTCTTCTTACCTGCTGCGGTAGACTTTAACTTACTAATAGTCTTGGATGGTGCGTAGACTTCGCCTGTTTTACCACTAGGCTTGCCGCTAGGTGTACGCCACTTCTGCTTAGTCCACTTCTTTAGGCTCTTCTGTGATTCTTTTAACGCCATGACTTTCTCGCTTTCTGTTTAGCCTTATC
>JBMZDR010000048.1:0-4488 GCA_049614485.1 Flavobacteriaceae bacterium
CATCATCTTTCTCTTGTCCTTGGAAGCCATAGCGGTAGGCTGCGCTTGATGCGTGCCTATTAGGTACAAGCATACCGAACGGATAGTACTCGTTATGAGTAACGACATCTGCGGAAAACCTATAAAAATTTACATCTACATCAGTAGTATTCAACACAAATAGCTTTTGTTAAATTCACTCCTATTAATTAGTATTCAAAAATACATTAAAAAACACAACATAAGTATTGTATTAGTAACATAGAGGTTTTATCTTTGTGAATTATTTAATTTTTGAAAACTAAATTTATGATTCAAATTACATTACCAGATGGTAGTATTAGAGAATTTGAGAGTGGCGTCACTCCAATGGAAGTAGCTAAAAATATTAGCGAAGGGTTTGCAAGAAATGTAATTTCTGCGCAATTTAACACTGAAACCATTGAAACCACTACCCCATTAACTACAAATGGTGATTTAGTTTTATATACCTGGAAAGACGACAACGGAAAACAAGCGTTTTGGCACTCAACATCGCACATTATGGCGCAAGCTGTAAAAGATTTGTATCCGAATGCTATTTTAACTATTGGACCATCTATTGAAAAAGGATTTTATTACGATATCGATTTTGGAGAAGACACCTTAACCGATAAAGATTTTCCGAAAATTGAAGCAAGAATGTTAGAAATAGCACGTGGTAAACACGACTATAAAATGCGTTCTACTACAAAAGACGAAGCATTAGCATACTACAAATCCTTAAACAACACGTATAAGGTTGAGTTAATTGAAAACTTAGAAGATGGTACAATTACATTCTGTGACCATGATACCTTTACTGATTTATGTAGAGGTGGACATATTCCTAACACCGGAATTGTAAAAGCGGTTAAAATTTTAAGTCTTGCTGGAGCATACTGGCGTGGAAACGAAAACAATAAGCAATTAACTCGTTTATATGGTATTTCATTTCCTAAGCAAAAAGAATTAAAAGAATACCTTGAACTTTTAGAAGAAGCAAAAAAACGTGACCATAGAAAACTTGGTAAAGAATTAGAGTTATTTACATTTTCTAAGAAAGTAGGACAAGGATTGCCGTTATGGCTACCTAAAGGTGCAGCATTACGTGAACGTTTAGAGAATTTTTTGAAAAAAGCTCAGAAAAAAGCAGGATACGAAATGGTAATGACACCACATATTGGTCAAAAAGAACTGTATGTGACTTCTGGACATTATGAGAAATATGGTGCTGATAGTTTTCAACCTATCACTACCCCAAAAGATGATGAAGAGTTCTTGTTAAAGCCAATGAACTGTCCGCATCACTGTGAAGTTTACAACACAAAACCATTCAGTTATAAAGAACTACCAAAGCGTTACGCTGAGTTTGGCACCGTTTACAGATATGAACAAAGTGGCGAGCTACACGGTTTAACACGTGTAAGAGGGTTTACTCAAGATGATGCCCATATTTTCTGTACGCCTGACCAGCTAGATCAAGAGTTTAAAAATGTTATTGATTTGGTACTATACGTATTCGGTTCGTTAGGGTTTGAAAACTTTACAGCTCAAGTTTCTGTAAGAGATATGGAAAATCTCGACAAATATATTGGGTCAACAGAAAACTGGGAAAAAGCAGAAAACGCCATTATTAGCGCTGCTAAAGATAAAGGTTTAGACTACGTTATAGAACAAGGTGAAGCGGCGTTTTACGGGCCAAAACTTGACTTTATGGTTAAGGATGCTTTAGGCAGAACATGGCAATTAGGAACTATTCAAGTAGATTACAACTTGCCAGAACGTTTCGATTTAACCTATAAAGGGTCAGATAATGAGTTACACAGACCAATAATGATTCACCGTGCACCTTTTGGAAGTATGGAACGTTTTATTGCAATTTTACTAGAGCACACAGGTGGTAACTTCCCGTTATGGCTAATGCCAGAGCAAGCAATTATCTTATCTATTAGTGAAAAATATGAAAAATATGCTCAAAAAGTTTTAAATTCGCGCCCTCGTGGACTATCGAAATGAAACAATGGGTAAGAAAATTCGCGATGCAGAAGTTAATAAAATACCATATATGTTGATTATTGGTGAGCAAGAAGCCGAGAACGGTACAATATCAGTAAGAAAACATGGTGGTGAAGATTTAGGAAGTATTACAATAGAAGACTTCGCTAAATTGATCAATACAGAAATAAAGAGTACATTAAAAGAATTTATAGTTTAATTAAAATTTTTGAGTCATAGCAATACGTAGAAGAAAATCGAGAAGACCAGTAAGGGAAATCAAGCAAGATCCGCACAGAATTAATGAGCGCATTAGAGTTCCTGAGGTTAGATTAGTTGGTGAAAATGTTGAAGTTGGAGTTTATCCTACAAAAAAAGCATTGGAATTAGCTAACGAATTAGAATTAGATTTAGTAGAGATTTCTCCTAAAGCTGACCCGCCTGTTTGTAAAATTATGGAATATAAAAAATTCCTTTACGAGCAGAAAAAACGAGAGAAAGCGCTTAAAGCTAAAGCAACGAAAGTTGTTATTAAGGAAATTCGTTTTGGTCCTCAAACAGATGATCATGATTATGAGTTTAAAAAGAAACACGCTATTAAGTTCCTTGGAGAAGGTGCTAAATTAAAAGCGTATGTATTCTTTAAAGGACGATCAATTATCTATAAAGATCAAGGGCAAATTTTATTATTAAAATTAGCTCAGGAATTAGAAGAGTACGGTAAAGTAGAACAAATGCCTAAGCTTGAAGGTAAGCGTATGACAATGTTCTTATCACCAAAGAAAAAATAGCAGTCGTAAAAGACTGATTGAAAATAAAGCGAGATAATTAAAACCTTAGGAATTATGCCTAAAATGAAAACCAAATCTAGTGCCAAGAAACGATTTAAAGTTACTGGTTCTGGAAAATTAAAGAGAAAACACGCCTTTAAAAGCCACATCTTAACAAAGAAGTCTAAAAAGCGTAAGTTAGCTTTAACACATGATGCATTAGTGCACAAAAATGATGTTCATAGCATCAAAACTCAATTACGTTTAAAGTAATTGTTTTATAGCTTGTAATTTTTACAAGCTGGTTAAAATAAATTAATAACCCTGGAGTTAGGCTTGCAAGTGTCAGAAAAAAAGACCGCCTACTACAAAAACAAATTAAAATTATGCCTAGATCAGTAAACGCTGTTGCTCGTAGAGCCAGAAGAAAAAAAGTATTGAAGCAAGCCAAAGGATACTTTGGTAGAAGAAAAAACGTTTGGACAGTTGCTAAAAATGCGGTTGACAAAGCTATGAGTTATGCTTATAGAGACCGTAGAAATAAGAAAAGAACTTTCCGTGCACTTTGGATACAACGTATTAACGCAGGTGCAAGACAACATGGTATGTCTTACTCTGTATTTATGGGAAAAGTAAAAGCTAATAACATTGAGTTAAACCGTAAGGTTTTAGCTGATTTAGCAATGAACAACCCAGCTGCTTTTAAAGCAATTGTTGAAAAAGTAAAATAAACGTTTAACAAATAATATCTCGCTTAAAAAAAAGCCACTCAATTGAGTGGCTTTTTTTATACGCATGAAAAAGAAATTCTGAAACTAGCCCCATCTTTTTTTGACAGGTCTTCTATTTCACCATTTAATTGACGTAAAAAGGTTTTTATGAGCTGAGCTCCTGTTCTGTTTGTTAATCCTGATAAAGCAGAATTACAAACACCAACAGAGTTATCATTAATCATCATTTCAAACTGTTTATCAGCAACAACACGTAACTTAAGTTCTATTTCTTTAATTTTAACACCGTTAAAATTATTTTTTAAAGAGTTTGACACCAATTCATTAATAATTAAACTTAAAGGAAGTAACGTATCTATAGACATCTTAACCGGCTCTATTTGAAATTTTGAAACAATATTTTTATCAATATTATAACTGTGAATTAAATCTCTCACCAATACTTTAAAATGTTCTTTAACATCAATATACATCATGTCCTTTGTATTGTATATTTTTTCATGTAAACGCGCCATAGCCACTACTCTATTTTGAGTTAGCTTAAATATGAGTTTGACATTTTCATCTTCAATCCCTCTAGATTGTATTCGTAATAAACTATTTACTACTTGTAAATTATTTTTAACTCTATGATGTATTTCTTTTAACATCACAGACTTTTCTTCATTCTTCCTAGCTATTTCTTTTTTAGATTTATAAACTCTATCATTATTTTTACTCATTAACCGTCCAAAAACACCTCCCAGTAGAATGATAAAGAACATTAAGAAAAAGAAATTAAACCCATTTCTTGATTCTTCAGTAACATAGTTATAAAATTTATACTCTGAAATATTGATTATAAATAAAGAAATTACTGCAAAAAATATGATGACTAACCATAAATCACCATAAAACATATTTGTAGCATATCCTGAGAAGATGATTAAAACTAAAAATGATGAAAACGGACTATCTACTCCTCCACTAAACAAACATGTGATATAACTAAC
>JBMZDR010000049.1:0-1464 GCA_049614485.1 Flavobacteriaceae bacterium
CACCTTTCTTCTTTAACAAACAAACTTTTTAGAAAGGTTTTTTGAAAGTTTTTCTACTGCTTTAAAAATGAGTGTTTTGCCAGATTAAAAAAAATAAAAAACTCTAACTGAATACACCCAAACACACCTCTCTACTAAACAAACAATGCAACATATAATGAATGTCACTTTAAAACACGTTGCGGAAATAACTAACAAAAGTTACTCTTTACTTGCAAACAGACCTGAGATTAGATGATAAAATCACTTTCTTTCTCTTCAAAAAAGAAACTAAAACCAATAACTAATAATTAGAATCGCCTAAATAAGACTCAGAAAAAACACTCCTTTATATATAGACATAAAAAAACCACTCATAAACAGAGCGGTTTTTTATTTAAATCGTGTATTTGGCTATACCATATTATATACCCGTATAATTACTCGGCGTAATTTGCTTTAATTCGTTTTTAATTTCTCCTGAAACCTCTAATGTATCTATGAAATTAGCAATTGAGGTCTTGTTTATTTTTTCATTTGTTCTTGTTAATCCTTTTAATGCCTCATACGGATTTGGATACCCTTCTCTTCTTAAAATATTCTGGATTGCTTCAGCAACTACCGCCCAGTTATTTTCTAAATCTTCCGCAAACTTTGATTCGTTCAATAATAACTTATTCAACCCTTTTAAAGTAGACTGGAATCCAATAACAGTATGACCAAAAGGCACACCAACATTTCTCAACACCGTACTGTCTGTTAAATCACGCTGTAATCTTGACACCGGTAATTTTGCAGCCAAATGCTCAAAAATTGCATTTGCGATTCCTAAATTCCCTTCTGAATTTTCAAAATCAATAGGATTGACTTTATGTGGCATTGCAGATGACCCTACTTCACCGGCTTTAATTTTTTGTTTAAAATACTCCATTGCAACATAGGTCCAGATATCTCTATTCAAATCAATAATAATGGTATTGATTCGTTTTAAGTTATCAAACAACGCTGCCATATGATCATAATGCTCAATTTGTGTTGTTGGATACGAATGGTGCAATCCTAAACTATTTACAAACTTAGTTCCGAACGCTTTCCAATCAATACCAGGATACGCTACTTTATGCGCGTTATAGTTTCCTGTTGCACCACCAAATTTAGCAGCACTTGGAATATCGTTCAGTAAATTAAATTGTTCTTTTAGACGCACCACAAACACTTCTATCTCTTTTCCTAAGCGTGTAGGAGATGCTGGCTGACCATGAGTTCTTGCTAACATTGGAACATCTGCCCATTCTGAAGACAGTTCAGATAATTTATCCAATACTGCAGTATATTCAGGAATATACACATCGCCGATTGCCTCTTTGATTGACAACGGAATTGCTGTATTGTTAATATCTTGAGATGTTAATCCGAAATGGATAAACTCTTTGTATTGTGAAATATTTAAAGCTTCGAATTTTTCTTTAATGAAATACTCTAAGC
>JBMZDR010000049.1:1559-4269 GCA_049614485.1 Flavobacteriaceae bacterium
ACTCTTTGTATTGTGAAATATTTAAAGCTTCGAATTTTTCTTTAATGAAATACTCTACAGCCTTTACGTCATGATTGGTTACTTTTTCAATATCCTTAATAGCTTGTGCATTTTCTGCAGTGAAGTTTTTATAGATATCACGCAAAGCACCAAATAAGTTCGTATCGAATCCTTTTAATTGCGGTAACGGAATTTCGCAAAGCGCAATAAAGTATTCTATTTCTACCTGTACTCTGTATTTTATTAATGCTTCTTCTGAGAAAAAAGGCGACAAACCTGAAGTTTTCCCTCTATATCTACCATCAATTGGCGAAACTGCATTTAAAGCTGTAAGTGTCATTTTGTTGTGTGTTTTTTAATAAGGCGCAAAGATACGCAACCGTATAAAAATAATGATACTAATGTGTTTCTTTTTTAAAATGATCGTATTGAATTTTATTTTGTATAATAATGTATCTTTATGTTTATTATTGAATAATGTTAAAACATGGATTTAAAAGAATTTATCACTGAAACACTTGTACAGATAACAGAAGGTGTACAAAGTGCTCAAGAAAAAATCAAAAACACTGGTTGTCTTATCAATCCTGAAGGGTACCATCAAGGAGAAAACTTAAGACATGGATACAATGGTGAATATAGACATGTCCAAAAAGTAAAGATGAGTATTGCTGTCAATGTTATTGAAAATTCAGAAACTAAAGCAGGATTGGGAGTTGTAACAACAATTTTATCAGCTGGTCTTTCTAATAAAGCTGGAGAAACCAACAATTCTACCAATAAAGTTGAATTCGATATTCCAATATCTCTACCTATAATGAATATTAAACAAGAGGACTAAAAACACCATGATCAAAAAAATAAGCATCGGATTACTTGCGCTATTTGCAGCAGCACAATTTATAAATCCAGACAAAAACGAATCAGAATTTGTACCTGAGTCAGATTTTATCACACTGGAGCAACCACCTGAGCATTTGGCTAGCATCCTAAAAACTTCCTGTTATGATTGCCATTCAAACAACACTATATATCCGTGGTATGACAGAATTACACCCGTAAACTTTTGGGTAAACAGTCATATTACGGACGGCAAAAAGCATTTGAATTTCTCAGAATGGAATAGCTACTCTGCAAAGAAAAAAGCACACAAATTGGATGAGTTTATAGAAATGATTGAAGACAAGGAGATGCCTTTAGCATCATACACCTTAACACATCAAGACGCTAAATTGAGTGATGCAGATATTATTGAATTAACCAATTGGGTAACACTTGTAAAAATTAAGACTGAAGTAGCAAATCAGCCACTATAGCTGTTCCTTCTACAGCACCAGATTTGATAATTGTTAAGTTTTCAAAATCGGCTTCGCGAACAGACGGTTTTGGGTCAATAAAATAAATTGGTGTGTTGTGCTTTGCATAACTCACCAATCCTGCTGCCGGGTATACTTGCATTGATGTTCCTATAATCATAACAACATCTGCTTCTTCTACCAATTTTACAGCCTTATCTATCATAGGCACCGCTTCGCCAAACCATACAATATGCGGGCGTAGTTGTGATTGGTCTTCAGCCAAATCCCCTAAAACTAAATCATTTTCCCAATTGTAAATTAGGTGTTCATTAATCGTACTGCGTACTTTTCTGAGTTCACCATGTAAATGCAAGACGTTTTTACTTTCTGCACGTTCATGCAAATCGTCTACATTTTGAGTAACAATATAAACCTCAAACTGTTTTTCTAATTGTTTTAAATTGAAATGCCCTTGATTAGGCAACACGTGTTTTAATTGTTCACGCCGTTTATTATAAAAATCTAGCACCAATTCAGGATTATTAGCAAAACCTTCCGGTGATGCCACCTCCATAATATCATGACCTTCCCACAATCCATTTGCATCACGAAATGTAGAAATACCACTTTCAGCACTCATCCCCGCTCCTGTTAATACAACTAGTTTTTTCATTAACGCACAAATACAAGTTCGTTTTTATCGGTATTAGAGTATTCTTCAGAAAATGCATAGCCTTCATAATTGAAACCCTTTAAGTCTTCAATAGTTTTTGCATTTGTATCAATAATATAACGCACCATTAAACCGCGTGCTTTTTTAGCAAAAAATGAAATTACTTTGAGTTTATCATTTTTCCAATCTTTAAAAATTGGCGTGATTACCTCAGCATTCAATTTCTTAACATCTACCGCAGCATAATACTCATTACTTGCTAAGTTGACAAACAACTCATCATCTTGTAAGTCGTCATTTAATTGCTGAGTGACTTTTGTTTTCCAAAAACCATGTAAGTTTTTTGATTTTCCTACCGGAAACTTTGTTCCCATTTCAAGTCGGTAAGGCTGTATTAAATCTAAAGGTTTTAAAATACCATACAAGCCAGACAAAATACGTAATGAATTTTGCAAATTTTCAAGTGATTCCTCTTTTAAAGAATAGGCATCCAAACCTGTATACACATCACCATTAAAGGCATAAACTGCTGGACGCGCATTTTCTGAAGTAAATGGCAACTTCCAGTCTTGATTACGCTGCCAATTTAATTCCGATAATTTTTCAGAAATCTTCATCAGCTCACCTAATTTTTTAGGAGACTGTTTTTTCAACTTCGCATTAATTTGCTCTGCTTCTTTTAAAAAAGCTGCATCTGTGAATTTTTGAGTTGGCAAATCAGATTCAAAATCTAATGATT
>JBMZDR010000050.1:0-3983 GCA_049614485.1 Flavobacteriaceae bacterium
CGTCCTAAATATTTTTTAAGACCAGATTTACTTACCTTAACTTCATCAGCCAAGTCAAATAATTCTAGAATATCTTTATCTCGTTCAAAACCGATAGCTCTGAAAAGAGTTGTTACAGGTAATTTTTTCTTTCTATCAATGTAAGCATACATTACTTGATTGATATCTGTTGCAAATTCAATCCAAGATCCTTTAAAAGGAATTACTCTTGCTGAATACAACTTAGTACCATTAGCGTGAAAAGATTGTCCAAAGAAAACCCCTGGAGATCTGTGTAGTTGAGAAACTATGACACGCTCTGCACCGTTAATACAAAATGTACCACTTGGCGTCATGTAAGGTATTGTACCTAAATAAACATCTTGTACAATTGTTTCGAAATCTTCATGCTCAGGGTCTGTACAATACAGTTTTAACCTTGCTTTTAAAGGCACACAGTAAGTTAAGCCTCTTTCAATACATTCTTGAAGAGAATAACGTGGTGGATCTACAAAATAATCAAGGAACTCTAATACAAATTGATTTCTGGTATCTGTTATAGGAAAATTTTCCATGAACGTGTTATACAAACCTTCATCTCCTCTTTCGTCAGATTTTGTTTCCAATTGGAAAAAATCTTGAAATGATTTGATTTGAATATCTAGAAAATCTGGATAATCTGGTCTGTTTAGCACAGAAGAAAAATTCAATCTTTCGTTTGGCGTTGCTAACATCAATATTTAGAAATTATATTAAAAAAATAATTCAAAAAAAAGCGTACTTTTTATATACGCAAAATGGTTTAGGCCTATGGGAGACATTCCCAAGACCTAAACCTTTTATGCTAAAGAGTATAAATTACTTTAACTCAACTTCAGCTCCTGCTTCTTCTAAAGATGCTTTTAATGCTTCAGCTTCTTCTTTAGAGATACCTTCTTTTAATGGAGCAGGTGCGCTATCAACGATTCCTTTTGCTTCTTTTAATCCTAAACCAGTTAATTCCTTAACTAATTTCACTACTGCAAGTTTAGAACCTCCAGCTGCTTTTAAGATTACATCAAATTCAGTTTGCTCTTCAGCACCACCTTCAGCAGCACCTCCACCAGCAGCAACAGCTACAGCTGCAGCAGCAGGCTCAATACCATACTCGTCTTTTAATATGTCAGCTAATTCGTTAACTTCTTTTACTGTTAAGTTTACTAATTGCTCTGCGAAATCTTTTAAATCTGCCATTTTCTATCGTTTTAAAATGTTGTAATTAAATTATATTTGTTATTAAGTGCGTACACGCTAAATTGCCTATTTATCAGACAATGTTTTAAGAATTCCTGCAATTGTACCTCCACTTGATTTAAGTGCAGATATAACGTTTTTAGCAGGTGATTGTAATAATCCAACGATTTCTCCAATCAATTCTTCTTTAGACTTGATGTCTACTAATGCATCTAATTGGTCATCACCAATAAACACAGATTCCTCAACATAAGCACCTTTTAATAAAGGCATCTTAGATTTTTTACGGAATGCTTTGATTACTTTAGCAGGACCATTTCCAGCCTCAGAAAACATTAATGATGAATTTCCTTTCAATACTGATGGAAGGTCACCAAAATCTTTATCAGAAGCCTCCATTGCTTTTGTTAACAATGTATTTTTTATAACTGCTAAAGATACATTTGCTTTAAAACAAGCTCTTCTTAAATTAGAAGTTTCCTCCGCGTTTAAACCTGTTAAATCAGCAACATAAATATTTGCGTTATCAGCTAACTGAGCAGTTAAGTCTTCTATTATTTGTGATTTTTCTTCTCTGTTCATAATATAAAGTTTTTAACTACTAATTAAAGAGATGCCTCTTTAGAAGATATAGCTATAGATGGACTCATAGTACTTGACATAAACATAGATTTTACGTAAGTTCCTTTTGCCGCAACTGGCTTAAGCTTCATTAGTGTTTGAATTAATTCGTTTGCGTTTTCTTCAATTTTTTTAGCATCAAAAGATACTTTTCCTATTGAAGCATGCACGATACCAGTTTTATCAACTTTAAAGTCAATTTTACCAGCTTTTACTTCAGTTACCGCCTTAGCGATATCCATAGTAACCGTACCTGTTTTTGGGTTTGGCATTAAACCACGAGGACCTAACACACGTCCTAAAGGACCTAATTTACCCATTACTGAAGGCATTGTGATGATCACATCAACATCTGTCCATCCAGATTTAATTTTATCTAAGTACTCCTGTAATCCTACATAATCAGCACCAGCTTCTTTAGCTTCTGCTTCTTTATCTGGAGTAACCAATGCTAAAACCTTTACATCTTTACCTGTACCATGCGGTAAAGTAACTACACCTCTAACCATTTGGTTAGCTTTACGAGGATCAACACCTAATCTTACTGCTAAATCTACTGAAGCATCAAAATTTGCGTTTGTGATATCCTTTACTAAAGCAGATGCTTCTGAAACAGAATACATTTTATTCTTTTCAACTTTCGCCTGTGCTTCTTTTTGCTTTTTTGTTAATCTTGCCATTTTAAAATACTTTTAGATTAATTAGGAGCATCTCCTCCAGAAACAGTTAAACCCATAGAACGTGCTGTACCAGCAACCATTCTCATTGCAGACTCAATTGTAAATGCATTTAAATCTACCATTTTGTCTTCAGCAATTGTTTTAACTTGATCCCAAGAAACATTAGCTACTTTTTTTCTGTTTGGCTCTCCTGAACCTTTTTTAATTTTTGCTGCTTCCAACAATTGAACTGCTGCAGGTGGTGTTTTGATTACAAATTCAAATGATTTGTCTTTGTAAACAGAAATCGCAACTGGAAGTACTTTACCTTGTTTATCCTGTGTTCTAGCATTAAACTGCTTACAGAATTCCATGATATTTACACCAGCAGCACCTAGAGCGGGTCCAACCGGTGGCGACGGATTCGCTGCACCTCCCCTAACTTGTAGCTTAACTACTTTACTTAACTCTTTTGCCATTGTTTAAATTTTAATTACCTTTATAATTATGAAGCATAAAGGCGTTTTGATAATAATATATTAATGTAACAATATTATACTTTTTCAACTTGCATAAAACTCAATTCTAACGGTGTTTTTCTTCCGAAAATCTTAACCATTACCTCAAGCTTACGCTTTTCATCATTCACATTTTCAATAGTTCCATTAAACCCGTTAAACGGCCCATCAACTACTTTGATTGTTTCCCCTACAGAATATGGTATATGCACACTATCAGCCTGAACAGCTAACTCATCTACTTTACCTAACATCCTATTTACTTCAGATTTTCTTAACGGCACAGGATCTCCTCCTTTTACCTCTCCAAGAAAACCAATAACTCCATTTATAGACCTTATAACATGAGGAACCTCACCTACTAAACTGGCTTTTATCATTATATAACCAGAAAAGTAAACGCGTTCTTTGTTAATCTTTTTACCATTACGAATTTGAACAACTTTTTCAGTAGGCACTAAAACCTCTTCAACAAACTCCTCTAATCCTAGTCTAGAAATTTCAGTTTCGATATAATCTTTAACCTTATTTTCTTTACCACTAATAGCCCTAACTACATACCAATTCATAATTCTTCTTTTTAAAAAATTAATTCATTAAACTAAAGTACGCATCAACCAGCTTTGAAAAAACAGTATCAACACCCCAGATAGCTAGAGAAAAAAGAATAGAAAAAACAGCTACTAATACAGTTAACTTCTGTGCATTTGGCAATGTTGGCCAAGTCACATTATTTTTCAATTCTCCAAAAGATTCTTTTATATAACTCATTATCTATTGTAATTAGATTTGCACGGGATGAGAGACTCGAACTCACGACACCTGGTTTTGGAGACCAGTGCTCTACCAACTGAGCTAATCCCGTATTAGAAAGATGCCTCGAAAAAATCGAGACATCTCATCTTATTTATCTATAATCTTAGAATTAATCTAAAATTTCAGTAACCTGACCTGCACCTACAGTTCTACCACC
>JBMZDR010000051.1:0-3891 GCA_049614485.1 Flavobacteriaceae bacterium
TCACAGTTATCAGTAGCAGTTGCCGTACCTGTGTTAGCAGGAGAATTATCAGCATCACATTCAATAGTAAGATCAGCAGGACAAGTTACAAGAGGTGCAGTAGTATCTACAACAGTAATAATTTGAATACAGTTTGATGTATTTCCATTAGCATCAGTAGCAGTCCAAGTTCTTGCAATAGAAGAATTACTTCCTACACCAGCAGTTACAGCATCACTAAAAGTTACAATTGGACTTGCGTCACAGTTATCAGTAGCAGTAGCAGTACCTGTGTTAGCAGGAGTGCTATCAGCATCACACTCAATAGTAAGATCAGCAGGACAAGTTACAACAGGTGCAGTAGTATCTACAACAATGTTAACATTTTGTGTTTGTGTGCTTAAGTTGCCATTTCCATCATCGTATGTCCAAGTTACAACTGTTGATGTAGTGATAGGTAATACAGCATTGTTAGTAACAGTTACAATAGCAGACAAACAGTTGTCTGTTGCTGTAGGAGCTACTAAACTAGTTACACTACATCCTGCATTTACATTTGTCAAAGTTACCATGTCTGGTACTGGAGCTGATATATCACCAACAATTACATTAAAGACACTCATAGAAACTTGGCCAAGATTATCCGTAGCAGTTACTGTCACAGGTGTAGATCCTACTGGAAAAACTGAACCTGAAGGTATACTATATACTACAACAGGCGTATTATCACAAGCATCTACTACAGTTGTAGTAGTATAAGCAACACTCACAGGCACACAACTATCCACTATCACATCTGGACTAGTTATCACTGGTGGGGCAACATCAATATAAGTTTTACTGAAAGTAGAAGGATACATCGTACCGCATGCATCAGCTAACGTTGCACCTAATCCATAATTTAAGGTAACAGTTACAGGAACCCCACATGCAGGTGGAGCAAAATCGTAATAAACCCAATCATTATGAGTATTTGCATCTCCTGCACAGGCTCCTAAAACAGTAAGCGGAGTACCTCCACCTGGTAAACTTGCATAAAGTGTATTGTTTACAACACCTGAAGGTGACACATCCAATGTAGTTGAAGTAGCCCCGTACAATGTTGTAATATTCATTCCATCACCCGCAGATAACGAACTAAGACTTAAATCTCCATGCCAGTGTTCAATATACACACGGACAAAGCCATTAGGTAGCTCACGGTACACAACTTGTACTCCATGAGCACTTAAATCGGGTATTGCCATAAATAGCAGTAATGCAAGCACTAATCTTTTAAATAATTTTTTATTCATAATAAAGTTTTAATAAAATAGTTTAAAGAGGTAGTTTTAATTATTAATTTTTAAATTTTCTTAAAAAGTTAAAGACCCCAAACAAAATCTTTTTAAAAAAAACTTAGTAAACATAATTAGGGATTTAGTTACTAATTACTATTTTGATTAAAATATTGTATAAATAAAATTTACTTAAAAAGATATTGCCCCAAACATACTATCTTTAAATCTTACGTACACAGTTCTCTTAACCATTGTTAAGAAGCTTCAAATATAGTATCTTTTAAAAAAACAACAAACTAATACTTGTTTTTTTTTTTTTTATTTAAAGTAAAAACCTCTAATTCAGTAAGTTGTACAGTGATAAGTAGTTTAAAATAAATAAAAATGTTCTCAACAACATGTAATATGTTATGAAGTGTTGTTTATTTGTTAATTAACGTTTTCAAACTATCTAATCAGGTGCTTTTTACTGTCATGTTTAATTCTTGATTTATTAAAAAACATTTAAGACAATAATATGGAGGCGCTAAATAGGCCTCCTTTTTTTATTTAATTATTTTTTGAATCTTAAAATTTCACTTTTAGTAAAAATTCAAGCCTCCACTTGTTTGATCTTTGATATCTGATGTTGCAAAATCATATGCAAATCCTAAATCTAACATCTTTCCTACTTCAAATGAAGCCATTACTGACATTGAATCATTTAAACGGTAACTTCCTCCTAATTCAAATTTCTTGTAAAAACGTGCACTTGCACTGAAATCTAATCCAAATGGTGCACCATCAATATACCTAGTCATTAATGCTGGAATTAATTGAATGTTCTCATTTAAATCATAATAATATCCTCCACCAAACATTACTAAAGTTGCATCAGTAGCCTCTTGAGCTGCTCCGCCTGATATTTCCTCGTAACGCTCTGCTTGTAATATTCTTGGTACTGATAAACTAACAAAATACTTGTCTGCTTTATAATAAGCTCCTAATCCGAAATTTGGATTAAACTTACTTACTTGACCTTGATTGATTGGATCTGATGTTTGTAATTTATTAAAATCAACACTAAAGAAACTTCCTCCAGCTTTTAATCCTAAAAATAAATCTTGCCCTTCTCCAAAACTTAATTTATATGAAAAGTTCGCAAATACATTAGTCTCTTTTTGGATAAATACTCTATCTGAAACTATCTCTAATCCAACTCCTACATTATCATTAAAACTTCCTTGTGCAGCTAATGATTGCGTTTGTGGACCATCATGAACTCCATTAAACTGATCCTTATAACTTATTACATTGATCTCTGTCTTTTCTGTACTACCAACATAAGCAGGGTTGATCAAGCTCATGTTTTGACGCCAAAATGTATATTCTGGTGTTTGCTGTGCGAATGATGTTATTGAAAATAACAAAGCAAAAACACCTGCTAATTTATATGTATTCTTCATGTGTATATTTTTGATTTTATTTAAACTTACTAAGAAACGAAGCTCTTAGTAAGTTTATTTTTTTTTGGTATCTAATGATTAATAATTAATATAAAACCATCCTGTAACAGGAGTCACACCATATTCACCAAATTCTGGTTGGTTTAAATTAATGATGTAGTAATATGAATTGGCTGGTAAAGTTCCGCTACCACCTTCAGTAGATACGGCATTCCAGTCGTTGTTATAATTTCTTCCTTCAAATACTTTAACTCCATGTCTGTTGAAAACCTGTACTGAAGCATTAGGATATCTCCAGATATTTTCAATGTACCATGTATCATTAAATCCGTCACCGTTTGGTGTAATTGTGTCGTTTGCAGTAACTAAAATATCTACAAAATCATCACATATATCACCGATGTTATCTTCATCTAAATCAACTTGATTAGGATTACTAGTCCAATGACAGTTGTCATCAATATCTAAAACACCATCGTTATCATCATCATCATCACAAGCATCAACCATACCATCATTATCATTATCATCTCCAATAATAGTTACGGTAGCAGTAGCTGTAGTAATGTTTCCACCGATATCTTCAGCACTTAATGTTACTGTGTAATCTCCTAGATTAAAGCAATCAAAAGTATCTATATCAAGTGATAAAGTAAAACTACAGTTATCAGAACTTCCGTTATCGATATCAGATGCTAAAATACTAGCTTCTCCAGAATCATCTAAAGCAATAGTGATGTTTTGAGTTATAACTATAGGGAATGTGATATCAGTAATTACAACATTTTGAGTTTGCATACTTGTGTTTCCATTTCCATCTTCATAAGTCCAAGTTACAATAGTTGTTCCTTGCATAGTAATAGGTAAAACAGCATTGTTAGTAACTGTTACCATTCCTGCGCAGTTATCTGTAGCAGTTGGAGCTACTAAACTTGCAACACTACATTCTGCAGTTACGTCAGCTAATACAGCTACATCCGCTACCGGTGCGGTAGTATCTACAACAGTTATAGTTTGAATACAGTTAGATGTGTTTCCATTAGCATCAGTTGCAGTCCAAGTTCTTGCAATAGAAGAGTTACTTCCTACACCAGCAGTTACAGTATCAACAAAAGTTACAGTTGGACTTGCATCACAGTTATCAGTAGCAGTTGCCGTACCTGTGTTAGCAGGAGAATTATCAGCAT
>JBMZDR010000052.1:0-3565 GCA_049614485.1 Flavobacteriaceae bacterium
TGTACTACTTACTCCTGTAAGTAGTACCGTCATTGCTATAATTATTTTTTTCATTTTATAATATAAATTCTTAGTTAATTTAGTTTTTTGTGTTAATGTAAATCCAACTTCTAATTGGAGATCTACCGTCTTCAAATTCTAAAATATAATAGTATGTTCCGTTTTTCAATTCATCTCCATCATTATTAGTCCCACACCATTCTTTTATGTATGAACCATTCTCATACACTTTAGTTCCGTATCTATTAAATACTTGAAATTTTGATATCCCTTGTAATGTTTCTAAATCGTCAAATATAAGACAATCGTTTACGCCATCACCATTTGGAGATAACCCAGTAGGTAAATCCATACAGTTTGCATTTTCATAAAAATCAACATGTATCTCACTAGTTCCTGAACAACCAGTTACTAAATCTGTTGCAGTAACTCTGAAATCTCCAAGTTCATAAACGTTGTTTACCACATTTCCATATGCAACAACACCGGTTACTGGGTGATTATATTGTACAGTACCTGCTGAAGAGTTTGTACTTGTAATAACTGTAGTAGCCTCTATTGTATAAGTATCAGGAGTTGCTCCAGATATTGTTAACCACGCAGATGTTGCGTTAGGTCTATACTCCCAAACATAGTCTAAAGGTAAAGACATATTTGGATCAGTTAAGTTCCCTACGTTGGCATTTAACACTAAAGCCTCATTTGCACATTTAATTACTGAATTACCTAAGTCTGGTGCTGGATTTGGATAGAACTCAATATGAACTTCATCTTCTCTAGAACATTCAGGAGCTAATGTAAAGTAAATACTCATTGAGTAGTCTCCAGTGCTATCGATATTTAAGATTTGTTCAGTTTCCATTGTAGTTGGGTTCACCATTGTACTACCAGTTACCTCTACACCATCTTTAAACCATTTAATTTCTGTTCCGTTTGGTAACACACCGGCGTTTAACGTTGTAACATCTCCTTCACATAATGCTTCTGGATCTCCTAAGAAGACATCATCACCTAAATCAACACTTCCTAAAGAGAAGCTTCCTCCTTCTAAGAAAATTGCAGTATCTAATACAGAATCTGCTTGATCTGCCATAACTAATTTTATATGGTAAAGGTCACCAGCAATTACGTTAGAAAATGCCGTTAAAGGTACGGTTCTACCACCATAAGCAATTTCTCCATTTGGTTGTGTATAGCCTCCAAAATAATGTTCATTTTGCGCTGGACAACTCGCACTAATTTCTGGGCGAATATTTGTCACTATTACATTATCATTACCGTTTGTTGGCGCTGGTAACTTTGCTAAATTAGTTACTGTTCCTGAAGGTACATGTGTTAAAATAAATGCAAAAGAATCTGCAAAAGTACACTCAAAACTTCCATTATACTCTGACGAAGCCATTAAGTAGTTAAATGAAATTTGAGGCGCAAGAGGTACAAAGTCAAATTCTAAATACACTCTATCATGGGTATCTGTAATACCTGTTATCGCTTCTAAATCTGCATCTCCAAATCCATTTCCACTATGACTTGGTCCATTAGAAAATGGTCCTGCTGCTTCAATTGCTGCACCTGAAGATAATATAATTCCATTTTCAAATGGAAAGCTTGAACCTCCGTCTGTAAAATAACTAAACCCAATATCATTTCCTGTTGAGTGTGTTTCGTATTGAATATTTGTCACTGTTGCACAGTCAGCATCAATTAATACGTCTTCAATTAATTGCTCAGGTGTATAGGTTGTAATATCCGTTGTAATTGGTGGTGGAGGTGTTCCTACACAAACATCAAACGTAGAATCTTGTAAAGGATTCCCTGTATTACTATATACTCTAACGTAATATGTGTTTCCTATAGTTAAACCTGGAACAGCATCTGATGATGAACTTTCACAAAACACTTCAGTTAATGCTCCACATGCTCCTTCAAAGACACTAAAGTCAACATTTGTAGTTGAACCTGCTATATTTAATAGCGACACTACATGCATATTAGATGTTGCTGTAAAGCTGTACCACACATCATCATCGGCAGTACCAAAACAAGACGGTGATGTTTCTATTGAAGCAGTAGCACCACTTATTGTTCCAGAAGTAGTAACACCACAATTCAAATCTTCATTAATTGTTAAACCAATAGCGTCTACACAATCATCATTTGCTGGTGGCGGTGGTGGTGTTGCACATGAAATATCTAAAGTATAATTCCCTACGCTTGAACTAAAACCAAATACATAAATATAGTATTGTACTCCTGGTGAAGATACAAACAATACTTCTGATTGTAAGCCACATGAATCATCATTTCCTGTTACACAGTTAAGTGTGCCACAATCACCATTATACACTTGAATTTTGGTATCATAAGATGAACCACATAATGAAGCTGTTACAATATCACCATTACCCATAAAGCTGTACCATATTCCTGGGGCTCCTGCAGATGTACCACATGATGCTCCTGGCGCCCCTGAGTTTGTTGCACCTACAGTAGTTCCTGAAACATTATCACCACAAGCAATAGGTAATGCAATACTACAATCATCTCCTGCCAAAGGCGTATAAGTAGTAAACATTTGCTCTGTACAACTAGTTGCAGGCCCATTAGCGTTATAAGGTTCTATTGTTACATAATAATCTGTACTAGCAGTTAATCCTCCTAATGCATATGTCAAAACATTACCAACATCTGTAGTTGCTAAAATTTCAGATCCACCTGAAGTTGTTCCTACTGTTAAATTATACCCTGTAGCCCCACCTGCAGCAGCACTCCATGTAATGTTTCCATCTATAGGAGCATCTGTAGCTCCATTAGCAGGAGCTGTTAATGTTGCATCACAAATTGGCGGTGTGGTAACTGTATACGTTACTTCTACATCAATTGTAATAGTTACTCCATCAGAAAAAGAATCATTGTCTTGTGACGTAATTGTTAAGGTTGTAAACCCTGTTATATCTGTCCCGTTTATTTCTCCATCACAAACTGGCACAGCTGGAGCTCCGTCAATAGATAGATTAAACCCATACCAACTTGTCCCATTTGTAGTACAAAAGTTTGAATTTAAATTGTCCGCAGAATTAGTTAACTGCATACTAGTAACTGCATTGGCGCCATTACAAATAATGTCTGCAGCATTGATTGTCAATACGGTTGGACCATCATCTTGGCCACTTTCCGTGAATGTTTGATTACACGTTGCCTGTGCATTAGCCAAAAGGCTAAAACATAAGAACGCGAATAGTAGTGTTATTTTTTTCATTTTAGTAATAAATATTCGTTAAGATTGGCGCTAAATTAATCAAAATGTCATGAATAAACCATCAAAAAACTCAATAATTTAATAACCTCGTCAAGAGGTACAAAAACTAGACGAAGTGTTACCACTAAAGAGATTCCCTATTACACCTATAGAGTAATATTCATAAAAAAGCGCCTAATTTATCATGATAAATTAGGCGCTTTTTAAAATTAATAGTTTGTGAACTTATTTTTTATAATATCTTTTATATTTTAAATAAGAAACAGCACCTAAAATCAACCACAAAATAAACGCAATTATAATGCT
>JBMZDR010000053.1:0-3466 GCA_049614485.1 Flavobacteriaceae bacterium
ATACAAGACTTAAAACAAATTAAACTATCAAAGCACAAACAACTAGTCTACATATCGGTTAACAAAAAAATAAGTTATCGCAAAGTATTGATTTATATAGTGGCAAGACAAGGGGTTCGAATCCTGCCACCCCGACGAAATTAAAGACAATTCAGAACAAAACCTTGATAATCGTATGATTATCAAGGTTTTCTGGTTTTTGGACTATAATAAGTTTTGATTCTCTTTGGTTTTATTTGATTTATTAAGTGACCAATTCGGTGACTATTTCACATCGCGTGACCTAAAGCACTATTTTTTGATTTGACTTTCGTCTTGAAATGCGTATTAATTAAAGACGAAAATTATGAAAACCAACCAAACATTTAGCGCTCATATATTGTAGCAGGTTGGTGATTCGGAAGTGTTTCTAAATAGCATTAAGCTTTCATTAACCACCGAAAAGAACCAATTACTATAAACAATGTTGATGTCGGTTTTTAATCAAAATGTTTTGGTTATAAGAGCACTCCGTTTTTTGGTTCAATATTAGGAGGTAGATTTTTTTCATTTAGCATTTGTCTTAAATCTATTTCAATAATTCTACAGAGCGATAGCATCGGTATATCATTTGCCATTCCTTGAAAGGGGTTTTCAGAATAATCACCTACCACTTCCATCATTACGTATATCCATCCTATAAGTACTGATATAGGAATAGCTAACCAAATACCCCAACTTGTAATAGTCATTAATTCGGGAATCATGCTAAATGGAAAAAGTAAAATGAAAATTCCAACAAAGTATCTACTCATGTTAGCATATTGTCTTGGAAAAGGGAATTTTTTTATTCGTTCATTTTTTCCCTGAAGTGCGTAAAGGGTTCTTAATACTTTGGTTAATTCCATGTGGCGAAAATCATCTATTATTTTTCGCTTCTTCAATTCTGCTAAATCTCGTGATTGCTCATTGATAATTTGTGTTGAAGTGTTATTATATTTTATAAGTCTATCATGTTCATCACTTGGCAAAAAAGTCTTTAGTTCTGATCTTGTGAAATCATCATCTACCATTCCAATTCCAAAGTTACGAACTAGTTTACTTGCCCATTTTCCTGAAATTCCTTTTTGACCGGAATGCTCCCAATTGGTAGTCACTAATAATTGACTTCTGTGTGAGTACAACCAAGCAATATGCCTATAAATCAATTTTTTCTTTATCTGATTGATTTCCTCTTCAGGTAAATTAGTATCGGTATTTAGGTTTGAAACGAATCCGTCAATCATCATTCCCCAAGTTCTACTTTCATTTACAATACCTCCCCATATTTTTCTAGCTTCCCACAATCTATCATAAGATTGATTGTTTTTAAAGCCAACATAAAATGCAACTGCTGTACCTATGATTGATATTGGTAGCCAAGGAATATTGATGTTAATGTATCCTTGTTTATATAGTAGGGCTATGGATCCCATAAATATTGTTAACCATACTATATGATGCCCAGACCAGTTTAATAATCTTTTAAGACTAATGTTTTTTGTTATAATCATGTTTTAATGGCTTTTTATATTGTCGTTTTATACTCGTTACTCGATGTTTTTTACAACATTTATATTCAGTGTTGTGCGATTTTAATTGTCCGATGGGGTTTCTGAAAAAAAATCTACTAGTAAATATAGGTTTTATTTTGGTTGAATAGAAATTGGACGTGTATTGTTTACTCACATAGTGATGTATGCCGTATTGGGGTGTTATTTGTCCATTTGTGAGCTTATGAAAGGTATTCTGGGGGCCAAAAAATAACCTGTTAAGCTTGCAAATAAAATTGGGGTAAAATGTCCGAACCCGGTTAAAGTAGCGAGTAGAATTGTGGTACTCATTGGTGTTCGTGTTACACAAGCATTAATTGCAGCCATACAGCTAACAATTGCTAATGATAAATTAATGGTTGGGAATAATTGATGAATAATTAATCCTAAGGTTGCTCCTACAAAAAATAGGGGGATAATAAATCCGCCTCGCCATCCTGATGTTACGGTTATAGCGATAGCAATAATCTTAAAAACCAAAATAGATAATAATAAAGTCAAAGAGAAATTACCAGAGAGTAATTCATTAATTTCATGATGACCAAAGTATCTGGTAATTGGAAAGTAAAATGCTATTATACCAAGTATAAGACCACCAATTGATGTTTTTATGTAAATAGGTATTGGTTTTTTTTCGAATAGTAATTTAAAAAACTTAGTACAATAAATAAACACCCATCCAAAAGCTACTCCAACAAGTGCGAAGAGTATTGCATAGCCAAAATCTCCTCCAGAATATTCATAAGCAGATAAATCCCATGTCGGGCCAAGACCTAAATGGATAATTAAGGCAAACATTAAATAACTAAAGCTACTGGCAACAAAAGCTGGGATTATGGCTTTGTAGTATTCAACGGCGTGTTTGTGGTGGAGTATTTCTAGGGCAAACAAACTACCTCCTAAAGGAGCGCCAAATAAGGCTGTAAAGCCTGAGGCCATTCCGGCAATACTTAAAGTTCTTAATTCTTCACCTTTTAAACGAAATAATTTACCCAACCAAGTTCCTGTTGATCCTGTTACTTGTACTAAAGGCGCTTCGGGGCCTAAACTCCCCCCTGAGGCAACGCACAACAAGGATGAAAGTATCATTGAAGGGTTGTTTTTAGGATTAAGTTTTCCTTTGTTAAACCTGATGTTGTTTACAATTAAATGTATTTCTCCTGGATCTCCTATGAAATGGATTATTAAACCTGCTAGTAGACCACAAGCTGCCATAAGTGGGATAACTTGCCAGCCTTTAAAAAAAGCAAGTTGATGGGTAATAAATTCAAGACCAACCCAATAAGCACCAGCAATTATTCCGCCTATTAGCCCAAGTAAAGCCCATAATAAAAAAGACCTGCTAAAAACAAAAGGATTAAACCGTAATGGTTGGTCTAAAATACTTAAATATGATATTATTTTTCTTTTTTGTTTTGTTTTCACTGTTTCATTTTTATATGGAATGTAATAAGCTTATGCGGTTCTGTTAAATAATTTTTCCTAAAAAAAACTTACGAAAAAATTAAGATAGTGAAAATATAAAACGTTTTGAATATGAATTTTAAGTAAATGAATACTTATTGTTTAAAAATATTAGAATCAGGACATCTTTTTTATTGCCAAAAGGAAGGTGTTTTTAGAATAAATTTTAGCGAGAATGAGTATAATGTGTTAATGACGTATGACGTGATTTGAAACACGTATAAAAGGTTGTTTTTTTAAATTATTAAGGCACATATCTATAATTAAAAAAGTATAGGTATGTGCCTTAATGTTTATTGTGAAAATACTTTATTATTTATGGTGTTGCATAATAATCCATTTTTTCCTTTCTCCATCATAAACTAACTCTATCATAGCATATTGTTTTGCTGCTGATTTATCATTAGCTTCAATTTGATTAAAAGAGGAAG
>JBMZDR010000054.1:0-3360 GCA_049614485.1 Flavobacteriaceae bacterium
TAGTTACTTCACCGTTTGATGGGTTTGGATACACTCCAAATACATCAAATTGGTTGTCTGTAATTTCTAAAAGTGGTTCCGCAGAACAGATTTCTAAACTATAGTTTAAAAACTCACCTCCATCATCTTTATGACTATCAGTAGCTGTTAAAATCCAATCTCCATTAAGTCCTTCGCCATCAAAAGCTGATAAGGCTTCTTGAGGAATTGTAACTCCTCCAACAGCTGGCGAAGATGTACTACATACTAAAGCAGTACCTTCATCATCATAGGTTACATATATATCATCTGTACCATCATCACACACACTATTTCCTAACAAGATTATTTCTGTTCCCGCAGGTGACATTAATTTCAGGTCCATATCTCCTGCCCAAAGATGCTGAATATTTACAGATATATTAATATCTGTAATAGTACTAGCTGCAGGCGCACCACTAATGGTTAATGTTGATGTTAATGTAAATGGATACTGACCTGGGTTACCCCCACTAGGAATAGTTATGTTATTTTGTGTTGAATTATATACCGTACAACTTGGCGTTACAGTAGTAAAACTTCTTGCTGCAGAATAAACCCCTGTACCACAGGTGTTATCAGGAATTATCCTCCAATAATAGGTGGTATTTGGCAGTAAACCACTTACCTGAGTTTGATCAGAATTTGACAGGTATGTACCTACAACAGAAGAAAAAGCTACATCTGTAGCCACTTGAACCGTATAACTCTCAGCGTTTACATCTTGATTCCATGTTAGAGGTGTAATTGTACCTACACCTGTTGCTCCATCTGGTGGAAACACTAATGTTTGCGCATCAAAAGAAGCACTATACACATCAATTGTTACAACATCCGTTCGTGTTACTGTAGCACTTTCTGCGGTAACTGTAATTGGGTAGCTCCCTGGAGTAATTCCTGCTGTGTTACTCAAAGTCATTGCTAAATCTTGAGTAGTATTGATATTATTTACAGAAAAGCTTACTGTTGACCCTGCTGGATGACCTGTAGCTGTATACACTGTATTTTCATTAAATCCTGAAAAAACAGCATTATTGATAGCCACTGTAGGGTTATCACCAGTACATATTGTTTGGTTTTTATCCGCTTCTGTCAAAGTCATCACAAAAGTTGCAGATGAAGGTGCCACGATTGAAAAATTTGTATTAGAAATATCGTAAAAAATATTATCAGCAGCTTCTACCATAATTCTTGCAGTAGAGGTTATCTGATTAGGTATTTCAATTTGTTCTGAACCATCATTTGGGGTGTTAGATAAGAGCGTGTACGGATAAGTATACCCTCCATCTACTGACAATTTTATATTTACATTTTGACAATTTATGGTTGCATTTGCTGTAGCCCCTACATTCCAAGAAACTGTTTGATTACTTGCAACTTCCCAAGATACAGCGGTATTAGGAGCTGACATAGTAAACGGCGCTACATCTTCCACATTAACTTTCATTAATTCAGAATCTGTTTGCCCTATACCATTTGCAAAACCACTAGCGTTATCTCTAACCACTAAGGCAAAATTTAATTCTCTTGCAACAGAAGGCGTTACTTCCCAAGTTGGTGTTAAGTTACCGGCAACAACATCGGAAATTTTAGGCATATATCTATCTGAAGAAGCCGTTGGTAGAATAGATCTGTATACTGGTCCGCTAGTAGCTGTGGCACTTGGCGCACTTGTTCCCATCCCTCCTGGTTCTGGGTCATTTTGAGACCACCCAAAAGTATGCTCAACAGTTCCATCAGGATCTGTAGACGATCCTCTTAATACGAATGGTGTTGATTTTGGAATTGAAAATTCTGCTCCTTCTGTCACTGCAACAGGAGGTTGATTTGTCAATGCCATTTCTGCTGCACAAGAACTACTGATTCCTGTTTGAATGTTTGTGGTTATATCACGAATATTCACATAATTGAAATGTGCATCAGAATTACCTTGAACGTTTGCTGCACAAATTCCAGCATATCCCATAATTGAACTTCCACTTCCAGGCTCAACTTCAGTAGTACCATTACCACTTACACAACCTGAACTTGACTGAGTATGATACCCATCTAACTGATGTCCCATTTCATGTGCTACATAATCTATATCAAATGGATCACCAGTTGGGTTAGATCTACCTGTCATTCCACTACCTTTGAATCCTGTTCGCTCAAATGGAGCGCTTGCATCAGAACACACACATCCTAAACATCCGGCATTTCCACCTCCAGAGGTGTTAAAATTATGTCCTATATCATATAAACTTTCATCATTTAAGGTTGTTGATATAACGAATTGTGTTTTTGCATTGTACTCTCCATTCCATGGATCAGTTCCACCGTTATAATAGATTAGTTCATCATTTCTAGCAATAAAGATTAAGGTAATGGCTAAATCTCTTTCGTAAACTTCATTAACTCTGTTAACTGTTATAGCCATTTGAGCTTGTATATTTGCTTTTTTCTGAGCATCGGTACCAGCACCATCAAATATGGCACCATACTCTCCAGTACATGTTTGTGCCAGACGATAGGTACGCAATTTTTGGTCATCTGAGTCAATTCGTTTCATAGAAACGTCTTCCTCTAACGAACGTAGTCTTACATCTTGATCGGTTAAACATTCAAAACTTTGCGTATCACCCCCTAAAGAGTTTTTATCATACACCATGTAGTATTGCCTGTCTTCCGTATAGGGGTCTACATACATTGAATTTCGCTTACCTGACAAAGTCATCGTATGCAACCCAAACTGAGTAACACTAAAACGCATTGTTGCTGTTGGGTCATCTACTCCAACGGCTTTATACGTTTTAATCATCGGGAATTTTGCGGCTAATGCCGCCTCCATAATTGGCGATTCAGTAATTCTGAAACGCTCAAAGGTTCCTTCTGGTGTTGGAAACTTAGCAATTACATTTGATTTACCAGCAATTTGCCCTCGTAACGGAGCGTCTTGAATAGCCGTTTTAAATGCTTGCATGTTTAACTGGAAGACTTGAAATTGTTTTGGATGAGATGCTCGATTTACTTTTTCTTTGTTCTCAAGCTTGTTCGGGGTAACCTTTTTCCAGTAAGTTCCTTCTTCTTGAGCGAAAAGAACAACTGTAAAAAAAGCCATTAACACACTTAATAGGTGTGTTTTCGGGTAATTTTTTTTCATTTTTTTGGTTTTTTTGGTTCAACAATATACTAATTGCTAGGTAATTAACAAAAAAAAGCCAATACATTACAGTATTGGCTTTAAATTATAATAATAAGTTAACTATAAAAGCTAAACTTTATTGTATTACTAATTTTTTAACAGCTCGTTTAGAACCGCTTTGTACATCTAACATATAAACACCAGATGCCATTGAGCTG
>JBMZDR010000055.1:0-3247 GCA_049614485.1 Flavobacteriaceae bacterium
GTAACGCTCTTAGTAGTTTTAAAAGTATTGTGGGTGGTCAAGATGAAGTATCTAGTTTAAAAACCGAGCTTGACAGAATTGTAAACACAGGGATTATTAATTCTCTGCCTCCCGGTGTAGCTTCTGATAGAGATATAGCATTAATTAAAAAGGGTTTTCCTGATTCTAGTTGGAACCCAAAAGAGATAGAAAAGTTTTTAAGGGCCGTGGCTAAAATAGCTGCTTATGACTCTGAGAAAAATATGTTTAAAGCTGAGTATTCCGAAAACAACGGAGGCTTAGAAACAGGCATGACAAGAGCTTGGAGACAAAAGATAAACCAACCAGGATATAAAGAGTATGTGGCTGAAGAGTACGGGCTTGAGTACGATATACCACAAACAGACGTGATTTTTGACGCAGATAGAGCAGCAGCGGCAGCAGCAGCGGCAGCAGCAGCGGCAGCAGAGCAAAGAGAAAGAGAGCAAAGAATGACGCAAACTCCTTCATCGTCTGCTCAAAGTGTAGCAGAAGCCTTTAAATAATTTAGGAAGATTAACATGGCAGATAGAACATTACCTAATGGACGCACTATTAAAGGTGTTCCAGACAACTTTTCTAATGAGGATTTAAAAGCATACGCTATAGCTGAAGGTTTTGCTACAGAAGAAGACTACAATCAAGACTTGGAGACTTCAGCAGATTATCTTTCTTTGCTGGGCGAAGTAGGTGGCGGTCTAGGCGGTGCTTATCTAGGAGCTACTTATGGCAGTGCTGTAGGGCCAGTAGGTACTCTAATTGGAGGAGCTTTAGGAGCAGGTATAGGGTACTTTGCAGGAGAGATAGGAGAGTCTTACGCAGAAGATAGAGACTTTGACGTAGAGCAAGCAGGAACTGAGGCTTTACAGGCAGCAGCAGTAGATGCCGCGTTTGGAGCAGGATTTAGTGTCATAGGTAAGGTTGTTTCTAAAGTGTGGTCGCCTGTTGACAAACTGTTTTCTCCTACTTACATCAGAGGAGGCAATGAGTCCGAAGCTGCACAGGCTGCTTTAGCTATACAAAGAGGCGAGAAAACTCTTGATGACGTAATAGCAGAAGGTTTTTCTCCTGAGCAGTTAAACCTCATTAGAACAAACTTAGGAAAACGAACAGAAGAGTTAGAGCAGATTGAAACTCTTAACACTAAGCTAAGAGCAAGAGGCGCTCAGATGCTGCCACAACAAGCTGCTCCTGAGTTTAGGGGAGCTGGCTTAGCACAGGACTATGCAGCAAGCTCTGCTTTTCTAAAGTCAGAATATGAAGCTATATTAAAAGACCAGTCTGACTGGATTAAGGATTCTTTTGAAGAGGTGCTAACAGGTCAGTTAAGCAAAGGACTAAGCAGAGATCAGCTAGGAACAGCAGTACAAGGTCTTGTTAAAGATGCTGATAAGGCTTTGTCAGCTAAGGCTTCTAGTTTATACAGAGCTATTGATAAAGAAGGCGCTGTATTCTTAGGAACAGGAGGAGTCAAAAACAATGCTAGACGCGCTCAACAAGCTGGTGCTAGTTCGTCAGACGTAAACAGCGCAGCTAAGGTTGTTCTAGACTTGAGCGATAAGCTATCTCCTGCGGAGACTACTAAGGCAATAAACCGCCTGAGAACTTTGTCTAAGAACTACCAGAACCCTAAAGCTAGGAACATGCTTAACAGTGCCGCTGCTAATCTTAAAAGTCAAATGGCTAGACATAAAAGACTAATTAAGACAGAGGACACTCGACAGCTAGGAACTAAAGCACTGAATGAGTTAACTAAAAGGTCTGGAGAGTCTGGTATTTTAGGCGCTCATAGAAAGATAGCTGAGAAACTTGTCAGCATGAGAGATGAAATGTCTTTTGCTGAGACTCACCTAGAGCTTTCTACCTTAAAAGCCATGCAGAGGGACGCTGCTGCTTCTATGGGCGAGAAAAGCTCTAAAGCTGAGAGTCTGATTAATAAGGCTATTGACTCTTTGTCTACGTCTATGGACACCAAAGCTAATCAATTTAACCCTGTGCTGAACCAGAAGTACAAGCAGGTAACAGATTTGTATCGTGAAGGTATTAAAGACATACACGGAGACTGGATTGTCAAGTCTGTTAATCAAGGTAATCCTGCTAAGATAGGCGAGTTCTTGGCTCTAAACGGAGAGAGAACTGGTATAGAACAACTGGGTAAGTTGATCAATAGAGCTAAGTCTTTAGGCAAAGACGTGGACGGAGAAAACCTGTTCAAGTCTATTGAAAGGTCGTACTTAAACTCGTTGTTCCCTACTAGATCGCCAGAAGAAGGTGTAAACTTTGTAAACAAGATAAACAATGAAAAGTTTGCTGATACCTTTAACGCTATTGTAGGCAAGGAGAGAGGCAATAAGATCAGAACCTTGGCTAATGAGATAGACTTATTAGCTAAGGGAGTACAAGGATCAGAAGGTGCTTTGTCGTTATCTATTAGAGGCGGTGAAATATCTGCCGCTAAAAGTCCTATGAGTACTGGCCCTATCTTCTACGCTCTTTTAGGTAAGGCTGTAAAAGGCCAGATAAGCCCAGAGAACGTCACTAAGAAGATAGCACTAGCTAAACAGGCTAACGCAAGACTAGCTAAAGGAGAGACACTCCCTAGAGGAATGATAGCTGGTATACTGGGCAAAGAGGATGCCTTTAAAGTTGCAGGTCTAATGACTGGTGCTTTAGTCCCGCAAGAGTAAACTAAAAAGCCCTGCGTAGTCATCTACACAGGGCTTTTTAGTACCTACAGAGTCTACACTATCTCACACGCACCACCTACACACGCTAACTCTTGACTTCCTGTCGTGTTATCCTCTTCCTCGTACTTCTCTAGGTCATTCCAATCCACCCCCTGCGGCATAGACGCTACCATCTCATCGTACTTCTCAGCGTCAATGTCCTCATAAGGAGCTTGTTGATATACATGGTCACTATATGGCAACAAACTAATCCCACTACACAGATCAAAGTTCTCCCATATCCACTGTGCTACTTGCAAGAACTCGTTATCAGTGTAATAAACAGTGATGCTTGGTTTATGTTCGCACCAGTGGTTCTGGTATGCTTTCCAAAGTTCTAGCTGCTGCATAGCACCCACCTGCTTAACCGTCACAGAGGACTCTGGAGCCTTCACAGGGAAGCTGAAGACTGAGGACGTAGGTGACATCACATCCTGCTCTACAGGGAATCCTGACTGTGCCATGAAGACTGCAAGCGGGTCTTTGTGGTCGCTGCGTACTCT
>JBMZDR010000056.1:0-3246 GCA_049614485.1 Flavobacteriaceae bacterium
GTTTTAACAGGGAGATTATTCTTCCCATTGCTTAACTGTAAGTTTTCGGATAAATAATATATAGTATCGGTCTTGCCAAGACCGTTTGATGATATAGAAGTGATTCCTATTCTTTTTTCAGCCAGTAGACCTTCACACGAACCTTTGGTGTAAGTTCGATCTATTTCGAGGCTCTTTGTATACCCTAAATCAATTTTACATTTATATTGAATTCCTCGTATTGAAATTGTAGTAAATGAACTGTTATTACTACTAAAGGAGATTGGTAATTTGTTCCTTTTTTTTAATGGAAAAGAAGATATTTCAATTTTATTTTTCTCAAAATTTATTTTCCAATTGGCTTTATTAATTATCGAAGCTCCAATTATACCGTTCTTAATGAAAATCCGTTATCGAATAAAAATTTGCCAGAAACACCATTGATTTTAGCTTTGATTATGATGAGGTCAGAGACAACTTCAAAATCGATTTCCACAGGTTCATTATCTGCTGGAATAAATTCTCCTCTATCAAAATTTGAAATCGTACAGCCTGATAAGAATAAAAAACTGAATAGGATTATATGTATGATTTTCATTTTACTTATTTACAACGTGTTTGTGTAAGGAACGTAACAAAATTGTAACGATCTTTATTTAAGCACTAATGTAGCAATTTTTATACACGGTGTTGGCTGTAGTATTTAATTAATAACCTCATTAAATTTCTCCCAAAAAACATTATCGAAGGAGGATAAAGCAAAATTATCTCCAGATACCGTTGCCTCTCCCATCCTTATAATTACTAAATTCTTACTAGGTACGATATAGATGCGTTGCTCATCCTTACCCATAGCCGCAACCATATCAGCAGGTGCATTGGGAACAAGGGGCCCAGGAAATTCTGTTTGAGTAGATGGTAGCATATATTTACTTTTTCCATTTAACCACCATAAGTATCCGTAGGATGGATTGATATTTTGAGAAGTTGTTTTGCTTTCTATAAAGAAATCCTCATTAATAATTTGTTCCCCATCCCAATTTCCATTTTGAGAAGCCAATAAACCAAACCGTGCCATACTTCTTGTATTGCTATTATAGATACGATAAATAATTCCGTTATTCCAGAACCCTTCCATTCCTATTTTATCACGTAATTCATTGTTGAAATAGTTTTCAAATTCGATTCCGCTTGCATCTTCTACCACATTCATTAATCGTTGAAATACGTTTCCATAGGCCCATCTAATACCAGCGTTAGCAAGATAGGTCAAATTAGATTTGATTACTAATTGTGGTTCGTCATCCAAACCAGATGTCATAGAAAGCAAGTTTTTTACCGTAATTAAATCTTCTTGTTGAGTTGTGGTACTCGTCCACTCGTTACCAATATAATCTGAAACTTTATTATTTATGTTGATTAATCCATTTTGTTGGGCAATACCTGTAGTCGCAGTAGCTAAAGTTTTTCCTGCGCTATTCCACTGCCAAGTATCACCGGCTGTATGTCCATTATAATACTCTTCTACCACAATTCTTCCATTAACTAATATCATAAAAGATTTAGTGTGTTCATCTATAAGAAAACTCTTCAATTCTTCTAGTTTGTTTGAATTCCAATTTAAATCATTTGGCGATATAGTTTCCCACTCAATTGTGGTATTTGATGGAAAATATAATGATTCTTCTGGTGTATTTGACAACACTAAATCATCTGACTGGCAACTTGAAATTGTAGAAAGAATAAATATTATAAATAATCTATAAGTCATTTTATATTTTTCTTATTTGACTGTTTTTCTTTTGAAAGGTTTAATCTAATTACCGCCAACGGTTTTGTGTATGGATAGTTACGTGTTTGTAACGCCCTTTGATTAAGCACTAAACTGCAATTATTTTTATATTGTGTTAGCTTTAGTTTTTTATATTTCGACCGTTTATTTCAACTAACTTGTTAAATGACTTTTTCAGTTTCGCAGTCAGTTTATCCAAATCGGCTGTTTTTCCAGTTAATTTCATCTCAAAATTATCAACTCGAACTTTCGATTTATCAATTTCAGATTTGTTTACGTACGCAAATGCAAGAGTGATTTCTTGTTCAGAATCGTTTTCCTTAAACATTTCCTTAACCATATTCCAATCAAAGTTCTTTAATTCGTCAAGATTTTCCGTTTCAACTTTTAATTCCGTTATAGCAGTTTTTGACTCTACCTTTTGGCTCTTTTCAGTTTGTGCGTAAGTAGCAAAAGTCATTAAAGATAAAATTCCAAGTAAAATGTTCTTTGTTTTCATAATTTTTCGTTTTTCTGGTTTAAATTAAAGCTAACGTTTAGTGTAAGCGTCAGTAACGGGTGATTTAACATTTTCAAAAGATAGCAAAAGGCTCAAGCCACCAAATTTGGGGGGGACTTAAGTCGTTAGGCGCTTACATGTTATTATGAGCTATTTTTTCTGAAGGTCTTAAACAAAGTATCAAATTAACTATTGGTATTAAAACAAACCAAACAGAAATTCCAGTATCTCTGAGTCTTCTTACAGTACCAGATATCAAAGGGATGAATATTAGTATGTTTATAACTGTTCTTTCACTTCTAAACATTAATCCGCTTGGTTCTAAATCGTTAACTTTTAAGTGCCAAGATTCATATACACCAAATACTAATGATAAAACTATAAGATTTATAAATATTTGAAAAAATAAGAAATAAGTCCAATAGTCTTTTCTAGATGTAATGCCTTTAAAGTTAAAAGTATTTAATGTAATATTTTTTAAACTATTTTTCATAATAATAAGTTCTTATTAAAGTTTCCGTTTATGATGTGTTAATTTATTCATTTTAAAAGCCAAATCAACGATTTGGCGGTGTTTGTAAATAGCACTAAACTTTCATAAACCACCGAACGCTCGATTTGCTATATACAGTGTTGTAAACAGTTTTTATTCCATAATCCATTTTATCAACTCTTCTTTGTCAATTATAGACCAACTATGCGGATGTCTATCTCCATTTTCTCGATATCCTTTATTTTCTGTTGGTATGTATTCTACTTGGTCAAATCCTGATTTTTTTAGATTCTCAAAAAGTCTTTTAATATAATAAGCATTCATTTGGTCATAATCTTCCATTCTATTCTTTTTCCACCAAAGTATGTCAGGTTCGGTATAAAGTCGAATTTTTGTGCTCTTCAAACCTTTTAGATTATTAAAACTATTTGATTCTGATGTAAAGACAGAATATTGCTCATATTTTGAAATATCATTATTTGG
>JBMZDR010000057.1:0-2945 GCA_049614485.1 Flavobacteriaceae bacterium
GCGGCTTGTTTTTCAGTAGTAATAATACCTGCTTTACGAGCTACAGCAAGGTCGTTTAGTTCCTTAGTGTAAATGTTCATAGCGGTGTAACCTTCTACGAACTTATTCTTTAGTCTCTCTTCTTCCTTAGAAACTAAGGCAGCAGCGGAAGCAGCAACTTTTGCTTCTTTAGCTTTTTGAGCTTCCATCTTCTTACTGAGTGCGATTTGCTTTTGTACAGCATCTATAGATTTCTTCTGCTGCACTTCAGCTTTCTTAAAAGCTGCCTCAAAAACAGCAGCAGACTTCTTAGCAGAACTTCCTATTTGAGAGATCTCTTTATTGGCCTTTTTGACCTGAGAGTAATCTACTAATAAAGATAAGTCAGCCATTCGCTACCCCCATATAAACTACATCAACACGTTTAATTGCTTCCACTTCCCAAGGAGCAATAGGTGTCTCAGTCAGTTCCTTCCATGCTTTAATTTGTTCGTATGTTATCGGGTTAGGGCCAGAGAATCCAGCAGTTCTACTGTTGCTTAACGTAATAAAGGCAGACCAGACATGAGCTAAAGACTGAGGAAATACTGTCGGGGGTTCCAGTGCTTCAGGTCTACGTCCAATCTGCCTTTCTACTTGTTCGAGGTGTTGTCGTTCTGTAATGCCATCCTTGTCAGGTTTGTTGAGGTTGAACTGGTGTTCAGACCACTCACACAACTGAGAAGTTAGGCTTTCGTAAAATCCAGAGAGTCAGCCAAGGCTCCCTCAATCTGGTCTTTAATCCAGAAGACTTCGTCGTATAATTCTTTGGCTTTAGTGACAGTGAGCTTAGGTTTCTCACCACCGTAAGTAATGTTCCACTCTACTGTGATCTTAGAGAGGAGCGTCAGGGTTGCTTCTTCAATATCTTGAGCAGTAAATTCTTGCTTCTTACCAGCTTGCATTGCCTTAAGACGTTTGTTCGTCTGTTCGTGAAGTACAGCTTTATGTTCTTTAGAGTGGCTTGCGTGGACAGTGATAGTCATATCAGACTTGTCGTCATTCTTGAGAGCATCGCCAGTATTAGGGTGTACCAGTGTAACTTCTACAGTATCACTAGCTGGTTTAAGATTCATTAAATCCATGTCGAGTTCCTTCGGGGTTTATTGTCGGGTTATGAATAAATGTGGAGACCCCCGACCCGACTCAGGAGCCTCCACTACCTAGCTAGGTATTCTTAGCGTGTGATCTTAAGGTTAGTGCCTTCGGTAGCGTCATAGAGAGACACAAAGGACATAGAGATCATACGGCTAGTTGGGCCATCGACACCAACATCGGCAGAGTTAATCTTGACCTTGGGGAACAAGAATGTGTAAGTGTTGCTACCTGTAGGATCGTCTACGGACACCTCAATCTCAGTCTCAGTCTCGTTCAAGAAACGGTTGATGAGAGAAGCATCTTCGAAGTAGGCTGTCAGTGTGCCTTCTACTTCTGCACGACCATACTCAAGGGAAGGCGCACTGTCGTCACCAATCACAAAGGTAGGGGCAAAAGAGTTAGTCAGGGTGAAGTCCAATCCAGTGACGATAGCTACAGCAGAACCTGCACCTACGTTACCGATGGAAATGTCACCAGAGTAAGCATCGAAGGGAGCAGCACCAGATGCAGCATCCTGTGTCTTCTCTGTAGCACTGATGGTCATGTCTTTGCCGACCATGCCGAAGGTAGTTGTTACCATCTGGTTAGGCGCAAGGGAGACACCCATAGTGGAAACTGACATGCCTGAGAACAAACGAGCTTGGTCAATATCAGCAGCATAGTCTTCTATGGAGAAGAACTTAGGTGTTGTGCCAACCTTAAGTACGTCAGTCGCCCATGTGTTAAGCATAGCTGATTCAAGCAAAGAGTCATAGTCGCCATCACGAAGGTCAACTACAATGTCGCCAGCTACTTGACGGTTGCCGTGACGGTCTACACGAGGCATACGGTCAGCTTGGATGTCGTTACCAGCAACACGATCTTTAGTAAGATTCAAAGAGTGGGTGCTGAAAGGAAGGTTAGTGAAGTTACCAGCGGGTGTCGTACCAAACGTAGATTCTACGATGAAGGACAAGCTGGAGCGTGAACCCTGTGCAAAGGCCATATTGATTCTCCTAGAGGAAGTTATTTGTAAATATACCAGCCTATGTTAACTGGTATCATGTAAAAGGGTCCATCAATCTCAGCCATTTCTCTTTCGGCATAACGGATGGATACAATAGTGCTACCTTGACTTACATCAGTTGTGGCTTCAAAGGCATTTATAATCTTGTCTGCAAGATCATCACCAGCGGAAGGACCAGCCCCTTCAGGGACGTAACACTCTATTCTAAAGATACCTTGGTAGTACATCTGTGGGTTAGTGCCACGGACAGCAGGTTCTCTACGGGTAGGCATAAGTCGGGGTTTAACGTAAGGTTGACCAGTTGTAGGACTGAACTGTGCGTTCTCCCAGCCGATAGAAGGTACGCCTGCAACTGTGCTAAGTTTCACCTCAAGGGCAGCACGAATATCATCATATATGCTTGCCATTATCTGAACCTATCCTTAACTCTTGCGACAGTAGCGTACTTTGCGTCAACTTCTCTAGCGTGGGGTGACCTATTCGTTATTACTGCTCCACCATCCTTAAGTATCTGTTCAGAGTATTTAGCAACATCGTCAGCGATAAGACCTTTAGCCTCTTCCTTCTTAGATTGAACGTCAGGAACCTTCTGGACCCTTGACTTGCGAGACCGTCCACCACCTGAACCCATAGGTCTGATAGACCAAGATTCAGCAAATGCGCCAGAATAAACAGGGGAGATTTCTACAGCGTAAGTACCAAGACTAAGCATTTTCTCGTCGATCTGGTCCCCTATCAACTCATCTAGCTTGTCCATCTTCTTCTGGAAGCTGGGGCTTATAGTAACCTGCATAGCCTATTCCTCTACGTGACAAATATAACA
>JBMZDR010000058.1:0-2368 GCA_049614485.1 Flavobacteriaceae bacterium
TGCATTGTCTCAATACGACCGCCTAAACGCTCTCCAAGACCTTCTGCAAACTGCCCTAAAGCACTAGGCTCCTCTACTTCTTCAGTAACTATGTCCACTTCTTCTTGAGCTTCTAAATCTTTTTTTAACTGCTCTTGTATTTTTAAAAAGAGTTCTGGGTCTTTAACTTCAGTTGATTTAGTTAAATCAGCTTGAGCAGAAGCAAGACTACTCTTAACTTTAGCTAAGATTGTAGGGTCTGTTACTTCTGTGTATGCGCTCATTATTCTTCACCTATAGCAAATACTTTTGTAGGGTCTGTAGGGTCTACCATGTATCTAACACCATCCACAACAGTTGTTTTACCTTTATATTCAGGTCTTGACCAATCAATATCAAGAGGTTCACCTAGCAAAGCCTTTTTAAAGTTAGTATAGTGCTTCTGTACTTTTTCTAGTTGTTTTGTAAACTCTTCTTTTCCAACTATAGGGTCTAAAGCAGTCAAAGCAGATTGTAATAGCTGTAGTTCAATGTTACTAACTTGGCCTAAAGCACCGCCTGTTTTAGACTCGTCACGCATCTTCTGTAGCCTATCAAATGCTAGTGTAGACTGTAGTGTTGTTATTTTTGTTTGTAAAGTTCTAGCGTCTGTAGCATAAGGCATAGAAGCTAAGTTATAAAAAACACCTGTAGTCATATATTCGTCTTCAGCTAGTTTTTTAGCTTCTGACACAGTAACCAGAACATTATCTACAGCCGCTAAATCAGAATATAGTTTGTCTACCCTATCTCTTTCTTGAGACGCAGCTTCTGGAGTGTCTTGAGGTTCGCCTCTTGTCCCTGTGGCTTCGTTTTCCCAAACAATTTGACCATTTGGTAGACCCACGCTTTTTAATTTAGGCATTTTACTGACACCTACAGTGCGTAATATTGTCCCGTCAGAGCTTAATACAACCTTGTGAGTAACTCCTGTTGCTGGGTCTACTATGTCTTCAATAGATGTTTTTCCCTTTTCTGGAGAAATTAACTGTAAGCCTCTTTTATAAGCCTCAGTGTCCCCTAACTCAACCTGTCTAGCTAATTCTTCGTGCCCTGCCGTTTTTAAAGCTGTAGCCATAGACGAAGCTCTCAAACCTGCTTGTTCTTCTTGAGTTTTTTTCTGTTCTTGCTCTTTCAACTTCTGAATCTGAGCCGCAGTCTGTGCAGCCGCTGCTGGGTTACCTTGTACCTGCTGTACTCTAGCCAGCTTAGTTAGGTCTGCTATACGAGTAGCTGTGTCTTTAGCAGCACCGCCTGCTGTAGGGCTGCTTAGTTCAAACATAGCACCCTGTATCTGCTCCTGCGTAGAAGGCGCACCACCACGTAACAGTCCACCTAGACCCTGCTGTAGACCTCTGCCTCTAGCTGCCATAAACTCGCCATAGAAGTTAGGAGAACCAGGCACAGCTTGCTGTACAGGCTGTTGTGTGCTCTCTATACCTGTTAAAAATCCTGCAATATCCCTAGCCATTAGCCCTTACCTCCACCAAAGATTGATCCAAAAAAGCCACCTACATTATCAACTAGGCCGCCTAAGTTACCGAACAGACCACTGTCTTGTCCTAGTTTAATGCCTAGCTCTTTAGCCTGTAACTGCTCTGCATACGTAGGCTGCTGACCCAGTAGACCACCAAGTAGCTGCTGCTGTTGAGCAAGGCGTAGCTGGTTAGCTAGGTTCTCGTAGTTCAAGCCAGTCTCTAAACCAACTCTGCCTACTTGTGACTGTAGCTCAGCACCAGTTCTACGGCCAATGTCAGCAAAGCCAGCAGGTACTGCACTGGTTTGTAGAAGACTAAGAGCTTCTCTCTGAGGAGTATAACCAGCACTTAGTAGTCCTGTAGCACCTGCTAGAGCCTGCTGCTGCTCTGCTAGTGCTTGCTGCCTAGCTCCTACATTAGCTCGTGCCATAGCTTCCTGACGAGCAGTCTCTTGTGCCAGTAGCTCAGGAGATGCACCGCCATAAGCAGCAGAAGATAGACCTAGACGGCCTTGTGACAGCATACGCTCTTCTAGTGCTAGACGCTGGCGCTCCTCTTCAGGACGCTGTGTAGCTCTTATTTGCTCAAAGATAGCCGCTTGCTGCGCTGCTGGGTCTTGCCCTACCTGTCCAAATAAACCCGCTGCTTGGCCCTGTAGTTGCGCCTGTAGAGCTTGTTGCTCTGGTGACAGGTCTATAGCAAACCCACCTTCAGGAGTAGTAGCAATGTTAGCTAGGCCACTTGTAACAGTGTAAGGCTTAAACTCTGCACCTGCTCGTGCTTGTTCTGCTAAGATTCCTGCGCCTTCCTGCATCTCACGCCCAAAGCGTCTAACATCTTGTATGTTTTCTTGGCCTAAGTAGTATTCACCA
>JBMZDR010000059.1:0-2146 GCA_049614485.1 Flavobacteriaceae bacterium
ATTCTGTATTCTGTGTTTAAAATGCTGTACTGTGTGCTTGGGATGCTGTTTTCTTGGTAACCTCTAATTGAGTTTATGCCGCCTATGTAAAGTTGCTCGTTTTCTAGTGTGTTGTTGTTTATTAAGTAGTTGCTTTGGTTTTTAATATAAAACGAGTTTTTTCTATTAATTTGAAACAGGTACTCGCTAGAAAGAAAGATGTTTTGTTGTTTGTTTGTGTTGTTCGCTGTTTTGCGGTTTGTGAGTGCTATCTCTAATTGTGTTTTGGTTTTGGTTGAAAAAACACTAGTCATTGTGTTAGGTGCTTGGTGGTTGAAGTAAAGTAAGTATGATGTTTTTTTGAAGTCTAGGTTGTTTGAGGTGTTCTCGGTAAGTGTGTTTGAGGTGTTAAAGCGCATACCTGTACCGATGTTGATGTTTTTGTGAATATTATATTTTAGTAGTAGTGCCTGTGTGTTGTTGGTAAAGCTTGAGTCTTTCTTAAATATGTCAAACTGTCCTTCAATACTAAAAGGTGAGTTGAAAATGTATGGGATTACAGTTTTAAGGTGTATGTTTTTTTGTTCGTTTTCTGTTGATTGGTATTTGATGTAGAGTTCTTCGCCGGAATTAAGATTGTTTATTAATTTCAGATCGATGTTTCCGTTTACGTTTAGTTTGTTTGTTTCTGGGTCTGATGAAAACCCTAAAAAACCTTCAAATGCGTTTGCTCTTCTTTTGTTAATGTATAGGTATGCGGTAGATGAGTCTTTGGTGAATAATAGTTCTGGTTTTTTTGCTTCGTTTGAAAAGCGGAGGTGGTTAATGTTGTTTGATTTGTTTTCAATTTCAGCGAGGTTAAGTTTTTGTCCCTTTTTTAGTCTTAAATAGTGTTTGATGAATTTTTGCGGGAATTTATCGTAACCTTTAATTCTTACATCGTAAATGTGATTAATTCCGGAGGTGACTAGGTTCAGGTCTGCTGACAGTTTGTTGTCTTTAATTCGAATGTTTGAGAGTTTGCAATTGCTGAATACGCGTCCTTTGTTGGATAGGTATCTGATAATGTTGTTTAAGTTTTTTTCAAGATTTTCTGTGTTGCTTGTGAAAGAGGTGTTTGTGATCTCGGTATTTTTGTTAAGTGCGTTTTTAAGATCTTGTTTTGATATGTCTTCGGTATTGTAGTGTATGTTGATGTGTTTAAAGCGTGTGTTTAGTTTTATTCTGGAGATAAATGTGCTATCGTTTTGTTTTTTGATAGCTGTAATTGAGCTGTTGAAATAGCCTTGAGCTATGAGTAGTTTTTTTGTTTTTGCAAGTTCGTTTTGAGCTGCTTTAATGTTTTTAAACTGCGTTTTGTAGTTAGTGTTTTTGATAAATTGATCAGAGATGCTGTCTTGGCCTATTAGTTTTAAGTGTATGTTTTGGGAAAACGATGCGCTTAAAAAAATGATATATATTATATGGTATAGGTATATTCTTTTTTTCATCACTTATTTTGATGTAAGTGTTTGGGTGGTTTTGTGTGTGGTAAAGCTAAATAGTTTCGTTTGATTTTCTGGCTTTTCTGTTTAGTTTTTCAATCTTACTGAAAATTAATTACTTGCTATTTGATTAGTTGATTTTTATTCATACATTTGCAGACCCTAAAAATAGGGTTTTATAACAAAAAGAAATTTAAGTAAAAATTTAGTATGCCAACAATTTCACAATTAGTACGAAAAGGAAGAGCCAAAATAACTAAGAAGAGTAAATCGGCTGCTTTAAATTCGTGTCCTCAACGTAGAGGTGTTTGCACTCGTGTTTATACTACGACGCCTAAAAAACCTAACTCAGCAATGAGAAAGGTAGCAAGGGTTCGTTTAACAAACGGTAACGAGGTGAACGCTTACATCGGTGGAGAGGGTCACAATTTACAGGAGCACTCGATAGTATTAGTTAGAGGTGGAAGGGTAAAAGATTTACCAGGAGTTAGATATCACGTTGTTCGTGGAGCTTTAGACACTGCAGGTGTTGAAGGAAGAACGCAACGTAGATCTAAGTATGGAGCAAAACGCCCAAAGAAGTAATTTTAAAAACTTTAATGTTAAGACATGAGAAAAAGAAAGGCTAAAAAAAGACCACTTTTACCAGATCCAAGGTTTAACGATCAGTTAGTGACACGTTT
>JBMZDR010000060.1:0-2120 GCA_049614485.1 Flavobacteriaceae bacterium
ACTAAAGCAAAACAAAGTCTGAGAACTAAATTAGTACGTATCGTTTTTGTTTTTGGAATTTTAGGAGTTGGTGTTTGGGGGTATGCATTGGTAACTACTTCTGGTTTAATTGAAAATAGGTACGCAAATAAAAATGCTTTAGGCCAAGAAAAAGCAGATGTTTCAACTGGGCGTTCTACTTTAATCTTGGTAGAGTTAGAAGCATTTATGGAAGAACCAATTTTTGGTATTGGTGTTGGTAAAAATAAACAATACAGATTTGAAAAAACGGGAATTGAAGCTGCCTCTCATAACGAAATTAGTAGGCTGCTAGCAGAACATGGTGCATTTGGAATTATTGCATTTCTAATTTTGTTTTTTACGCCTTTATTGTTGAGGTTAGGTAACAGGGGTAATATATATTTTTATTCGTTCTTTTTATTTTGGTTTTTAACCATAAACCACTCGTCTATGCGAATAGCTTTTCCATCATTTATCTATGGTTTAGCATTATTAGATGTTACATATACCCCAAAGAAACCTAAAGAAATAAATCCTAGATTGAAAGCCAGATGATTTTATATATTGGGAATAACTTATCAAAACCAAATAGTAATGTGACTACATTACAATTGCTTGTATCATTATTAAAAAAGGAAGATTTTGACGTGTGTTGTGTATCTTCTAAGGTTAATCAGGTGTTTAGACTGGTAGATATGTTGAGCAGCATTGTTAAATACAGAAATAAAATTAGCTATATTTTAATAGACACTTATAGCACTAAAAACTTCTATTATGCTTTTTTATCAAGTCAAGTAGTGCGGTTGTTAAACCTGAAATACATTCCAATTTTACACGGTGGAAATTTGCCAGATAGGTTAGTGGCTTCTCCTAAAATGTCTCAAATGCTATTTAATAATGCCTATAGAAATATTGCACCATCAAATTATTTAAAAGCCGAATTCAAGAAACATGGTTATGAAGCAGAGTATATTCCTAATGTGTTAGACGTGTTCTCGTATACTTATAAGCAAAGAGAAATTTTTCAGCCAAAGTTACTTTACGTAAGAGCTTTTCATCGGTTGTATAATCCGCAAATGGCAATTCATGTGTTGGCGGAATTATTAAAAATATATCCCAACGCTAAATTATGCATGGTTGGGCCTGATAAGGATGGCTCTTTAAATGAATGTATAGAATTGGCAATGCGTTTAAAAGTGTCTAACTCTGTAGTGTTTAAAGGGATGTTAACGAAATCAGAATGGCACTCGTTGTCAGAAAACTATGACGTGTTTATAAATACAACAACCGTAGATAATACCCCCGTAAGTGTTATGGAAGCTATGGCTTTAGGGTTGCTTGTAGTTTCTACTGATGTAGGAGGTATGCCTTATTTAATTGAACATGGGAAATCAGGAGTTTTGGTAAAATCAAATGATGTAACTGAAATGGTTTTGGCTGTTAAAGAAATTGTTTCTAATTCATTGCATTACAGTGAGATGTCTTTTTTAGCAAGACAGAAAGTAGAGCGATTTGATTGGAAAGTTGTAAAAGAACTCTGGAACAGATTGCTTAAATAAGGGCTATTTCTTATAGAAATATTATATTAGCTCAAAAATAACCAGGAACTTACATAATGTCAGCCAATACCAATATTCATTTTGAATTGTCAGAAAGAAAACTTTTGTTACGCGTACTAGACGTAATATTAGTTTTGTTTGGGTTGCATATAGTAGGAACACTATTTGAATTTGATTACTTTACAATCAGTAAAGAAAAATGGATATGGTCTATAATATTAGGATTTTATATACTCTTTTTTGGAACCATTTTTGAAATATATAATTTAAAAAAGGCAAGTAATTTTTTTAGCATCCTTAAAGGAATAGTGCTAACCTCATCAATAACTATTTTAGTTTATTTACTTACCCCATATTTTACCCCATCATTACCAGCAAGTAGAATTCAAATACTGTTTTTCTATTTATCCATGATGTGTTCAATGACCTTAGGAAGGTTGGCTTATATCTATTTTATTAACTCACCTAGATTTGTTAAAAATGTCATTTTAATTGCAGAGGGTGATCGTGTAGAAGAAATAGAACAGAACTTATCTGCTGCAGATGTTAATTATAACATTA
>JBMZDR010000061.1:0-2030 GCA_049614485.1 Flavobacteriaceae bacterium
AACGAACTTAATGCAGCGGTTTTGTATGAGCAATTAAAAACAGCACCGGATTTGTTTGCACATCGCAAGAAAATTTCTAAGCTGTATTATGAAAAACTTAAAACACTAGAAGAAAAGAAATTTTTAAAGCTATTTTCTAAAGAAATATTAGCCCAAAACATTCACTCTTTTTACCTAATTCTTAACACAGAAAAAGAGCGTGACTTACTCAAAAATCATTTAAATAAAAACAATATAGAAGCCCTTTTTCATTATAACGCGTTACATAAATCTAAAATGGGTATAACAAAAGGCAAGTCTATAGCTGGAACCATTACCGAAGAAGTAACAAAAACTATTTTAAGACTCCCTTTTCATAGTGAAATTCACGAAACGGAAATTGAGCTTATAACCAATTGTATTTTTGATTTTTTTAAAACATAACCCATAAAAAATGGAATTACTACATTAGACTGGACATAAAGTTGCGAGATTTAGGGTTACATAAATTAACTTTGAATCATGAAAAAAAGAAACAGAAATTACAGTACATCATTTAAACAAAAGGCAGTAGAATTAAGCTATGCCCGAGGACATGTAAAACAAGTTTGTGAGGAATTGGATATTCCTTACTCCGTATTACATCGTTGGCGACGCGAATCCCAAGATTATGGAAAGAACAGTTTTCCAGGTAGAGGAATCCCAAAATTGACAGATGAACAAAAAGAAATAGCCCTATTAAAGAAGCAATTAAAGGATATATCGGAAGAACACGAGATATTAAAAAAGGCGGTGAGCATTTTCTCCAAGAGCGACAGGAAAAATTTAGGTTCATAAAACATCATAAATTTAAGTTTTCAGTTGAGAAAATGTGCAAGGTTTTAAAAGTCAGTACCAGTGGTTATTATAATTGGTTAAAAGCTAAGGTCTCAAAGCTTTGGTTATATAATCAGAAATTATCCGAGTTGATTACAGCTATTTTTAAAGATAGCCACGAAAGTTATGGTGCGCCAAGAATAAAAAGGGCATTGGAAAAACTGGGATATTATGTTTCCAGACCACGAGTGGCAAGACTCATGAAGGCATCTGGTTTGTTTGCTAGGAGAAAGCGAAATTTTAGAACAACAACAGATAGTAACCACAAATACCCCATTGCTGCTAATATCTTAAATCAAAACTTTAAAGTATCTAGGGCAAGTCAAGTTTGGGTATCCGACATCACTTATATTGAAACCAAGCAAGGTTGGATGTATTTAACGGTAATTATTGATTTATATAATCGAAAAGTAATAGGTTGGTCTATGAGCGACAATTTAACAACGCAGGACACTATAATAGCTGCATGGAATATGGCAGTAAAATCCAATGTAATTAATGAAAAACTTATTTTCCATTCCGATAGAGGTTCTCAATATGCCAGCTATTTGTTTACTGATATTATCAAAAACTATAATGGATTAGTAATACAAAGCATGAGCAGAAAGGGTAACTGTTGGGACAATGCCGTTGCGGAATCTTTTTTTAAGAGCTTAAAAACAGAATGGGTGTACCTACATAAATATAATTACAGATCTCAGGCAGAACTATCCATCTTTTCTTGGATAGAAACTTGGTATAACAAAAGAAGAATACACTCTACTTTAGGGTATAAAACTATTAACGAATTTGAAATGGAAATGTATAACCAAATTGTAGCCGCTTAAATCTCGCAATTAATTGTCCAACTTTTTGTTGCAAGTCCACTTTAATAGTGTAATCTAAAAATGGATCTATATTACCAAAACTATAATTTCCTTTATTGTCGGATTTTGTAGTGCCAATTTCTTTATTGTCTTTATCTACTAAAACAAGGTTTACATTTTCTAAAGATTCACTAGTAGCGATGTCTTTAATTGCTCCTTTAATTTCTATTTTAACAATTTGTTCTTGTTTTAATTTTTGCAATTCGATAGAATCTTCTTCAATTATTTTTAAGTCAAAAGAATAAATGTCGTCGCTTCCTTTTCCGCCCAATCTATTACTTGTAAAATATCCTTTGGTTAACTCTTTAT
>JBMZDR010000062.1:0-1817 GCA_049614485.1 Flavobacteriaceae bacterium
GAAAAAGAATTTAAAGCACACTTCTCTATTAAAAGATAATAACTAATACCTTTAAACTAAAAAAAGCCACTCAATTTGAGTGGCTTTTTTATTATGATTAGAAAACTCTTATAGCAATATGTTTTTAAAATTCAGTAAAATTCCGTAACTTATTAGACCTAAATCGTTTACAAGAACCACCTCAACATAGTAACATATGTATTGTAACCGAATTTTTATATATATTTCCCTCCTATTGCCCTCTTTTATATTTGGTCAACTTAATGGGTGTCCTGAAGTAAACATAACAGACATCAATAACAATGAAACCATTTATATCAATTGCAACTCAGATGATGGCTGTGTTGATCTTGTAGCTACTTACCCTGAAACAGGTACACCAACTAACTATACAGTAGAAGAGATTGATTACGCACCAGTATTCCCATTTACAGGTTTAGCAAACCCTATAAGTGTGAACACTGATGATGTATGGTCCGATCCAAAGGTTATTCTCCCTTTTAATTTTTGCTTTTACAATCAAGAATATTCTGAAGCCGTTGTAAGTTCAAATGGAGCAATCTCATTTGATATCAGTACAATAAACGACAATGGCTATAATGATTCTGCCGATGAATGTGCATGGGAGTTCAATTTAAGTATCCCAAACGGACAATTTCCATCTACAGCAGAACCCAAAAAAATAGTGAACGCCATTTATGGTGTGTTTCATGATATAGACCCCAGTGAAGGTGGGCAAATTGGATGGGAATTATTTGGCGATTATCCATGCAGACGATTAGTGGTAAGCTACAATCAAGTGCCGTTATTTGACTGCTTAAGCGTCAACTCCACTTTTCAAATGGTACTCTATGAATCAACCAATATTATTGAAGTGTACATTGAAAAAAAATCAACTTGTGACGATTGGAATAACGGAAATAGTTTATTGGGAATTCAAAACGCAACAGGGTCTATCGGTCTAACACCTAGCGGACGTAATACAGGAAAATGGACTACTGAAAATGAAGCATGGCGCTTTGTGCCATCTGGACCTTCTAACACACAAATAACCTGGTATGACGATGCTACTGGAAGTATTATAGCTACAGGACAAAATGAAATTAGCGTGTGCCCAACGGCAATTCATAATTATAGAGCGGAAGTAGTTTATACATTATGTGATGGTAATACAATAACGAGTTCAGACACGACAACCGTAGAATTTACTGACACCGTATTTTCAGATCCACCACTAGAATACATTATTTGTGATGATGATGGCTTTACTGAAATTGATTTAACTATTTTCGATACAGAATTAATTATGGAATTGAATAGCATCAATCCGTATCAAATTAGCTATCATCATTCCGAACAAGATGCCATCGATAACACCAATCCTATTACACCCTCTACTGCACACATAAACACGTCTAACCCTGAAATTGTTTTTGGACGTATTGAAGATACAAACTTGAATTGTGTGTTAATAAAAGAAATTAATATTACAATTACTACTGGTCCTGATTTTTTCGATGCTAATGTTACATCAGAAGCTTTTGCAAACACACATCAGATTATAGCTACAGCTACAGGTAGTGGTACATACCTATTTAGTCTTGACGGCGGCACTTTCCAACCTAGTGGACAATTTGATGACGTGAGTGCAGGCTTACATACAATAACTATTACCGATACAGAAAAATGTTTCATAGAAGTTATTGAACTTGTTGCAAGAATTTAGGAAGTGAAATAAATGATTCTGATTTTGAAAAGAAAAACCACACGGTATTGCATTATCATTTAAAAATTGTGCTAATGCATCTCTGTCAATA
>JBMZDR010000063.1:0-1799 GCA_049614485.1 Flavobacteriaceae bacterium
GGCATTTGGATTTTACAACTATTTTTGCGAATATGAAACGAAGTACAGCTATTGTGCTCAACATAGGTCGTGAAATTTTTGTGTGGAAACTAAATTTTACGACCTTTTTCTTGGCTTACAAAATTTTTCAACTAAAAATTGAACGGACTATTGATCACCAAAAGGATAGTCTCCAAAATTAGCTTCATATGTTTTTTTAGCAAAAGGATTCCATTCGCTAGAATATAGACATTTGCCACCTGTATTTTGTAAAGCTAATCTAAAACCTCCAACTCCTGCAAACAAATCAATAAATGTAAATTTAGGTTTTTTAGGAGATAAAAAAGGAAGGTTCAAAGTGAAATCATTTGGTCAAAAATTTTAAATTTGCCCAAAAGCAAATAGAATCATTCTTTTTAGATTATCATTATGTTTGTACCCTCTAGCAATTTTTCTAATACATTGAATTTTGCTATTCATGCCTTCGAGCAAACCATTAGTAACTTTTGATTCTGTAAAGTTAATAATGTTATTAAAATGTTTATTCATAGATTTGCAGAAGTTTTTCATGGTAAATAAATCTTTAGTTCTTTCTAGCCAGTAAGTAAAGAAAGCGTTGGCTTCTTTGCAATTGGTTTGTGTCCATAATTTATCAAATTCTTTACGATGAAAAGCTAATTCTTCTTTGTCTATTTTTTTAGATTTCCAAAGCGGTTTGAAGTATTTATTCACTAATTGAACAACATGAAAACGGTCATAAGTCATTCTAACTTTAGGGAAATGTTTTTTGATACCACTAATAAAAGCAGGTGACATATCTAATGAAAAGTCTTTGATAGCTGTTGTTTTTTTACCCAGCATTTTTAGTTCTTCTGCATACAACTTAACACACTGGGAAGACCTACCATCTTGAATATCAAGGATTTGTGCATTTTCTAAATCAACAAATAAGGTAATGTATTGATGCCCTTTTTTAGTACTTGTTTCATCGACTCCTATTTTACTAGCTACTGCTGGTTCTCGTTGCTCATACTTATCTTTAGTATAAGCATCGTAAATAGTGGTCACACGCTGTGCATAAATACCAAAGTAATCTGCCGTTACTTTTTTACAATGACAAAGACGTAATAATTCTAAAACTGCTTGTTCAAAAAGAAGGGTAAAACCACTATTTTTTCTAGCCCAAGGTACGGCTATTACACTTGTTTTGCCTGTCCGTTTGTCTAAAAATACAGGTAAACGAGCGGATATAAAACAAGGATATTGAAACAAATTCAGGTGTTGCCAACGTTTTTCATAGTATGAATGAAGCACATGATATTTACTCGGACGATAATCTGAGGCTATTGAAATCGTAAATGTAATGTCTACTATTACTCCTTTCTTTATTGCTTTATCAATTGAGGATAAAGTATAAGGTGCTTTTATTCCTACTATATCACTAAAAAAATCATGTAAAATATCCATATCTATTGCAGTTTTGAGCCTAAAGTTATGAACTTTACTCTACTTTACCAAATGATTTCACTTTGAACCTTAAATAAATTATAACTCATAAAGTTTTGAGTTAAAATAGTAGAAGTATAGTTGTTACAATCTTGACCATCATTAGGGTCAATATCTAGAGCTGTACCATTAATACATTCATAAGCACTATTAGAAAAAGGACAATTCGGACTTATTTCGTTATAACATAAATTACTATTAGTATTTAAAGTACAGTTTGGATAATTACTTGAATAAGGAGACTGGCAACGGAAGCCTAAATTGGGATCTGGCCAAGTATCACAAGTTCTATCACCAGTAGTTAAACAGTCCAC
>JBMZDR010000064.1:0-1614 GCA_049614485.1 Flavobacteriaceae bacterium
TAATTGTACAGTTAATCACGACACAAGGAGAGGTGAAGTACGAAAAATATGGTGTAGGTATCACAGTTTTTGATTTTGTAAATATTGATCCGTCAACCTATAATTTACGTGTTGTTTTTGACAATAACAACAATCAAAAATACGATACTGGTAATTATTTAAAAAAGCTACAACCAGAACGTATTGCTTATCATCCTGACAATATAGAAATTAGAGCCAACTGGGATGTTGATGAGCAGTTTACGTTAAAGTAAAGGTGTCTTTATCATTCAAAAAATTAAATTTTTCACGAACGGTTTGCAGTTCTTTTTTAGATAATGTTGTAGTTATAATTGCGTCGTTATTTTCTGCTAACGGACTTAATTCATTGCCTAAAGCATCTAATATTATTGAGTTACCTGAATAGTCATTTCCGTTAGGGTCTGTACCTACTCGGTTTACTCCAATAACATAACTCATATTTTCAATAGCACGGGCTTTTAAAAGCGTATTCCAGGCGTCAATTCGTGGTTTTGGCCAATTTGCAACGTAGAGTAACACATCGTAGTTTTGAGAGTTTCTCGACCATACCGGAAAACGCAAGTCATAACAAATTAAAGGGCGAATACGCCAACCTTTATAGGTGATAATTACTTGAGAAGTATCGTTATTGTAGTGTTTATGTTCACCAGCTAATGAAAATAAATGACGTTTATTATAATATTGAATGCTCCCATTTGGCTGAACAAATAAAAACCTATTATAATAGTTATTATCTTCTGTGATGATGATACTACCGCAAATAGCAACTTGTTTTTCTTTTGCTATTTGTTGCATCCACAAAACAGTTTCACCGTGCATATCTTCCGCTAATGCTTTTGGGTGCATGGTGAAACCTGTAGTGAACATCTCAGGAAGCACAATTACGTCTGTAGCTTCATTTATTTGATTGTTGATTTTATATTCAAAATTTAATCTGTTTTGAACAACATTTTCCCAAACAAGATCAGATTGAATACACGTAACCGTGAGATGGTTTGTCATTATTAAAGTTTTTTTAATTTCTTACCAGCCTTAGACACTCTATCTTTTAAGTCAGACAGTTTTTCTAGGTATTTGGCTTCTTTAACAGGACTTAATTTTCCTCTTCTTTTTAGTTTTTCAAATTTTTTAGTTTCACGATCTAATTTGCTTTGCGCTCTGTCAAATGCTTTTTCGGCATTTGCTTTTTTCTTAGCGGCTTTTTCTACTTTCTTTTGCTTTTTTTCAATCGCTTTAAGCTTCTTCTCTTGCTCTTTTATGCGTTTTGCGGCTTCTTTTTCAGCTTTAATGGCCTCTTTCTCTTTCTTTTCTAGTGCTTTTTCAGCATTCTTAGCTTCTTTTATTTTTTCAAGTTCAATTTTATGTGCACTAAAAACGGCTTCTTTATCGGTTGTTGTTAATAACGACGTAACATCTTCATTGTTTTGATAGATTTTTTTTCCTTTTATACTGTAAGTATTGCCATTGTGAGTTACTTCTTGAGCAAAGAATAATGTGCAAGTAAATAGAAAGAGATACGTAAAAATAGATTTCATAAATGTTAAGTGTTATAGTGGTTAATATTGTATAAAGCTATGTCATAAATAATGCCAA
>JBMZDR010000066.1:0-1445 GCA_049614485.1 Flavobacteriaceae bacterium
AGCCTGCTCCATCGCCGCCTTGCATTTCAATATACTGGTCTGTGTTAGACAGTCTTGTTGCTCGCAAGCCTACACCATTATCATGCGAATCAACTTTTACACTAGGCGAACTAGTACCAATACCCACGTTGCCTGCGCTGTCTATGCGCATGCGTTCTGTAGGCTGTTCTGTTCCAGTAGTTGCCCTTGTAGCAAAATACAAGTCTCCATAAGTACCGCCGGAAGTGTTTATTGTTTCAAAACCAATTGTTGCAGGTGCGGCAGGTATGCTTGTTGATGTATAACCAAAGCCTATACCGCTTTTAGTTCCCACTGCATCGTCTGCTTCTTGCCCGCCTATATTTAATATATTACTGCTGAAATCCGTAATTTGAGCAGGAGGCTGTAATTCAAGGCATTTAGCACTAGGCGAACTAGTACCAATACCCAAAGACTCCGCAGACGCATCCCAGAACAACTTAGGCGTTGTGCCTGTGTCCTCGTAGAAGCTGATGTCTCCGTTGGAGGCAAGGTTCATCCTAACTTTATTACTAACACCATCGTTTGTTCTAATATTTAAAGCGCCGCCGCCTGTTTGACTTAAATACGAATCTCCCGCTCTTTGGAAATCAATATCGTTACCAGTCAACAGTGTTGTAATTGACGACCCAATAGTTACATTACCATTAAGGTCACTAGCGCCATCAACAGTAAGCCCATCCATCGTGGCTGTGCCAGTAACGTCTATGCCACTAGCAGTCAGCGTAGTAAACGCGCCTGTGGATGCAGAGGATGCGCCAATGGCTGTGCCGTCGATAGTGCCTGCGTTGATGTCTATGGTGCTAGGGTTAGTACCAAGCTCAACAATACTGCCACCGTTGTCCTCAGTAAATAATCGTTTGTCAGCTACATTGACCGCCAGTTCACCCTGTACAAGATCACTTGCTGTAGGGACGGCAGAAGCAGTTGAACTATTCTTTGTTACAATTTTTGTTGCCATGTTTATATACCTTTAGTATGTGCCGCCATCAAGCGTACCAGTAGTCATGTTGTCTGCATTTAAAGTTGATGAAGATGTTAAATAACCTGCTGAAGCATGATTGCCCCAACCATAGGCTGTATTCCAGTTAGTAGATGTACCGCCTGTCGCTGTCACTGTCCCATCTACTTCTATAGCACAACCATTAATAAGTTTTAAAGCTGAGCTTGTCTGACGAGAAACAATAACATTAGAACCGTTTTGCTTAACTGCTGTCTCTATCAAGCCATCTTCTGATCCGTTAGTGACATCTGAAGTCTTGGCAGTAATCTTAGCAAACAGCCTTGTTACACCTGTGTCGCTTTCACCTTGGAACTTAATCTGACCTAAGTAGTCACCATCGTCAGGAGATGCACTGTTGCGATACATGCATAGAATAGGAGCAGCAGAGGAGCTAGTGTCTGTACTAGTAAGTTCTACATCTCCT
>JBMZDR010000067.1:0-1420 GCA_049614485.1 Flavobacteriaceae bacterium
TGGATGTCCATCGAAAAAGACAAACGACCACCCTTTTCGATGGCCAATATTAAAATCCTGTACAACAATCAGTTACTGCTTGAAAGAGTTTTTAGCATGTTCGCTATTAAACCGAACATGAAGAAAAATAAAGAAAAAATACAGAAACTATTGCTATACGGGACGCACGCTGCTTAATTCTTTAACGGAGTATTGTATTTTACAACACTCCGTTGAGTTTTGCAATAAAGCTTTAATTATCAACAAAATAAGTTAAAAATATTTGCACAATAATTAGGATAACCCATTGATAATCATCAACTTAGTAGCTAATTTCAAACAGTTACTAAGATGATTATCAAGGATCAATCCCGATGTAAATATCACATAAAAAATATACTTAACAAAATGGAAGGCGTAAATAAATGGCAATTTGATTTTATGATTGAAATTTTCACTTTGTTTTTGAGTATTAAGGGGCGACTAAATTTTCTTCAATTTTCTCGCTATACCGCTCATAATGAGCAGCGTTACAGGAATCAATTTAGTAAGTCTTTTGGTTTTCTAGAGTTCAATAAAGAGCTTGTTTTGGAACATGCCAGCGATCATCTAACGATTGCTTTTGATCCGAGCTATGTTTCCAAATCTGGCAAAGCAACCTGGGGTCTGGGCAAGTATTGGTCTGGCGTTGCAGGTCAAGCCAAATGGGGCTTGGAGATTTCGGGTATTGCTGCCATTGATATGGACAATCATACGGCTTTTCATTTAGAAGCCGTGCAGACGCCCAACGATTTGTCGGAAAGTCTGTTGGAACATTACGCTATGGCCATTGTTCAACGAAAAGAACAACTGCTTTGTCTTTCAAACTATGTGGTAGCAGACGCGTATTTTTCTAAACACGGTTTTGTTTCCGCCTTGGCTCAGCATGGCTTCGAGACCGTGAGCAGACTCAGGGATGATGCGGCTTTGCAGTACAACTTTGTTGGGTCACAGAAAAAAACAAGAGGAAGACCCAAAAAGTATGATGGAAAAGTGGATTATAAGCAACTTAATGGCTTGTATATGAAAAAGATAAAGTCTGATTTAGTATCAAAACTATATCAAGGTGTGGTGTTTTCTAAAGCCTTAAAAAGAGACATTAATCTTGTGGTGGCTTACACAAAGAAAAAGGGTAAATGGAAACACAAACTTTACTTTTCAACAGATTTAGAATTGAGCGCAGAACGTCTCTTGGAGTACTACCAGACTAGATTTCAAATCGAGTTTACCTTTCGTGATGCCAAACAACACACTGGGCTAAATCATTGTCAGGCAAGAAGTGAAAACAAGCTTCATTTTCACTTCAATACTTCACTCACCGCCATCAACATCGCTAAAATTACACATTGGATGTCCATCGAAAAAGACAAACGACCACCCTTTTCGATGGCCAATATTAAAA
>JBMZDR010000068.1:0-1156 GCA_049614485.1 Flavobacteriaceae bacterium
TCATTATGGAGGTGTATTATGCAGGGCTTCGGTTAGGAGTTGGCCTTGCGTTCTTGTTGCAGTTTCTGTGCCCTGTTCTTTTCCCATTGTCTGGTAGCACCCATAAAATCACCAGAGAGCGGGTCTAACTTACAGCGCACAGCACTTACAATTCTTCTTGCAATCTTATTGCAGTCTAAGCAGGGGATGTGGGTACACTCTGAATCTGTGTAGCGTTCATTTGTGTGTCCATCCTCACAGCGGAACTCATACATAGCTCTCATTAGGCAGCTTCTTCTGAGTCTTCTTCTTTTAGTGCTTCTGCTTCTGATGCATCGATTTGAGCTTCTAGGTTCAGCAGGTTAGCTATGACAGCGAGTTGGCCTTTACGGAAGTACAGGTCTTCATTGTCTTTTGCAGCTTCTACTGAGTTTATTACCATTGCGTTAGAGTTAAGGTCTTCCATTAGCTGTTTCCAACCAGGTGAGCCAAACATATCTCTAATGTTACGGTAATACAGCTCAAGTTCTTTATCAATCATACTGTTTCTCCTATTAGGACAGTGTTGTTTATATTAGTCTTACACAGTTATTATAACATAAAAGCATAAGAAAGTCAAGCATTATTTCTTCTTTTTACTTGACTTTGTCGTATTTTTGTTGTATATAGCGTCCCAGTTAGCTGCAAACTTCTTCTGGTCTGTCTTGCGCTGGGCACTTCCTTTGCCACCGTGTGTCTGACCCTTCATCGTTTCTTACCCTTATGTAGGCCATGCTTGGCGTGTTGCTTGCCTTTAGCGGTAGCTTCCTTCTTCTTCCTGTTAGCAGCGGCTAGTTTCTTCTTACCTGCTGCTGTGGACTTCAGCTTACTAATAGTCTTAGAAGGTGCGTAGACCTCTCCAGTCTTGCCGCTAGGCTTACCAGAGGGTGTACGCCACTTCTGCTTTGTCCACTTCTTTAAAGACTTCTGTGATTCTTTTAGTGCCATTACTTATAGCCTCCGCCTTTCGCCTTGTACTCCTTGGCTAACATCTGAGCTTTCCTAGCAGACCATTGACCAGCCTTGCCACCTTTAGTACCTGCTTTGATCTTGTTAAACAAGTTCTTACGCATAGTGGGCTTAGTGTAGTTCCCTGCTTTGTTTACTGTAGACTTCTTGGCTGGCATGTTACTTACCT
>JBMZDR010000069.1:0-1152 GCA_049614485.1 Flavobacteriaceae bacterium
TTCACGCGCGCCCGCTCCTTATACTATGGCAGCAATACAGTTATGCTATTAGGTTATATGCTTATAACTAATTGTTCTCAATCCTGTTTGACTTTATCTTGACTCTGTACCTGGATAAACTATACTGAACCCATCAAGACAACAAACAACACGGGAATAAAACAATGGATAACCAAAGACAGATAGAGATCAACAGGGCGCACCGCTACCTAATGCAGAAAGCGATGGAGCGTGAACTTAAGCGACTAGATAGAGTCTATTACTTTGTACTAACTCTTGCCGTCACTACTACACTGGCCAGCGTTATTACCTACATAAATCTAAATTGGAGTGTATAAGATGATTATTAAAACCGTTGATGTATACGACTTTCGCCGCGCCTTTGCAGACTATAACCGCGCCGACCAATTTAGCTATGAAGGGCTGGGCGCTTTGTTCGACTGGTTGGAAGAGTTAGCGGAAGATACAGACACACCATATGAGCTTGATGTTATAGCTCTGTGCTGTGAGTTTACAGAGTACAAGAACTTTGAGGAGATTTACGACAATTACAGCAACACAGAGATTGAGAACATTGAGGATTTACGCGACCATACCAGCGTCATAGAATTTAATGGCGGTATAATAATTCAGGACTTTTAAGAGGTGGCATAAAATGACTAGCAGAGAAAAAATCGAAAGTTTGTATATCGATTGGTTTAATAACTTTTTGACCGTCGATAGATTCGCGGAACACCACGGCCTAACAGTAGAGCAAGCCAGCAGAGTAATAAACACTGGCCGCGCTTTAAACCATAGAAGGCCGTCATTGTCTAACCATTGGCAGCGCCTACGCGCAGACTATCCAGCTATTGAGAGGGCCACACAATGAGAGTATTGATAGCCTGCGAATATAGCGGCAAAGTGAGGGAAGCATTCAGAGAGCTAGGCCATGATGCGTATAGCTGCGACCTGTTACCAGCTGATGATGACAGCCCCTATCATTACACTGGTGATTGCTGGCCAGTGATAGCTGAGGGATGGGATTTAGTCATCATGCATCCACCGTGCACTGCGCTGGCAGTCTCAGGCAATCGCTGGTACGGCTCAGGCATGCCAAAGAATAGCGAGCGCATAGCGGCTATAGATTGGACTCTGGCCCTGTTTGAGCAT
>JBMZDR010000070.1:0-1001 GCA_049614485.1 Flavobacteriaceae bacterium
CATCATAATTCTGTTATCTTTGTATTGTGAAAATTTTTACTCTCATATTCTCATTTTATTTGCTCGCGCTTAATTTTGCGCCTTGCAGTGATACAAATGTTGACTCTTCTGAGGATAGCACGCAAATAGAATTTTCACAAATTGATACTGGAGATCACGACCACAATTTACTTGATACGTGTTCCCCTTTTTGTCATTGTCATTGCTGTCACGTTCACACGTTGGATTTTGGATTAAATATTTTAGACCTTTACCACCCAGCGGACTATAAACTTTCTACTGTTTATTTTGACAGCATAGGTAAGGATATTTCCCTTTCCTTATTACAACCACCACGGGTGTAATTCAGTTTTCATAGGATAGCTATATCCTGTTTTAATATTTCTTTTTACGAGATATTCATTGTGTTTTCGCTTTCGCGAAAGCACATAAACCATTTATTAACTGAATTAATACCACAATTAAATGATTAATAGAATCATTGATTTTTCAATCAATAACAAATTCATTATTGGGTTACTCACCTTTGCACTTATAGGTGCAGGGATATGGAGTATAACACAGGTACCTATAGATGCGGTACCAGATATTACAAATAACCAAGTACAGGTAATTACTCAATCACCTAATCTAGGGACAGAGGATATTGAGCAATTTGTAACCTATCCTGTCGAAATAGCAATGAGTAACTTGCCTAATGTTCAAGAGATACGCTCTGTATCTCGTTTTGGGCTATCAGTAGTTACTATTGTATTCGATGACGATATCGGTACGTATTTGCCACGACAGTTAGTCGCAGAAAAACTGCCCGAAGTACAAGAACAAATACCAGCAGGATTTGGAGAACCAGCTATGGGACCTATATCTACTGGGTTAGGTGAAATTTATCAATATACGCTAGAGGTAGATGATAAAATGCGTGATAAGTATACCACAACAGAACTGCGTACGATGCAAGACTGGATTGTACGTCGCCAGATGTCTATGGTTCCAGGTGTGGT
>JBMZDR010000071.1:0-929 GCA_049614485.1 Flavobacteriaceae bacterium
ATAAATGATAATGATACCAATAAAAATATTTATTGCTACAGTTCCTTTAATTAGTTTGTAAACATAGTAAAGTAGTAAAGCTACTAGGGTGATGTCAATAGCGTCTGTGAAATTAAATTCTAAAAAATTAAATATTTCCAAAGTAGAAGTGTTTATGTAAAAATAGATAAATATTGATAATAATGCTTTGTTAATCAGTCAATTTAAAGCGTACAATCGCAATCTGGTAATAAAGCTTTGTTATAAATAAAAACCTTTGTATTGATGCTAATTTTCTTGTTTGTAATTGGTTTTATGAAACGAATAAAAGTAATGTAATCTTTTATAGTTAAATGTTCATCAAAATTTATATGTATTAGTGCAGGCTTTCCTTCTGCAGCAAAATCGATGTATTCTTTTGTGTAAGACAATAGTTCTTCTTGTAGAACTGTAGCGCCTTCAAGAGTTATAGTCTTGTTTTTACTTAAATTAATAGTAACATTAAAATACGGTAAATACGTATCGGAGTGTTTTTTTAAATAGAATTTTGAAAATTCTGTATTTGGTAGACGTTTATAGTTATTTTTATAATTGTAGACTTCTTTTTCTTCCTGAATTATTTGTGTTGTTTTTGTGTTAAAAAATTGTTCCGGAGTATCTTTTAAAAGTTCATTTTCAGAAATAATTTGACCATCTTTCTGGCATGATGTTAGTGCAATGATAAGTATAAAAAGAATTTTTTTCATGTTATAGTTGATTAAGTATCGTCACACACTCAACAGCTTCTTTTACATCGTGAACCCTTAAAATAGAGGCTTGTTTTTGTAATGCAAGTGTATTGATTATAGTTGTGCCGTTTAGCGCGTTTTGAGCATTTGTTTCTAAAATAGTATAAATCATTGATTTTCTTGAAGCGCCAACTAAAACAGGTAAATCAAGGTTTTTAAACA
>JBMZDR010000072.1:0-236 GCA_049614485.1 Flavobacteriaceae bacterium
GTTAACAGACTTTAGTAGATAAACCACTTAAAAACTCATGAACAAATGGATGTTAAAAAGCGCGACTACTGTTGGCGACTCAGATTTGGGGGCAAAACACAGGTTTAAGTTGCATAAAGCTCAGAAAACTTTTTCCGTGTACCCGACAAACCCAAATACCGACCTAAAAAGCAATTTTAAAAAAGCGAGTTTTACCTAAAAAAGCAAGAAGAAACTGCGTACAATTTCACGCAATG
>JBMZDR010000072.1:246-905 GCA_049614485.1 Flavobacteriaceae bacterium
ATATTCCGAACACAGAAATCCAACCAACTATCTCAAGAATCTTGTCGGTTTGTGTTAATTGTAATTTTATTCTCGGTCTTTTATTCATATTTTATTCTTTTCCGAAATGTTGCTCTCACATTGGCTACAACGTTTATGTATAAGAATAGTTGCGGGTTTGTATGCGAGGATTTTCCGAAGGAAAATCAGACGCAGCAAACACGCAACTGCCTTTGATTAAGCACTAAACCGCAATTATTTTTATACGGTGTTGCCAGTAGTTTTTATTCAGTCAAATTTTCATTCCGTTATTTTTATTTCAGCATTTACATTTAGTAAGTCAGAAATCAATTCGTTATTATTTTCAGGCGCAATATAAATTTCGTCATATTTATTGAATTTTATAATAAGTCCATTTTTCGCTAATGCTGGTTTTATTCCGCTCCACATAGTTTTTCCTTTTAGTATTTCCTTTATGTTTGAAATTCCGATTTTTCCTCTTAAAAATCCAGAGCGATAAATTAATTCGTTATTTTCAATTTTATAAGATGTGTCAAAATATATCCAAAATATTAAGATTAATGGACTCAATAATGGTAAGAGAATAAAAGGTTTTTCTGAAAATGTGCTTTTATCCAGAAAGAAAACAACTATCGGTAATATAACAGATCCAATTAGTA
>JBMZDR010000073.1:0-883 GCA_049614485.1 Flavobacteriaceae bacterium
TAAATAAGGAATAATAACTGATGCAATTCCCATGACTAATATTTTAGCTAATAAAGGCCCTGAACTTGCTAAGAAATAATTTAGATTCATAAAGTTTTTTCTTAAACTCTATGAGGTTCAAATAGAAGATGATTTATAATTGTATGAAATAAGGTGTGAACCTCTTGCTTTTACGTCAGCAAATCAGAAGTTCCGCCAGAAACTTTAACCATACCAACAGCAAAGAGATAACACACCCATATTGTGAGTGTGTATCTGCTCTATTACTGCCCCTATGATTAAATAATTGAAATCTGGCGGATTCCTGATTAGGAGACTTTTAAGCAAACACTTATTTACTTGTATTTTCTAAACGTAAATGTAATAATTATTACGCTATAATCCTTGATAATTTTACTGCTGACTAATTCATCGCAATTAGATCATAATGTAGTATTTCTTTTTTCTTTAAACAGACTAAAACAATAGCTTCTCTGCCATATAAATTCTCCCAAGAGTTAGATGAACTCACGTAATAAATAGTAGCTATATTGCCCTCTATTTGCTTAACAACGCCATATTCTAACAGGTCAAACCACTCAATATCTCTGTTTGGTTTTAATTCTGTAATATCCCATCTGTAAAATGATGATGTTGGCTCTAATATTAGTTTTGGAGGTGGTTGTATGGGTGTTATTTCTTCCTGTTTCTTTCTGAATATGTTGAATAGTTTGAACATTGGTTGGTTTTTAGTATTTTAGTGTGAATTAAAATTTATTTTTATGAAGAGTATCTTTACTATTTTCTTTTTTATTTTAACTACTTACTCTTTATCTAGCTTTACAACTAATGATATTGTAACAGAGTCTAGTATTGTAAAAAATGTGTACTCACGTGTTTATAT
>JBMZDR010000074.1:0-223 GCA_049614485.1 Flavobacteriaceae bacterium
ATGAAACGATGTTATAAGTCCAGATTATATGCGTTTAGATATAATTAGTGATACGTTTACAGGTAATAAGGAGTTCATCACGTAGTCCTTTTTGTTCCCTGCAACATTTTTGCAAGCCAAATAGAGTGTCAATTGGTCATTTCGAGCGTAGCCGAGAAACCACGTTTAGGTTATCATTTTAAAGCAAAGTGGCTTGCACAAAACACCCAAAACACCACTGTGG
>JBMZDR010000074.1:233-879 GCA_049614485.1 Flavobacteriaceae bacterium
TTAAGAGTTCTCTCGATAATTACTCTTGAAACACTCCGCGTTAGCGTTTTGGGTTTGTTGTAGTCCACACAATACATACCATCCTCACCCGTAGCTACTTTTGCACCCAAACCCAAAAAGGAAACTTCGTATTAAAATAATTGGGTGCAACCGCTACTTAATGCTTTGCGAGCCTGCTGGGTCGCTTCGGGCTTGCCCCAAAGAACACAACTGAATTGCGTAAAGAGAAGACATAGGATAATAATATAAAGTTTTTCATCAGTTTAAGCATAGTTGTCACTACGGTTGAACTTAGAAAAGAAGCAAAGCGTTTTATAGTGAAGTCATCTGTTTTCGAATAGTGAGGCGGGTGTGCTCTTTGGGGCTTAAGAGTGTCACAGTTTTTGAGCAGCCATTTTGCCAAATAACACCACCTTTCAGGATGATGACATTCGGCAACGCGCAGTAAGAGCTAAACCTGTATTCGCTTTCCCTATCGGATCACCTCATAAAGTATAGCACTTACTTATCCTCCAGATCAAAAACTCCGCCACCCGCGTGTAACACGTAGCCGTGGCAGCCTTCTCCAAAATCAAATAAATAAAAATGGATTGAACTTAAAAACGTATCAGGCTTTTTTGCCACAACACCCTTGCTCATCTCGCAG
>JBMZDR010000075.1:0-863 GCA_049614485.1 Flavobacteriaceae bacterium
CTTTTAAGTCACGCTCTCCAACTGCTCCAGCAGGGAAATCTAAAACAACTCCACCATCTTTAAAGTTTTTCTTGTCAACTTCATTACCGTTTAATGTAACTGAGTTAGGTTTAGTTGAAGCATCAACACGTCCTAAAACAATTCTACCTTTAAAATTTTCTCCATTAAAAAATGCAGTTTTTTCAGGTACAACGATTGCTCTATAGTTACTAAAAGATAAAGCAGATTCTTGTTGTCCAGATAATAATCTAGATAATATTTCTGATTCTAATGCCTTAACATCAGATTGCATAGATGATACTTTTGCTAAAGATGCAATAGCTGGGAATCCCTTAAAATTATAATCCAACCATAATTTCTTCACACCTGCATTATCTTCTACTTTATCAGTGCTAAATTTAGCCATTAAAATATCTTTAAGAGCCTTATTTCCATCTCCTAACAATCCAGACATATCATTTCTATACTTGTCAAATGCAGCAACTACTTCATCACCCTCTTTTGACAATTTATCACCTGCGAACCAAGCCTCATCTATATGAAATCCTTTATCCATTGATTCATAAGGTAAAATTCCATTTTCCTTATCTTCAACATAAGGAGCTTCAATTTTAGTTTTTATCTCATCTAAAAATGCATAAAATTCATTAGAAGTCTGAGATATATTTTTAGCCTTAGAATTTATCACACTATACTGCTCTGGCTCATCCTGAGCTTTTTGAGCAATTTTAGCTAAAAATTGATTATTCTTTTTTGCTGAAGCCTCGTTGTTCTCAACAAACTTATTATTCATGATACCAAATGCTGACAATACTTCTTTTGACATATTTAGTGCTAACATAGCAATTAACACTAAGTACATT
>JBMZDR010000076.1:0-834 GCA_049614485.1 Flavobacteriaceae bacterium
CTTGAAGTTGTAAACATCCTTAATGCATTAGTTATTCAACTTACAATTGTCCTGAAAGTTAAGTTTATTCGGGCTGCTTTTTTAAATTTCGTTGGTGGTAAACGATGTGACCAATGGGTTTGTGTTGTTCCTTGCATTACTAATAAACTTCCGTGATTTAACACTAATGACACTTTTGCTTTGGTTGCTTTGTGTTTAAAAGCAAACACTCGCTCTGCGCCAAAGCTTAAAGAAGCTATTGCTCCATTTTGCTGTAACTTCTTCTCGGCGTCACTATGCCATGCCATGCCTTCGGTTTCATTATGGTATAAATTTAATAAACACGAATTAAACTTTTGAGCTGTAGTTTTTTCTACTAGTGCTTTTAATTCTTCCAATTCAGCAGTCCAAGGTAAAGCTTTCTTTGTGATGTTTGAATAAGTGTATTCAAAAGGAGCATCCGCATACCAAGCTACTTTCCTTCTTGTAACTACTCGTTTGCCAAAAACAATAGCTTCATCATTGCGCCACGCAATCGTATTCCTTAACCGATTAAAAAAATAATCGGCTTGTTGTATTGCTAACACATATCCGTAATAATACACCTCACCATCCATAGGAAGCAAGTTTTGACTTTTTCCGTTATACGCAGCAAACAAATTCATTAAAAGCAATATACTCAAGTTGTTTTTAACATTACTTACAGAACAAACTAAAAAGTTATTATTTAATAAAAAACCACAAAACTATTTGCTATATGGGTTGTGGATTGTATATTTGCAGACTGAAAAATTAATAATCGAGGTCGAGCACCTCAAAATTAACACATTATGCCAGTTAAAATTAGATTACAAA
>JBMZDR010000077.1:0-801 GCA_049614485.1 Flavobacteriaceae bacterium
CAATAACGAATAATGTTAGTGGGAAAATAGCAGTAATAAGAAGAGGAGATTGCACCTTTGTTGATAAAACCTTGGCAGCTAATAATGCAGGAGCAGTTGGCGTTTTAATTATAAATAACGTTGCTACACCAGAAAACATCCTTATGGGTGGAGATGACCAATTTTATCAAATAAGTATACCAGCGTTTTCATTAAATCAGGCTGATGGTGAGGCGATTATTGCGCAAATGGGAATAGAAACTGTAAACGCAACATTTAATGTTCCAAATTTTAAAAATATAGATGGCGATTTTGATAATGGTGTAATTGCTCATGAGTTTGGACACGGAATTAATATTAGATTAGTTGGTGGACGTAATAACTCAGGATGTGTTAATGCAATCGAATCTATGGGAGAAGGCTGGGGAGACTTTATTGGAAAAATACTTCTATTAAGAAATGTTGATAATGGAATTGCTCTTGCAGGAACAGGTACATTTGTAATTGGTGAGCCTACTACAGGAGCTGGTATTCGTCCTGCACCTTATTCAGGTGATATAGCTAATAACCCAATGACTTATGAAACATTAAGAGCAGATACAACTAATGCAATTTATACGATACCGCATGGAGTTGGTTCAGTATGGGCAGGTATGTTATGGGATTTGACCTGGGATTTAATTGCAATACATGGGTTTAATCCAGATATTTATGATACCAATGGTACGGAAGGTAATATAGTAGCTCTAAAATTAGTTGTAGAGGCATTTAAACTTACTGCATGTGACCCTGGTTTTGTAGATGGTAGAGATGCTATTTTAC
>JBMZDR010000078.1:0-794 GCA_049614485.1 Flavobacteriaceae bacterium
ACTAGTACCAATACCCACATTGCCACCGTTAAAGTAGCTGTCTCCATTACCTCTTATTTCAACAGTTTGCGAGCCTGATGAATAAAGGTTTACATAGCCTTCATCAGCATCTCTAGTAATTACAACAGCATCATTCCCATCATCATTTTCACGGACTTTGATTCGTCCGCCTTTCATAATCATGTCACCGTCAGAGTCTATGCGCATGCGTTCTGCTGCGTTTGTATAGAATGTTACTGGATAAGCTCCATCAGCATAAATAGCTCTTGCGTATGCAGAACCATAAAAATTACCGCCAGCGTTATCAATACCAAAGTAAAAGTTCCCTGAATCGTTATTAGCTCTAAACCCGTTGTTTCCTGTAGAGTTAGATTCTACTGTAACAAAAGGGTCAGGACTTTTTACGTGTAATTCATCGCTAGGCGAACTAGTACCAATACCCACATTACCTGCGCTGGATATGCGCATGCGTTCTACGTTGTTAGTCCTGTCATAAAAGAACAGACCTGCGGCGTTATAAGGCTGTTGTAACCCAAACTCATAATCACCGCCACCAATAAACAAAAGCCCTGCGTCTGTTGTTGGATGGGCGGATTCTACAATTGCTGCTTTATAAGCATTAGTCGTACTGTTCGCAACAGTAAGCCCATCCATCGTGGCTGTGCCAGTAACGTCTATGCCTGTGGAGGTGGTGGCTAGTTTGGCTGAACCGTTATGATTAGCTGTAAAGTTGTATGGATTAGTACCCAGCTCTACAATAGCACCGCCATTGTCTTCAGTAAATAGTCGTTTGT
>JBMZDR010000079.1:0-783 GCA_049614485.1 Flavobacteriaceae bacterium
CATATTCATAAGGGCCTAAATATGGATAATCAAAAATTAACCCTGCTGCACTTTGAGATGTTTCTGGTCCTGAATTAAATCCATTCTGATCCCAAATAGACCTTACGTTATTTCCTCTAGTTGTCGTGTATGATGTTCCGTCATCATGCCACCCATTTGGTGAGGCTAATGGATCTGCAGGGTCTACAAGTAATTCAAAAGGTCCGTGATTTGGACTTTCTGTATAATATGGAATTACCCTATACGAAGGTGCCATTATTGAAGTGGTAGCAGCTTGATTTTTCTGTGAATCAAGTGTGAAAAAATCTACATTAAATTTTTCTTTTTTAGATATATGAGACGCATGTTCTGCTTCACTTTCACCCCAAGAGCAAGAAGTTACCCAGTCATTTTTACTAAGATATTCACCAGTAGCAGCATCAATTCTAATATTCCACCAATGATTTCTGCTTTGTAAATCTAAATTAACATTCCAAGCTAATTGAACATCGCCTTCTTGAGTTAATTCATAAACTAATTTTACTACCACATCACTTGCAGTAATATCTATTTTATTAAATACAATTTCTTTATCTGTAACCGTTTTAGATTTTAATCCTGAAAACGTTTTAATATTTAAGTATTCTAAAGATTTAGCCACAGCTTCTTCTGCAGAGACTGATGGTGTATTTGAATTTGCTTTAGAAGCAATATTTTCAACAAACTGAAAACTGTTAACCTTAGCTACATTGTTAATCACACTAATGTTTGCTAGAGCATTTCTTACTTCAACTCCATTATGAG
>JBMZDR010000080.1:0-780 GCA_049614485.1 Flavobacteriaceae bacterium
TCCTGAAAATGAGGAACGAGAGCTTATAATAAAAAAATTAGAAGATTATGGTAAAGAAGATTGGCAAATAGCACCAGAAAGAGTTCGACTTGCAATTCTTAAACTATCATATGATAATCCTGGGAGATTTAACGACATGCTTGAATGCGCATGTGGAGACTATCGAGATGTACTCTATTTTGCTGAAACCCCACTTTCGGGTGAAGATTGGGACTTACCAGATAATGACCCAAAAAAATACCAAGAACTCATGAAAACGGATAAAAGAAACTATTTGTCATGGATTGACGACTTAATAAACAAAGGTTAGTAAAAAATTTTTGCCTAACACCATATAAAATGCATGCTTAAGTTTGGGTGTAATTCATTGCTAGTTCAAGCCTACTTACGAAAGTCCTCGCTGAGTTTTTATTTACTAAAGTATAACCTTAATACATAACTAGTTTTTATGAGGAAGTTGATTAACTTCTTTTATCCTGCCTTTTTTTAATTCTTTATAATTATTTGATAATTCAAAACAGTCAGTATCTTTAGTTTCCCATTGTACCCCATTAAATTTATAGGTGTATCTGAATAACCCCGTTGTATTGTCATTATTACATAATACTATTTCAATAACATCACCAAGAGTCATGTGTATTTTTTTATCAAATGCTTCATTTGAGTTTAAAGTATTTAATAAAACCTTATCATTTATATCAAACATAGGGTGTAAATGGTCAGGGAATATTGGCATACCCAATATGATTTCATTCATTGACTTTTCTGTATTTGAATTGA
>JBMZDR010000081.1:0-775 GCA_049614485.1 Flavobacteriaceae bacterium
GAACGATAAAGCTACGACCGTCCATAGGAACGTCTGCGTCATCCATCTTCTGAATGAGGCCACGGAACGCAGCGTCAGAGAAAGCGCCAATGTCAGCAGTACCGTCAGCGTCATAGGCTTCCAAAGCACCAGAGGTAGTGTTAATCTGGAAAGAACCAGAGTTAACGTAGCTAGAACCATTGCCGTCGCCGAAAGACTTAGCCAGTTCAAACAGATCGTTGTCAACCTGCTTAGCCAGACCATAGCCTGCGTCACCAGTGTAGAACTGACGCAGTGAAGCGAGAGCCTGTACTTCGGTGATGTCTTCAATCAGACGAGAGAACTCAAAGTGCTTGTTGATGTTAATCAGAACTTCTGACTCAACAGAGTTCTGGATAGTTACGGCAGTCTCTGCAACTTTAGCAGTGGCTGTACCACGAGCAGGCTTAGGTACGTGGATGGTGTCACCCTTCTTACCAGTCATGCTCATTTTCTTAACGAGGTTAGCCATTACAAGATTGCTCTTGTATGCAGCAATTACTTCGTCACTCCAGATTTCTGGGATAAAAGTAGCTGCGCTAGTGTTGTCTACTGCTCCGCCCATTGCGGGATATACTGATGTAGCCATGATAATACTTCCTTAAAGAGATTAGTTATCTAACCCTCTTTTCAGCATAAGCCTTTTCAATTTCTGGAGATAAAGCTAAATACCTTTCAGGGTCAGTTTGCATTAGTTTAATAATGTCTGAGCGCCTATAGACTTTCTTAGATGCTGTCTCGCCACTTCCTTTTGCAC
>JBMZDR010000082.1:0-770 GCA_049614485.1 Flavobacteriaceae bacterium
GACAAAAACACTTACAGCAAATCTTTTAGGAGCACCTGCAGAATTTCCAGCTGGACCATTTTTAATAGGCTCACGTCTTAAAGTGCCTGTTGTGTTCGTATATGTAATGAAAGAAACTTCTAGGCATTACCATTTATACACAAGAAAAGCAGAGTTTAAAAACCGGGATGCAAACGATTTATTGAACCAGTATACAAAAAGTGTTAGTTGGATTCTAAATAAATATCCATATCAATGGTTTAATTACTTTGATTTTTGGGGAGAAAAAACAAAAAAGTGAAAAAAGTATTAGTTGTTTATTATTCGCAATCGGGCCAATTATCCGAGATTGTTAAAAACATTTGTGAGCCATTAGAGGAAACAGATGTTTTAATTACGTATTACAGGATTGAAATGGAAGAAGAGTTCCCTTTTCCGTGGACAAAGTCAGAGTTTTTTGATGTATTTCCTGAATCATTCTTGCAAGAGCCTAAAAAAACTAAGCCAATACCTCAAGAAGTATTGAATACTGAATATGATTTGGTAATTCTTGGTCATCAAGTATGGTATTTAAGTCCTTCAATCCCAATTAATTCTTTTCTGAAGCTTCCAGAAGCTAAAATGATATTAGCAGATACACCAGTTGTAACTGTAATAGGATGCAGGAATATGTGGGTAATGGCTCAAGAAAAGGTAAAGTTATTATTACAGGATTGTAATGCTAAACTTGTTGGAAATATTGTTTTAGTTGATAGGCATATTAATCATATAAGTGTTATTACTATCGTGCA
>JBMZDR010000083.1:0-762 GCA_049614485.1 Flavobacteriaceae bacterium
GCTTTTTTATGGTTTCTAAGTTTTTCTTTAGAAAGTATTTTAATAGTTATTCCTTTTTGAAGTTGATTATTGTTTTCATGACTGTCATCTTTATCACAATTTGTGAGAATTACAATAATACCGAAAAGAAAGCTTCCTAGTTTGAGAGAATTCTTGAGTTTTTGTTTCATTAAACGTTTTTTAAAGTTAGTTATTCAGTTAATAGTTCTTTAAAAGTGGTTTATGTTACCCAATTATTTTATTTTTTTAAATATTGAGTTTTCATAAACCATAACGGTTAATGTATGAAACGTGGCGTTTAGAAAAATACAATATTTTAGTCACACTTAGTACTAAATAAAAAACATAACTTTTAAAGAATTAGTCTTAAAAGCTATGTTTTATACATATTGTTATGGTTTGTATTTACTGCTTGGTTAAAATAACATCGGTAGGGATTGAATATGTAAAACCACTTATTCCTAGGCCTTTTCGATATACGTGCCAGTTAGCCGTTAATGTCGTTGCATTAGGGTCTATAATTGTCATGTCTAAGCGAGACGATAATACGTAATTGGCACAGTTGTCATAAATACCACCATGAGCCTCAAGACCATCATAGGAAGAAATATAAATAACGAATTCAGGTGTAATTCCCCACCTAGGTGTATGACTTTCTGATTGACAGGTTATTATTTCATTTGGAGTACCTGCATTTTCAATTAAATAAAACTTACCTTCAATTTTGTCTACGGCATAATTTATAAATATATCCGAAATTAT
>JBMZDR010000084.1:0-730 GCA_049614485.1 Flavobacteriaceae bacterium
TTTTTGCTATCCAAATCATTGATTCCTTTAGCTTTCAAGTTCGATTCTATTTTTTTAGCTTGCTTTTCTAAATCTGCTAGTGCTTCACTTTCGTATCCTTCAGGATATGGAACACCTAATTTTCTTAGTGTTGTAATTTTTGACTCTACATAAGATAAATCTAAATCGTCTTCAAACAACCAAGGGTAAATTGGCATTAAAGAACCAGGAGAACTTGCTCTAGGATCTTGCATGTGATAATAGTGCCAATCATCAGAGTATTTTCCTCCAATACGCATTAAATCTGGCCCAGTTCTTTTAGAACCCCAAACAAATGGGTGGTCATAAACAAACTCTCCTGCTTTTGAATACTCTCCATATCGCTCTGTTTCTGAACGAAATGGTCTAATCATTTGAGAGTGACATACTGTACAACCTTCTCTAATATAAATATCTCTACCAGCCAATTCTAATGGTGTATAAGGTTTTACTGTAGCAATAGTTGGTGTATTTGTTTCTGCTATTACCATAGGAATATATTCTACAAAACCACCTATTAATATAGCTATTAAAGCAAAAATGGCGAGTTTTATTGGTCTTCCTTCTATCCATCTGTGCCAGTGGTCGTTTTTAGATGCATGTGGCGATGCTTCTAGTGGTAAAGACTCTGCATCTTCATTGGCTATAAAGCTTCCAGCAAAAGCAGTTTTCATTAAATTCCAAATCATTAAACAAACTCCTGTGAAATATA
>JBMZDR010000085.1:0-271 GCA_049614485.1 Flavobacteriaceae bacterium
AAATGTTTTTCGCTGACTTTTCATTTTAAAGTCAGATTCGTAATTTTTATTTAGAATAGAATATTCCCATAGAACAGGTGTTAATAAAATTAAAACTAATAAAGTAATATTCAAAACAAGAGGAAATTCAGTTTCCATTACTTGTCCGTAAGTCAAAATTGTAATTAAGATTATTAATGTTATAAAATATTTCATTTTTAGTTCGTCGCTCAAATAGTTGCTAATGGTTAATGTAAACCGCGTTTTAATGCGGTTTACATATTGTTATGGT
>JBMZDR010000085.1:281-725 GCA_049614485.1 Flavobacteriaceae bacterium
AGCTTTTAGATTTTGTTTTTAGTTTGTCGTTTTATTAAAGCCAAATTAAAAGATTTGGCGATGATTGTAAAAATACACTTACTTCTCGAATTACACACTGAAATCCGTATTATTTATAGGTGTTGTTATGGTTTGTTTTATTGTTTGATTAACACCATGTTTTCGGGAATTACAAAATCTGTAGTATCAGGTAGGTCTCCAGCAGGACCTCGGTAAAGTAGTTTATGCATTGGAGAATCTACACGGTTCCAGGTAAGAGTTTCAGTTATAGGGAAACCAGAAGAATTATACGTTATTTTTAACACCCCTTTACGTTGCCTCCTATGTGCATTAGTTGGCTCAGAGTAGGATAAACTTAATTGAGTTATATTATCTATACTGCTACCTGCAATTATTTTACTATCCCATGGCTTACTATAGGTATTTGTATTAACATAAGTATCA
>JBMZDR010000086.1:0-224 GCA_049614485.1 Flavobacteriaceae bacterium
TTTATTGTACTTATTTGATCCTAAAGTTTACAACTGGCAAAGCTTTGGAGCTTTAGAGCACCTTTCTTCTACTACTGTTGTATATCCAGAATCTTATACTAAAAAACAATTAGCAGACGGAATGATTAACGGAACAGTTTCTCACGAATTCTTCCATATTGTATCGCCTTTATCAGTTCATTCAGAAGAGATTCAAAATTTCAATTTTAACGAACCTAATATGT
>JBMZDR010000086.1:234-725 GCA_049614485.1 Flavobacteriaceae bacterium
TTTTGCTAACTTATTTCAAGTAAATCAAGGTTTAATTTCTGAGCAAGATTTTATCAATAGAATGCAAAGAAAAATTGCTACTTCTAAACGTTTTAAAGATGATATGTCTTTTACTGAAATGAGTAAAAATATTTTAGACAAAAAATATGCCGCTAACTATTCTAATGTATATATGAAAGGTGCATTAATTGGAATGTGTTTAGACATTAATTTACGTGAAGAAAGCAATGGAAAATACGGTTTAGTAGATTTAATGAGAGATTTATCTAATAAGTACGGACAACACAAACCTTTTAAAGATGATGAAATAATTCCTGAAATTGTAAAAATGACAAACCCAAAAGTTGGTGAGTTTTTTGCAAATCACGTAGTTGGATCAACACCAATTGATTACTCTAAATATTTTGATAAAGTTGGAATTAAGAAAGAAACAAAAACTTCTAATTCTGCTTATTTTATTGATGCGAAAGGACAACCTTTTATTTCTGTAA
>JBMZDR010000087.1:0-723 GCA_049614485.1 Flavobacteriaceae bacterium
ATTGTTAGTTAGCACATACGTCCTGTCTTTTATTTCCCAACCCTTTTCAGCGATTGGAGTTTTTGTTGCTTTTGTAGCCATGATTAAATAATATAAAATAAGAATAACGAGCCCCGAAGGGCTCGCATTCTATGATTAAAAACTACTATGCTTTGAACAATACAAAGTTGTTAGCAGCTTGAGTAATAAGACATCTTTCAGTAAGATAGTGCATTCTCATTTCATCAACATCAGTTGTTTGAGCTCCACCTACAGATCCAGTAACCCAAGACTTCATTTTGCGGTTATCCGCTTCAGAAGCACGGTAACGAACGTGTAAGAAAGGACGCTTGATGTTTGTTCCTAATTGCTGATCGTACACTGTAGAAGTACCAGCAGGCACTAGTACACCTTCAACATCTCCAAAACCTCCACGAGTTGACCAGTCGTTTAAGTATTTCCAGTCAGTTTTGTAGAAGTCGTAAGATCCACGACGGTATCCAGTAAACCCAAGAGTTAGCGCCATATCTTCGCTGTTGTTAAATACTCCGTAAGAAGTACCTCCAGCGTAGCCGCCATTTTGTTGAGCAAGAATATCATCAATTTCTAATGATAGATCGCGATTTAAGAAAAGCATGTTTTCTTCAATAGCTCCTTGCTTATCTAGTTGCTTAAGCACAGCATCAAAATCAGTAAGTGCTCCACCACCTGCAGCTTGCGCTCCAAATCCTGAATATACATTAC
>JBMZDR010000088.1:0-707 GCA_049614485.1 Flavobacteriaceae bacterium
TTTATTTATGAATTAAAAAAAGTTCTTTCTTTTACTGGTGTTTCCATTTTTAGTGGAATTATTTGGGCAACTTGGCATTGGCCATTAATTGTGTATTATGGCGAAAATGTAATCTTGGAATTGACAACATTTTATGTTGTTATTGTTTCAATGTCATTCATTATGACTTACTACACTTTTAAATCTAAAAGTCTATGGCCAGCAGTAATTTTTCACGCAGTAAGCAATGTATATATTCAAAAAATATTACCTGAGTTAACAATTAAAAATGAAGGGACGGAATATTGGCTTGGTGAAAACGGAATTATGTTTGCAATTGTGACTTGCGTTTTTGGAATTTACTTTTGGAGAAAAGCAATTAAAGAAAAATTATAACTAAAAATCACAGCGCCTAACACCGTGTATAATTCATTGCTAGTTCTAGCCTACTTGGAAATTCCTTCGGAATTTCCTCTGGTTCGTTTTAGTTTACTAATTTAGTTGCTGAAACACGCAACGAAATCATACACAAACACGTTGTGTGTCATTTAAGAAAACCCTTAATGAAAAACTATAAAGTAATAGAGAATCAAATCCCAATTGATATTTATCAAAAGTTAAGAGTTGATTGTGGATTATCAAGTAAAACTGATAAAGCAAGTCGAATCGGATTAAAAAATTCAATTCATTCAATGATGATAGAATTTGAAAATGAGATAATCGGAATG
>JBMZDR010000089.1:0-706 GCA_049614485.1 Flavobacteriaceae bacterium
ATGGTAATGAAGCGAATTTGGTGTATATAAAAAAACGCCCTAGGTGGGCGTTTTTGAAATATATTTACATTAAATTAATCTAAAATTGTCATATAACTTGTGTAGTTTGTTCTGTCAATTGTAAATCCATCCCCGTTATTAATACCGCCATTCCTACCTCTTAACCTAATTGTTACTGGTACACCTGGTGTTACTGTAAGCGGGAAATTAGCTGCTGTAATAGATGCAGCACCTGCTGAGCCGGTTACATCATCTGTAGTTCCTGTTAAGCTCAAGAAATTACCAACATTTACGCCACCATTTGTAACCCCTACAGAAAACCAAGTTAACGGGTCTATACTTGATGTTAATGGGTTATATCCAGTAATAGTGAATGATAAATAAACCACGGAATGCCTTGGTGTAAATGTAATTGTTGCCCCAGTAATATTAACTAATGAGGTGCTTGTTATGTTTTGTGAGCCATTTGGTAAAATTACACTTTGTATGTTATCTCCATATATTGGAGTACGTACTTGTAAATCTCCTAATGCATTAACTGCAACAGGTGCTATATCTATACCATTATTGTTAGTGTTGTTTGCACTATTTAGCCCATCTATTCTTATAGTAGAGCTTGTTCCTGCAATATGTAATTCTTGTAAAGGATTTGTTGTTCCAACTCCTACTTGAGCGAAACTGGTTGTTGTAGTAGCTAAAAATGCAG
>JBMZDR010000090.1:0-695 GCA_049614485.1 Flavobacteriaceae bacterium
TCATTACCAACTAGGCTATGTGTTTTATAAACGTAATGAATATGAAGCTGCAATAGCAGAATTCAATAAAATTATCGCTGGTGAAAATTCAGTTGCCCAAAATGCCTATTACCATTTAGCGCAATGTTATTTGAAAACTGAAAAAAAGTCAGAAGCTTTAAACGCTTTCAAAAATGCGTTTGAAATGGATTTTGATGTAAGCATAAAAGAAGATGCCTTTTTAAATTATGCGAAATTGAGTTACGAGATCGGGAATCCTTATCAGTCTGTGCCTGAATTATTAACATCGTATTTAAAAAAGCATCCTAATTCATCGGAAAAAGAAACTATTGAGGTTCTGTTAATAGATTCTTACATCACATCTAAAAACTATACTGAAGCCTTAACTTTATTAGAGAATAAAAGTGGATTTGACTATAAGGTAGCGTATCAAAAAGTCGCGTTCTATAGAGCTGTAGAGTTATTTAATGGCGGACAATATAGTTTAGCATCTAGCCTGTTTGAAAAAGTAATAAAAGAGCCGAGAACTCCAAAATTCACAGCTAGAGCCCACTATTGGAAAGCGGAGTGTGAGTATGTGTTGAATAATTTTGATGATGCAATAATTGGTTATAAGCAATTTGCGCAGCAAGATAGTTTAATGATGTTTTCAGAGGCGAAGAATTTAGAATATCAGCTAGGATATAGTTATTTTA
>JBMZDR010000091.1:0-694 GCA_049614485.1 Flavobacteriaceae bacterium
TCCAAACTAATAGATAAAAAATTCCTCTAATGGTCCAACCTGGAACATTCATCCACCAAGATTTTCCATCTACAATGGGATCGTAATTAGGACTTGTTGGATCAAAAATGCCTTCTGCCATCCAAGGAAATAAGTGATTATAATGACCTACTGTAAGTCCAATAATTAGTAACATAATAATGGATGTTGGCACTAAATTGGCAGTAATAGCTTCCATAACTCTAAACAACACAATAGACCAACCTGATTGTGCTACTCTTTGTGAAGCATAAAATGCTAATACTAATAAAGTAATTCCTAGGAAAAAGAATAATGCTACATAAAATGCAGACCAAGGTTTGTTTTGTAATTGATGCAAAACGTGTTCGTCGTGTTTTGCATTATGGTGTTCTCCGTGCGCTTCTTCACTTACATGATTTCCTTCGCTATTATGAGCGTGTTCTTCAGCTTTTACATCTCCGTGAGACTCACTATGACTATCATGTGCAGCTTGATGTGCAATAATTTCTTTTGCTTCTTCTACTGTTGACGGTGCAGTATAAAAACTATATGCAATTCCTAAAGCACCTAATAAAATTAGCACTATTGAGAATGTTTTTAATTTACCTGAGAATTGATACATATCTTTTAAGTATTCTATCTTATTGTAATTATTTTGCTAAATCTGTACGTAATTTTTCTACATACTGTACTA
>JBMZDR010000092.1:0-692 GCA_049614485.1 Flavobacteriaceae bacterium
TCTAATTCTACACGAAACATTGCATTAGATAATGCTTCTGTAATAGTTCCGTCTTGTTGAATTGCTGGTTGCTTAGCCATATTATTTTAATGATTTTCTGTTACTGTTACCTGTTTTCATTAAACCATCATAACGACTGTTTAATAAATACGAGTTAATTTGCTGAATAGTATCTATAGCGACACCTACCATAATTATTAATGATGTACCTCCATAAAACATTGCCCAGTTTTGAGTTACTCCAAACTTAACAATGATAGCTGGTAAAATAGATAACAATGCTAAAAATATAGATCCTGGTAATGTAATTTTTGACAATACTGAATCTAAAAAACTAGCTGTTTCTTCACCTGGCTTATAACCTGGTACAAATCCGTTACTTCTTTTTAAATCTTCAGCCATTTTATTCGTAGGAATTGTAATAGCTGTATAGAAAAAACTAAAAATGATAATCAATAATGCAAAAATAACATTATACCATAACCCATTGATATCTTGTAAACTTGCTATTGCTGGAAATCTTTGTGCCAAAGCAACTGGTAAAAACATAATTGCTTGTGCAAAGATTATTGGCATTACACCTGCTGCATTTAATTTCAAAGGAATATAATCTCTTGATCCTGCAACATTTTGAATATTTCCTGCAACTGTTCTTCTGGCATATTGTACAGCTATTTTCCTTACAGCTGTAA
>JBMZDR010000093.1:0-691 GCA_049614485.1 Flavobacteriaceae bacterium
GTGTCAACATAGCTCAACAGCCTGGCTCAGGCGGTTTCACAGCGTCAAGTGGTTCTCCTATTACTGGCACTACAGCTCCTAGAACATTAGCAGAGATGGCTGAAGCAGGTGATATAGTCTCTATTGGGGCAGGTTCTGTAGGCGTAGCTGAGGAGCAAGCAGAAGAAGACTCACAAAGACAAGCTCAACTAGCTGCAATAGAAGCTGCTAGACTTGCTCAAGAAGAAGAAGCTAGACGTAGAGCAGAAGAACAAGCAGCAGCAGAGGCCGCTAGAGCAGCAGCACAGGCAGCAGCAGAGCAAGCTGAAAGAGATCGTATAGCCGCAGAAAGAGCAGCACAAGCAGAAGCTGACGCAGCAGCGGCACTAGAACAAGAGAGACTTGCTAAAGAAGCTGAAGCAGAACGTCAACGCCAACAACAAATAGCTGACGAGCAAGCTGAAGCGGCTAGAGTGGCTGAAGAACAAAGAATAGCTGCTGAGAGAGCAGCACAAGCTGAAGCAGCTAGACAAGCAGCAGCGGCAGCAGAGGCTCAACGTAGAGCAGAAGCAGAGGCTGCTAGAATAGCTGAAGAAGCTAGAGTAGCTGAAGAAGCTCGTATAGCAGCAGAGCAAGCTGAAGCAGATAGATTAGCCGCTGAAGCAGAAGCTAAAAGACAGACTGAAGTTACTGTTACTGATGGTGACGGTGA
>JBMZDR010000094.1:0-429 GCA_049614485.1 Flavobacteriaceae bacterium
TAAATAGCAGGAATATGTTTTTGAAATTCCGGCTGGTAAACTTTCATTTTTAAATGGACATCCTTCAATAATTTCGCATCGTGGGCATACACATTCTTCGCCAAGAAAAGAGGCTTCATATTTTGCGGACCAAAAGGCGCCATTTGTTGTAGAATTCTATAGAATTTTGGTGTAATTTCTGATAAATCTAATTCTGCATCAATACTAATTTCTGGGATTAATAAATCTTTATCAATAGTAGTAGAAACTACTTCTTCAAACTTATTTTTAAAATTCTGATAATTTTCTGGCAACAAAGTCAATCCAGCTGCATATTTATGACCGCCAAATTGTTCAATAAACTCAGAACATTGTTCAAGTGCGTTATATACATCAAAACCTTTTACAGATCTTGCTGATGCGGCTAATTTATCACCACTTTTTGTAAAT
>JBMZDR010000094.1:439-690 GCA_049614485.1 Flavobacteriaceae bacterium
ATAATAAGTTTCAATTAATCTTGAAGCAACAATACCAATAACTCCTTTATGCCATTTTTCATCAAAAACAACAGAAGTAAATTGTTCTGTTTCTTCATTTTTATCAATTTGTAATAAAGCTTCTTGCGTAATTTTTTTATCGAGTTCTTTTCTGTCAGAATTAAATTTTTCAATGGATGAAGCAAACTCAACTGCGGACTCAAAATCCATTTCTGTCAATAGTTCAACAGCATAATTTCCGTGTTTCATTC
>JBMZDR010000095.1:0-686 GCA_049614485.1 Flavobacteriaceae bacterium
TTTAGAAAGGACGTTCGCCGGCTACGGTTACACCCATCGATCTAGCTGTTCCAGCTACCATTGCCATTGCCGATTCTACTGTAAAACAGTTTAAATCTTGCATTTTGTCAGCTCCAATAGTTCGTACTTGATCCCAAGTTAAAGAAGCAACCTTCTTTCTGTTTGGTTCTGATGATCCGCTTTTCAATTTTGCGGCTTCTTTGATCTGCACTGCAACTGGTGGAGTTTTTACAATAAAGTCGAATGATTTATCCGAATATACCGTAATAACAACTGGTAATACTTTACCTGCTTTGTCTTGTGTTCTAGCATTAAACTGCTTACAGAACTCCATGATGTTCACCCCTTTCGCCCCTAATGCAGGTCCTACTGGTGGTGATGGATTGGCTGCTCCACCTTTAATTTGGAGCTTAATTAAGCCTGAGACTTCTTTTGCCATGTTTTGATTAATTTAATTGTCTTTTGATTAAGACTCTTTTTCAACTTGCATAAAATTGAGTTCCAAAGGTGTTTTTCTTCCGAAAATCTTAACCATAACTTGCAACTTTCTTTTCTCTTCGTTTATTCCTTCAATTTGACCAATAAACCCGTTAAAAGGGCCATCAGAAACTTTTACGGTTTCACCAACTACATAAGGTATGCCTACCAACTCTTCGTTTGAAGCGAGTTCGTCTACTTTTCCTAAT
>JBMZDR010000096.1:0-397 GCA_049614485.1 Flavobacteriaceae bacterium
TTTCGTAGCAAACTAGCGTGTGAATTGAAAAAGGTTTGAAAGCTTTTTTCCTGGCAAATAGTTTCTGTTTCTTTATTGGTTAATGGCATCTCTTTGGGTAGAAAAATTTCGATTAAATATTGATATAAAGCTATATGTTATTTTATTAACAGCCAAAACTATTTTGTAGTGGTAGGGTAAAACAGGGTATTGCCGTTATATTAAGTATACAGGCAAATGATAATTTGTTTTTAAAGCGTTAAGTTTTAAGTTGGTTTTAGGTTAAGAGGTTAGCGCATAAGTGTGTTAGCCTCTTTTTTGTTAGAACCCAAGAATCAGTTTAGCAATCATGAAATAAATTAATATTCCGAAAATATCATTACTAGTTGTGATAAATGGTCCGGTTGCAATTGCAGGA
>JBMZDR010000096.1:407-685 GCA_049614485.1 Flavobacteriaceae bacterium
AGGATCGATACCTCTTTTATCTAGAAATAAAGGAATGAATGTTCCGATAACTCCCGCAACAACTATGACACTAAATAATGAAATAGATATAGCAATAGATGTATTGAAATCACCTTTAGTTACAAAGGTGTATAGAAATAATAATATGGCTAAAATAACACCGTTAACCATGGCAAGTAATAACTCTTTCCATAATCTGTTTGCAATACTACCTTTAACGTCGTTGTTTGCTAAACCTTGAACTATAATAGCGCTAGATTGTACCCCAACGTTACCAG
>JBMZDR010000097.1:0-681 GCA_049614485.1 Flavobacteriaceae bacterium
GAACAAGAGTCTTTGTATCTAAATAGCAACCCGACTATTCACGAATTATCACAAAAGCTAAATTCTAATAGTAAATCAATCTCATATATATTGAATAATGAATTCAAACAAAACTTTGTATCATTTATAAATACATATAGAATAAATGCTGCTAAAGAAATATTATCTAACAGCAAATATCAAAACTACACCATTGAAGCTATTGGAGAAGAAGTTGGTTTTAATTCTAAATCAGCATTCAATAGAGCTTTTAAAAAATATACTGACACAACTCCTTCACAATACAGAAACAATCAATAAATTCATCATAAAAAAAGCCACTCAAATGAGTGGCTTTTTTTATTACTAAAATAATTTTGTATAAATATTAAGCTTTTTTAGAACACGTTTTCTTTGCTTTTGAGCAAGATTTTTTAGACTTTGAACAAGCTTTAGTTCCTTTTCCAGGGTTACCTTCACTTGATTTCTCTGATCCAGAAACTGCCTTTGAAGCTTTACATTCTTTTTTTGCTTTAGCACACTTTTCTTTAGACATAGTACATGCTTTAGTTGCTTTACCAGCATTTCCTTCAACAGACTTCTCAGATCCAGCTACTGCTTTACTTGCACAACATGCTTTTTTTGCTGTACATGCTTTTTTAGTTGTTGTAGTTGTTTCAGTTTTTACAGCTACAGTTTCAG
>JBMZDR010000098.1:0-680 GCA_049614485.1 Flavobacteriaceae bacterium
GATGCGTAACGCTTGGCTAAATCCAAAGCTGTTCTGGCTTTTCCTGAACTAAGGTCAGCTTGGAGTTCATATCCGCTAACACGCTGTATATCTTTATCTAGCATTTTCCGTATGCCTGCCTGTCCTTCTTTTGCTAGCCTTTGTCTTTCAAGGTCTATTCTTTGTTCTCTTAGCTTCTGTTCCTCTTCCCATCTTCTTGCACTTTCTGCTTCTGATGCTGTTCTGGTCTGCTCGTCTAGCAACTTCTTGTCTTCGTTTTCTTTTATTAAGCGCTCACGCTCTCTTAGTGCTTCTATTTTACTAGCGGTCTGAGCAGCACCTGCTAAGTCTCCACGAGCCTGTTGAATCCTAGCTAGTTTTGCTAAGTCATCTACGTTAGTAAGGTCTAATTGACTCATAGCACCCTGTATCTGCTCCTGCGTAGAAGGCGCGCCACCACGCATCAGCCCACCTATGCCAGCTCCTAAGCCTTGCGCCCTAGCTGCACCAAACTGTCCACGAAAGCCTGGAGTACCTGGAATAGGCTGTACAGGCTGCTGTGTGCTGCTAATGCCTGTTAATAATCCTGCAATATCTTGTCTAGCCATTTCCTACCCCTTAACTAAATATTGATCCAAAAAAGCCACCTACATCATCAACTAGGCCGCCTAAGTTACCGAACAGACCACTGTCTTGTCCTA
>JBMZDR010000099.1:0-680 GCA_049614485.1 Flavobacteriaceae bacterium
GCAAGAGTGCAAGCTTCTGTTTTGTCTTTATATGATGAAAAATTACGTTTAAAAGAACCTCAAAAAGGAGGAAACAATATTTCTTGGGCAGATGCAGATAAAGAAATTGTTGCTAAATTAAACGAGTTAAAAACAGCTAACGAACCAGTTGTTTTATTAACAGGAACATTAGCAAGTCCATCTACAGAAAAAGTAATTGCAGATTTTATTACTGCATATCCAAATGTAAAACACGTTACTTATGATGCCGTTTCAGAAAGTGGAGCAGCCGATGCTTTTGAAGCAATGTATGGTAAACGTGCTTTGCCAAACTACGATTTCTCTAAAGCTGAAGTAATTGCTTCTGTTGGAGCAGATTTCTTAGGAGATTGGCAAGGTGGTTTTGAGAAGTCTTTTGCAGCTGGTAGAAAGCCAGAAACTGGTAAAATGTCTCATCACGTACAGTTAGAATCTAATATGTCTATAACTGGAGCAAATTCTGATAAAAGAGTGGTTATAAAACCATCTGAACAAGTATTTGCTTTAATCAATTTATATAATGCTGTAACTGGAGGTTCTCTTCCATCTAAAGCAACAAAATTAGATGCTGAAGTAAAGAAGCTAGCTGCTGATTTAAAGAAAGCAGGATCTAAAGGGGTTGTAGTTACAGGATTAAATGATAAAAATGCGCAGTTAATTGC
>JBMZDR010000100.1:0-676 GCA_049614485.1 Flavobacteriaceae bacterium
CCTTTAAATGAATATATCATGCTTTAATGTAAAAATTTAAATCGAAAAATGACAAATATAAAAGTACTTTATTTATGTTTTTGCTGATTCCAATTATTTTGACATAAATCAGAAATTAGTTTCTCTTCATAATACAAACGCATAGAGTCAGGGTTGATATAAAACAGTTTAATACCAATTTCACGACCTTCTCTTAATGCTTCTTTTACATTACTGTTTTTTGATTGTGTTCCTTCATTGTTAGTATGCAAATGATTATTTAATCGTTGTAAAATACCATCTTGTTTTCGTTGACCTATATATTTAAGCTCCCATTCCCCATCGCCTTTCTTCGTGTATATACCATAAATATTTGGCCTATCGCCTACTTTTTTAGGCATGCTTTTTTTAATATACTCATAATCAATCGTCTTATTTGAAGACACTTTAACTACATCATTAACAGCTTTAAAAAAGGTTTTTATTTTACTATATCTTAACTCTACTTCGGATACTACAATTGAATTTTCAATCTTAAAAACTTCGTGATTCATACTTGAATATTAGCATTTCTTGAAAAACCAAAAAATGACAAATATCAAAGCGTTTCAAACTTTTTAAATTTGTCATTTTATAATTTTGTGTGTATTATTTAAAACGCTTTAATGTTTCTTTAGTAAAATCAGATAAGACCAAT
>JBMZDR010000101.1:0-662 GCA_049614485.1 Flavobacteriaceae bacterium
CAAAGCATGAGTTTGTTCCTGGTGATGGGGTTGTTGCTAAGTACGTAGACCCAGCAAACGTTGTTTACAGTTATACAGAAGACCCTAACTTTAAAGATTGTTATTATTGGGGAGAGGTAAAGACAGTTCCTATTGGAGAGGTTTTAAAGATTGACCCAACAGTAACAACAGAAGAGTTAAAAGAAATAGGGGAGATAAATAAAGATTGGACAAACTCTTACAGGAACAGCCAGTATTATGATACTTCAGTTTTTAGTGGGGATAGTGTAACTTTACTGTATTACAACTACAAGACAACAAAGAAATTTGTTTACAAGAAAAAAGGAGAAAAAGTAATATCCAAAGAAGACACATTCAATCCACCACAAGAAATGATGGATGAAAGAGGTTTTGAAAGGATAGAAAAAGTTATTGATGTTTGGTATGAGGGTGTTATGGTTATGGGAACCAACATTGTACTTAAATGGAACATGTCAGAGAATATGGTTAGACCTAAGTCAGCATCACAGAATGCTACATCTAATTATGTTGCTTGTGCCCCAAGAATGTATAAAGGTTCTATAGAGTCTATTCTAAGAAGAATGATTCCTTTTGCTGACCTTATACAAATGACACACTTAAAATTACAGCAAGTAATACAGAAGGTAGTTCCGGATGGTGTA
>JBMZDR010000102.1:0-658 GCA_049614485.1 Flavobacteriaceae bacterium
AAAATCATCTTTTGGATAAAATGTAATCTCTCTTAATAATTTGTCAATTTTATAAACAAGAACCTTGTCATCTATATTATCATCTTCATAAGTATAGATTTCGGTAATCGTATCGTTTGTTATTTTCTCAATTTTCCAAGGCATTCAATGTTGTTTTTTAAATGGTGTAGAACGTTTCGTGTATGAAATCGTAGCGTATAAAACGTTACTACATTTTGGTTTAATATAGAATTAAGTAAAAAAACATAGCTTTTAAATAGATAACCTTAAAAGCTATGTTTTATACATATTGTTATGGTTTGTTTTTTATTGTTTTATAAGAATAAATTCTTGTCCAATTGGATAACTTATTGGTGGAGGTATAGGTGCGTTTACATGTCTGCTGCTAACATGATGATAAATAAATATTTTAATAGCTTCTTGCCCTCCATCGGTAGTGATTTTTCTAATATATAGAACATCTGTAGATCTGCTAATAGGATCTTTAATTGATGCTCTAATCCATTTCTCATTTGGTAATAGCGTTGTTTCTCCAAAATCATTACCAGTTAAAATTAGGTTTCCATCAATAGAATAATAAATTCCATTTGGTTTGAAAATGTTTAATTCGTTTAACGTATTTACTTTTTCAGTACCATTTTCAACATATTGATATGCA
>JBMZDR010000103.1:0-655 GCA_049614485.1 Flavobacteriaceae bacterium
GAATGCAACATCTTGGTTTTGGTAAAAAGCTGCAACTTTATTGTTATCTGTATCCCAGATACCCATTGCCTGTGCAACATCAGCGCCGATAGTACCTGAACCAACAGATGACCCTGTTCGGGAAAATGTAATCTGTTGAGATGAAGGGTTATTGATTGCAGTGCTACCATCAACAGTCAAACCATCAGCGGTCACTGTGCCAGTAACGTCTATGCCTGTGGAGTTAATTGCTAACTTGTTTGCATTGTTTACAGCAAAGTAATGGTTGGAGCCTGTTGGAACATTGTAGAACCAAGTTCCTGCCGTGCCGTCACCACCAATCCAACGGTCTGTACCTGCTCCAGTGTTGCCTGATGCGCCGTCTACAGCTAAGTAGCCTGTTGCCTGTAAGTTTCCAGTAACGTCTATGCCTGTGGAGGTGGTGGCTAGTTTCTCTGCTCCGTTATAACGAAGGCTTGTCGCACCAGCACTATCAAACCTTGCATTAGCCACACCAGAACTATTTTGAATAAGGGTAAACGAACCATTGCTTTGAAGAACTAAAGCCCCTGTTCCTTCGTCAGCAACAAAACTATTATTACCATCATGATAAATCTGTAGGTCAGAGCCAGCACCAAAGATAGCTTTGCCGTTGTCTTGGAAGGTTACATTACCA
>JBMZDR010000104.1:0-653 GCA_049614485.1 Flavobacteriaceae bacterium
ACAACAACTGGTTGTGATGCTGTTGTAGACTGCCGACTGAAAACAACAAAGTCGTTTGGCTGAAAAACATGACCGCCACCTGTAGTTGCAGATACACGGGTAGTGGCACTGTCAGTAGTACCCACCAACAGGTTGCCTGATGAGTCTATGCGCATGCGTTCTGAGCCTGCCGTAGCGATAACAAGAGTGTCTGAGGCGGCTCTATAGATTCCAGTATCGTCATCACCGTTAAAAATTAAAGATGGAGAAGCTGCACTACCTGTTGAATCAATAGAAATAAAAGATGTACCTGCACGTAATACTGTTCCGACACCACCTGATTGAACTTCTAAAGGATAACTAGGCGAGCTAGTACCAATACCCAAAGACTCCGCAGACGCATCCCAGAAGAACTTAGGCGTTGTGCCTGTGTCCTCGTAGAAGCTGATGTCTCCGCCATCAGAAATGTTAGCGTACTTTGTACCGCCTACATAAAAACCTAGGTTTGGAGTAGTTCCTGATGTTCGTATACTACCTTCAGTTAAAGAAGTGTCAGCAACTAGTCTAACGTCAACAGTGCTATCTGAAGTTGCTACAATCGTTGCTTGTGAGCTTTTATCAACAGTAAGCCCATCCATCGTGGCTGTGCCAGTAACGTCTATGCCTGTGGAGGT
>JBMZDR010000105.1:0-235 GCA_049614485.1 Flavobacteriaceae bacterium
TAAATCTCTTTAAAGATTAATTTTTAAAAGATTCAAAGCTTCCATCTGTGTACAGTAGGATGATTTTATCAATTTGTTTATCTGAAGAAATATTTACGATTTCTTTATTTGAATCAATACTAGGTGTTTTTCCAAGTGGTGTTCCTGTTTCAATTTTCGGAGTATGATTTTTAATAATGTCATTCTCGACTGGAGTAGGAGTGGCAACTGATTTTGGAAATGTACCTTTTCCGTC
>JBMZDR010000105.1:245-653 GCA_049614485.1 Flavobacteriaceae bacterium
ATTTCATTACAAAATCTAAACTGGGTTTATTTCTGCCTGACAACACATGAGAAATACTCGAACGTTGTACGCCAATTTTTGTGGCAAATCCTGATGCAGATAAGTCATAATAATCAAGTAACTTTTGTAAACGATTTGTAAATTCTAAACTTTCCATAAACAATATTTTAATCTGTTTACAAATGTATAAAAATCATTTAACACCAGCACTAATATAATATCTAAGAATGTATTTGTTGTAAATAATTAATTCAAGTAAACACCTATAACAACCTGAAAAACAACAAAATGAACTTCGGTATAATTTATTTAAGCTTAATATCCGATAAGGATTGGTTTTTTGTATACAATTGTACACAAACGAGTAACCTCTTGTTGTTTACAAATGTAATTACAAGAATGTTTACA
>JBMZDR010000106.1:0-653 GCA_049614485.1 Flavobacteriaceae bacterium
CATTATCAGATTATACTTGTGCAGGAAACACAAGTATTACTGGGGATAATAAAATTATTCTTTATGGAACAGCAGAAGCTAATTCCATAGTAACACTATCTATTAATGGAGTACCAAAAACTAATATTACAGTTGATTCAACTGGTAATTGGGTTTATGATAACTCCGCGTCTATTCTTCCAGATAATGTGTATTTATTTACAGCGATCACTACAGATTCTGCTGGTAATGTGAGTGATTTTTCTAATCAATTTAACATATCTATTAATACTGCTGATAATGATACTGATGGAAATCCAGATTTTTGTGATGATGATGATGATAACGATGGAGTTTTAGATGGTGATGATAATAGTCCATTAATTCCAAATCCTGGTCAAGAAGACACAGACGGAGATGGTGTAGCTGATGTTGATGAGGATTGTGATAATGATGGAATTATTAATTATTATGATACAGATAATTCTGATTGTACAACTACTATAGCTCAGAAAAAGAAATATGGGTTCTCTCCAAATGGAGATGGAATAAATGATAATTGGACTATTGATAATATCGAGCTTTACCCAAGTAATGTCGTAAAAGTATATAATAGATCTGGAAGATTAGTTTATAGAGCTTATGGATACAAAAATACTTGGAATGGTATTTCT
>JBMZDR010000107.1:0-648 GCA_049614485.1 Flavobacteriaceae bacterium
ATAGTGTCACCTGCTACTACAATGTTGTCTGTGCTACTTGGCCTGATACCTTTAATATCTGCAAACTCGTAGCTATCACCTTTACGTACACAGATAACACCAGTAGTGGTAGAACGCGGCGTAGCATTATTACTAAAGAAGATACGATACTGCGTTTTATCTGGGATAATTACACTATCAAATTCATCTACGTCAGACAGTCCTTCAAAGCGTTCTTGCACTGCGCGACTGATTGTACCAAGTTCTACGTCACCAATTCTCTCTGTACCAGCAACAGTACGCAGTCCATCTGGACCTAAGAAAATAATATCACCTGCAAATTCTTGGATGGTAAATCCATTAAGGCAACCAATCTCTCTTGTTACAGGTTGCAGTACGAAGTCTGCAATGGTATTTCCAACCAGCTTAAAGATACGTTCTTCACAGAAGATATATAGTGCATCACGAAACGGAAACAGTCCTGTAATATCACTATCTACTCTAATAGAACCAGCACCGTTAACAGGAGAAAAATCTGTATCTGTGTAAGGTGCAGTAAATACTAACTCCTGTGGAGTAGAAGACATACCAGCAAAGAATAGCGCATTTTTGAATCCAGTTACAAACTTAGGGTCTGTAGGTGCGCCAGTGGCATTAATATCTGTTACT
>JBMZDR010000108.1:0-644 GCA_049614485.1 Flavobacteriaceae bacterium
TTTTCATTTCTGTTTTTATTAAATCTAAAATCTTGTGATGTATAACCAACCTTCTCTATCAATTATTCCATTACCATCTAAATCAATTTGGTAATAGTACGATGCCCCTTCTGGTAAGTTTTCTGTATTGTTTTTATAACTACCATCCCAATTGTTTTGGTAGTTTCTAGAATAAAACACTTGAGAACCCCAGCGGTTAAATACTCGAACTATAGAATTTGGATGGTTTTCAATGTTATAAATCATCCACGTGTCGTTAATACCATCACCGTTTGGCGATAAGGCTTCAGAAATAGAAATATTATCTAAATCACAAGCATCTCCAACTCCGTTTTCATCTCTATCTAATTGATCTGGATTGTATGTAAGAGGACAGTTATCAATAGTATCTAAAACACCATCATTATCATCATCATCATCACAAATATCTCCAATACCATCATTATCATTATCTAATTGAGCGGTGTTAAATGTAAATGGACAATTATCTATAACATCTTCAACTCCATCGTTATCATCATCATCATCACAATTATCTGAAATACCATCATTATCACTGTCATTAAAACTATTAGTTACAGTAACAATTGCATTGGTAATAGTTGTGTTTCCATAAGCATCAACAACTGTTAAAACAATTGTGT
>JBMZDR010000109.1:0-636 GCA_049614485.1 Flavobacteriaceae bacterium
CCTCCACAGGCATAGACGTTACTGGCACAGCCACGATGGATGGGCTTACTGTTGAGGGTGCAAGTGCTGGCGGTACTTATATCACTTCTTCGTCTGGTCCTGCTGGCGGGGATATAAAAATTGAACACATTATAAATTCAAGCAGGTCTTTAAACACAATAAACAGTGAATCAGGAATCGATAGTGCTATTCCTTTAGCGTTTGCGACAGCCAACACCCAACGTATGCTCATAGCCTCCAACGGAGACATCAGCTTCTACGAGGACACGGGCACAAGCCAAGCTCTGTACTGGGACGCTTCGGCGGAGCGTTTGGGCATCGGCACGACTACGATAAACGCAGATCTTCATTTAGGCGCAGCAAGCCCACATATTGACATTGGCCCAGCTACAGGCAACAGGGGAAAGATTGGCTATAACACCAATAATGTCTACATTGGATCTACCTCTGGCACAGGCGAAATACACTTTAAAAACAACATAGGGTCTACAGATGCCCCAAATGCGTCTGGTGATACTAAGATGGTTATTGCTGATTCAGGCGTAGGAATCGGTACGGATTTGCCTCTAAGTCTTTTAGATATTAGAAGCGTAAATCCTAAGCTAACTATTTCTAGTTCTCTAGGTGGGACATTTA
>JBMZDR010000110.1:0-635 GCA_049614485.1 Flavobacteriaceae bacterium
CTATGAATTGTACAAAGAGGGTTTAAGTATTGACGAAATTGCTGAACGTCGGAACTTAAAATCAACAACTATATATTCTCATATAGCCAAACTGTATAGTGAAGGCAAAGCAATTGATATTTATGATTTTGTGAGTAAACCTGAAGTTGAGTCAGTAAAAACTGCTCAGCAAGAATTAAAATCGCCAGACGGTTTAAAACCTTATTTTGAATATTTTAATGAACAGTTAGATTATTTCAAAATTCGTTTAGCTTTAAGTATAATAGCAAAAGACAGTTAGTTCTTCTATCTTATATAATTCTATTACTCAACACCCCTTCTACCCTTTATCTTACTGCAATTAAGCTAATTACCTCTTAGAAGTGTTAAATAATGTTAAAATAGTACTTTGTTTTACATAGTACTGTAACAAAATTATTTTTGTCGCGTCTACTAGGTATAGTATTAATTTAAAACAGGAATTATGGCAACTAAAAGTAATAAACAAATTACCCACAAATTAAGTAACGGAACAGCTAACCTTTGGAACGCTAAAAGACGTTATAGGTAACTAATCTAATCATCATCAATTAAAACAATTATTATGGAAACTACAGCAAACAATCAAATTACACACAAATTAAGTACTACTAAGG
>JBMZDR010000111.1:0-631 GCA_049614485.1 Flavobacteriaceae bacterium
CTCTTGTTTTTACTAAAACATTTGAAAAGTCATAACCATCTGCCATAGAAGTTGCATACCAATCTGCAACACCTAGAGTTACATCATCTGGTTTAACAACATAAGGAATTGACTTTCTAACAGGCCCTTCACAAGCAGCTAAAGATGCAGCTGCAGTAGTAAAACCAACATATTTTAAAAAGTCTCTACGAGAAGTAGAAGAGTTCTCTAATGTTTCTTTATCACCTAAAAACTGATCTGTTGGAATTTCTTCTACAAACTCATTTTTACTTAACGTTTCAACAATAGAACTATCTTTTAGTTCCTCAACACTTTGCCAGTATTTTTTGTTCGAAGCCATTTATATTTAGTTATTAGTTGTTAGTTATTAGTTATTAGTTTTCACCAATATCAAACTATCTTTCTTCTTTAATTAATAGTGACATTTACCACATTCTTTACCACCTAATTGCGCAATGGTAACTTTGTCTACATTGTATTTCTTTGCCAAATCATCATGAATTTTCTTGTAATATTTATTACCTTTTAAATCCACTTTAGTATCCTTATGACAATCTATACACCAACCCATTGTTAATGGAGAGTATTGATACAATTCATCCATTTCTTCTACAGGACCATGACATTTCTG
>JBMZDR010000112.1:0-397 GCA_049614485.1 Flavobacteriaceae bacterium
TTTTATGAACAAGGTAAGGCTTCAGCAACTGAGGATGTGACCCGTAAGATGAAAAACATTGATATGTCGACACGGAATGCACCTGAGGTTTCTACAAAGGGCGGGATGCAAATTCGAGCTATAAACCCTGACTCGGGGAAGGGCTTGAAAATTAGAAGTATTAAGAAAAAATAAAAAACAAAAAACAAAATGGCAGTACAAGCAGCACCGGGATTTGATTTGCAACCATCGTCAACTCAAATACCCACAGCAACAAACTACATTAACAACTTTGATTTCTTGAATCAGTATCTTCCTGATACTTATGAAAAGGAATTTGAGCGTTATGGTAACAGAACAATCGCATCCTTCCTACGATTAGTAGGTGCAGAGATGCCTTCTAACTCCGACCTTATCA
>JBMZDR010000112.1:407-625 GCA_049614485.1 Flavobacteriaceae bacterium
TGGGCAGAGCAGGGAAGACTACACACGAAGTACACAAACGTAGGTTTAGCACCATTGGTAGCTCAACCCGTTGCTACGTTCACAGTGAATGATGACTTACAGCCTGCGGGTTCAACAGCAGGAGCATTAGGAACACCATCAATCGCTATCCGAGTAGGGCAGACGGTTATGATTGTTAAGAATGACGGTTCAGGAAGTAACAAGGCTATCGTAACAGC
>JBMZDR010000113.1:0-287 GCA_049614485.1 Flavobacteriaceae bacterium
TTTTAAACGAAAAAAATCAATAAGCAATAACTTTATTGATTTACTTGTATTAAATGTTGTAATACCTATAAAATTCTTATACGCTAAAACTCATTCTAAAACAAATCTTGAGACACTGTTACAGCTTTATCGAGCTATAAAACCAGAGAAAAATACAGTTGTAATGAATTTTGAAAAATTAACTGTTTCAGTTAATTCTGCCGCAGATTCGCAAGCCTTAATTGAATTAAAAACTCAATTTTGTGCCACTCATAAATGTTTGCAATGCGAAATAGGAAATAAATTAT
>JBMZDR010000113.1:297-625 GCA_049614485.1 Flavobacteriaceae bacterium
ATAAAATGACTAATTTGCAGATTGTATGGGGATGATAAATAATTTAAAATATTTTTTTGAAAAACATGGCTTTGCTGTGTCCTCGCGGTTAGCAGACCGATTAGGTATGCGTACTAAAAATGTGCGTTTATTTTTTATATACCTCTCTTTTGCTACATTCGGGGTGTCATTTGCACTATATTTATCAACCGCTTTTTTACTCAAGTTGAAAGATTTGGTTTATACTAAAAGAAGCTCAGTTTTTGATTTATAACTATGTTAAATCTCTTTAAATCGAAATTCAGAATTGCAATTGTGCTAATTTTTAGCGTATTGTGTTTGGGTGTGT
>JBMZDR010000114.1:0-623 GCA_049614485.1 Flavobacteriaceae bacterium
CGTACATCTTGTCACTGATGTATGCTGACACCTCACGGGATTCTAATTGTGTGTCAGGCATACCACGTAGACGACACATGTCAGCCCATGCGTCAAGTGAACCTGACCAGTACCACTCTGTCATCATTGACTGAGGCAACACCATACGTGCCTGTTCAGGTGCTACACCCTCTTCTAACAGGTTATTGTAAACTGATGTAGCTAAATTGTTGATATATGTAGAGTCAATAGTTGTGTCCACTTGACCTTCTGATCCTTGCTTCTTGTCTGCACTACGTCCACGCCAGTAACGGGGTTCAAAGAACTCAGGCTCATCATCAACATAACGACGAGACACCTCATTGATACGTAGGAACTTGTGCTTGACTAGCTGTGACCTGACAAAGATAGGAGCACGTACACGAAAAGAAGCAAAGCAATGCCCGAAAGGAGAAGTGTGCTTATGCCTTGCAAGGTAGTGAATAAGTTTTCTATCTTTCTCCAACAGGACATTCTTCTCTCCGTTGTGTACCTTTGGCAACCAGTCTGACTGTTTATTAAATGACACACGAGCAGCATTGACGACTGTCAAGTCAGAACCCATGTGATCTATATATTCTACTTTAAGCATTACTCTTCCTCTA
>JBMZDR010000116.1:0-621 GCA_049614485.1 Flavobacteriaceae bacterium
CATGACGATGACTATGATAGACTTGACCAATATGAGAAGTTTGAATCATTAAAAACAATACTAGAAACCGAATACCTACCAGAGGTTATTTTTGATGATGATTATTACTTAGAAAAATCTGGAAAAAGTATTTGTAGAATTTATGTGAAACATGAACAAAAATTCAGCATTCATAATAAAAATACTTGGCGAGAAGCTTATGAATTTTTTAATAAACATATGGATTTACTAGAGCGATTTTTTATTGAATATAAAGATTTTATAGAACCTACGCTTTCATAAAAAAGCCACTCATTTGAGTGGCTTTTTTTACTATATGTTTAGCATTTCTTGAATGATAGGTTTGTATTCTTTTGATACCGGAATCATCTTATCATCAATAATTACATCTCTTGAATTCATAGCTTGAACATGCCTGATGTTTATAATATATGACTTACTTGTTCGTAAAAAATCATCTTGTGGCAACTTAGTCAAAAAGTCTTTCAATGTTGAACGAACTACATAAGTTTTACCTGTTGTATAAATTTCTATATACACATTATCAGATTTTATATATAAAATATCCTTAAAAATAATTTTACGGTACAAATGACTATCTTTTACAAAAATAGATTTCTT
>JBMZDR010000117.1:0-616 GCA_049614485.1 Flavobacteriaceae bacterium
CTGCAATTGGAAAAGTATCTTTTGATGCTTTAAAAATTCAAGAAAATGCAAACGAGTTAATACAAACTATTATTAAATTGAAACCAACAACTGCTAAAGGAACGTATGTAAAAAGCGTTTTTATGTCTAGTACTATGAGTCCTAGTATAGCTGTTGAGGTGAAAACTGTTTAATACGTTAAAACTTATAATTATGACTAGAGAAGAGAAATCACAAGTAATACAAGATTTAACAGCAGTATTAGCAGAAACTAACACTTTGTATTTAGCAGATATTTCTGGATTAGATGCTCAAACTACATCTAATTTAAGAAGAGCTTGTTTTAAAGCAAATATTCAGTTATCAGTTGTTAAAAACACATTATTAGCAAAAGCTATGGAAGCTTCAGATAAAGATTTTGAAGACTTACCATCAGTATTAAAAGGAAATACTTCAATGATGATTTCTGAAGCAGCCAATGCTCCAGCAAAATTAATCAAAGAATTCAGAAAGAAAACGAAAGACAGACCTATTTTAAAAGGTGCTTTCGCAGAAGAATCTGTTTATATTGGAGATGATCAATTAGACACTCTTGTAGATATTAAATCTAGAGAAGAATTAATTGGAGAAATCATTG
>JBMZDR010000118.1:0-596 GCA_049614485.1 Flavobacteriaceae bacterium
GGATTTTCTATTCGGTTTTTATTTGCTAAATTAGGTGCTTAAACCACGCAACTAATCTTATACGAGACCGTTGCCTACAATTGCAACGCTCAATTCAAAACGTGTAAAACCGAATATAAAAATCACTGATTTTAAGCTAACTTTAATAGTCTTTAGCTAACATTAGGCACACAGTTAACCAATTCAGAATTTTAGCCTGATAATGTAAAAAAGTACGATCTTCCGATATTCACTCAGACGCAATATTGACGCAAACCGAGTTAGCTTGTGACTCAAAAAAATAAAAATTAAAAACTGTAGGCAACACAGCATATAAAAAATTGTTTACTTTAGTGCTTAAGTTATGGAAGCTGTTTATTTACTTACTGCTGAAATTCCTTCGGAATTTCATTGCTCGTAAACACAACTTTCCATATGCAACACGTTGTGCAACATTTACAACCACTCTTAAATGAAACATAATATCTTTGAAAAAGATGATATTGAATTCATTGAAAATGAAGTTAAAACAAATCCAATATTTCGATATTATGGAATTAGAGTTGCTAATGTCCAAAAGTTAAATAGTCGTGATGTAATTTGTGTTTCAGATAAGA
>JBMZDR010000119.1:0-590 GCA_049614485.1 Flavobacteriaceae bacterium
AATGGTGAATACCGCAACAGTAACGGTTGTTTTTTGAGCATCTTCTTTAGCAATCCACGTCATATGATTGTTTAACTCTTCAAAAGAATCTTTGACATATTGTATAAATTTCATCCTCTTTTAATGTTTTGCACGAATTGAAAATTTTCTTTCTACTTCACTCAACACCTCGCTCCGTATTGTATTTGCACGGATTGAGGGGCTCGAACCCCCGACACCTGGTTTTGGAGACCAGTGCTCTACCAACTGAGCTAAATCCGTTTCTTTTTTTTAGTCATAAAGGCATCCCGAATTATCGGGACACCTTTTTATAATTGATTAAAAATTTTAAAACTAAAATATTAGTCTAAAATCTCTGTTACTTGACCAGCTCCTACTGTTCTACCTCCTTCACGGATAGCGAAACGTAAACCTAAGTTCAATGCAATTGGTTGGATTAAATCAACTGTAATAGTTAAGTTATCACCAGGCATTACCATTTCAACTCCATCAGGTAAGTTAATATTTCCTGTTACATCAGTTGTACGTACGTAAAACTGTGGACGGTAGTTGTTATGGAATGGTGTATGACGACCACCTTCTTCTTTCTT
>JBMZDR010000120.1:0-583 GCA_049614485.1 Flavobacteriaceae bacterium
TCCTACAGTTTTAAAGTACTTTGTATCGTGTCCCCAGTCTATAAATTCATCTTCTGACAATTGAGAAACATCTGCAAGTGGTTTTAGAAGAGCTCTAAAATAAGCTGCTCCTTTGCTATCGTAATAGTCTAAAAAATGAATTGTACCATTTTGGTTATTCAACTCAAAATCTTTGAATACCGTTCTTAGAGCTTCTGGAGAACGTTTGCTTGGAATTTTAATGATTTTATCCCCATATCTTCCATTTCCATCTTTTAAAATTCCTCCTCCTAAAAACCACTGAGTGGCTGGAGCAAGAAAATTACCTACTTTAATAGAAGTTCCATGTAATCCAATTTGAGCAATACTGTGTTGTCCACAAGCATTCATACATCCACTAATTTTAATAGACAACTCTTTCGAATTTACATATTGAGGAAATTCGTCACTTAAAACCTTTTCTAAAATACTAGCTAAACCAGTACTACTAGCAATACCCAAATTACACGTATCAGTTCCTGGACAAGATGCAATATCTTGAGTAGAATTATATCCTGTAGTTGTAAACCCTAACGCACTTAATTCTTTATAGAATAAAGGCAAT
>JBMZDR010000121.1:0-577 GCA_049614485.1 Flavobacteriaceae bacterium
AAAATATTGAAGGATATTATCAAGAAATCGGTCGTGCTGGTCGTGACGGATTACCATCGCAAGCTTTGTTGTTTCATAGTTATGCTGATGTTATGCAGTTGCGTCAGTTTATTGCAAACACCGGAAATAAAGAAGTACAAGAGGCGAAGTTGGAACGCATGAAACAGTTTTCTGAAGCAACTGATTGCCGACGAAAAATATTACTGAGTTATTTTGGTGAATTGATTCAGGAAAATTGTGGAAATTGTGATGTTTGTAAAAATCCACCACAATTTTTTGACGGAACAGTAATTGCTCAAAAAGCCTTGTCAGCCATTTATCGTTTGCAAGAAAAAGAAGCGATGGGAACTGTAATTGATGTATTACGTGGTGCAAAAAACGCCACTGTTTTAGATAAAAATTATCAGCATTTAAAAACTTACGGAGCAGGAAATTCTATTTCGTGGAAAGATTGGCAACATTATATGGTACAGTTGATAAATCAAGGTTATTGCCAGATTGCATTTCATTTAAATAATACGTTACACTTAACAAATTTCTCTAAAAAAGTGCTTTTTGAAGGTGAAAAAGTACAATT
>JBMZDR010000122.1:0-576 GCA_049614485.1 Flavobacteriaceae bacterium
GAAGATGAGGGTATTGAGTATGTTAAGATATATACATTTTCAAGACAGTAACAAATAATAATAATTAATAAATAATAATTATGTCTGGGTTAATTGGAAAAAAAATCGGTATGACCAGCATTTTCGATGAAAATGGAAAGAATATTCCATGTACAGTAATCGAAGCTGGACCATGTATCGTTACCCAAGTCAGAACTGAAGAAGTTGATGGTTATGAAGCTCTTCAATTAGGTTTCGATGACGCGACAGAAAAAAGCGCTACTAAAGCAGACTTAGGTCATGCTAAAAAAGCGGGTACTTCTGTAAAACGCAAAGTTGTTGAATTTAAAGGTTTTGATGCGGAGTACAAATTAGGAGATGCTATAACAGTAGAACACTTCACAGAAGGTGAGTTTGTTGATGTAGCTGGAACTTCAAAAGGAAAAGGATTTCAAGGTGTTGTAAAACGTCATGGTTTTGCGGGTGTAGGTCAAGCTACTCACGGTCAACATAACAGGTTAAGAGCTCCAGGTTCTATTGGTGCTGCATCATATCCTGCAAGAGTATTCAAAGGAATGCGTATGGCAGGTAGAATGG
>JBMZDR010000123.1:0-575 GCA_049614485.1 Flavobacteriaceae bacterium
TTCTACTCAAAGAGAGTTTTTAAAAGAGCAGTTTAAAGAATTGTATAAAGTAGCTATACAAACTGACGAATCTTTCGTTGGAGCAGTTGCAGCTCAAGAAAAAAAGCAGCTAAACGGATTGAATGCTTTAGAAAAGCGATTGTTAACAGCGGAAAAACGAAAACTAAAAGAGAAATTAAATTCATTTACTGCTATTCAGAATGAATTGTTCCCAAAACAAAGTTTACAAGAACGAAACACAAATTTCTCTGAACTATATTTAGAGTATGGAACGGAGCTAATTCCAATGTTAAAAAAGAGGTTGAAGCCTTTGAGTGGAGATTTTACAATTGTTGTTTAGTTTATTTCCGCTATTTGACTTGATAATGATATGTCATTTTGAGTTTTATTTTTCATAAAACGAAGTAATCTCTATGTAAAAATATAATATTGCTACGATTAATTCCGCTAGATAATTAACAAGATATTAAAGGTTTAACTGTTTTTTCGTTATGCTAAAACAGCACGTTACCCACTTTTTTTTGTTAATTTCAAGTTTTTTTAAACAAGTACTATGAATAACTATAACACGTGAA
>JBMZDR010000124.1:0-565 GCA_049614485.1 Flavobacteriaceae bacterium
TTTGCTCGTTACGGGTTTACTGGCACTCAAAACATTATGATAGTGGATGGCGCTAATAATCCAGCTAAGTATGACGGTTCTACTTTCACTGTACTAGACAATGCACCTTCAGATGTATTAGCAGCATCTCATGTAGCAGAATTTAAAAACCATATTTTCTTTGCTAAGAATAAAAATCTAGTATTTACTGCACCTTATACAGATAATGACTTTACAGCTAATTCAGGTTCTGGTACAATAAATCTTACTCAAGATATTACTGGTATTATTACTTTCCGTGAACAGTTAATTATCTTTAGTAAAACTCAAATACACAGGTTGGTTGGTACTACAATAGCTGACTTTCAACTTCAACCCATATCTTTAGACATTGGTTGTGTACAAGACGACAGTATACAAGAAGTTGGTGGTGATATTGTATTTATAGGCCCAGACGGTATTCGTATGCTTAGTGCTACAGATCGTATTGGAGACTTTGGATTAGCTGTTGCATCTCGTCCTATACAGGATGAAACTATTACTTTCTTAAGTTCTAACACAAACTTTCATAGCTGTGTAGTTAGAG
>JBMZDR010000125.1:0-557 GCA_049614485.1 Flavobacteriaceae bacterium
TTTGTATCGTTGCAACAACAAAGCATTAACAACATGCTGTAACTCTAATGTAGCTATCTCATTTTGATGCCTATCATATACTTTGGTATCAGCCTTCCAAACTACGTGTAAAATTACATTAGAGTACGCAGCATCTTGCTCATGTTTATGCATATACCAATCAGAAGCATTAATGTGCAACTCTACGTTTCCTACCCACAACTGATTGCCTATACGTACTTTTGAATTAAAAAAATCCGGGCCAGAGTTAAAGTTATGTGTTCCTACCGCAATCACTTGAATAGATTTCCCGCACACCGTAGTTAAATTAACTGTTTTAAACTTTTGGTACTGCCATATAAAATGTAAAAAATCTTCTTGCATTTCTCTAAGTTACAATTTTTCATTTGTATATAAATAGAAAAAACTAACTTCGTTGCCTACAATTTAGACACATGACATCCGTATTACAAAACCTTATTGAAGCAGAAAAAAAAGCCACAGTTCTCTTTAATCAATTAGAAGTACGAAATCTTATTTATGCGGGAAAAACTGAGAAAGAACTAAACAACGAAGTT
>JBMZDR010000126.1:0-550 GCA_049614485.1 Flavobacteriaceae bacterium
TATTGTAACTTTTGGTAAAGCCATGGGGTGTCATGGTGCAGCAATCTTAGGGAACCAACATTTGAAAAATTATCTTATAAATTTTTCAAGAGCATTTATCTACACCACAGGGGGGGCGCCACATAGTTTAGCAACTATACATACGGCATATCTACATTTAGAGAGAGAGGATAACGCTGTTAATAATCTGTATAATAACATTCAGTATTTTAAAAAAATCTGCATTGATTTGCAATTGAACTCTTTGTTTGTAAATAGCGAATCAGCAATACAATGTTGTGTGATTCCTGGGAATAAAAACGTCAAAAATTGCGCAGAATTGATACAGTCAAACGGTTTTAATGTGAAACCCATATTGTCGCCAACTGTCCCTGAAGGTAGGGAACGCTTAAGATTTTGTATGCACAGTTATAATACTCATGGTCAAATAGACGAAGTGTTGAATTTGCTTAGTACATTTGTCAATAAATAAAGACACCCCTTTCTTGATAAACAGAGATTATGGAAGATAGCTTAACCACAATAGCAGTGTTTCAGTATTCCTCAGAAG
>JBMZDR010000127.1:0-549 GCA_049614485.1 Flavobacteriaceae bacterium
AGATGAGCTAAAAACATTTTTATATAAGAACGGTATACAAACAGCAATACATTATCCTATAGCTCCACATCAGCAAGAAGCGCTAAAAGAATATAACACATTAAAATTGCCTATTACCGAGCAATTACACCAAGAAGTGTTGAGCTTGCCAATGAGCCCTGTGCAAACAATAGAAGAAACCCAAACCCTAGTTCATTATATTAATTCATTTTAATTGAAAGTACCCCATTTTATAAAAGATAATTTGTTGTTAAAGATTACTTCGGTAAACTCAACAGGAATTGCAATAAAAACAGCATTAGGCTTAGTATCTCAAAGAATTATAGCTGAAAAACTTGGGCCAGCAGGAGTAGCTTTAATAGGAGATTTACGAAACATTATACCAATGCTACAATCCCTAGCAACACTAGGGATGTTTAACGGAGTTGTAAAGTATGTGGCCGAGCACAAGGAGAATAAAGAAGAGTTGTTAAAATTATTCTCAACCACTTTTGTTTATGTGTTGCTATTAAGCATAGTATCTTTTTTTGTGTTGTTTTTTGGTGCTTC
>JBMZDR010000128.1:0-547 GCA_049614485.1 Flavobacteriaceae bacterium
TTTAATAGTTACATAAAATTAAAAGATGAATTGGTTAATGAGGATGCTAATAATGCAATGTTAACATCAAAAATAATATTAGAAAATATATCTCAAGTTGATATGAAACAATTAACAGATAAGAATGCGCATAATCATTGGATGACTATAGAAAAAGAAATAAAAGTGTCAGCCAATTCAATTTCAAAGAGTTCAGATATCAAAGTTCAAAGAGACCATTTTAAACACCTTTCCTCACATTTAATCAATGCAATTAAACTATTTGGTATTAATAAAAAAGTCTTTGTAGATTTTTGCCCAATGGCAAATAACAATAAAGGGGCATATTGGTTAAGCAAACAGCAAAAAATAACAAATCCTTATTATGGTCAGGCAATGTTAAGCTGTGGAGAAGTAAAACAAATATTAGAGTAATAAAGTCAATCAATAATTAAATTTTAAAACAATGAAGAAAGTAATTTTAAGTATGGTAGTTATTATAGCAATAGTGTTTACTAGTTGTAAAAACGAAGCCAAAAAAGAATCAAATTCAGCAACTACTACAATG
>JBMZDR010000129.1:0-545 GCA_049614485.1 Flavobacteriaceae bacterium
TATTTAACAACCACATTGGCTTATTCGCTAATATAAGTTATGATTTTTATGTACTAAAATTAAAGTTGTAAAAGTAATAGTTACTGTAGTTCAAATACACGCACAACAAAACACACCTAAACATTTGATTGCTAGATAGATGTATTGTTTTTTTATCTACTACCTATTAGGTATTTGGTAAATCTCTCCACAAGATATTCCCTTTATCTCTTTTTGCATGACCAGTTACATACTTGGTCATGATACGCTGTACAAACCCCATACCTTTTAATTCGTTTGGCCTACTTTTATCTATTCTGAAGTTTTTACTGTGTTGTATTGATTCTCCCTGATAATTTTGTCTCCCCCAAGTATTAGGGTTTCTTAATTTATTAAATACCGTTCTAACTTTCTTTTTCATATGATGCAATTTTAATTATGGTTGTTATACTTCTAACTGTAAACTACAAGCATTCTTGCTTTACTTACTGTGCCTTTGCAGTTAATGTACTACAGTAGTTTAGACGTAATTTTTTGTGGTAGATAACCAATATACAATTTATTTT
>JBMZDR010000130.1:0-542 GCA_049614485.1 Flavobacteriaceae bacterium
ATACAAACCAAATAGAAAATCCGCGAGGATTTTCGTAAGTAGGCGAGAACTAGCCATTAATTATACACGGTGTAGCCAACTGGCTTTGTTCTCCACTATTTTATTCAGTTCAGTTTCTTTTTGAGTTCCGATTAGAAATTTTTTTCCATTCAGAAGTTCAATCGCCAATCCTTTATTTCCTTTCGTATTATATACAGTTCCATATTTTGTCCAAAGTCGTATTCCCCAACCTCCAACAAATCCATAATTCACGATTTCAATATTTTTTATTTCTTTCCAATTTACTCGCTTTTTAGCGAAAGGGAAAAAAATCATTCGGATTTCATTTTGGTCGATTTCAGTTTTCAGTCGCATAAACCAAAACATAGCTATTAAACTAAAAATAAACATACAAAAAATAATAAGTCCGAAGTCAGACATTGGTTTATCGCCAAATTTTTCTCCGAGAATTAATTGCTTATAAATTCCGAAAATCGGTAAAACTCCGATTCCGATTAAAATCAGCCAAAGCCACCACTGTGTAAATTTTTGTTCTTCTTTAA
>JBMZDR010000131.1:0-542 GCA_049614485.1 Flavobacteriaceae bacterium
ATTGTTATTCCTGTTTGTATAGCACCAGTAATGCACCTTTCGTTTTTAGAATTTAATTCATTATAACCTAAATTTTTAAAAAGTGTTTTAACTAGTTCAGAAAGTTCAGTGTAGGTAATGCTTTTTAGTTTATCAATTTTTTTTGGTGAATTCATAAGTCGTATTAATATGAATCATAAATGTACAAAATCCTATCTGAAATAAGAGAATTTAATTCCATTCCACACACATTCTACTTCTCTCCTGCGTCGCTTCGTAAAAAGAGTGTTCCATTAACATTGTAGAGAAAATTTTTAGAAGAAAAAAATAAGAAAAACAGTAGTTTAAATTTCGCTTTTGCCAAAGCAAAGTTACATAACGCAGAACATTATAGTACAAATGTCATATTGGAACTTGGGTCATTAAACTAATAAGCGGTTTGCTTCGCAGCGTTTATAAAACATTTGTAGCTATAATTAGCCGTTATGTAAAATTGCCGCTCGCAAATGCTCTATTGCTTTTTAAAAGTAATTATGCTGTCGCAGTAATTTTTTTAAACACAA
>JBMZDR010000132.1:0-541 GCA_049614485.1 Flavobacteriaceae bacterium
GCTAAAACATCACTACCATCTGAACCTTCAACATTGATAACACCAAGACCTGCTGTTCCATCAGGAACAAGTTTTATTTTAGCATTAGAGCCTAACCCTGCTGTTGTTCCACCAGTTACAGTTAGAATTGCGTCTGAGTTGTTAGCACCTTTTACCTCAAGTGTTGAACTTGGCGAACTCGTCCCAATCCCCAAGCTCTCCGCACTCGCATCCCAGAAGAACTTGGCAGTCGTGCCTGTGTCCTCGTAGAAGCTGATGTCGCCGTTAAATCCTACTTTAAAACGGTCTGATAAAGAGCCACTACCTCCACGGATATAAACATCTGTTCTTCCAGCAGTGCCGTCTGACTTTGCCATTATTTCAGCATTTGTTGCGGCGGAACTATCATCATTATTTTCAAAAACAAGTTTACCAATTACTGTATTACTATCTGTGCTTGTACTTGAGTTACTTAATGTTGCTATTGCACCAGATGAAGTTTCCACAGTCAGCCCATCAGAAGTGATAGTAGACTCAACATTTAAAGCACCAGTCATTGTGC
>JBMZDR010000133.1:0-256 GCA_049614485.1 Flavobacteriaceae bacterium
TGTTGGACATGGATTAGGAAAATCTAAGGATGTTTCTTCTGCAATTGCTAAAGCAGTTGAAGATGCAAAGAAAAATTTAGTAAGAATACCTATTTTAGAAGGTACATTACCTCATGAGCAAAAAGGTAAATTTGGTGGAGCAAAAGTTTTCATCAAGCCTGCTTCTCATGGTACAGGGGTTATTGCAGGTGGTGCTGTTAGAGCAGTATTAGAGGCAGTAGGAATTCATGATGTATTATCAAAATCTCAAGGATCT
>JBMZDR010000133.1:266-539 GCA_049614485.1 Flavobacteriaceae bacterium
CACAATGCAGTAAAAGCAACTTTCGATGCATTATTACAATTACGTAGTGCTGTATCAATTGCAAAACAAAGAGGTATTTCTTTAGAAAAAGTATTTAACGGATAAATCTAAGAACGATGGCAAAAATTAAAGTTACACAAGTAAAAAGTCAAATCGGGCGTCTTAAGAATCAAAAGAGAACTTTAGAGGCATTAGGTTTACGTAAAATGAATCAAACTGTAGTACATGAGGCAACTCCATCTATAGTTGGTATGGTAAATACAATTAAACACT
>JBMZDR010000134.1:0-536 GCA_049614485.1 Flavobacteriaceae bacterium
TAATGATTGTGCAGGAAATTCAGTAGAACATGTACAAGTAATCACTGTTGTTGATAATACTGCGCCTGTTTTATCTAGTCTTCCTGGGAACGTTACTGTAGAATGTGATAGTATTCCTGATGCAGATATTTTAACTGCAACTGATAATTGCGACACAACACTAGACGTTAGTTTTGATGAACAAATTATAGCAGACCCTAATGGTTGTGCAACTAATTATACAATAAACAGAACATGGTCTGTAACTGATTGTGCCGGAAATAATACAGAACACACACAAGTAATTATAGTTGAAGACAACTCAGACCCTGTATTATCTGGCGATATACCATCTGACGTTACAGTTGAATGTGATGCCATTCCGGAAGCTGCAGTACTGACTGTAGAAGATAATTGTGGAAATAATATTCCTATTGGATATACGGAAGAATTTTCTGGAAATGATGATGAGTGTAGTAACAACTATACAATAACCAGAACATGGACAGTGACTGATTGTGCTGGAAACAGTACGCAACACGTACAAGTAATCACTG
>JBMZDR010000135.1:0-534 GCA_049614485.1 Flavobacteriaceae bacterium
GATTCTAGTGCAGCATTAGATATCACAAGTACATCTTCGGGGTTATTGATTCCTAAAATGACACAAGCTCAAAGAATAGCTATAGCTAGTCCTGCTACTGGATTATTAGTGTACCAAACAAATGCTACTGCTGGCTTTTACTATTATGATGGCTCAGTTTGGGCAACTTTTGGTGGTGGATCAGGTTGGGCCTTAAGCGGTGATGCTGGTACAACTGTTGGAACGGAAATGGTTGGTACTTTAGATGCGCAGGATTTAGTATTAGTTACTAATAATAGTGAAGCAATGCGTATTGATGCAACGGGGTTGGTTGGAATTGGAACTTCAAATCCAACAAAAGCGTTACATATAGTAGGAACAGCTCCTGTTTTAAGGATAGAAGACGGGAATGAAGGAGTAAATAAAGTATTGACTTCTGATGCTAATGGTAATGTTTCCTGGGGCTCATCTTCTGGATTAGCTACAGGAGATGATGATTGGGTTTTTGTAAGTGGAAATGACTTATCAGATAAAGTGTATCATGATGGACCTGTT
>JBMZDR010000136.1:0-533 GCA_049614485.1 Flavobacteriaceae bacterium
AGCAGTAATGTTAGCTGTTCCAGTAGCATCAAGTTGTACCGTAATATTTTGGCAAGAAGCTATAGGACTAATCGTATCAGCAACAGTAACAGTAGCATTACATTGAGAAGTGTTTCCATTACCGTCATTAGCAAATAAAACGACAGTGTTTGCACCGATATCATCACAATCAAATTGTGTGTCAGACAAACTTAAAGTAACAGAACTACAGTTATCAGAACTTCCGTTATTGATATCAGAAGAAGCAATAACAGCATTTCCAGTAGCATCTAATTGTACAGTAATGTTCTGACAAATAGCATTAATTGGAATGATGTCTTCCACAGTAACAATAGCTGTACAAGTATCAGCATTACCATTGGCATCAGTTACAATAAACTCTACATTGTTAGCACCTACTTCAGAACAGTCAAAAGAAGTTGAATCTAAAGTCATACTAGTAATTCCACAATTATCAAAACTTCCATTATCGATATCAGCAGTAGTAATAGTTGCGTTACCAGTTGCGTCTAGTTGAATAGTAATGTTTTGAC
>JBMZDR010000137.1:0-532 GCA_049614485.1 Flavobacteriaceae bacterium
AGAAATAAATATGTGCTTAATTCTTGAAAACTTAATTTTAAATTTTCTTAATTGAAGTTGTGTGCCTTCACCACAATCTATTAAAAACAAATGGCCCTTAATCTCCAATATTTGAGATGTCGGGTTGGTAAACGCTCGCGGTGTGGCACTATAACATCCTAAAATGGTTAATTTCATATAGAGTAATAACGCAATTAAATACCTAAATCACGTTCTATTTCTTCCATTTCAATAATGTCATGTGCTTCTTGTAATGTTGGTACAACAGTAAGCTCTTCAGGAACTGTATCAATATCAATTTTATTGGTAACCACCACAAATGACTTGTTTGTTGATGTATGCTTATTAGAAAGTAATAAAAAATCATTGATGGCGCTAGGCTCTATCTCTTTAACAGAAAAAAGATTTACAATGATGTTATCATGTTTTATTTGGTCGTACTTTTTTTCAATATTAGCCACTAACTCAATAATTGAGGCACGCTCTTGAGTAACAACTGTAATATTACCTGTTCTACTAAAAATCATAATTG
>JBMZDR010000138.1:0-525 GCA_049614485.1 Flavobacteriaceae bacterium
TGTTGTCAACGCATATAGAAATAGTATCAATAATTCAAAACTTAATATTTCGTTTTCAAATGATGTAATCGTTGATGGTAAAAGTGGAACTAATTGGGATATAAGAGGAAAGTATATTTCTGGAAAACTCAGTAAGAATCTTGAACCAATAATGATTTCTGACGAGTATTGGTTTTCTTGGAAAAAATTTCAAGGAAAATCAAGATTAGTCAGACATTAAAAAGTACGAATGCACAACAATGTGTATAGTGCATAGCACCCTGCGGGATGCTACGACACCATACACGGAACGTTGTATGCCATTGCGGAAAAGCCAACCGCATATTAAGCACATTTGGTTTTTGCGCTCGCACAAGCCGACCCTAAAAAACCAAAAGAGCTTAATTTACCCACCGCTCCCAATAGTTACCGTTTTGACTTTCTTCTAGTCGGATACATTACTTGTTGTTCTTTAAATTGACCAATTTCCTCTCTGAGCGTTTGGTTGATGTTTTGGATTAAATCATTTTGGAATTTCATAATACC
>JBMZDR010000139.1:0-524 GCA_049614485.1 Flavobacteriaceae bacterium
TTTATGCCAAAAGCTTTAAGCAATATGCTCTAAACTTTTAGGTTGTTATTTTAATTTTTGTTTTAATGAATAAATTTTTCTTTTGATGATGTTAATTTCTTGATTTAAGGTAATAAATGAATTTTCATCAATATAACTTAAATCTTTAGAAAGTATTATTAAGTATTCTGTTTCTGACGCAGATCCTAATGCTATGGTTAAAAATCTGTTGAATTCTGCATCACTATCTCTTCCACAACCTTCACTAATATTTGTAGGTATTGAGGATGAAGCTCTTCTAATTTGAGAAATAATTCCATAAACCTCATCTTTTGGATAAGATTTAGTAATATCATATATTTTTAAAGTAAATGCATGACTTAATTTCCAAATATCATATTTTTTAAAATCTCTCATTATTTTGCTTAAAGCTTAAGGCATATCGCTTAAAGCTATTATATAATTGCTAAAATGTCGCTTTCACGCATCATTAAATAATCTTTGCCTTCTAGTTTTAAATCAGTTCCACCATATTTACCATATAA
>JBMZDR010000140.1:0-524 GCA_049614485.1 Flavobacteriaceae bacterium
GGTTGTCAGAAATCTTTTCTATATGTTCTTTTTGTATATATGACTTTTGATCATTAGAGTTTAAGTTGTTAAACTTGTTTATTGAGCAATTAATCACAATGTTTTGTTTAATAAACTTTTTTAAATCTTTTGCTTTTATCTGCTGCGACATTTTTACTTTCAATTCGCCTTTGCTTCCATCGTGTTTTATTTCTACATCGTTTACAGAAAGGTGAAATGGTGAATTTAATAATGCATGACGAACTATTGCTTCTTCTCTGCCAAGTGTTCCATTTACTGGTTTAATGTTTTTACTTAGTTTAATATCAAAAACCAAATCATCGTCACTTTTTTCAATGCCTTTTAAAGCATAGTTCATTTCATCGTTTACAGATGTACTCAACAATTCTGCATTAACTTTTTCTCCGTTCAAAGAAATTTCTATTTCATTTTTCAAAACAGAAGGATCTATTTTTTGATTGAAATTTATAGTTAGTTTCACCAAATCATTGCCTTGTTCGTTTTTTGTCCAAAGTACATTTGTT
>JBMZDR010000141.1:0-239 GCA_049614485.1 Flavobacteriaceae bacterium
CGCAGTATACACAATACATGTATAACCAAGCGGTGATTAACCCAGCTTATGCGGGATCAACCGAGAGCTTATCAATAACCACACTTTATAGAAATCAGTGGACTGGTTTTGAAGGTGCACCAAAAACCTTAACTTTTTCAGCACATAGTCCAGTAGGAGAAAAGGTAGGATTAGGATTATCAGTAATATCAGACCAACACGGTCCTGTAAAAGAGAATAATATTTATGCAGATTTCTCA
>JBMZDR010000141.1:249-523 GCA_049614485.1 Flavobacteriaceae bacterium
TATACTATTGGATTAGGAGGAGCTCATAAATTGGCTTTAGGAGCAAAAGCAGGAGTTACGTTACATGATATAGGATTGTTTAGCGGAGTTAACACTCAGGTTTCAGGCGATGAAGCATTTAGTGAAGATGTTAGTACTGCAACGCCAAACGCAGGTATTGGAGCGTTCTTTTATTCAGATAAATACTATGTAGGATTATCTATGCCTAACATGTTAAAAGGAACTTACTTAGATGTTAATGGTGCTGAGTACGGAAGTGATGAATTGCATTATT
>JBMZDR010000142.1:0-519 GCA_049614485.1 Flavobacteriaceae bacterium
TTCCACCGTACCAGTTAGATTCCCAACCTCTGATGATTCCTAAACGAAGTCCTATTGGATTTGTTTTTTGTCCCATGTCTACTTTAATTATTTGCTTTCAATATTTTTACTACCTAACTCTAAAGTAACGTGATTAGAACGCTTACGAATTCTGTGAGCACGACCTTGTGGAGCTGGTCTTAATCTTTTTAACATACCTGCGCTATCTACACAAATCGATTTTACGAATAATCCTGCATCTTCGATACTTGCATCTTCATTTTTAGCTTGCCAGTTTGCAATTGCAGACATTAACAATTTCTCTAAATTTCTTGATGCTTCTTTTGGACTAAATTTTAAGATTTGTAAAGCTTTTTCAACTTCAACTCCTCTTACTAAATCTGCTACTAAACGCATTTTTCTTGGTGATGTAGGACAATTAGTTATTTTAGCGAAAGCTCTAGACTTTCTAGCTTCTTTTAACTGTGTTGCCATGTTATGTTTACGACTTCCCATAATTTCCTACTTATTTTTTTCCTT
>JBMZDR010000143.1:0-516 GCA_049614485.1 Flavobacteriaceae bacterium
TTTTTACCATTACTTCTAGTTTACGCTTTTCTTCATTTACTTTTTCTATGGTGCCGTCAAATCCATTAAAAGGTCCATCTACAACTTTTACGGTTTCTCCTACATTAAATGGTATTGCAACATTTTCATCTTGTATAGAAAGTTCATCAACTTTACCTAACATTCTATTTACTTCAGATTTTCGCATGGGTACAGGGTCTCCTCGTTTTACTTCCCCTAAAAAACCGATAACGCCTGTAATAGCTCTAATAACATGAGGAACTTCTCCTGATAGGTTTGCTTCTATCATAATATATCCTGGAAAGTAAACTTTTTCTTTGTTTACTTTTTTTCCGTTTCTTATCTGAACTACTTTCTCTTTAGGAACAATTACTTGATTCACAAAATCAGAAAGACCTAAACGAGAAATTTCAGTTTCAATGTAAGATTTCACTTTATTTTCTTGTCCTCCAATAGCTCTTATTACATACCACTTCATTACTGAATCAGTTGCCATCATTATTAGTTTTTAAACAT
>JBMZDR010000144.1:0-514 GCA_049614485.1 Flavobacteriaceae bacterium
GGATATGCAAAAACAAATTGGTGTTGCAATTGGTGGAATGCCATTAACAACAACAGTTGAAGGACGAGAACGGTTTGCTGTTCGGGTTAGATACGCAAGAGAATATAGGGATAATCCAGAAGACTTGAAGAGAGTGCTAATACCTACACCTGCTGGAGTACAAATTCCATTGGAAGAGCTAGCTGATATTAATTATGTAAGAGGACCACAAGTAATTAAAAGTGAAGATACTTTTTTAGTGAGTTATGTTATTTTCGATAAAAAGGAAGGGTTCGCAGAAGTAGATGTTGTAGAAGATGCTCAAGCACTATTAGATGCTAAAATAGCATCAGGAGAATTTGTTTTACCTGCAGGAGTGAGTTATCGATTTACTGGAAATTACGAGAATCAAATACGAGCTACGAAGCGATTAATGTTGGTAGTTCCTATTTCACTACTAATTATCTTCTTGATTTTGTATTTCCAATTTAGATCAGTAGTTACTACATCAATGATTTTTAGTGGACTTCTTGTC
>JBMZDR010000145.1:0-513 GCA_049614485.1 Flavobacteriaceae bacterium
GCGCATTTCATATTCAGCCATCGACTGCCTACAGGCTCCGCATGGTGGTATAGGCTCCATGATTTTTTTTGTTTGTGATGTTGCTGTTATAGCAATGGCTTTAATATTTACATTAGGGTACAATGCCCCAGCTTGAAATATTGCTACTCGTTCTGCACATAAACCCGATGGATACGCAGCATTTTCTTGATTAGAACCAATGACTATTTTTCCATTTTCCATCAGGATTGCCGCTCCAACATTAAATTTTGAATATGGAGAATATGCTGTATTTCTTGCATCTATTGCTTTTTGCATTAGACTAAAAACAGCTGATGGAAGTTCCGACAGCTGTTCGTATATTTTAAATGTTGTGCTTAATTTTAGCTCTTTCATTTAACTTTATTAAATTATTTTACTCCGTCTTATCACCCAAATTAAACGCTAGTGAAAAACGCAAAGTGTTTTCTAAAGGGCTAGGCACCTTAGATGCTGATAACAAATATGAAATATCTATGTTTACTACATTGTATT
>JBMZDR010000146.1:0-509 GCA_049614485.1 Flavobacteriaceae bacterium
GCAAGTGATGCAGCCGCTAGTGCTGTAGAGGCAGCTAACTCTGCAACTACTGCCGCAACTAAAGCAACGCAGGCGGCTACTTCTGCAACTGATGCAGCTAACAGCGCCACAGGTGTTGCAGCCTACGCAACAGCAGCACAGAACTCAGCCACTGCCGCAGAAACATCAGAGACTAATGCAGCCACCAGTGCTACAGGTGCTGCTACAAGTGCTACAGCAGCCAGTGCCTCTGAGACAGCCTCAGGAGCCTCTGAGACGGCTTCCGCTGCCAGTGCTACCACTGCTACTACTAAAGCCTCAGAAGCCGCCACAAGCGCAACCAGTGCGTCTAACAGCGCATCTACGGCTACGACTAAGGCATCAGAGGCATCTACTAGCGCATCTAACGCTTCCACCTCTGAAAGCAATGCGGCTACGTCAGCATCTAATGCGGCAACATCAGCTACGAATGCTAGTGACTCCGCTACAGCATCAGCAGGTTCAGCAAGTGGTGCAGCTACTTCCGCTAC
>JBMZDR010000147.1:0-508 GCA_049614485.1 Flavobacteriaceae bacterium
CATGTTGTTCAGCCCAAAGAAGGGAAATATGGTATTTCAAAAAAATACGGTATAACAATTCTTGAGCTTGAAAAGCAAAATCCTCAAATAGTAGATGGATTAAAAATAGGACAAGTCTTAACAATTACAAAGAGTGAAATTTCAGAAGATGTTTCTGAAAAACCAGAAATAGAAAAAGATTCATTTGCGTTTTATACTGTAAAACCAAAAGAAGGGTTTTATAGATTGACTAAGAAACTTAGAATATCTAAGGATTCTTTAATTGCTTTAAACCCTCAATTGATTGAAGGTATCAAGTTAGGAATGTTGTTAAGATATCCTGTGAGTAAATTTGTGAAGAAAGATGTAGCAGTGTTTAATTTATTGGATAGTATTTCTAATTATAAAACACAAAACATAACATTAGCACTGCCGCTAAGATTACATAATATTATTCAATCGGATTCTATATCAAATTTGAAGGAACGATTATTAAGAGATAGGACTGTAAATACAGCATTAGATTTTT
>JBMZDR010000148.1:0-502 GCA_049614485.1 Flavobacteriaceae bacterium
GTCGCCTGTAGGGTTGTCTACAGAAAAACGCGTTGTCTGAGTCGCTTTGTTGTCTGACAGCGTTCGTATTTCAAAGTCACCGTTTGTGCTAACTAAGCGTGTGTTTTTGTCGGTTTGATCAGACTCCATAAAGTCCATTAATGGAACTGTATTTGAAATCTCAAGGTTGCCTGAAGAAGTCAAACCGTCGCTGACCACTGTGCCGGTTATGTCGATACCTGTGGAGGTTGTGGCTAGTTTGGCTGAACCATTATGGTAAAGTCGAGCGGCACCGTCGGCAGTAAAGTCAGCATACGTTTCACCTGCCGCGCTAGTTAAAAGTAGATTTGTGCCTCTTAGGTATAAATTTCCTGTACCTACATCTGTTATAAAGCTATGTGTGCCGCTGTGATAAATTTGCAAATCACCAGTAGCACCAAAAGTAGCTTTAGCGCTGTCAGCAAACTCCAGAGCGTTATCTGAGGTATCCCAGACAGCATTGTAAGAAGCGCCTGTAAAAGTA
>JBMZDR010000149.1:0-500 GCA_049614485.1 Flavobacteriaceae bacterium
GATTGTAGGCAATAGCAAACTGCATTTCAAAAGCTTCTTTTTTATATTTTAGTAGTGCAACATCATGGCTACGTGCTTGTTGTACCCAATTTACACTACCAAAAATACGTTGATCGTCTAAATTAATTTCCTGGCGCCCTACCTTTGCAAAAAGTTTTGTGTTTAGGCTTATTTCTGCCCAAGCTTCATGCAAACTAGTTCCTAGATTATCACTAGTATTTAAAGTAGGTACGTCTCCCCAAACACGTACATCTTGCAAGCTTAATTTTAACTTTAATTTTTCAGTATTGTAATTTGTGTTTAACCGTGTACGTTGCGATATGAATACGGTAGGGTCATTCCCTTCATTAAAAAGTGTTTTGAAACCGTGTCTGTATTCAGCTCTTGGCCTTAGTTCTGCATCAACAGAAACCTGTGCATGGGTGTTGTTTATAAGTAAAACAACTAATAATAATGTAAATAGTTTGGCATATTTCATAAGTAACTATGATAAAAATTAG